>DASZMA010000075.1:0-57959 GCA_035552095.1 Acidimicrobiales bacterium | reverse complement strand
CCGGTGGCCATGGCGGCGGGGAAACACCCGTTCCCATTCCGAACACGGCAGTTAAGCCCGCCCGCGCCGATGGTACTTGGGGGGAGGCCCCCTGGGAGAGTAGGTCGCCGCCGGGATTTCTAATGATGAAATCCCCCCTTTGAGTTCGCTCGGAGGGGGGATTTTGTCGTTCTCGGACGGATATCGAGCCGGCCCAGCGGCCAGGCTTGTTCGACGACCGGCGCATCGCACGCCTGTCATACTGCCGGCCATGCCACCGCCGGGACTGCCGGGACTGCCGGGGCTCAGGGAGCCGTGACAGCGCCCGAAGGGGCTGGCGCTGGCACTGGCACTGGTGCTACCGCCGGCACCGGCACCGGCACCGGTCTCCGGCGCTGGCTCCCGCCGTTGGTGCCCCGCCGCACCGACGAGGAGCACCGAGTCTCGACCCCGCTCGAGCTCCTCTTCGATCTGTGCTTCGTGGTGGCGGTGTCGCAGGCGGCCAGTCAGCTCAGCAGCCACCTGGCGCTGGGTGACATCCGAAGCGGCTTGGTCGGGTACGGCACGGTCTTCTTCGCCATCTGGTGGGCCTGGGTCAACTTCACGTGGTTCGCCTCGGCGTACGACCGCGACGACGTGGCCTACCGGCTGCTGACCTTCGTGCAGATCGTCGGCGTGCTCATCCTGGCGGCCGGGATCCCCAGCGCGTTCGCGCACGGCAACTTCGATGTCATGACCGTTGGCTACGTGGTGATGCGGGTGGCGATGGTGACCCAGTGGCTGCGGGCCGCGGCCGGGCACGCCGCCGGGCGCACGATGGCTCGGAGATACGCCTTCGGCATCAGCATCCTCCAGCTGGGCTGGGTGGCTCGCCTGTTTTTCCCCTCGCCCTGGGCCACGGTCGCCTTTTACGTGCTGGCCCTCGGCGAGATCTCGGTACCCGCCTGGTCCGAGCGGGGTGGCAGCGGCACGCCCTGGCATCCCGAGCACATCAGCGAGCGCTACGGACTGTTCACCCTCATTGTGCTGGGGGAGTGCGTCGCTGCCGCCACGGTGGCCATTCAGTCGGCCAGCACGTCCAACGGCAGTCTCTCGGCCTCGCTCATCGGGGTGGCGGCCGGCGGACTGCTGCTGGTGTTCGCCGCCTGGTGGTGGTATTTCGAGCATCCGGCGGATGACGACCTCCGGGTCACGCGCCAGTTCTCCTTCGTCTGGGGTTACGCCCACTATCTGGTCTTTGCGTCCCTGGCCGCGCTGGGAGCCGGGCTCGAAGTCGCCGCCGACGCCACCCGGCGTCACAGCGCGATATCCGCCCTGACGGCCGGCCTGGCCGTGGCCGGCCCGGTCGCCGCCTACCTCCTGGTCACCGGGGCGCTCCAGGCCCGCAGCAGTCGGTCGACCTCGCCCCCATTTCGCTCCGCCATCCTGGCCGCCCTGTTGATCCTCGGCCTCGGTTTCGCCACCCCGGCGCTCCGGGTCGGGGTCACTGTTCCCCTCATGGGGGTGGTCGCCGTGGCGCTGGTCGTGGTGGACCACGTCGTGCGACCTGGACCTTCTCCAGTGTGACGGGGCGGTACCGGCCGGACCATTGAGGCCGCGTGGGGACCGGCCGGTCGATTAGCCGCCTAAACTCCTTCAATGCTTGCTGATTCCTCCCGGCCTGATCGTCGCGCCTCTTCGGCCCGACCAGGTGCCGGTGCCGGCGGCGGCAAGGGTCGCCCCGGTGCCCCCAAAGGCAGGCCCGGCGGGACGTCGGCTGGCCGGTCGGGCGGCAGCGGCACCGGCTCGGCTCGCCGCAGCGCGGCGCCACGGGCCGATGCGTATTCGCGGCCCGCCCGGGCGGGTTCGAAGCCACCCGCCAGCCGGCGCGATGAAGAAGAGGAACTCAAGAACGGAGCCCGGCCCCGCCGTAGCTCGACCGGCGCCCCCCGCCGGAGCGCCGGCGCCGGCGGCACCGCCAGCCGCGGCACTTACGGGTCGAGCGGCGGCACCGGGGCCCCCAAACGGGATCGCCCCAGCTCGGCCCGGCCGCCGCGATCATCGAGCAGCGATCGCCCGTACAAGTCATCCGATCGGGACAGCCAGCGACCGGGCGCGCAGCGCCGCAACGGCCCGCCTTCTGCTGCCGGGCGTCGGTCGACCGGGGACCGCCCCACGGGAGCACGCTCGACCGGCTCGCGCCCCACGTCCGACGGTCGGGGCAGCCGGGACCGCTCCCAGCCGGACCGCTATCCCCGCCGGCCCTCCGCCAGCCCGTCGCGCCCGCCCCGCGATCCCTTCTACCGTCCCTACGACGACGACCCGTTGCCCAGCCAGGCCAAGAAGTGGGGCAACGTGGCCCGCCGCGGCGCCCGGGAGGTCACGGCCCGCGAGCCCGACGGGGAGCAGCGCACCGCTCGATTCTCCGACGACCAGGAGCGTCGCCGCACCGCGCCGCCCTCGCGGCCCCAGCCCTGGGTCAGGGCCGACGGGTCGAGCGACGAGTGGGAAGACTCAGCCCGATCGACCTCCGGCAAACCGCGCCCGGTGGCGCCCAGGGCCGGGACCCGGGTGCAGCGTCCGACCGGCACCGCCATCTCGACGCTGTCGGCCCGCAAGGCACTCCCGGTGGAGATCGCAGCGGAAATCCGCAAGGCGGCCGACGTGGCCACGGTGCACCACCGGGAACGGTTGGTCGAGAGAGCCGAGGCGGCCTACGGGGCTTATGACCGCGGGCGCTATCAAGATGCGCTGCGAGCCATCAAGCCGGTGGCCGAGGAGACGCCCAGCGTGGCCGCCGTGCGGGAGCTGGCCGGCCTGGCCGCCTACCGGACGGGCAAGTGGCGCGACGCGTTGCGCCATCTGCAGGCCTTCGCGTTACTGACCGACTCGGCCGAACACCTGCCGGTTCTCATGGACTGCCAGCGGGCGTTGCGCAAGCCCAAGAAGGTGGCCGACCTCTGGGCTCAGCTGCGCCAGAGCTCGCCCGAGCCCGACGTGTTGGCCGAGGGCCGCATCGTGGCCGCGGCCTCGCTGGCCGAGAGCGGCGATCTGCAGGGCGCCATCTCCATGCTGGCCACCGCCGGCGCGTCCAAGGCGCTGCGCAATCCTTCCAACCGGCACATCCGGCAGTGGTACCTGCTGGCCGACCTGTACGAGCGGGCGGGCGACGTGCCCCGGGCCCGTGAGCTGTTCGAGCGGGTGCTGCGGGTCGACCGCGAGGCCTATGACGTGGCCGACCGCTTGACCGGCCTGGGACCTGAGCGCAAGACCCGTCCCAAGGCCACGCCCAAGCCCCGTCCGGCCAAGCCGGAGACCGAGCCCGAGTCTACGGCGGAGAGCACCCCTTCAACCTGACCTGACCTCAGCTGAGCGCGGCCAGCAGCGCCAGCAGCCGCAGCCAGCGGATCAGAGTGCCGGTGGCACGGTCGTCGTGGGCGGTGGGGGAGTAGTGGTGGCCGGAGGCGGCGGGACCGTCGTCGCTGGCGGGGCCGTCGTGGTGGTGGTCGTCGGTCCGGCCCCCGAGGACGGACCCATCACGGTGACCAGCGTCCCGATGGGGGTGAGCGGCCAGAGTGTGGCCGCGTTGGCGATGGCCATCTCGACGCAGCCATTGCTCTGCGGGTAGCCGTAGTGGGCCCGGGGGAAACCGTGCAGCGCGTCGCCGCCGTTGAAATAGCTGGCCCAGGGCACGTTGGGGTCGTCGTACTTGCTGCCGTCGGGGTTGGTGCCCTTCATCTCGGACGACTGGACGTGCTCGAAGACGGCGAAGGTGCCGTCCTCGGTGTCAGCACCGGGAGCGCCGGTGTTGACCAGAATGTTGGTGTACTGCGGCGCGCCGTTGTTGTAGAGGGTCAGGGTCTGGGGCAGCGTCTTGGAGACCAGGACGTAGACCCAGGGATTGGGGTTGGTCTTCTGTTGCGTCACCGCGCTGAGGAGGGCCGTCCACACCGCTGGTCCAGCCAGCCCGTCGACGGTCAGGGCGTTGTTGTGCTCAAACGCCATGACGGCCGCCTTGGTGATCTCGTCCTCGCTGCCCTGGGTCCACAGCGAGGTCAGCTCGGCGGGCAGGGTGGACCAGCGCCAGGCGAACGTGCCCGGCTGGGCGATGGCCGCGTCCTTGGGCGCCGCCGCTGCGCCGCTCGCCGAGAACGAGAGCGGGAGGTAGTCGAGCCCGGCCAGCAGTTGCTGCAGGCGCAGGGTGTCGCCGGTGGCCACGGTGAACTGCAGGGTGCCCGGCGAGGCCAGGCGGCTGCCGTTCTTCCCCTTCACGCCGGTCGATCCACCCGGGATGGTCACCACTTCGGTCTGCGACGGGATGAGGGGTGCCGCCAGGGCGTACTGGAGGGTGGTCGGGCTCGGCTGCTCCCAGGTGCCGGCGACGGCCGGGGCCAGGGTCGGCACCACCGAGCCCAGGGTGACCGGCGTCGAGAAGGTGAGGCTGATGTCGGCATTGGAAGCGACGTTGGTCGCCCCGGCTGCCGGTGACGAGGACACCATGGTGAACGGGGTGACGTGATGCGACGGCGGCGGAGTGGTGCCACCGGCCTTCTTGCCCGGCGGGGTCGAGTGACCCGAGGTCAGGGCCAGACCGCCCACTACGCCCGCCACCAGCACCACGGCCAGGCCAACGAGCAAAACGAGGCCACGGCGTGATGATTTGCCGTGCGCCTCGAGAACCTGCATTACGTAGCTCTTCCCTTTGTGGAGGTCACCCAACCCATGACAGCACTCAGCGTATGCAGTGGGCTGGCAAAACAATCGTCAGGGCGCCCAACTTTTCGGCCGGTTCGAGGAACTTCGAGGAACGTCGAGGAACACGGGCGACCGCTTCGGGGAGGGCAGGGAGGGAGCGCAGTATGGGAGCGCTCGGACCGCCTCCATTAGGCTGGCCGCCATGAGCCTCGATCTCCATGCCCTGCTCGGTGACGAAGCCGAGTCGCTGCTCGGGTACACCGCCAAGGCCTTCCCGTCCGAGGGTCTGGTGCTGCCCGGACCGGACTACCTGAGCCGGGTCTTCACCGACAGTGACCGTTCGCCGACCGTTCTGCGAAATCTCGGTGGCCTGTTCAACCACGGCCGGCTCGGCGGCACCGGGTACATCTCCATCCTCCCGGTCGACCAGGGCATTGAGCACTCGGCCGCGGCCAGCTTCGCCAAGAACCCGGCCTACTTCGACCCGGCCAACCTGCTGGAGCTGGCCCTGGCCGGCGAGTGCAGCGCGGTGGCCACCACGCTGGGGACGCTCGGCCTGGTCTCACGCCGTTACGTCCACCGCATCCCCTTCATCGTCAAGCTCAACCACAACATGTTCCTGCACTACCCCAACACCTACAGCCAGATCATGTTCGCCTCGGTCCGTCAGGCCGCCGACCTGGGGGCAGTCGGGGTGGGCGCCACCATCTACTTCGGCTCCGAGGACTCCGACCGGGAATTGCAGGAGGTCTCCGCCGCCTTCGCCGAGGCCCACCGCCTCGGCATGTTCACCGTGCTCTGGTGCTACATGCGCAACAGCGCCTTCCAGAAGGACGGCGTCAACTACGAGGTCTCGGCCGACCTGACCGGCCAGGCCAACCACCTGGGCGTCACCATTGAGGCCGACATCATCAAGCAGAAGCAGCCGGAGAACAACGGCGGCTACAACGTGATCGGGTTCGGCAAGACCGACCCCCTGGTCTACGACGAGCTGACCACCGACCACCCCATCGACCTGACCCGCTGGCAGGTGGTCAACTGCTACGCCGGCCGCATCGGACTGATCAACTCCGGCGGCGAGTCCAAGGGCGACAGCGACCTGTCCCAAGCGGTCCGCACCGCGGTGATCAACAAGCGGGCCGGCGGTATGGGCCTCATCGTCGGCCGCAAGGCCTTCCAGCGCCCGATGGCCGAGGGCGCCGCCCTGATCCACAGCATCCAGGACGTGTTCTTGAGCGACGAAGTCACCATCGCCTAGCCGGTGGCAGGCTCCGCACCCGACCAAACCGACGCACCCGGCCCGTCCGCCGCACCCGACTCCTCCGCCGCCTTCGATGGCGCGGTGGCGGCCTACCTGGGCGAGTACTTCGAGGCGCATCCCAGCGAATCGAGCTATTACGGGCTGACCGAGTGGGATCACCAGTTGGAGGACGCCAGCGCGGCCGCCTTCGAGGGGCGGAATGCCACGGCGCGCTCCTGGCTGGAACGGTTCAAAAAGGTGGACCCGGCCGGGCTGACGGCCGAGCAACAGGTCGACCTGGCCCTGCTGCGGGCCGCCCTGGGCGAGCGGGTGGCCACGGCGGGTTTCGCCGCCTGGCGCCGCAACGCCACGGTCTATCTGGAGAACGGGGTGTTCGAGCTCTTCATGCACGGCACCCGCCCCGAGGCCGAGGCCACGGCGGCCGCGGTGGCGCGGCTGGCCCAGGTGCCGGCCATGCTGGCGGCCGGGCGGGACAATCTGGATCCGGCCCTCATCAGCGCCGACCTGCTGCGCCAGTGGGCCATCCCCAACGTGGCCGCCCAGGCCTCGTTCATGCGCGAGGGGCTCGGTGTCTTCGTCACCGCGCCCGGGCTGCGCCAGGAGCTGGAGCGGGCCGGAGCGGCGGCGGCGGCGGCCTACGAGGCGTTCGGGACGCACCTGAGCGACGTGGCGGAGCGGGCCACCGGCAGCTTCGCTTTCGGTGAGGAGCGCTACGACGCTGTCCTGCGCATCGGGGAGGGCTTCGCCTTCTCGGCCCGGGAGCTGCGCGAGATGGGTCGGGCCCAGGTCGAGCAACTCGACGGCCAGATGGCCGCCCTGGCCCAGTCGATCGCCGGCACGGCGGACTGGCGCACCGTGGTGCAGGGGTTGCGCGACGACCACCCGGCATCCATGGACGAGATGCTGCTGCGCTACCGGGAGGAGACGGCGCGGGCCCGCGACTTCGTGCGCGACCGGGGCCTGATGACGGTGCCCGACGGGGAGGAGTGCGCGGTGGAGCCGGCCCCCCTCTTCATACGGGCGGCCGCCCCGGTGGCCTCCTACTTCCCACCGGCGGCCTTCGGTCCACCTTCGCAGGGGACCTTCAACGTCCCTTTCACCCCGGACGGGGCCAGCGCCGAGGAGCAGGAGGCCCGCCTCCGCTCCAACTCCCACTTCGAAATCCCCGGGGTGACGGCGCACGAGGCCTACCCTGGCCACCATCTGCACTTCGTGACCGCCCGGGCCACCAACGCGCTGCGCCAGGTGCTCACCAGCACCTACATGGTGGAGGGGTGGGGCCTCTACGTCGAGCAGATGATGGGGGAGCAGGGCTTCTACGCCACGCCCGAGGTCAGGCTGGGCCAACTGAGCATGCGGCTGTTCCGGGCCGGCCGGATCGTGGTGGACACCAGCCTCCACCTCGGTGAGATGTCGATGGACGAGGCCACCACCTATATGGCGGACCGGTGCGGCTTCCCCCGCCCGACCGCCCGGGGCGAGGTGCTGCGCTACTGCGCCACCCCGACCCAGGCCTCGGCGTACCTGACCGGGGCGCTGGAGATCGAGCGGATGGCCCAGCAGTGGACCTCGGGCGGGCTGGGCACCCTGGCCCAGTTCCACGACGCTCTGGCCCGCTCGGGCAAGCTGCCCCTCGGGGTGGCCGCCCAGGCCATCGGCCTGGCCCCCCGGGCCGCCTGAGGCCGCGCCCCACCCCACCAGGGAGCATGGCGGAGGGCCGGCAACCCGCAGGACTAAGGTGGACGCCCGAACGAGAGATTCGGCCGGAGAGATAGGCGCGCCTCTAACTCGGGGTGCAGGTGGGCCCCATGGGGCCCGGGGCGTGCCGCCGGCCATGAGCGATGAGATGAGGCAGCCCGTGGCATCGGGAACGCAGCAGACGACAGAGCAGCTCGACCAGGTCATCGTCCGCTTCGCCGGGGACTCCGGCGACGGCATGCAGCTCACGGGGGACCGCTTCACCACCAGCAGCGCGCTGCTGGGAAACGACATGTCCACCTTCCCGGACTTCCCGGCCGAGATCCGGGCCCCGGCCGGCACGCTGAACGGCGTCTCCGCCTTCCAGGTCCACATCTCGGACCACGACATCCTGACCCCGGGTGACTCGCCCAACGTCCTGGTGGCCATGAACCCGGCGGCGCTGAAAGCCAACATCGAGCTGATGGCCAAGGGCACCATCCTGCTGGTGAACAGCGACGCCTTCGAGGACCGGAACCTGGCCAAGGCCGGCTACGCCGAGAACCCGCTGACCGACGGCTCGCTGGGGGCCTACACGGTCTACGAGGTCCCTATGACCTCCATCACCCAGGAGGTGTGCAAGGAGGCCGGGGTCAAGCCGCGCGACGCCGAGCGCTCCAAGAACTTCTTCGCCCTCGGTCTGGTCAGCTGGCTCTACACCCGTCCGATTGAGCCCACCCTGGAGTGGATCACCCAGCGCTTCGGCGCCAAGCCCCAGGTGGCCGAAGCCAACACCCGGGCCTTCCGGGCAGGCTTCGACTTCGGCGAGACGGCCGAACTCTTCGAGTCCAACTACGAGGTGCGCCCGGCCACCTTCGCCCCCGGCGAGTACGTCCAGGTCACCGGCAACTCGGCCCTGGCCTGGGGGCTCATCGCGGCGGCCCGCCTGGCCAGCCTGCCCCTCTTCCTGGGCAGCTACCCGATCACGCCGGCCTCGGACATCCTCCACGAGCTGAGCCGGCGCAAGGAGTTCGGCATCCGCACCTTCCAGGCCGAGGACGAGATCGCCGGCGTCGGCGCTGCCCTGGGCGCCTCCTTCGGCGGCTCGCTGGGCGTGACCACCACCAGCGGCCCCGGGCTCGACCTCAAATCCGAGACCATCGGGTTGGCCATCAACCTGGAGCTGCCGCTGGTCATCGTCGACGTGCAGCGCGGCGGCCCGTCCACCGGGCTACCCACCAAGACCGAGCAGGCCGACCTGCTGCACGCCCTGTACGGCCGCCACGGCGAGGCCCCGCTGCCCATCCTGGCCCCGCAGAACCCGAGCGACTGCTTCGCCATCGCCATCGAGGCGGTACGGCTGGCCGTGAAGTACCGCACCCCGGTGATTGTGCTGTCCGACGGTTACCTGGCCAACGGGGCTGAGCCGTGGAAGCTGCCCGACCTCGACGCGCTGGAGCCGATCGAACCGAACTTCGCCTCGGCGCCCAACCATGTGGAGGAGGACGGTACCGAGACGTTCTGGCCCTACGTGCGCGACCCCGAGACCCTGGCCCGCCCGTGGGCGCCCCCCGGCCTGCCCGGGCTGGAGCACCGCATCGGCGGGTTGGAGAAGGCCGACGGCAGCGGCAACGTCTCCTACGACGGCGTCAACCACGAGCGCATGGTGCACCTGCGGGCCGACAAGATCGCCGGGATCGCCGCCGACATCCCCCTGCTCGAAGTCAACGACGAGACCGGTGACGCCCAGCTGCTCCTGGTCAGCTGGGGCTCCACTTACGCCGCCGTGGCGGCCGGGGTCAAACGGGTGCGGGCCCGGGGCATGAAGGCGGCCCACGCCCACCTGCGCTACCTCAACCCGTTCCCGTCCAACCTGGGCGAGGTGCTGGACCGCTACAGCCAGGTGCTGGTGCCCGAGATCAACCTGGGCCAGCTGAGCCGCGTTCTGCGCTCGGAGTTCCTGGTCGATGCCAAGTCGCTCAACAAGATGCAAGGCGTGCCCTTCCGGGTCATGGAGATTGAGGCCGCCATTACCGCACTGCTCGGAGGAAAGTCATGACGACCACAGCCATCCCGGTGACCGCCCGCAAGGACTGGAGCAGCGACCAGGAGGTGCGCTGGTGCCCCGGCTGCGGTGACTACTCCATTCTGGCCGCCGTGCAGATGCTGATGCCCGACCTCGGGGTGCGGCGCGAGAGCACCGTCTTCCTGTCGGGGATCGGCTGCGCCGCCCGCTTCCCGTACTACATGAACACCTACGGCATGCACTCGATTCACGGGCGGGCCCCGGCCATCGCCACCGGCCTGGCCACCTCCCGGCCCGACCTCGACGTGTGGGTCATCTCGGGTGACGGCGACTCGCTCTCCATCGGGGGGAACCACCTCATCCACGCCCTGCGCCGCAACGTGCGGCTCAACATCTTGATGTTCAACAACCAGATTTACGGGCTGACCAAGGGCCAGTACTCGCCCACCTCCGAGGTGGCCAAGGTGACCAAGTCGACCCCGTTCGGCTCGCTCGACACCCCGTTCAACCCGGTCTCGCTGGCCCTCGGGGCCGAGGCCACCTTCGTGGCCCGCACGCACGACATGGACCGGGCCCACATGCAGGAGACCTTCCGGCGGGCCCACGAGCACAACGGGGCCGCCTTCGTGGAGGTGCTGCAGAACTGCAACGTCTTCAATGACGGCGCCTTCGAGAAGATCACCGGCAAAGAGGTGCGCTCGAACATGCTCATCCCACTGCGCCACGGCGAGCCCATCGTCTTCGGGGCCGAGGGCGAGGAGCGCGGGGTGGTCCAGCGGGCCGACGGCGGCTTGGAGATCGTGAAGGTGGGCGAGGCCGGTACGGCCGGCCTGCTGGTGCACGACGAGAAGCGCGACGACCCCGGCCTGGCCTTCGCGCTTTCCCGTTTGGCCAAGGGCCCCTACGAGCCCACGCCGATCGGCGTCTTCCGGGCGGTGGAGCGCCCCGAGTACGGCGCCCAGATGTCCGAGCAGATCATCGGGGCCCAGGAGAAGCGCGGCCTGGGCGACATCGGCGACCTGCTGCGCTCGGGCTCTAGCTGGACGGTGGAATAACTCAATCATTCGGTCGTGTGGCCCGGGTCCACCCGCCGGACGGTCCTGAGCGGCTGGCTAAAATTCACGGATGAGTGAACCCTCTTCCATACGCCGCCTGGGCCGTTCCGGACTCGCCGTCTCGACGGTAGGCCTCGGGACCAACAACTTCGGCATGAAGCTCGACCTGGAGCAGAGCCGCGCCGTCGTGCATGCCGCGCTGGACAACGGCATCACGCTGTTCGACACGTCAGACTCCTACGGCGACTCCGAGGAGCGCCTGGGCGAGCTGCTGCAAGGCAGGCGCGACGACGTCGTGATCGCCACCAAGTTCGGCAGCGACGTGCGCCGGCTGGGGCAGGACAATGGGGTCGACTGGGGCGCCCGGGGCTCCCGCCGCTACATCAGGCGGGCCGTGGAGAACTCCCTGCGCCGGCTGCGCACCGACTGGATCGACCTCTACCAGATCCACCGGCCCGATCCGCTGACGCCGATTGAGGAGACGCTGTCCGCGCTGGACGACCTGGTGCGGGAGGGCAAGGTCCGCTACATCGGACATTCGAATTTCACCGGCTGGCAGGCAGCCGAGGCGGAGTGGGTGGCCCGTACGCACCACCTCGAGCGGTTCATCAGTGCGCAGAACGAGTACAGCCTGCTCACGCGGGGGATCGAGGCCGACCTGGTCCCGGCCCTCGAGCAGTACGGGATCGGCCTGCTGCCCTACTTCCCGCTGGCCAGTGGCCTCCTGACCGGCAAGTACCGCCGGGGCGAGGCGGCGCCTGAGGGGAGCCGGGTCCAGGCCTGGAAGATGGAGTCGCAGCTCAGCGACCCGACCTTTGACGTGCTGGAACGGCTGGAGGCCTTCGCGGCCGACCGCTCCATCACGCTGCTCGAGGTGGCCGTGGGCGGCCTGGCGGCGCAGCCCGCCGTGGCCTCGGTGATCGCCGGGGCCACCTCGCCCGAGCAGGTCGCCGCCAATGTCAAGGCGGGGGAGTGGCGGCCGAGCGCCGAGGAGCTGGCCCAGATCGACCGGATCACCTCCGGCGAGGGGAACGCCGCCTAGCCCGCCAGCAGACGGCCGGCCGCCGCCAGTCCCAGGGCGAGAATGATGGTGCGGAGGACAACCGGCGGGACGCGGCGGGCCAGGCGAGCGCCCACGTAGCCGCCGACCAGGCTCGAGACCGCCATGAGACCCGCGGCGCGCCAGGCCACCTGGGCGTGGATGACGAAGATCAGCACCGCCACCGTGTTGACGGTCAGGGCCAAGACGCTGCGCAGGCCGTTGATCCGGTTCAATGAATCGTCAATGGTGAGGCTCAGGACGGCCAGCAAGACCACGCCCAACCCCGCGCCGAAATAGGCCCCGTAGACGGCAGCCAGGAATGTCCCGACGTGGAGTCCCACCTGGTGGGAGTTGCGTGACGACTCCGGCCGGCTCCGGAGGCGTCTGGTCACGGCCGGCTGCACGGCGAAGAGCCCGCAGGAGAAGAGAAGGAGGTAGGGCGCCAGCGCCGAGAAGTAGTGGCTCGGCGTGGTGAGGAGGAGGACACCCCCGGCGGCCGCCCCGGCGACCACGGTGAAGGCGAGCGCGCGCAGCGTCGCTCGCTGGGCCAGGACTTCGACCCGGAACCCGGCCGTCCCACCCAGATAACCGGACCAGATCCCGACCGTGGAGGTCACGTTGGCGACGATGGCCGGATACCCCACCACCAGCAGCGCCGGGAAGGAGACCAACGTCCCTCCCCCAGCGGCCCCGTTGACGATACCGGCACCAAGACCGGCGGCGACCAGAAGGAAGATCTGGAGACCGGTGAGCGTCAAGAACTCAACGCGTTGTGCCAGCGCCATTCCTCGTGGCCCGGGGCAAAGCTGCGATTGGTCTGGCGGGGGTCACGATTCACCAGTGGCCGGGCGTACAGGGGATGGGTCATGCTCCGGACCTCGTGCTCAATGGTGAAGAGCACGTCGCCGCGATCGGGATCGACGATGTCCTTGAACCGGTACTGCCACTGGTCGCTCTCCTCGGTCACCAGTCCGAGCTCATGGAGCTTGCGGTGCGGTTCGGAGAAGTTGGCCAGGTAGATCTGCACGTGGTGGCCGTCGTAGGGCGGCAGCGTCTCGGTCGTCTCGCGGAAGCGGAAGCTCTGATGGTTCCCGACCGAACAGACGGCGACCGGCCCGGACGCTCCCGGGCTGACGTCGGCCCGGGTGTCGAGGACGGTCCGGTAGAAGGCGGCGATCCCGGCTGCGGTGCCGACCGGGACCTCAAACTCCACGTAGGCCATGCCAAGCGACACCCGCCCGAAGTCGGGATGCGGCTCAAAGCAGCGCAGCCGGTTGCCCCAGGGCGACGTCACCTCAACGAACCCGCCACAATCTGCGAACCCGAAGTCGGTCCCGGCCAATGAGTCCTTCACGCCATGAAGCCGACCCAGCAACGCCTGGCGATCGGGGAGCACCAGGCCGACATGGCCCCGCAGCACCTGCGGCGGGCCGCTCGGCATGTGGAACTGGCTCTGGCCGATGTTGATCCACATGTTCGAAACGTCAACCATCAGGTAGGGGTCGCGGGTGAATCCCATCCCTTCGACGTAGAAGATCGTGGCGAGGTACTGATCGGGCACGAACACGTTCACGTGCTCGAGCGCCACGATGTTGCCGATGTCCTCGGCTTGCCGGTTGTACGGGCTCACGCTGGCATTCACCCGGCCGTGGCACCGAGCGCGTCGAGGAGCATCGGGCTCTCAATAACGAAGCCCAGGCTGCCCCGGACGTTGTAGTGCGTCGCCAACGTGCAGTACTCGGGTGAGGTCGTGGCGCAGCAGTCGGCCACCAGCAGGCAGTCGTAGCCGATACAGGCCGCATCGGTGAGGGTCGCCAGCACGCACTGATCGACGTTGACCCCGGCGAACAGGAGCGTCGTGCGATCCAGATTGCGCAGCACCGAGTCTAGCTCGGTATCCCAGAAGCCACTGAGCCGGTATTTGTGGATGTAGAGATCGGCTTCGTCCGGCTCGAG
This sequence comes from Acidimicrobiales bacterium, assembly GCA_035552095.1. Classification (GTDB taxonomy): domain Bacteria; phylum Actinomycetota; class Acidimicrobiia; order Acidimicrobiales; family RAAP-2; genus Bog-473. The sequence goes on along the minus strand of DASZMA010000075.1, from coordinate 44,289 downwards.
CTCGCTGACGATCTCGGTCGACCAGTTGTCCCGTTCGAGCACCCGGCTCCCGGTGCCGGGCAGCGGGTCACCAAAGCCGATGCCGGTCCCGGTCGGATTGACGACGTGGAGCACGCCCGGCGGCAAATTGGCCCGGTCCGGCCGGTTGCCCCAGTTGAGCCAGATGATGGGGACCGAATGACGGCGGAGCTCGGGCACGAGCGCGACCAGTGACGCCACCGCCGCCCGGCCCGGGGCCAGGTCCGAACCGCGGGAGTCGACCCAGCCGCCGGGGGAGCAGAACTCGTGCTGCATGTCGATGACGATGAGGGCGGTGCGAGCCAGATCGATGGCCACCCGCTGCGGCTCCGCCGCAATGACCACCGTCGAGGAGGGCAACGATCGCCGGGTGAGATCGACGGTGCCGTCCTCGACGGTCCAGCCGTTCCACGGGAACGTCCCAATGATCACCGGTGGATTCTCCGCGCTCATCGGTTCGGGTCCGATCATGACTCGAGCATGGCGATCGCCCGCACCGGGCTGGCCGTCCCGCCGCGCATGGCGAGCGGGAGGACGGCGAAGTGGAACGCCCGGTCGACCAGGACCTCGAGATTGTTCAGCTGTTGGACCATCGGGACGTCGTGGTGGAGGAAGGCGGCGTGGGTCGGGTCCCACCATTCCTCCGGGTTGTCGATCCCGATGAGGTCGGTACCGAACAAGGTGACGCCCTGGTCCACCAGGAAGAGGGCACCCTCGGCCGTCACGTACGGCCGCTCGGTAAAGAAGCCGTCGGTGCCCCAGTTGACGTCCTGGCCGGTGTAGGCGATGACGATCGTGTGCGGTCGCAGCGCCTGGCCCGAGGCGCGGACGGCCGCTTCGAAGTCATCGGCCCCGATGGCTTCGTGGGGTTTCTTGTGACGGAGGTCGAGCAGGTGCCCCGGGACGATCAGCTCGCTCAACGGGATCTGGTCCACGTTGCGGCCGTTGCGGTCGAAATGGGACGGCGCATCCAGGTGGGTCCCGGTGTGCTCGCCCATATGGATGATCCGGCTGCGGGCGGAGAGCCGACCGCCGCTCCACGTTTCGAGCAGGTCGAACGAGAAATTCTCCCAGAACGCGGCGAGCTCCCCGGAGAGTGACGGCATGCCGGAGTAGACCTCGTGACTGAGGTCGATGATGTTGGACCAGACCATGGGGTATGTCTCCTCCGCCGGTCGGCTACTCGACCAGCGCGATGGCGCGCACGGGGCAGGCGGTGCCCCCGCTCATGGCCAGCGGCAGGGCGATGAAGATGAACTCCTGGCCGACGAGCTCCTCGAGGCGATTGAGCTGCTGGACCATCGGCACGTTGTTCTTGAGGAACGCGATGTGCGTCGGATCCCAGTACTCGTCGGGATTGTCGATCCCGATGAGATCGGTGCCGAAGAACGTCACGCCCTGGTCGACCAGGAAGTGACCTCCTTCGGCGGTGACGTACGGGCGCTCCGTCTTGAAGCCTTCGACACCCCAGTTGACATCCTGGCCGGTGTAGGCGATCACGATCGTGCCCGGGCGCAGCGGCTTCCCCGAGGCCTCGACGGCAAGGGCCAGATCCTCCGGCCCGATCGGGTCGTGGGGCTTCTTGTGCCGGAGGTCGAGCAGGTGGCCGGGGACGACGATCTCCTCGAGTGGGATCTCGTCGACGTTGGTGCCTTCCCGGTCGAAGTGGCTCGGGGCGTCGAGATGCGTGCCGGTGTGCTCGTTCATGTGCATGATCCTGGTGCGATACGAGACCCGACCCCCCGTGATGCGCTCGAGCGGCCCGAAATCCTGGTTTTCCCAGAAGGCGGTGAGATCGCCCCCCAGGGTGGACATGCCATTGGCGAGGCCGTGGCTCAAATCGACAATCTTGTTCCAGCTGATCAACGGATTACTCCTATCTTGGCTTTGCTCTTATTTGGAAAACTCGGGATAGCGGAAGGTCAGGCGGGTGCGGGGGACCGCAGCATCTCGCTGGGTCGCCCCTGGTCGACGATCACACCCGCTTCCATTCGCACGACGCGATCGGCCGCTTCGAGGGCGAACCTGACCTCGTGGCTCACGACGATCATGGTGAGTCCCGACGCCGCCAGGGACTGCATGGTGGCCAGCACCTCGCCCACCAGTTCGGGATCGAGGGCGGACGTCGGCTCGTCGAAGAGCATCAACCTTGGTTCGATGGCCAGGGCGCGGGCGATGGCCACCCGTTGCTGCTGCCCTCCTGACAACTGGTGGGGACGGCGATCCGCCTGGGCCGCCAGCCCCACCGACTCGAGCAGGTGGTCGGCCCGGGCCTCCGCCTCCCGGCGGCTCTGGCCGTAGACATGGATCGACGCCAGGGCGACATTCTCGCGGGCGGTCATGTGGTCGAACAGGTTGAAGTGCTGGAACACCATGCCGATGCGGGCTTCGGCCCGTGACTTGGCCACCAGCCGCGGCGACAGGAGCTCGCTGCCACCGTGGCTGTAGCCGACGCGCAACTCGTCGACGGTGATGACGCCGGAGTCGGGGGAGTCGATGTGGTTGATGAGGCGCAACAACGTGCTCTTGCCGGCACCGCTGGGCCCCATGATCGCCACCACCTCGCCGCGCCGCACGGTCAGGTCGACGCCCGACAGGACCTCCTGGGTCCCGAACTGCTTGCGCACGGCGATGCACTGGACAAAGCGCGCGTCCATCCGCTCACGGGCGGCGGACCCCGCCGCACTGGGCAAACCGATCGCACCCGGGATGGACGGGATAGCCGCCGTCGCCGACTTGGTGACGGCGGCATGCCGGTTCCGGTTCTGGAGGCGATGATCGAGGGACCCGAGGGCGGGACCGACCAACGGGACCGACCGGAGATGGGTCCCTGAGCGGCGGACCGGTCGATCAAGGCTGACCCTTCGCTCGAGGGCGTGTTGCAATGTGGTCACCGCCGAGGTGATGAGCAGGTAGATCACGGCGGCGGCGGACAGCACCGGGAAGTACGAGTAGGTCTGCGAGGCGATGTACTCACTGCGTTGCGTCAGCTCGTTGAGCGAGATGATCGACGCCACCGACGTCCCCTTGATCATGGTGATCAACTCATTGCCCAGGGCGGGCAGGATCGCCCGCAGTGCCTGGGGCATGACGATGAGCCGGCCGGTCGAGAACGGCGAGAGGCCAAGCGACTGGGCCGCCGCCAGCTGGGGCCGCGAGGTCGAGCTGATCCCGCCCCTGATCACCTCGCCCAGGAACGCGCCGCCGTTCAGCGAGAACCCGATCACCGCGGCCCATATCGGCGAAAGGGTGACGCCGATGGACGGGAGACCGTCGAACAGGATGAGCAGTTGCAGGAGGATCGGCGTGCCGCGAAACACCCAGACGAACGCCGCCGAGATCCACCGCAGCGGCAGGATCCGGCTGGCCCGGGCCTGCGCGACCAGGACGCCGAGCACGATCGAACCCACGAACGACACCGCGGAGACCTCGAGCGCGATGAGCGCGCCAATGTAGAGGTAGCTGAACGTGAGGTAGTGGAGGAACGGGTGCATCGTCGGCCGCTAGGACAGCTTCTTGGTGGGCTGGGCCAGGTTCGCCGTGATGCCCCACTTCTTCATCAGCTTCGCTTCGTCGCCCGAGGCCTGGATGACCTTGAGTGCGTCGTAGAGACCCGTCTCGAGGGACTTGGACGTCTTCGGGACGGCGACGCCGACGATGGAATTGAAAGCCGGTATGACCGGGGTGTTCTCGAGCTTGCCCGGGTTAGCCTGCTCGGCCTGCACGCTGTACGGCGGAGGGAAGATGGACACCTGCGCCCGGCCCTGGATGATCGCCTGCACCGTGGCCACCAGGTTGTCGAACACTGCGGTGACGGGCGGCTTCTTTCCCATCTTCACGCACACCGGCCCTTCGGCCTGGACAAAAGCCAGCTCGAGTGAGCCGGGGAAGACCGAGACGCTGTGACCACAGAGCGAGTTGATGGAGGTCAGGTGGAGCGGATTGCCCTTCAGCACCAGCAGGCCTTCCTGCTGGCGCAGGTAACCGACGAAGTTCACGACCTTCAGCCGGGCCGGCGTGGCCACGATCGACGACATCACCGCCTGGATGTGCCCGGCCTGGAGGGCGGGGATCAATCCGGCGAACTTGACCTGATCAAGGGTGTACTTGGTGCCGAGACAGGCCATCACTTCCTGCGCCAGATCGATGTCGAACCCGACCGGTTTCCCACTCGAGTCGATGGATTCGAACGGAGCCTCCTCGGGATCGGTCCCAATGGTGATCGTCTTGCCGGCCAGGGCGGAATGGTTCTTCTGTACCGTCGAGCAGGCTGAGGGGGTCGAGGACTGCTGCACGCCGGCTGATCCGTTCTCCGACGCGCCCGCTACTCCGGGCATGACAGAGGCTCCGGTGAGCAACGCGGCCGCCAGCACGGCCCCACGGACGATAGTCATTCGGGTTTTCATTTGGGACTCCATTCACAATTGCAGGGCAGGGGATTAGGGGTATGACCACGCAATGACGCAAGCTGTATCTAAGAATTTGGGGAAGCTCTATAGATAAAATCGGCGCGACGGTATTTCGATTGTCGGCGAGGATTCACTCAACGTCGGGCTCTCGCCGGGATGGCGATGATCCGGATCACCGGGCGGAATTCACTGCACCGCGGGATCGATGTGTCCCGCAACGCCGAGACCGAGAAACCAACCACCAGGCATCGTCGCGATGGCGACGATGACGGTGTTGGTGGGTGTGGGCGACGCGAGAGGACGGCTAAGAGCCGGGGGGCGGTGCGTGCTTCCGGATGTAGGCATCCTTCGGACCGAAGTTCCCCGACATCCGCCCCGAGAACCGAGCTCCCGGTGGCAGCGCTTCGACTTCAGGTGGCCACGACTCCGCATGCTTGCGGCGGATGCACCTCATCGGGCGAAGCGTCCGATCCATGCACCACAGCATTACGTCGGAGTGTTTCGCCGAGGTTTCCGACATGGTTCTAGGTCGTTAACTGTGACGTGCAATCTGATACAGGCGTTGTAGGCGTTGACCAAGGGCGCGCGCCGTAGGCGCGTGCTGCGGTGCGACCGATGTGGTTGAGAATCCACATGCATCGCGCGTACGATCGCTCACATCACCACCGCTACCGCATCCACGTTTCGCGCGTCGCACGGCATGGTCTGTGCCGTTGATCATCTCGCCGCGCAGGCCGGCCTCGGCGTGTTGCGTGCCGGGGGCAATGCGATTGACGCCGCCATCGCCACCAACGCCGTGCTCGCCGTGACCGCCCAACACATGTGCGGAATGGGTGGGGATCTCCTGGCCATCATCTCGGTTCCCGGGGATGATCCGATCGCGCTGAACGCATCCGGCTTTGCCGGGCACGGCGCCGACCCCGATCGGCTCCGAGCGGCGGGACACACGGCGATGCCGAGGCACAGCATCGATTCGGTGACGGTACCCGGTTGCGTCGACGGATGGCTGGCCCTGCACGAGCGCTTCGGCACCATTGCCCTGGCCGATCTCTTCGCGCCCGCCCGCCAGTACGCCGACGAGGGCTTTCCCGCTTCACCCACCCTCGTCCGCACGCTGCCCGACGTGGCCCACCTCCGGGACGCCTCCGACTACACGTCGCACGGAGCCCTGCGCATCGGTGCGATGGTCCAGCGCCCCGGAGTGTCGCGTGCGCTCGGCGCGATCGTGAAGGACGGCCGGGCCGGCTTCTATCAGGGGGAGTTCGGCGCGGCGCTGCTCGAGCTCGGTGAGGGCCTGTTCGCGCCCGGTGATCTCGCCCGTCCCCTGGCCGAGTGGGCACCGGCGCTCCGCGCCGGCGCCTGGGGTCGGGAGATCTGGACGGTGCCGCCGAACTCCCAGGGCTACCTCACGCTGGCGTCGGCGGCGATTGCCGCCCAACTCGATCTGCCCGATCCCGACGATCCCCTCTGGGCCCACTATCTGATTGAGTCCGCCCGGCAGGCATCGTACGATCGGCCCGACGTGCTCTTCGAAGGGGCCGACGGCCCGGCGCTGGTCGACGAGCGGCGCCTGGCCCCCCGGCGTAACGCGATCGATCCGCGCCGGGCCGCCCGGCTCGGCGGCGCGTATGGCGCCGGGGACACCACGGCGATCACGGTGGTCGATGGCGACCGCCTCGGGATCACCATTGTGCAGTCGAATGCGACCGGATTCGGCGCGCGGATCGTGGTGCCGGGAGTCCGGATATTCCTGCACAACCGCGGGCTCGGCTTCTCGCTGCAACCAGGGCACCCGGCCGAGCTGGCCGCCGGCCGACGGCCGCCGCATACGCTCTGCCCGACCCTGGTGACCACACTCGACGGTTCGCTCGCTGGACTGCTCGGCACGGCGGGAGGCGACAGCCAGCCGCAGTTCTTGTTGCAGCTGCTGGCCCGGTGGCTACACGGCTCCGCCCCGCCGGGCGAGGCGATCGGTGCCGGTCGATGGAGCCTGGCCCATCCCGAGGGTGGCGATTTCAATGCCTGGGATCGGGGTGGGCAGGTTCAGGTGCTCCTGGAAGAACACACGCCGACCAGTTGGGACCGAGCGCTCCTGGGGCTCGGACATCAGGTGCAGCGCATCGAGGGCGATCACAGCCCCTTCGGCCTGGCCCATCTCATCAGCATCGAGGACGACCATTTCGCCGGGGCGACCGACCCGAGAGCGTTGACCGGAGCGGTCGCGGCGTACTGAGTCGGCGGGGCCGGCGGACGACGGGACCGGCCGTCGATGGAGGTCGTAGTGCCCCGGCCGAGCGGCACGGGCGTTGCCGACGGGAAGGGTCTTCCCAGCCCGGCCGGGTGATAGCAACCAAACTGCCACCGCAGGCCAGCGCCGATGACACCTCGGTACGACATCATGGCCCCATGACTGACCGCAGCAGCTTTGACGGGCTGCCCGGCCCGCAGGGGGCGCCGTCCCAGGACGGGTCTCCTGCGGTGGCACCGATCGACCTGACCACCCTGGCCGAGTGGACGAGCCCGGCCGGCCCGGCCTATCGGGCTCAGCCCCAGCACTGGGCTGGACCGGAGCTGGAAGGGCCGGTAACCCAGCCCGCGCCGTCCGCGCCGTCCGAATCGTCCGCGCCGTCCGCTCCGCGTCGGATCGTGGTGATGGCCGTGGTCATGGTGGTCCTGCTGGCGGGTGCGGTCACCGCGGTGTTGGTGACCGGCAAGACCTCGGCCGATGCGACCGTGGCCAGCGCGGTGACCAGCTCGCTCAATGACCGCACGGCCGTGCTGACCCTGGGGGGCTCGGTCAACCTGGCCGGAACCAATGTCCCCATCAACGGCACCGGCCACACCGACTTCACTCGCAACACCATGGACATGCAGTTGAAGTTGGACAGCGGCAGTCTCGGCCAGTCCGTGACCGAGAAGGCGGTCTACCTGGACGGCGTCATGTACCTCAACCTGGGCGACCTCATCGGCCAGGTGTTGCCCGGCAAGTCCTGGCTCTCGCTCGACCTGTCCCAGCTCTCGCCCGACCAGTCGGCGACCAGCCCGCTCGGCGTTGGCGGGAGCGCGGTCAGCAACGACCCCATGGCCCTCCTGAAGGTGCTGGGTCAGCACGGCAACGACGCCACCGACCTCGGGCCCTCCACCATCAACGGGGATCCCGTCGAGGGCTACGCCGTGACGGTCAACCAGGCGGCCATCTCGGCCCAGCTGGCCCATGCCGACCTGCCGGCATGGATGCGCCAGGCCGTTGCCGCGGTCAAGAACCCTCACTCGTCCTACAAGGTCTACGTGAACCAGGCCGGGCTGCTTGACCGCCTGATCACCGACCTGAGCTTGACCGTCAGTGGCCAGAAGCTCACTGAGGAGATCTCCATGGACTTCTCCCAGTACGGCACGCCGGTCACCATCGCCGCGCCTCCGGCCGATCAGGTGGGGACGTTCGACGACTTCCTGCAGATGGCCAAGGCTCTCTCGAGCGAAACCGCCACCTGAGTCGCGATGACCCAGCAGCTTGAACTCCAGTACAGCGGCCTGGCCCTCGGGCTGGGCCTGCTCCTCGGCCTGGTGGCGATGGCCCGGGGCCGTCGCCGGGCTGACAAGCGGGGATCGGACCACGGCACCCGGGTCGTGCTCGATGCCGCCGACGCGCCGTCGACCTACGACCAGAGCCACGAGGTCGAGCTGGATCCGTTGCTGCGCCTCTCGGTGCCCACGGCGCCGGCTGAGCCATCGGCGGCTCCGACCAGCGAGACTTCGCCGAGCGATGAGAGCCGTTCGGCCGGCTCGGGCTAGGCGTCCAGGGAGCGGAAGACCATGCCCGTGCGCGGCTTGGGGCTGAAGTAGGTCGTCTTGGGTGGCATGCGGCGCCGGGCGCCGGCCCACTCCTCAATCTGGGCCACGGTGACCGGGCGCAGCAGGAAGGCGGCCTGGGCCTGCCCGCTCTCCAGCGCCTCGGTGGCCTCGGCCACGCTGTGGCGGTGGGTCGACTCGTGGGGAGGCAGGTGGGAGAGGGCCATGGCGATCAGGCTGGAGTCGAGGTCGTTGCCCGCCTCTTCATAGGCCTCGGCCCGGGGCAGCAGGAGATAGGCGGCGCCTCCCGTCACCAGGGCCAGTGAGCTGGAGTCGGCCAGCGCGCCCAGGGTGCGCTCGTCGGCCGCCCCGGCCCGGACCACGTCGAACCAGGGCGACAGCGCCTCGGTCAGGTCCAGGTCGTCGGGGAGCCCCGAGATGGTCCGGTGGATGGCGCCCACGGTGAGCTGGTCCTCGGCCAACTCGACGATGAGGGCCAGCACCAGATCGTGCGGGCCGGGCTGGTCGCCGTTGGCCGCCCGGCACTCGGCTTGATACGCGCGCGCCGTCTCGTAGCGGTGGTGCCCGTCGGCGATGACCACCGGCGCCTGGGCCACGGCGGCGGCGATGGCGGCGATGGAGTCCTGGTCGTTGAGCACCCAGAGCTGGTGGCGCACGCCGTCGTCGTCGTAGGCGTCGGCCACCGGCTCGTCGTCGGTGGGGTCGAAGGTGGCCGTCAGCCCCGGGGCCATGGAGAGGCCCCAGATGGGGGAGAGGTTGGCCCGGGTCGCCCGCAGCAGGTCGAGGCGGTCGCTCTTGGGCTTGGGCAGCGTCTGCTCGTGGGGCAGGATGTCGCTCTCCTGGCCCGGGTCGGCCAGGCCGAGGGCGCCCATGACCCCGGTGGAGGAGCGGCCGGAAGGATCGGTCATCCGGTACGGGTAGAGGCTGGGTTCGGGGTCGGTCAAGAGGATCCCGCTGGACTGCCAGCGCGAGAACAGTTCGGTGGCCACCTTGTAACGGTCCAGACCGGCCTGCAGGTCGGGTTCGGGCAGCTCGACCAGCACGGCGTTGGCCGGATGGCGCGCCGCCAGATGCACCCGCTCGGCCGAGCCGATGACGTCGTAGGGGGGCGCCATGACCTCGCCGATCGGCGCCAGGCGCGGGGCGTAGCGCAGGCCCTTGAACGGTTCGAATCGCGGCATGGCGCCACTCTGGCACAACGTGCCCGGGGTGGGGCAAGGGCGCTCCCGTAGACTGGCCGCGTGGACACCGAAGTTGGTCTGGACCGGATCCTGACCGTCCCCAATGTCATCACCATGGTCCGGCTGCTCTGCATCCCGGTTTTCCTGTGGCTCCTCTTCGGAGCCGGGCGCCAGACGGCGGCCGCCATCCTGCTGGCCGTCCTCGGGGCCACCGACTGGGTGGACGGCCATGTGGCCCGGCGTTTCGACCAGGTCTCGACCTTCGGCAAGGTGCTGGATCCGACGGCGGACCGGGTCCTGGTGGGCACCGCGGTCATCGCGGTGATGATCCACGGGGCGGTGCCCCTGTGGTTCGGCCTGGCCACCATCGCCCGCGAGGTGCTGGTCTCGGTGATGGTGTTAGCCCTGGCCGCGCTGGGGGCCGCCCGCATCGATGTGTTGTGGGTGGGCAAAGCGGGCACATTTGCCTTGATGTTCGCGTACCCGACCTTCCTACTGGGCCACGGCACGGCCGACTGGCAGGACCCCATCCGCATCATCGGCTGGGTCACCGGCCTGCTCGGCCTGGGCCTGGCCTGGGTGGCGGCGGCCAGGTATGTGCCCCCCGCCCGTACGGCGTTCCGGGAGGGACGGGCGGCCCGGCGGAGCCAGAATGACGCCGGGAGTCGGAGCGCCGTATGAAGGCCGTGATCATGGCCGGCGGCGAGGGCACCCGCCTGCGCCCGCAGACCTCCAACCAGCCCAAGCCGATGCTGCCGCTGGTCGGGCGGCCCATGATGGAGCACATCGTCTCGCTGCTGCGGCGCCACGGCGTGACCGACATCGTCGTCACCGTGGCCTTCCTGCCCAACGCCATCCGCAACTACTTCGGCAACGGGTCCGAGTTGGGCGTGCGCATGGTCTACGCCACCGAGGAGACGCCGCTGGGCACCGCCGGTTCGGTGCGCAACGCCCGCGACGAGTTGGACGAGCGCTTCCTGGTCATCTCGGGCGACGTGTTGACCGACATCGACCTCACCTCGGTGGTGCAGTTCCACGAGAAGAACGCCGCCCTGGCCACGCTCGCCCTGTGCGCGGTGGACAACCCGCTGGAGTTTGGCATCGTCATCACCCGCGAGGACGGCTCCGTGGAGCGCTTCTTGGAGAAGCCCGGTTGGGGCCAGGTCTTCAGCGACACCATCAACACCGGTATCTACGTGCTGGAGCCCGAGATCTTCGACCTCATCCCCGAGGGGCGCGCCGTCGACTTCTCCAGCGAGGTCTTCCCGGCCGTGCTCGAGGCGGGCGGCCCGCTCTTCGGCTGCGTGGCCGGGGGGTACTGGGAGGACGTGGGCACCACGGCGGCCTATCTCAAGGCGCATCAGGACATCCTCGACGGCAAGGTCCAGGTGGACATCGCCGGCTTCGAGATGCAGCCCGGCGTCTGGTTGGGCAAGGACACCACCATCGATCCCACCGTGCGCATTGAGGGGCCGGCCTTCGTGGGCGAGAACTGCACCATTGACGAGGGCGTGGTGCTGGGCGCCTACACCACCGTGGGGGCGAACACCCGGATTGCCGAGCGGGCGGAGATACGCCACTCGGTCATCGGCGAGAACGCCTACCTCGGGCCAGCCGTGCGGGTGGAGGGCGCCGTGCTCGGGCGCACCTGCGACCTGCGCCAGGGCGTCCGCTGCGAGCCCGGCTCGGTGGTGGGCGAGGGCTGCCTCATCGGCGCCCACGCCGAGATCCGGGGCGACGTCAAGATCTACCCCTCCAAGGTGGTGGAGGCCGGAGCCCAGGTCAACTCCTCCATCGTCTGGGAGTCCGGGGGGACGCGGACCCTCTTCGGCCGGGAGGGCGTGCAGGGCATCGCCAACGTCGACATCAGCCCCGAGCTGGCCGTGCGGCTGGCCAAGGCCTGGGCCTCCACGCTCGACAAGGGCTCGACCATCACCACCTCGCGGGACACCAGCCGGGCCGCCCGGGTCTTCAAACGGGCCCTGATGGTGGGCTGCAATTCGGTCGGGGTCAACGTGACCGACCTGGAGGTGGCCACCGTCCCGGTGACCCGCCACCACATCCGCACCCGGGGCAACCAGGCCGGCCTGACCGTGCGGCTCAGCGCGGACGACCCGCAGTCGGTGGTCATCCGCTTCTTCGACGAGCGCGGCCTCGACCTGAGCGAGAACGACCAACGTCGCATTGAGCGGCTCTACCACCGCGAGGAGTTCCGCCGGGTCACGGCGGGGGAGATCGGCGACATCGACTTCTCGCCCCGGGCCATTGAGCACTACACGGCCGACGTGGTGGAAGCGTTCCAGCTGCCGTCCGCCCCCCGCCACGAGCTGAAATTGGTGCTCGACCTCTCGTACGGCGCCGCCAGCTTCGTCATGCCCAACCTGCTCTCCAAGGTGGCGGCCGACGTGTTGAGCATCAACCCCTACGCGCACACGCCCGGGATGATCTCGGTCGATCGGGCCAGCAGCGCGGCCCGGGTGTCCGAGACGGTGCGCCGGTCCGGTGCCGACCTGGGCGCGGTGATTGACGCCGGGGGCGAGCACCTGACCCTGGTCACTGACACCGGGCGGGTGCTGAGTGACGACGAGGCGATGATGGTCTTCCTCGAGTTGATCACCGCCGGGAGCGAGGGTGAGGGACTGGTGCGGGTGGCGTTGCCGGTGACGGCCAGCGTGCTGGCCTACCAGCTGTGTGCGTCACGCGGGGCCGAGGTGGTCACCACCGCGCTGTCACCGTCGGGTCTCATGGAGGTGGCGGCGTCGGGCGGGATGACGTTCGCCGCCGATCAGGAAGGTGGCTTCATCTTCCCGAGCTTCCTGCCCTCCTTCGACGGCGCGGCCGCCCTCATTGAGCTGATCGCCCTCCTGGGCCGCAGCCACGAGACGCTGGCCGAGGTGGCGGCCCGGGTGCCCATGGTGCCCATCCTGCACTCCGAGGTGGAGACGCCCTTTGAGCAAAAGGGCCTGGTCATGCGCACCCTGATGGAACAGCTGGCCGACAGCGAGGCCGAGCTCACCTTGATTGACGGGATCAAGGTGCAGACCGATCAGGGCTGGGTGCTGGTGGTGCCCGACCCCGAGGAGCCGGCGACTCACATCTGGGCCGAGGGCGCCGACTGGCTGGCCTCCGAGGCGCTGACCAACGAGTACGTCGAGCGGCTGCGCCAGATCCTCCGGTAGGGTCGCCCACCATGAACGTTCCCGACGACCTGAAGTACTCGGTTGAACACGAATGGCTGCGCGTCGACGGCACGCAGGTGCGGATCGGCATCACGGACTACGCCCAGGACGCGCTGGGTGACATCGTCTACGTCGAGCTGCCAGCGGTCGGGAGCGCGGTGGAGGCCGGTGGCCCGCTGGGTGAAGTGGAGTCGACCAAATCGGTGTCCGAGATCTACGCGCCGGTGGCCGGGACGATCACCGCGGTCAACGACACACTGGGCGGAGCGCCCGAGCAGATCAACCAGGATCCCTACGGGGAGGGGTGGATCTGCGAGTTGACCTTGGCCGAGGGAGCCAGTCTCGAGACCCTGCTCGATCCGGCTGCCTACGGCGATCTCACGGCCGGCTAGGGCCAGAGCCAGGCTGGACCAGCGACCCGGGGAACCGGGCCGTGGGGTGGAGTACCGTGGTCGCCGTGTTCTGTAACAACTGTGGGCATAAGAACCCCGAGGGGGTTAATTTCTGTTCGTCCTGCGGGAGCGCCCTGGCTGGGCCGGGAGACGACGCCACGGTTACCATGCACCCGGCGGAGGATCATGGTGAGAATTCAGAAGAGGAGACGGCGGTCACCCTTGTCGAAGTCCCGCACGGATCAGGCGTACTGGTGGTCAAACGCGGACCCAATCTGGGGGGGCGCTACTTGCTCGAGCAGGGGGTGACCAAGGCGGGGCGTCACCCCGAGAGCGACATCTTCCTCGATGACATCACGGTGTCCCGCCGCCATGTGGAGATCTCCCATCGCGGCGGTGAATTCGTTCTGCGCGACGTCGGCTCCCTCAACGGGACTTATGTCAACCGGGAGCGTATTGATGAGGTCACCCTGGCCCCGGGTGACGAAGTGCAGATCGGCAAGTTCAAGCTGGTCTATCTGGTAGCTGGGAACGAGTGAGCGGTCGCACGTATCTTTCCATCGGGGACGTGCTGACGCTGCTCCGGGAGGAGTTCCCCGACGTCACCATCTCGAAGATCCGCTTCCTGGAGAGCCAGGGTCTGGTCAACCCCGAGCGCTCGCCGTCGGGCTACCGCAAATTTTTCGAGGCCGACGTGGAACGCCTGCGCTGGGTGCTGCGCCAGCAACGGGAGCACTTCCTACCGCTCAAGGTGATCCGGGACCGCTTGTCCGAGGGCGATCTGGGCGAGGACGTGGGTCCAGCGGTCGTCGAGGGTGCCGAGGGTGCCGACGGTGCCGACGACGTCGGCGCCCCGGTGGCCCAGCCGGCCCGGCGCAATGGCAAGGTCCCCCAGCCGGCGCACGCGGCAGCCGGCGCTCCGGCGTCGGGCTCGGGGTCGAATTCGGGGCCGACCGGTGCCGCCGCCGCGCCGGGGCGGACCCAGGCCCAGCTGGCCAAGGCCGACGACGAAGCGATGGCGCGCATTCTGGCCGACGCCTCCCGGCGGGCCGCCATGATGCCCGAGAGCCCAACCGAGCGGGCACCGCTACGGGTGGTGGGCGACGCGGAAGACACCGCACCGGTGCCGGTGCCGGCCCGCGCTGCGGCGGCCAGCGCGCCAGACCCGGCGCCCGCCGCGGCCAAGGTCGACCCCGCCCCGCCTCCCACCGCCGACGCTCGCCGGGCCGAACAGCGCTCGCGGGCGGCTGCCACCACCCCGATGAGCGCACCGGCGACTCCGGCCGCCGCCCCCGCCCCCCGGGCAGCGGAGCCGGCCCGGCCCAAGGCCGCGGCGCCGGTCGCGCCAGCCGTCAAGGCCGAGGGAGCGGGTGCCGCCAAGGGGGCACCGGCGAAGATGGCCACTCCTTCGGGCATGGTGACGGGGGTCAGTATGACGGCAGGGGAACTGTGCTCAGCCAGCGGCCTGTCCGAAATTGAACTGGCCAGCCTGCAGGGTTTCGGCCTGGTGGAGGCGACCGAGGTCGCCGGCATCCTGACCTTCAACGAAGAGGCCCTGACCGTGGCCAATCTGGCCGCCGAGTTCCGCAAGTTCGGCATTGAGGCCCGGCACCTGCGCCTCTACCGCAATGCGGTCGATCGCGAAATGGGGTTGATCGAGCAGGTCATCATCCCGCTGCTGCGCCAGCGCAACCCCGAGTCCCGCCAGCGGGCGGTGGAGAACGCCGACGAGTTGGGGACCCTGGGCCAGACCATGCGGGCCACCCTCCTGCGTTCGGCTCTGCGCCGGCACGTTGGGGGCTGACCGGACGGGAGCCTTCGGGCGCTACATTTCATTCATGGTCCGAGTACTCCTCCGTGCCGTCAGAGTGGACCTGCAGTCCAATACCCCCGTCCTCCTGCTCCAGGAGACCGACGGCGAGGGTCGTACCCTTCCCATCTTCATCGGCAACCCTGAGGCCACGGCCATTGCTTACGCACTGCAAGGGGTCACCATGCCCCGGCCGCTGACGCATGATCTGATGAAGGACATGCTGGGCGCCCTCGAGATCAGCGTGGAGCGGGTCATCATCACCGAGCTCCGTTCCTCCACCTACTTCGCCGAGTTGCACCTCCTGCGGGGCGGTCAGCGCACCGTGGTCTCCAGTCGACCGTCCGATGCGGTGGCGGTGGCGGTGCGCACGGAGACCCCCCTCTTCGTGGCCGACGAATTGATGGACGCCGAGGGGATCATCCTGGCCTTGGAGGCCGAAGAGGAGGACGAGGAGACGCTGGAGGAGCTGGCGACCCAGTTCCGTCAATTCCTCGATCAGGTCCGACCGGAAGATTTCAGCGGCTGATGGGCGCGTTGCGACTGCCGGCGCTGGCCGGCGTTCTCGGCCTGGGCCTGCTGGCGGCGGCGTGCAGCAGCACGCCGAGCAAGTCGGCCACCTCGACGTCGACCACGGCGCATCAGCGAACGACGACGACGACCACGACGACGCTGCCCGCGACCTCGACCACCACGTCAACCACCTCGACCACGGCCTGCAGCACGGTGAGCGCGGCCGGCGGGGCGACCCAGGGCGCGGCGGGGACCATCATCGGGACCATCACGCTGTCGGTGGCCACCTCGGAGTCGTGCACCATCATGGGCTATCCGACCATGGCGCTCTTCGCGTCAGGCGGCACGGCGTTGCCCGTGACCATGATGGACGGCCTGACCATTAACGATCCGGGCCCGGCCACCCAGCCGGCCACGGTGGTGACGCTGAGCCCCACCCAGAAGGCCGAGTTCACCTACCAGTACTCCGATGTGACCACGGGCAACGAGACCTCCTGTGCCAGCTCGGCCACGGCCTCGGTCACCACGCCCGGGGCCAAGGCCGCCTCGACCCCGATCCCCTTCACCGCCGCGCCCTGCGCCAACGGGACCATCCACGTGTCGCCCGTGTACGCCGCCACCGCGGGCGGCTGACCCCGGGCGGCGCCGGCCCGGCCGCCGACCTTCACCGGCCCGCCGAACCGCTCAGCTGTTGGGCACCACCAGGATGCGGCCGCGCACCGCGCCATCGAGCACCCGGCGGAGCGCATCGGTGAGGCGGTCCAGCCCGATCTCCTCGCTCACCATCTCTTCGCAGCGGCGGAGCGGGAACTCGTCGGCCATCTTCGCCCACAGCGCCCGTCGCTCGGCGATGGGCGTGGCCACGGTGTCGATGCCCAACAGGGCCACTCCGCGCACAATGAAGGGGTAGACGGTGGTCTCCAGCTCGTTGCCCCCGGTGAGGCCACTGGCGGCCACGGCGCCGCCGTAGCGCACGGTGCGCAGCGCTTCGGCGAGCGCCGACCCGCCCACGCAGTCGACCACGGCGCCCCAGAGTTGGGGACCCAGGGTGCGGTCGTCCTCCGGGCTGAACTGGCGCCCGACCACCCGGGTGGCGCCCAGCTGCTCGAGGTAGGGGTGCTCGGCGGTCTTGCCCGACGAGGCCACCACCTCGAAGCCCCGGTGGGCCAGCAGCGCCACCGTGGTGCTGCCCACCCCGCCCGAGGCGCCGGTCACCAGGACCGGGCCGTCGTCAGGGGTGACGCCGTGCTGGATCAGGCGGTGCAGCGAGAGCAAAGCGGTGAAGCCGGCCAGTCCGATGATGGCGGCCTGGCGGGCGCTGACGGCAGGGGGCAGCGGGACCACCCACTCGGCCGGGACGCGGGCGTACCCGGCGAATCCGCCGTGGTGGGCGACCCCGAGGTCGTAGCCCTGGGCCAGGACCGATTGACCGGCCACCAGGGAGGGGTCGGCGCTCTCGACGACGGAACCGGCCAGCTCGACGCCGGGGATGAGCGGGAAGGTGCGGGCCACCCGGTTGCCCGGGCGGGTGACCATGGCGTCCTTGAAGTTGATGGCCGACCACTCGACCCGGATGAGCACGTCACCGGGCGGCAGATCGCTGTCGGACAGCTCGGTGACCTCGGCTCGGATGATCTCCCCGAGTTTGGTCAGCCTGTACGCGGGGAAGCGCATCGGTTCACACTAGAAGGCTGGCCGCTACGGTCAACTCGGTGACCACGATCGCTCCCTTCGGCCGCTGGCCCTCGCCGCTCCGGGCCGAGCAGGCGGCCGCCGGCAAGGTCTCCCTCTCCGACGTGTGCTCGGACGGCACCTTTCTCTACTGGTTGGAGTCGCGTCCGGCCGAGGGTGGTCGCATCGTCTTCGTGGGTGCCCACGGTGACGCGGTGGTCGACCTCTCGCCCCAAAAGGTGAGCATCCGCAGCCGGGTGTACGAGTACGGCGGGGGAGCGGTGTGCCTGGTGCCCGCTGCGGGATCCACTTCTGAGCCCACGCTCGCGGCAGCGCCAGCGCCAGCGCCTGAGCCCACGCCCGTGCCCGGTCCGAGCCCAAGCGCCTTTGCCTACGTCGACCTGGCCGACCAGCGCGTCTGGCTCGCCGGCGGTGTCGGTGTCGGCGCCGGCGGCGATGTTGGCGGCGAGCCCATGGCCCTGAGCGAGGAACCGCCCGCTGGCCAGACCTGGAACCACGGCGGGCTCCAGGCCAGCGCCGACGGCGCCTGGGTGGTGGCGGTGCGCGAAGTCCTGCCGTCCCAACCCGGTCAGGGCGGTCACGACACGCCGCGGCGCAGCATCGTCGCCCTGGGTACCAGAGCGGACAACGCCGGCGCCTCGGTGCTCCTCGAAGGGCACGACTTCTACGGGGCGCCGCGGCTGCACCCTGACGGGGACCGCGTCGCCGTCGCCGTCTGGGACCACCCTGACATGCAGTGGGACCGTTCCGCCCTTGTGGTGGCCCCGATTGAAGCGCTCACCGACCCGGCGGACGGCCACCGCTCCCTGGTGGCGGCCGGCCCGCCCTGGACCGTCGCCGGCGGCCCCGGTGAAGACGAAGCGGTGGGCCAGCCCGCGTGGCGCTCCGACGGCAGCCTCCGCTTTGTCTCGGACCGGCGCGGCTGGTGGCAGCCGTACACCCACGGCGGCCGCCCAGGCGGCGCGCCGTCCCGGGCCATGACCAGCGCCGAGGCCGAGTTTCATGGCGCCGACTTCGTCCTCAGCCTCTCGACCATGGTCGAGCTGAGCGACGGCACGCTGGTGGCCCGCCAGTCGTCCCAGGGCATCGACTCGCTGGTGTCCATCAGGGCCAGCGCCCCCGGGGAGCCGCCTCGCCCGCTGGTGCAGCCCTGCACCTTCATCACCGGGCTATGTGCCCACGGCGAGGGTGTCGCCCTCATTGGCACCACTCCCGAATCGCCGGCCGACGTCTGGGTGCTCCCGGCGCCCGACCGTCCGCCCCGCCGGGCCGTGACCGCCACCCGCTCCGCCCCCTTGGCTCCGGCTGACGTGGCCGTGGCCGAACCGTTCGCCCTGCGCGGGCGCTCGGGTCGACCCGTCCACGGCGTCTTCTATCCGCCCACACTGGGTAAGACCAGCGGGCCGCCTGGTGAGCTCCCGCCGCTGGTCGTGCACTGCCACGGTGGGCCCACCTCGGCGGCCAGCGCCGGGTTCGACGTCGTGACGCAGTACTTCACCAGCCGGGGCTTCGCCGTGGCCGCGGTGGACTACGCCGGCAGCACCGGGTACGGGAGGGTGTACCGCTGCTCCCTGTGGGGACAGTGGGGCGTGGCCGACTCCGAAGACTGCGTCGATGCGGCACAGTTCCTGGTCGCCGAGCGCCGGGTCGACGGTGCCCGCCTGGCCGTCAGGGGTAGCAGCGCGGGCGGGTTGACCGCCCTCAACGCGCTGGCCGACGGCCCCACTTTCCGCGCCGCCGCCTCGTGGTACGGCGTCACCGACTTGATGGCCCTGGCCGCCTCCACCCATGATTTCGAGGCGCACTACATGGATCGCCTGGTCGGGCCGCTGCCCGAGAGCCAGGTCCGGTACGAGCAACGGTCCCCGGTGCACCGGGCGGCCGAGATCGACGGGTCGGTGCTGCTCCTCCAGGGTCTGGACGACCCGGTCGTCCCTCCGGCCCAGGCCGAGGGGCTGCGGGACGCCCTCCTGGCCGCCGGTCGCCACTGCCGGGCTCGCTTCTTCGCCGGGGAGAGCCACGGATTCAGGCGGGCTGAGACCCTGATCGCCTGCCTGGAGGAGGAACTGGCCTTCTACCAAGACGAGCTGGCCCTCTAATCGTGCCGGGGGTCGTGCCGGGGACCGGTCCAAGGGCAGAAGAATCGTCGCTCGGCCAACCCCCCTATGTCAGGCTGTAGGAACCGCCATGTCGATAACCCTCACCCGGCGCGGTACCGCTGCGGCCGCCCGGCATAGAACTCTGGCCCGCGTCGGGGCCATCAGTCCGGAGTGGGGCGACGCCATTATCTACTTCGCGGGAGCGGCCTTCGCCCTGATCACCATCTTCTCCTCGAGCGAGGACCTGTACCGTCAGTGGGGCAACTTGGCCCTGGGACCCTTCCTCGGTGGCGCCCTGGCCTCGGCCATCTTCGCCCTGGTGATTCAGCGGCGCGCCAAGCGACCGGGCGCGACCGGAGCGTTGGCCACCGCCAGCCCTGCCAGTGGTGGCGGGGCGGGTTCGCCTCGTCCGCCGGGTGGGGGTTGGAAGGGCGGCAGCGGCGACACCCCGCGCACGCCGCGCTGGCAGTGGACGGGCCGCATCGTCATCGCCGTCGTGGTGTTCGCCGGCGCCACTGCCGTCCCGCTCGCTCTTGAGATCCTGTGGCGCTCCGACCACGATGCGGGCTCGCACTTCCAGCCCGAGGTTGGCGTCATTGAACACGCCGGGCAGTCGTTGGCCAAGGGCAAGGACCCGTACCACGCCGTGACCAACCGGCACTTGAAGGTGGTGTACCACGCGCCCGGGCTCTCGACGGTGGACTCCTTCGTGCCCTACCTCCCGCTCATGACCGTCTTCGGGCTGCCGAGCGAGAAGAAGAACGACACCGGGCTGACCGACGCCCGCATCTTCTTCAGCCTGGTGACGCTGCTGGTGACCGCCGCCGCCCTATGGCTGTGCCCGGCCAGCGGGCGCCGCCGCATGCGCGCCCTCCAGGTGTTGGCCATCCTGCCGACGGCCGCCCTCCCGCTGGCCACCGGGGGCGACGACATGCCGGTGGTGGCCTTCCTGTTGCTGGCCATGGTGCTGGCCCAGCGCCGCCAGCCGTTCGCGTCCGGGGTGGTGTTGGGCATTGTCTCGGCCATGAAGTTCACTGCCTGGCCTCTGGCTGCGCTGGCCCTCTTCGCCGCCCGCGACCGCAAGGGGGAGCGGCGGCCCATCCTGATGTTCCTGGGCATGCTGGTCATCGCCGGCCCGGTGGTGGTGCCCTTCGCGCTCCAAGGGCCCTGGGCCTTCTTCGACAACGTCGTGCTGTTCCCGCTCGGGCTCTCGGGCGTCACCTCGCCGGCGGCCAGCCCGCTCCCGGGCCACCTGCTGGTCAGCGCGTTCCCGTTCCTGCACCGGGTCGTGCCGCTCACCGTCGGGTTGGTCGGTGGCGCCGTGTTGGCCTGGCGTCTCTACCTCCGCCCACCGCAGACCACGTCGCAGGTCTGCACCCTGGCCGGTGTGGTGATGGCCGTCATCACCCTGCTGGCGCCGGCCACCCGCATCGGCTACCTGCTCTACCCGATCAACTTCTTTGTCTGGGCGTACCTCTTCTCCGATGTCGACCGCCACGACGGCATCGGTCCGCTCCAGGCCACGACGGTGTCGCCGGGGCCGAGGGAGCTCAGCTACAGCACGCCGGCCTGAGCGTCGGATCCTGAGCGTCAGTCAGTCGGGGTCGGGCACCTGGAAGAGGCGCACCGTGAAGACGGTGTCGCCTCGGGGCGGGGCGTGCGGGCCGAAGGTGGTGGGTGCGACCACCGCCCCCATCTCCCAGTAGAAGCCGTCCGACCCGGCCAGCTTGCCCAGCACCTCAATGGCGCCCGGATCGTGGTCGGCCGGACCGGTCTCGAAGATCTGCCAGCCCTGCGCCTTCATGTCCTTGAGGTAGAAGTTCTCCACCGCCCCCTGCGAGGCGTCGGAGAGCAGGCCGATCTGCTCGTCGTACTGGTCGGCCAGCGCGCTGTTGGTTTGATGGGACACCCGAGTGGACCCGGCGGGGATGGCCACCGCATTGATGATGTTGCCCGGCGGCTCCCCGGACTTGGTGATCACCGAGAGGGCGTTCACCGCCGGCACGGCCCGCAGCGTGGTGCCCGAGACCGAGGCGGCACCGGTGGCCGTCTTGGTCTTCTGCACTGGGTTGGACGTGAGGAAGCCGGCCCCGATGAAGACACCCAGGATGAGCACGCCCAGGGCTGGCACCAGCATGGCCGCCCGCATGGAGAAGCCCGAGGTGGCGGACGGCCGTACCGGCTCACTCAGGGTCATGTCCCGTCCAGCCTATGTGCCGGCCGACCACCCGAAATGGTCGATCGGCCCGTGCCCGGCGCCCAGCCGCCAGCCCGCCCCGCCGGCCAGCGCCCGGGCCACGAAGGCCTTGGCGGCGGCAATGGCGTCGAGCACCTCGTCGCCCTGGGCCAGGCGGGCCGCGATGGCGGCCGACAGCGAGCACCCGGTGCCATGGTCGTTGCTGGTCACCACCCGGGTCCCGGCCAGGACGGTGATGCCCTCCGGGCCGGCCACGACGTCATGGGCCGACTCGGTGAGGTGGCCTCCCTTCACCACCACGTAGCGGGCCCCGCCGGCCCGGATGGCTTCGCCCGCCGCCGCCATGGCGTCCACCGACATGAGCGCCTCCACCGGGCGGCCGGTGAGGGCGGCCGCCTCGCGCAGGTTCGGCGTCACCACCAGGGCGTGGGGGAGCAGGCGGTCCAGGTAGGCCGCCACCCCGTCGGGCTCCATCAGGGCGTGCCCGCTGGAGGAGACCAGGACCGGGTCCACCACCAGCTGGGGCAGCCGGCCGGCGGCGGCCAGGTCGGCCACGACGTCGACGATGGCCCGGTTGGCCAGCATGCCCGTCTTGACGCTGCGCACGGCCAGGTCAGCCAGGACGGTCTCGATCTGCAGGGCCACAAAGGCGGCCTCGAGCGCCACCACGCCCCGCACCTCGGCCGTGTTCTGCGCCGTGACCGCGGTCAGGGCGGACGCGCCGTGGACGGCGAGGGCGGCGAAGGTCTTCAAGTCGGCCTGGGTGCCCGCCCCGCCGCCGGAGTCCGAACCGGCGATGCTCAGGGCAACGGGAGGGGTGGCTGGGTCCGGCACCCGGCCACGATAGCGAGCACGTCCTCGCCCGAAGACGCCCGGGCCCGGAGGTATCGTCGTCGGTCATGGTGAGTGACCCGCGGGCACCGACTCCCGAGCCGGCCGAAGGGCTCTGTATCGCCGGCGAGACCCTGTCCTCGCGCCTGCTGCTGGGCACGGGGGGCATGACCAGCCTGCAGGCGCTACGGGCGGCCCTGATCGAGTCGGGCACGGCCATGGCCACCGTCGCCGTGCGCCGGATCGACCCCTCCGGGCGAGGGGCGCTCCTGAATCTGTTGGAGGAGGAAGGCGTGCGCGTGCTGCCCAACACCGCCGGCTGCGCCACCGCCAGTGAAGCCGTACTCACCGCCAAACTGGCCCGGGAGGCCTTCGGCACCGATTGGGTGAAGTTGGAGGTGATCGGCGACGATCGCACGCTCCTGCCCGACGCGGTGGAGCTGCTGGCCGCGGCCGAGCAGCTGGCCGAGGACGGGTTCGTTGTGCTGCCCTATACGACCGACGACCCGGTGCTGGCCTTCCGGCTCCAGCAGGTGGGCTGCGCCGCCGTGATGCCCCTGGGCTCGCCCATCGGCAGCGGGCTGGGCATCAGGAACCCGCACAACATCGCCCTGCTGCGCGAAGCGGTGGAGGTGCCGGTCATCCTCGATGCCGGTATCGGCACCGCCTCGGACGCCGCCCTGGCCATGGAGCTCGGGTGCGACGGCGTGCTGGTGGCCACGGCGGTCAACCGGGCCCACGACCCGGTCGCCATGGCCCGGGCCATGCGGTTGGCCACCGAGGCGGGCTACGTGGCCCGGCGGGCCGGCCGGATCCCGGTGCGCTTCCACGCCGAGCCCTCCAGCCCCTCGGAGGGCCGGCTCGACTTCGGGACGACCGGGCCCGGGCCTTGACGCTCCCGTTGCCGCTCACTAAGTTAGGCTGACCTAACATTCGGTCGACCTAAGAGTCAACGGGGAGCGCTCACCACCATGTCCACCGCAGGGATGTCCACCGGTCAGCAGCGGAGTGGGTCCCGGGTGGTCGGCGTGGGGGGCACCATCATTGCCCTGGGTGCGGCCCTGTTGGGGATCCTCGGCGCCGGGCCCGGATCGGCGGCCGCCGCCGGGAAGACCAGCATCACCCTCTACAGCGGCCAGCACGTGCAGACGACCCAGGCCCTGGTCAACGCCTTCGAGAAGAAGACGGGCATCACGGTCCACGTGCGCTCCGATGACGAGGACGTCCTGGCCGACCAGATCGAGACCGAGGGCTCCCACTCGCCGGCCGACGTCTTCTTCACCGAGAACTCCCCACCGTTGCAGGTGCTGGCGGGCAAGGGCCTGCTGTCCCCGGTGGCCAAGTCGACGTTGGCCCAGACGCCGGCCAAGTACGACTCGCCCCAGAGCAAGTGGGTGGGGATCTCGGCCCGGGTCAGCGTGCTGGTCTACAACACCACCCTGCTCAAGCCGAGCCAGCTGCCCACCTCGGCCATGGACCTGGCCCAGCCCAAGTGGAAGGGCAAGGTGGCCATCGCCGGGAGCGAGACCGACTTCCAGCCCATCGTCACCTCCATCGCCAAGGCGCACGGCACGTCCGCCGCCCTCAAGTGGCTGACCTCACTCAAGGCCAACGCGGGCACCCACGCCTACCCGGACAACGAGACCCTGGTGGACCAGGTCAACAAGGGGCAGGTGGCGCTGGGCATCATCAACCAGTACTACTGGTACCGCCTCCAGGCCGAGGACGGGAAGTCGGGCACCCACTCGGCCATCGCCTACTTCGCTCCCAAGGATGTGGGGTACGTGATCGACGTCTCGGGCGCCGCCGTCCTGCGCTCATCGAGTCATCAGGCGGCGGCGCAGAAGTTCGTGGCCTTCCTCAACTCGGTCGCGGGCGAGCAGATCATCGCCCACAGCGACAGCTTCGAGTACCCGCTCGGCTCGGGCGTGACCACGGCCCAGCCCGAGACGCCGTTCAACCAGCTGCGGCCCAACGCCATCACCATCGCCCAGCTGGGCACCGGCGCCGAGGCGATCATGCTGCTCCAGGAGGCCCAACTCTTGTGACACCGCCATGAGCACGACGGCGTCCGAGCACCGCGAGGTGGATCGTGCTGGCTCGGCTCGGGCGGGGGAGTCTCACCACGGCCACCATGACCACGGCGGACACGGACACGGCGGACACGGACACGGCGGACACGGACGAGGCGGACACGGACGTGGCCACGGACACCGCCACCATCACCGCCATCACGACCGTCACGGTGAACAGCGCCGGCACGCCTCCCGCTTGCTGCTCGGGCTGGCCCTAGTGGTGTCGATCGCCGTCGTGCTGCCGCTGGCCTTCCTGGCGCTCCAGGCCGTCCAGGTGGGCGGGCACCAACTGTCGAACCTGCTCCTGCGCGGCCTGACCGCCCATCTCATCTGGAACACGGTCAGCCTCACCGTCGTGGTCACCGTGCTGTGCGCCGTCGTGGGCACCCTGGCCGCCTGGGTGACCGAGCGCACCGCCCTGCCCGGCCGGCGCTTCTGGGCCGTGGTCGTCGTGATCCCCCTGGGCATCCCCGACTTCGTGGTCAGCTTCGGCTGGCGGGCCATCTTCCCCGCCTTCGGGGGTTTCTGGGCTGCCGCCCTGGTCATGACCCTGGCTGTCTACCCCCTCGTCTACCTGCCGGTGGCAGCCAGCCTGCGCAACGCCGACCCGGCCCAGGAGGAGGTGGCCCGCAGCCTTGGCCTGGGCCGGGTGGCCACCTTCTGGCGGGTCACGGTGCGCCAGGCCCGCCCGGCCATTCTCGGCGGCTCGGTCCTGGTCGGCCTGGTCCTGCTGGCCGAGTTCGGCGCCTTCGAGATCCTGGGCTTCAACACCTTGACCACTGAGATCTACACCGAGTTCACCGTCGGCTTCAACCAGCCGGCGGCCTGTGCCTTCTCCCTCATCCTGGTCGTCCTGGGCGGCCTCATGCTCTACGGCGAGAGCGGCGCCCGCGGCCGGGGCCGGGGCTCGCGCCTCGGTGGGGGAGCGGCCCGCCAGCTGCGGCCCCAGCGACTGGGCCGGGCCACCCTGCCCGTGCTCTCGGCCATGGGCCTGCTGGTCGGGCTGGCCCTGGGTGTGCCGGTGGGGGCCATCCTCTACCTGCTGATCCGGGGCGGCACCTCGACCCTGCCGGCGGCGTCGCTGGCCGGGGCGGCCGGGCACACGTTCGTGTACGCCGCCTCCGCCGGGCTGCTGGCCACCGGGGCGGCCCTCCCGGTCGCCCTGCTCTCGGTGCGGTCGCCGAGCCGCCCGGTGCGCTTCCTGGAGCGGGCCAACATGCTGGTGTTGGCCGTGCCCAGCCTGGTCATCGCGCTGAGCTTCGCCTACTTCACCGAGCACGAGCTGGCCGGCAACCTCTACCAGACGACGCTGCTGCTGGTGCTGGCGTACGCCGTGATGTTCTTCCCCATGGCGGTGGTCTCGGTGCGCGCCGCCGTGGCCCGTTCGCCGGTCGGCCTCGAAGAGGTGGGCCATTCGCTGGGGGTGCACCGGCTCGCCGTGTTCTGGCGGGTCACGCTGCCGCTGATCGGCCCCGGCCTGGCCGCCGCCTTCTGCCTGGTCTTCCTGGAGTCGGCCACGGAGCTGACGGCGACCCTGGTCCTGCACCCCACCGATTCGGCCACGCTGGCCACCCAGTTCTGGGCGTATCAAGCCAATCTCTCCTACAGCCAGGCCGCGCCGTACGCCGGCGTGATGCTGCTCCTGGCCGCCGTGCCCAGTTATGTGCTGGGCCGGTGGTTCGACCGCCTGCCCGCCCGGACCTCGAGCACCGCGGTGGCCGGCCCGGCACCGAGCACAATGGTGTCACTGTGAAAGGCCTCTCGGTCACCGGCGTCACCAAGTCCTTCGGCGGACAGGCCGTCCTGCGCGGCGTCGACCTCAGCGTGGCCGAGGGATCGTTCACCGCCATCCTGGGCCCGTCGGGCAGCGGCAAGACCACGCTGCTGCGCATCATCGCCGGCTTCGAGCGGCCCGACGCCGGGCTGGTCCGCCTCGGTACCGAAGTGGTCGACGACGCCGACCAGCACTGGGTGCGCTGCGAGCGGCGGCGCATCGGCTTCGTGCCCCAGGAGGGATCGCTCTTCCCGCACTTGAACGTCGGGCGCAACGTGGCGTTCGGCCTGCACCGGGGGGCCGGGCGCGCCGCCCGGGTGGGCGAGCTGCTCGAGCTGGTCGGCCTGAGCGGGCTGGAGCGGCGCTACCCGCACCAGCTCTCGGGCGGGCAGCAGCAGCGGGTGGCCCTGGCCCGGGCCCTGGCCACCGATCCCGAGATCGTCCTGCTCGATGAGCCCTTCTCCTCCCTCGACGCCTCCCTGCGGGCCTCGGTGCGGGCGGACGTGCACTCGGTGCTGAGCGGGGCCGGGATCACGGCGGTCCTGGTCACCCACGACCAGGACGAGGCCCTCTCCATGGCCGACCAGGTGGCCATTTTGCGCCACGGGGTCATCGGCCAGATCGACAGCCCGACCGACCTCTACGGGTCGCCCCGCGATGCGGAACTGGCCCAGTTCCTGGGCGATGCCAACCTGGTGGACGCCAAGGTCCACGGACGGACGGCGTCGACGGCGCTGGGCGAATTGGAGTTGTCGGGGGCCGGGGGGGCCGGTGTGGACGGGGCGAGTGGCGCCGGTCCGCTGGTGGCCAAGGTGATGATCCGGCCCGAACAGCTGCTGATCTCGGCCGGGGCTGAGGGGGGAGCAGGCGAGAGGGCTGACGGAGTGGTCGGAGTGGGCGGTTCGGTGCCCGGCGTGGTGCGCAGCTATGAGTATTTCGGCCACGATGCCGTGGTGCGGGTGCGCCCCGACGACGGGAGCCTGCCCGAGCTGATCGTCCGGGTGACCGGCGGGTCGCCCCTGCGCCCGGGGGCCCGGGTGGGCCTGCGGGCCCATGGGCCGGTCGTGGCCTGGCCGCTGGAGGCCCAGAAACTCGGGGAATAACGCCCTCGTAACTACCTCCGTGTCGTCCAAGCTGCACTAACATGATGGACCGAAGCGAGCGCATTGGAGGTTCGATGGCGGACGTATCCACAACCCACGTCGGAGGGTTTCACGGACCGCAGGTCTGCGGTCTCGTGGGGATCACCTACCGCCAGTTGGACTACTGGGCCCGTACCGGGCTGTTGCAACCCTCGGTGGCCACGGCGCGGGGGAGTGGGACCCGGCGGGTCTACTCCTACTCCGACGTGCTCGAGCTCAAGGTGATCAAGCAGCTGCTCGACGCCGGCGTCTCCCTGCAGTCGGCCCGCCAGGCCGTCGAATGCCTGCGCTCGGACCTGGGGGCGGACGTGGCCTCGTCCAACCTGGTCCTCAACGGGACCAACTCGGTGCTGGCCCGCTCTAACAACGAGGTGGTCGACCTGCTGGCCGGTGGCCAGGGCGTCTTCAACATCGTGGCCATGGCGGGCGTGGTCAATGAGCTGGAAGCGGACATCGTGCGGCTGGACGTCTCGGCCCAGTCCCGGCCCTCGGGTGAAGAGCCCACGGGTGACGACACGGCCGATCTGTCGGTGGCCCGGGCCGCCGGGGCGTGAGCCCAGGGGCGCCTGCGCATGCCCGGCGCGCCGGTCACCCGTCCGGCGCCCCGGCCGGACAAGTTCGTTTCGCCCATCCCTCCGAGCGGCTGTTCGCCGCCCTGCTCGACCTCTACGAGGAACGCTGGGAGTACGAGCCGGTGGAGTTCGCCCTGCGCTGGGACGACCGCGGCTCACCCATCGCCGGCTTCCGGCCCGACTTCTGGTTGCCCGAGCGCAACCTCTTCATTGAACTGACAACGGCCGACCAACGTCTGGTCACCCGCAAGAACGGCAAGGTGCGGCGGATGCGCGAGCTCTACCCCGAAGTGCCGGTGCTGGTCGTCTACCAGCGCGACTTCCTGGCCCTACTCGACGCCCACGGCCTGAATCTGCCCGTTCCTTCCGCCGCCTAATCTGGCTCCGTGACCGCCGACGAGCACGACGACGGCGGTGCCGTGCCCCGCTACTCCCCGCTGTACGCGGCCCATGTCGCCCTCGGAGCGAAAATGGTGCCCTTTGGCGGTTGGGAGATGCCGCTGGCCTATCCGTGGGGGACCATGGCCGAGCATCGAGCCTGCCGTGAGTCGGCCGTGGCCTTCGACGTCAGTCACCTGGGCACCGTGCGGGTGCAGGGTCCGGCCGCCTTCGATCACCTGCAGCAGTCCCTGAGCAACGACCTGCGGCGCATTTCGCCGGGGCGGGCCCAGTACACCCACCTGCTCGATGAGACGGGCTCGGTGCGCGACGACATCATCGTGTGGTGGGTCGACGAGGAGCGGTTCGATGTCATGCCCAACGCGTCGAACACCAGCCGCGTCGTGGCGGCCATCGGCGGGGAGGACGTGACCAGCGAACGGGCCATCATCGCCGTCCAGGGCCCGTTGGCCCGCACCCGGCTGGCCGAGGTGTCACCGGACGCGGCCACCGTGCACCGCTTCGCCGTGGCCAGTTTCGAGTGGGAGGGCGTGACCTGCCTGGTGGCCGGCACCGGCTACACCGGCGAAGAGGGGGTCGAATGCGCCGTGCCGGCCGAGCACGCCGAGTCGTTCTGGGCCGCCGTCATCGCCACCGGGGTGACCCCGGCCGGCTTGGGCGCTCGCGACACGCTGCGCCTCGAGGCCGGCTTGCCGCTGCACGGCCACGAGCTCGGACCGGGCATCACCCCGCTCCAGGCCGGATTGGGGTGGGTCGTCGGCTGGGACAAAGGTGACTTTACCGGCCGCGCCGCGCTGGAAGAGGAGAAGGCCACCGGCCCGGCCCGACGCCTGCGGGGCCTGGTGGGCGAGGGCCGCCAACCGTTGCGCGACGGGGCCGAAGTCCAGGTGAGCGGGGAGACGGTCGGCACCGTGACCAGCGGGAATTTCTCCCCGATGCGCGAGCGTGGCATCGGCCTGGCCCTCATTGAGGCCGACGCCCAGCTGCTCGACGGCGATGCCGTCACCGTGCTGCAGCGCGGCCGCGAGCTGCCGGCCAATCTGGTCCGCCCGCCGTTGTGGCCGCCCCGGGTGGAGGAGTAGTGACCTATAGTCGCCGCCCGTAAGCTGCATCACAGTTCCACCAACTGAATACGCCGTTTGAACTGGAGCGGAAGAGCCCCCGTAGTGCGCAATCGAGGGGGCGCCGGAGGAGCAACTCTCCCCGAGAATCTCTCAGGCCGACACACCGCTTCGGCGAGGCAACTCTGGAAAGCAGGCCGTGCTGCGGACCCTGCACCGAAGGTGTAAGTCGCTGTAACTGACAGCGGCGAGACTCTCAGGTTCCACGACAGAGCGGGGAGGCCATCCACCGACCTCCGCGAACCTGCGGAGCTACATCTGGAGCCCTCCGTGACCGATCAACTGCTGTCCGTCGAAGCCCCACCCGCCCTCCGGCCCGCCGAGGGAGGCGGGTTCCTCAACCGTCACGTCGGGACGTCCGCCGAGCAGCAGCAGCGCATGCTCGAGTATCTCGGCTATTCCAGCCTGGATGCGCTGGTGGACGTGGCCGTGCCCGGCAGCGTGCGCAGCCTGGCCGAGGTGCAGTTGCCCCCGGCCGCCTCCGAAGCCGAGGTGCTGGCGGAGCTGGGTGCCCTGGCGGCGGAGAACGCCTTGCCTGAACCCATGATCGGTCTGGGCTACGCCGGGACCATCACCCCGGGCGTGATCCGGCGCAATGTGCTCGAGAGCCCGGCCTGGTACACCGCCTACACCCCTTACCAACCCGAGATCAGCCAGGGCCGACTGGAGGCGCTGCTCAATTTCCAGACCGTCATTGCCGACCTGACCGGACTGGCGACGGCCAACGCTTCCCTGCTCGACGAGAGCACGGCCGTGGCCGAGGCGGTCATTCTCATGCGCCGGCGGACCAGCGGCCCGGCCACCCGGGTCGTGGTCGATGCCGACTGCCTGCCCCAGACCATCGCCGTCCTGGCCACCCGGCTGGAGCCGATCGGGGTCGAACTGGTCGTGGCCGACCTGGGCGCCGGCCTGCCCGACGGCGAGTTCTTCGGCGTAGTGGCGCAATACCCGGGCGGGTCGGGTGCCATCCGTGACTACGCCCACTTGACCGAGCAGGCCCACCAGCGGGGCGCGCTGGTCACCGTGGCCGCCGACCTCCTGGCCTTGACGCTGCTCACCCCGCCCGGGGAATGGGGCGCCGACGTGGTGGTGGGCTCGTCCCAACGCTTCGGGGTGCCGCTCTGGTACGGGGGCCCCCACGCCGGGTTCATGGCCGTCCACGCCGGGCTGGAGCGCGATCTGCCCGGGCGGCTGGTCGGGGTCTCGGTCGACGCCGAGGGGCGCCCGGCCTACCGCCTCTCCCTGCAGACCCGCGAGCAGCACATCCGCCGGGAGAA
This sequence comes from Acidimicrobiales bacterium, assembly GCA_035552095.1. Classification (GTDB taxonomy): domain Bacteria; phylum Actinomycetota; class Acidimicrobiia; order Acidimicrobiales; family RAAP-2; genus Bog-473. The sequence continues at coordinate 13,798 of DASZMA010000075.1, read as the reverse complement.
GGCCACCTCCAACATCTGCACGGCCCAGGTCCTCTTGGCCGTGGTCGCCTCCATGTACGCCGTCTACCACGGGGCCGATGGGCTGCGGGCCATCGCCCGCCAGATCCACCAGCGCACCGCCGCCTTGGCGGCCGCGTTGGCCGCCGGGGGCTTCCCGCCGGTCCACCAGCACTACTTCGACACGCTGCTGGTCGCGGTACCCGCCGGTGGTGCGGCGGCGGTGGTCGAGCGGGCGGCGACGCTCGGGGTGCAGTTACGCCTGGTCGATGCCGACCACGTCGGCATGTCGGTCGGCGAGACGACCACGGCGGTCCACCTGGCGGCGGTGCTCGAGGCCTTCGGGGTGACGGCGCCGGCGGCCGGGTGGGCGGGGCCCGGAGCCGGTGCGGAAGATGAGGGCGCGGCCTGGCCGGCGTCGTTGCAGCGGACCAGCCCGTTCCTGACCCATCCGGTGTTCTCCGCGCACCATTCCGAGACGGCGATGCTGCGCTACCTGCGCCGGTTGTCGGACCGCGACTTCGCTCTGGACCGGGGCATGATCCCGCTCGGGTCGTGCACCATGAAGCTCAACGCCACCACCGAGATGGAGCCCATCAGCCTGCCCGGCTTCGCCAACATCCATCCCTTCGCCCCGCTCAGCGCCACGCCGGGCTACTTCCGATTGATCGACGACCTGGAGGGGTGGCTGGCCGCCCTGACCGGCTACGCCAAAGTGTCGGTCCAGCCCAACGCCGGCAGCCAGGGCGAGTTGGCCGGGCTCCTGGCCATCCGGGCCTACCACCGGGCCAACGGGCAGCCCGAACGGAACCTCTGCCTCATTCCCTCGAGCGCCCACGGCACCAACGCCGCCTCCGCCGTCATGGCCGGCATGCGGGTCATCGTGGTCGGTGCGCTCGACGACGGCACCGTCGACCTGGAGGATCTGCGCCGCAAGTGCCAGGAGCATGCCGACGATCTGGCCGCGATCATGGTGACCTACCCCTCGACGCACGGCGTTTATGAGGAAGGCATCACCGAGATGTGCGACATCGTCCATCGCTACGGCGGGCAGGTCTACATTGACGGGGCCAACCTCAACGCTCTCCTGGGTCTGGCCCAGCCGGGGGCGTTCGGGGGCGATGTCTCGCATCTCAACCTGCACAAGACCTTCTGCATCCCGCACGGCGGTGGCGGGCCGGGCGTCGGCCCGGTGGCGGTGGCCGAGCACCTGGTGCCGTTCCTGCCCTCCCATCCACTGCATCCGCGTCCCGTGCAGCGGGAGGGGATCGGTCCGGTGAGTGCCGCCCCGTACGGCAGCGCCGGCATCCTGCCCATCAGTTGGGCCTACGTACGGCTGCTGTCGGCGGAGGGCCTGGCCCATGCCACCAAGTCGGCCGTCCTGGCCGCCAACTATGTAGCAGCCAAGCTCTCCGCCTCCTTCCCGATCCTCTACACCGGAGGGGGCGGGCTGGTGGCGCACGAGTGCATCCTGGACCTGCGGGCGTTGACCAAGGCCACCGGGGTCACGGTGGACGATGTGGCCAAGCGCCTCATCGACTATGGCTTCCACGCGCCGACCGTCAGCTTCCCGGTGGCCGGCACCCTCATGGTGGAGCCGACCGAGAGCGAGGACCTGAGCGAGCTCGACCGCTTCTGCCAGGCCATGATCGCCATCCGGGCCGAGATAGACGAGGTGGCGTCGGGCCGCTGGGACGTGGCGTCGAGCCCACTGCGGGGCGCACCCCACACGGCGGCCGTACTGGTCACCGAGTGGGACCGGGCCTACGGGCGTGACGTCGCCGTCTTCCCGACCGGGGAGACCGCCGCTAAGTACTGGCCCCCGGTGGCCCGGATCAATCAGGCCTACGGGGACCGTAATCTCATGTGCACCTGCCCACCGCCGGAGGCGTTCGAACTATAAAGCGGGTCGTGATCCTCACCCCATGGCGCACCACGGACCCCGTCCATGGTGGTCGCCTTGCTTGAGGGGGGAGCGGCGACTGAGGTTTCCGGCCCGATGGAGCCGGTAAGGGGGGAGAAGACGAACCCGGCGGCGCCGCCGAGAGCCACGGCGCGGCGTCACGCTCAGACCCTCTCCCGGGTGGCCTGGGTCGTCTTCGCCCTCCAGTTCCTGGGCATGGCGTGGTGGAGCGAGGTGCTGTGGTCGAGGTTCTCGCTCACCACCGACGCGGCGAACTATCTGCAGCAGTTCTTCCTCGTCAGCCACGGGCACCTCAACGCCTTCGGGACTATCCAGTTCCAGCCGGCCATCTCGGACCATTTCAGCCTGGCTATCTGGCCGCTGTCGTTCTTCGACCTGGTGTGGCCGCATGGGCTCAACTTCTTGTGGCTGCAAGATGCCGGCCTGGTGGCGGCGGAGGCGGTGGCTTTCGCCTGGATGCGGCGGATCGTGCGCACCCACGTCCCGATGGTGCCTCCACGACGCGCCCTGGTGGTCCTGTCCTGCGGCCTGGCCGTGCTGGTGCTGAACCCCTGGACGTACTGGTCGATGTCATTCGACATCCATATGGAGCCCTTGGCCCTGCCGTTCATCGTGGCGGCCGCCTATGACTTCAGTGGGCATCGGACCGCCCGGGCCTGGGTGTGGATCGGCCTCCTCCTGCTCTTCGGTGATGTGGCCGGCACCTGGGTGGTGGGCCTCGGCCTGAGCGCGTTGGCGGCGGCGTACTTCGACCGCGGCCGGCACCATGTCCGCACGGCGGCCCTGCTGGCCGCGGTGGGCGTCGGGTGGCTGGCGTTGATCGGTGCGCTGGGCGACAACGCATCGTCGTTGCTCGCCGGCCTGTACGGCTATGTCATCGGGCCAGCCGGCGCGCCCCCGACCGCCCACATCACGGTTGGGGCGATCATCAAGGGGATGCTGCAGCATCCGCAGCGAGCGCTGGGGGTGCTGTGGTCGCACCGGGCGAACATGGTGGCCAATCTGGCGCCGGCCGGCATCGTCGGGATCTTCTGCCCGTGGACGATCGGGGTGCCCCTGGTCGTGCTGGCCGTGAACAATTCGACCGGGTCCTTCGGCAATGATGTGTTCTCGATACCCGGATTTCAATCTGCTCCCATCTATATCTTTGGCGCGGTTGGTGTCGTCTCTCTCTTCTGCTGGCTGGCCACGCGTCCGATCTGGGCGCGCCGCTGGGTCTTCCGGAGCGCCGCCGCGCTGCTGGTGGCCAATGCTGCCGCCTGGGGCATCATCTGGATCCCGCAGGTCGGCGCGGCCTGGTTGCGCGTGTCCCCGGCTGGGGCCGCGCTCCTGACGAGAATCTCCGATCAGATTGCCCCCTCCGACGAAGTCGTCGGTTCCCAGGGCATCATCGGCCGATTCGCCGCCCGCTCCGACGTGGTCAGCCTCCAGTTCGCGGGGCGCGTGCGGGTCAGCGGGCGCGTGGTCTGGTTCATTTTCGACTCCTCGTCCGGTATCGAATCGGAGCCGGTGAACGACACCCTGGCCTCGGTTGACGAGGCAGCGGGCAGGTTGCACGCCACCCTCATGGATCACGGCGGAGGCATCTGGGCCTTTCGCTGGGAGAGGCCCGGTGACGTCTCCTCGGTGACCTTCCCACGGCATCCGGTGACCATTCCGGCCTGGACGGTCAAGGGTGATGCCGGCGTCACGTCGGTCGGGGGTCCGGCCAGGAACTGGAACGTGGGCGCTGACGGTCATCGCGGCTATGTCGTGGCGCGGGACTACTGGGTGCGCCCGCGGGGGCAGTACGAAGCTCGGGTGACGGTCTCGGACGTCCACGGGCTGCGGCTGCAGGTCTGGAATGACAACGGGAACGTATTGCTGGCCCAGCGCTACCTCCCTGCGGTCAAGGGACGGGAGACCTACAACGTTCCGGTGGTGGTGAGCGAAACGCACCCGGGTACCCATCTGTATTCAGGAGTCGGGCCCTTCCAACTCGACCCGATCGCGGTCGCACCGGGCCAGCTCCTCGAGATCCGGCTGTGGTCGCCGGCCGGAGGCACCGGAAAGGCCTACTCACTGTCGATGCTGCCGCGGTAGGGGAGGAACTCAGAGCACGTTCAGGACCCGGCTCTAGCTTGGGAGCATGTCACCGGGCGGGTCGGTCCAGGGAAGGGATGGCTTTCGAGTCGGGGTGGTGATCGTGGCCTACAACGCCGAGCGCACCATCACCCGCGTCCTGGAGCGGATTCCCCAAGCGTTCTGGAATGAGTGCGCCGGTGTGTGGCTGAGCGATGACGGATCGATGGATGCCACCGAGGAGCTGGCCCGGGCCTGGGGTTCAGCCCATCCGAACCGTCCGCTGACCGTGGTGCGCCAACCGCGCAACCTCGGCTACGGCGGGAACCAGAAAGCCGGGTACCGCTGGGCCATCGAAGCCCGTCTTGATGCGGTGGTGCTGTTGCACGGAGATGGGCAGTATGCGCCCGAGGTGATCGGCCAGATCGTTGAGCCGATCCGCCGGGGCACGGCGGAGGCGGTGCTGGGCTCGCGGATGATGCGGAAGGGCGAGGCCCGCCGTGGTGGCATGCCCCTGTACAAGCTGATCGGGAACCGGGTGCTCACGATCGTGCAAAATTGGGCCACCGGCGCCGGCTTCAGCGAATGGCATTCGGGCTACCGGGCCTATTCGGTCCCCGCCCTGGCCTCCATTGACTTCGTGGTCAATCGGGATGATTTTGCCTTTGACACCGACATTCTCCTCCAGCTGCTGGCCCATCCCACCTACCGCTTCACCGAGATCGCCATTCCGACCTTCTACGGGACCGAAATCTCCCGTGTCAACGGGCTCAAGTACGCCTGGGAAATCGTGATCGCTTCGCTGCTTTGGCGCCGGCGTCATAGCCGAAGCGGAGTGGAATCGACCGAGTGGTCGACGTCCACCGTCGTTCCGGCCCAAAGGGCAAAAATCTGGGTGCTACCTGGGGATTCTTGACGGAACTACGCCTGGAGCCTAGGCTCAAGCACGGGAATTGCCCGACCGATGCATGAAGGCGGAGGAACGACGTGAAGAGCATCTCCCGAGTGGTGGCGACCGGTTTTGCCACCCTTGTGACGGTGGCCGGTCTTTCGGTGGTGGCTGGCCCGGCCTTTGGCGCCGGCACCGGGTACACCGGTGGGTCGGGCGGGACCGGCGGGACAGGAGCGACCGGGACCAACGGCTGCGTGCCGGGCACCGTGGCGTCCGCCGGCTCAGTGGGCTCGGCCGGTGGAACGGTGACGGCGACGGTAGCGGGGGAGACCATCACCTTGGTGGTGCCGGCCGGTGAGTTCGCTGACGGGACGCAGATCATCATCACGAACAACTCGTCGACGGCAACCAGCCCGGCTGCCGGTTACACCCCCGTGCTTGCCTTCGGTATCTCGGTGTGCGTCAACGGGGTGAAGAACACGGGGACCTTCAGCGCGATTCCGGTCACCGTCACCGGCGCCAACATCCCCAGCAGTGCCAAGCTCTTCGTCCTGAACGGAACGACCTACGTGCTCGATGCTGCCACCATCGGGGCCGGTACGGTGACCTTCAGCCTGACCAGCGACCCCAGCTTCGAAGTGGCGGTTCCGAGTGCAGCGGCTGCCTCCACGGTGATTCCGAACTCGACCATCGTGGTTACCGGGAAGCCGTTCCTCCTGGAAGGTCTCATCGCGGCCGTCCTCTTGATGGCCGGTGTGGTGCTCCTACTTCGGCTTCGCCTTCGTCGCTCATACTGAATCGTTGCGCTTGAGTAGCGCCTATCGGCTGGCGATCGTACGAGCCGGCGTCGTCGTCCTCGTCCTGCTGTTGTTCGGCGCGATGTGGGATGCCCACGCCGGCGCCGCCGTCAGGCGCCAGCATGCCAAAGCCTCGAAGACCCAGAAGCTCCCGACCCGGACCATCATCCCGGGTCCCGCCGGCCTACTGGCCGCCAGTACCTCTGTGCCCAATCTGTCGTTCTGGGTTCTGGCCAGTCACGGCGCGGCGACGAATATCCAATTGATCCTTCGGGCCAGCGGCAAGGTGTCGAACATCGCCCCGGAGAGCACCGCGGCGGACACCGTGGTCGAGGTCCCCGGTGGCCCCCTGCTGGTCGGACGGGCCACCAAGTCCACCGGTTCCCTCGAGATCCACAAGGCGACGACTGGTGCCCTGATGGCCAACGTGGTCTTGCCCGGACCGGTGCGGGCCATCGCCACCACGGCCAACGGCGATACCTATTACGTGCTGGCCCAGTCCCACAGTGGCCAGGTCATCGATGTCATCAGCGCAGCGAGCCACAAGATCTCCCAGGCCGTCACCGTTCCCTCCGGGTCACGGGCCATGGTCTTCGACGCCGCCCAGAGCTCCTTCTTCCTCCTGGTCGGCGACGAGGAGATTGACGAGGTCGACGACAGTTCGGGCCAGATTGAGTCGGCCTTCGACGTGTCAACGCCGGCCCGCGGGCTGGCCCTCTCGCCGGACGGGGCGACCTTGTACGCCCTTTCCGGCACCAGCGCCGTGTCGAGCGTGGCCGTCTTCAATCTGACCACGCAGTCACAGTTGAAGTCGCTCCCGGCCCCGGCCAACAGTGTCGGGCTGCAGGTGACTTCGGACGGGAAGTTCCTGGCTGAGTACGTGGGCAGTCCGACGGTCGGCAACATTCAGCTGGTTTCGCTCAAGCAGAAATGAGCGAGCCCGAGGCCGGGGCCTGGGTGTCCCGTCCGTGGTGGACGCTGACCGGTGTCACCGCGCTGGTGTGGTCCTTCCTGCTCTTCGGCTACGTCGACCAGTTCCCGATCATCAGCCTGGCCGTGGTGGTGCTCAGCCTGTGGGGCCTGGGCACCGTGGTCGCCAGTTTCTCCACCCGAACCATCAGCCCCCGCTGGGCCGGTTGGCTCACCTGGACCACGGTGGCCCTGGTCATCGGCGGGTTCCTCCTCTGGAGCCTGATGCAGATCGTCAACGTGCCGGCGTACGGGACCGACGAGATCGCCTTTGACCAGTACGCCGCCCACCTGCTCATCCACGGCATGAATCCCTACGTGCACTCCATGGCGCCGTCGTTCTCCATGTTCCACGTGTCACCCAACGGGTACACCTTCCGGCTCAACGGGCAGCCGGTCACGAGCCTGAGTTATCCCGCGCTGTCCTTCCTCGTGTACGCCCCCTTCCTCGCGCTGGGCTGGTCCACCCAGATGGCGGTGGTGGTCAACGTCTTCGTGTGGGCGGCCGGCATGGTGCTGGCCTTCGTGCTGCTGCCGCGCCAGATCCGACCCCTGGCTCTCGTCCTGGGCAGCTTGAGCATCTACGTCGGCTACGCCGTGGGCGGTGTCACCGACGCGCTCTTTGTGCCGCTGCTGATCGGCGCCGTCTACCGCTGGGATCGCTTTCCCGAACAGCGCGGCTTGGCCGCCTGGCGTTCTCCCGTCCTCCTGGGGTTGGCCATGGCCATTAAGCAGACCCCGTGGCTTCTGTTGCCCTTCCTGGTGGCCGGGATCTGGTTGGAAGTGCGCCGGGGGGATGAGCCGGCCCGGAGCGGGCGGACCGCGCTGCGCTACGCCGGCCTCGCGGTGGGCGCGTTCCTCGTCCCCAACCTCCCGTTCATCATTCTCAGCCCCCACGCCTGGGCCTCGGGCGTCCTGACCCCGATCGCCAGCCATGCCGTCCCGGCCGGCCAGGGGCTGGTCGGGCTGAGCCTGTTCCTGGGCCTCGGTGGGGGATCGATCACCGCCTACACGGTGACCCTGGTGGTGGTCTTCCTAGCCCTCCTGGTGACCTTCATCGCCACCTATCCGGCCCTCAGGGCGTTGGCCATCGTCTTCCCGGCCATCGTCCTCTTCTTCTCGGCCCGCTCCTTCGGGAGCTACCTGGTCACCTTGATGCCGGTGGCCATCGTGGGGGCGTTGACCCTCAAGCCACCGGCCGCGGCAACATCGTCGCCGGTGGGGTTGTGGCGGCACTGGCGGGCACTGACGCTGGCCGCAGTGGCGGCGGTGGCGCTGTCCATCGGTTGGATCTTCGTCAGCTCGCCCCCGCTCGGCGTACGGGTGACCTCGGTCGAGACCACCGGGCAGCTGGCCTCGGTGGTGCAAGTGGGGCTCGAGGTGACCAATCACAGCGGGCAGACCATGCGCCCCCATTTCTCGGTCGAGACTTCCGGGGCCATCACGGCCTTCTGGCTGCGCCAGCAAGGCCCGGCCGCGCTCAGGGCAGGCCAGAAGGCCCATTACACCCTGCTGGCCCCGAACTACTTCGCCCAGCCGCCCATCACCGGCGACTTCCAGGTGGTGGCCTTCACCGACAGCCCGGGCACGGTGAGCCGGAGCAGCTCGTATCAACCAAGCCTGTTGCACCTGAGCCTGGTCCCCGACGCCATCAACCACGTCGTCCCGCTCGGTCGACCGGTCACCGTGCAGGCGGAACTACTCAATCAGTTCGACCGGCCGGTCCATCTGGCCGGCCAGCCGGTCTTTCTGGGCCAGATCATTTACGCCCAGTCGGGGCTGGTCTTCGGCGAGGCGGTGATCAACGGCGCCAACCCGGGCCAGACCCCGGTGGTGGCCTACACCGACGAGAACGGGCGGGCCACCTTCACCTTGAGCTCGACCAAGAAGTCGAGTGACCCCATCTACTTCGAGGCCAACCTGCTCAAGCGGCATTCGTACCCCTACGGCTACTCCGAGATCCTGCCCATCCGTTTCGGGAGCTGAGCCGGTGCCCCCACGGTTTGGGTTCAGGCGGCGGAGGGGGTCATCTTCCACTCGGTGATGCGCAGGGCGCCGTGCTGGACGGCCATCACCACGTTGAGGAGATATTCGCCGGGTGCGGACCCGCCGCTGACGTGGAGGTCGAGGTTCAGCGACGCCCCGGTGATCTCCGCGCCCTGCACGCTCAGTTCGGGGTCCACCGTCGCCGCGTAACTGGAGACCTGGCCGCCGCGGAGGGGGAGTGACCGGCTGAAAGGGGCGGCCGCCGTGGCCAGGTCGGTCCACCAGGCCGGCCGGTCCTGCTCGGCGCTGCGCAGGGCCCCGAAGTACTCCTCGAGCACGGCCGTCTCGGCATCGACCGGGGCCGGGCTCTGGCTCCAGCTGGTGGCCGGTGAGCCGGCCACGCTCAGGGTCCCGAGCGGCAGGTTGTTGGTGGCCAGGGTCAGGCCCTGGGCGAGCAGGTCGGCCGGCGCCGGGACCGACGGCGTCTCTATCTGCGGCAGGTTGGTGATCACGCCGGTCTGGTGGACCGCCGTGAGCTTCGCCGTGACCAGGTAGCGCTTGGGCGTGATGTAGAGGGCGTCGAGCGGGTAACACGTCTCGAGCACCAAGAGGTCCTGCAGGGGCGAGGTGTAGATGGGGGAGCCGGTGCGGACGATCTGATGGCCGGTCACCTGGTAGTCGTAGGTGGCGCAGGGGGTGGCGAACTGCACCAGTTGCCCGACACTTAGTCCGGTGATCTGGCTGAAGTAGCTGACGTCGTGGGCGGCGAAGACGACGGTGCCCGGTTGCCCGGGCCAGCTGCTGCCCGGGATGTGACCCACGGCGACGTTGAGCTGAGCATCGGCGTCCCCACCCAGCACCGGGGCCCGCATCCCGATGGTGCGGGCCAGGATGAGGCCCTGGGGGCTGGCCGTGTTCTGATCGGAGAGCGCGGCGCAGTTGACCTGGGTCGAGGGCTTGGCGGCGACGGCCCGGCGGGTGGCCGTGATTTTGGCCTGCTCGTTGTTGACCAGCCGGCGACCAACCGTGTCCGAGTGGTAATAGAAGTAGCCGATACTCCCGGCGATGAGGAGGGCGGCGGCGATCAGGCTGAACGCCACCACCTGGGTGATCCGACGACCCGAGAGCAGGCGGGCCCGGCGGGGTCTCCGGGCTCGGCGGGCCGATCGAGGAGCGGGCTCAGGCGCTCCCGGGGACGCTTCGTGGCCAGAGCTCAGGGGATCACGTTCCTTGGGGCGGTCGGGCTCGGATGAGCCTTCAAGTGTGGCACGACCCGCTGGTAAGGGTCAGACCGCGGCGGCCAAGGCGATGCCGGCGGCGGCGGCGGCCAGGCAGAGGAACAGGCCGCCGAAGGTGTAGGCCAGCGCGGCGGAGCGGTGGCCTGAGCGCACCAGGTGCACCGTCTCCCAGCTGGCGGTGGACCAGGTGGTGTACCCGCCGCACAGGCCGACGCCGGCCACCGAGAGGGGGTGGGGGCCGAGGCCGTGATAGAGCGAGAGCCCGGTCAAGAAGCCCAGCGCCAGTGAGCCCGAGGCGTTGACTACCAGGGTGCCCACCGGCAGGGGATCAGGTCGCCGCGCCGAGAGGTGGTGGATGAGCAGTGCCCGCAGGAGGGCGCCGACGCCACCGGCCACCGCCACGGCCAACGCCAGGAGCAGAGTGGGGGAGTGGGTCGTCGCCGCGGTGGTCAGCGCGGTCATGGCCGCACCACCCGACGGCCCAGGGCATCGCCGACCACCACCAGCGCCACGCCCCCGGCCACGGTGGCGGCCAGGTAGGCCAGCCCGATGGCCACGTGACTGCCCCGGCCGAGTTGGACGGCGTCCACGGCCAGGGTGGAGTAGGTGGTCCAGCCGCCGAGGAGACCGACGATCAGGAAGGGGCGGCCCCAGGGGATCCGCTGCTGCATCCGCTCGACCAGCGGGACGAGGAGCCCGATGGCCAGCGATCCGCTCAGGTTGATGACCAGCGTGGTCAAGGGGAAGTGGCCGGACGGGGTGGCGTGGGAAGAATCGAGGAGGAAGCGGGCCACGGTGCCGATCGCCCCGCCGATGAAGATGGCGACCAGGGCGGCGGCGCTGAAGCCGAGACGGGGGAGGGCGATCCCGTCGAGTGGGTCGCCGAGTGGGTGGTGGTTGTCGTTCATGGATCAAGTCCTCCTGCGCCGAGTCGCCGCCGGCGAGAGAGCCGGCGGTTTCTATTGCTCAGGAGCCATCAGCCATGTCGTGCCGGCGGTTCGGCGTGCCTGCACGCCCCGGCGGGACCCATCGCCGGGCTGCTCAGGCGCTCGGCTTTCCCCGGGCACCTGATACAGCAGTGCAAATTGTACCCGCTCAGGCCAGCGCGGCCACGAGACGGCGCATGCCCTCGCGCCAAGGGACCTCGGTCGGCCCGAGCACCTGGTGCATCCTGGTCACGTCCGGCCACAGCGCCCAGGGCGCGGCCGGGTCGTAGCGGATGGTGAGCGGGCGATCGACCAGCTCGGCCAGGTAGGCGCAGTAGTCCTCGGCGCTGACGGTCTCGCTACCGGCCCAGTTGACCACCGTCGGCTCGAGCGAGGCCACGTCGAGCGCACGGATGCCCAGGCGCACGTAGTCGTCCTCGTAGATCGGGTTGTAGTTGTTCGGGGCGTCGGGGTGCAGCACGATCTCGTGGCCGGCCAGGATGCGCCGCAGCCGGTCGGCCGGCGCCCCGCCCTCCGGCCCGTAGGTGGAGAAGATCCTGATGATGGTCAGCGGCACCCCGCGCTCGGCCGCCACCGCCCGCACCACCGCCTCCCCGGCGATCTTGGAGAGGCTGTAGATCCCGAGATGGACGCCGGGCGGGTCGTCCTCGTGGAGCGGGCGACGGCCCTGGTAGGCGTAGGCCGAGCCGGTGGAGCAGAAGACGAAGCCCTGCACCCCGGCCGAAGCGGCCACCAGGCGACCCGAGGCCTGGGCGTTGACCTCGAAGGTCTGGCGCCAGTCGGCCTCCGGCCCGGCTCCGACCACCGCCCCGGCGTGGAAGACGTGGGTCAGGCCCGGCGGTAGCTCGGCCACGTTGAAGGTGGCCAAGTCGGCCACAATCGGGGTGATCCCGGCGGCCCGCAACCGAGCCACGTCACTCGCCTTGGTACAGCGGGCCAGGCCGAAGACCTCGTGCTGCGCCGCCAGGGCTCGGGCGATGGGGAAGCCGATGCGGCCGGTAGCGCCGGTGACCAGGATCCTGCGGCCGTCGCTCACGGGGGCAATCTAAGGGATGCGGTCCCCCGACGGGGGAGTGGCCTCTCGTTGGCGCCAGTCCAGCTCAGTCCAGGCGGGGGCCCGGGGCGTGGCGGAAGCGGAAGGGCTCGCTCTCCCGGCCGGCGATCACGTACCAGCACTCGCCGGTGGTCTCGGCGTCGAGGATCTGCTGGAAGGTGGTGACCACGTCGGAGACGTCGAGGATGGGGAAGCCCATATCGAGCAGGGACTGCTCGGAGCCCTTGATGATGTTGGTGTAGGCGAAGGAGGGGCAGAGGGCGTGCACCTTCACGCCCTCGGCGGCGTAGAGGTCCCCGATGGAGCGCACCAGGCCCACTACGGCGTGCTTGTTGGCCGAGTAGATCGGATCGAAGGGGACCGCCACCAGGCCGGCCATGCTGGCCGTGGCCACGATGGTGCCGCCGCCCGAGGCGATGATGGCCGGGCGGGCCGCGGCGACCCCGTAGACCACCCCGTCGAGGTTGATGGCCATGGACTTGCGATAGGCCTCGGGGTCGAAGTCGTCCCCCATGCTGCACCAGGAGGTCACGCCGGCGTTGAGGTGGGCCAGATGGAGCCCCCCGAACTCGGCCACGGCGAAGGCCACGGCGGCGGCGCTGTCGGCCGCCTGGCTGACGTCGGTCCGGATGAAGCGTCCGTTTAGCTCGTCGGCCACCTCGGCGCCCCGGGCCACATCGATGTCGGCGACCACCACGTGGGCGCCCTGGGCGGCCAGATGGCGGGCCACTCCCTCACCGATGCCGTTGCTGGCTCCCGTTATCAATGCGACCTTGCCGTCCATATCCATAAGGGCCGATCGTAGGGGAGGTCCGGCCGCCGGAGAGAGGTTCAGGAGGGATCTGGGCGGTTCTCTCCATTACTTAACATAATGAACATTATCGGCGGTCAGGGGGAGGAGCGCCGGATCCGGTCAGGTGTCGTCGTCGTCCTCCCCGTCCGTCGGTTCGTGGCGCAGATAGACCTTGATGCCGGCTGACAGGCCCTGTTGCGCCGTGAACTGGGTGCGCACCAGGCGGGTGATGCTCGAACCCCAACTGGGATTGCTGCCGCTGACCACGACGGCGTCGGAGGACTTGACCCAGCTCAGCAGGGTGCGCTGGAGGCGGGCGTCACGGACGTCGGAATTGGTGGCCGAGAGGCCGTTGTCCAGGACGCGCTCCTGACCGAGCCAGTCGATGACCTGAGGGCAGTGGCTGACATCGGAGGTGAAGCGGTCGTCGAGCAGCGCCACGGTGGGGTTGACGTAGAGCACGCAGCCCCGGCTCGGAATGACGTCGCTGACGGCGTCGGCCACCTGGGCGGCCGGGGTGGCCGTGGAGATGTAGTCGACCGCCGAGGCCGCCATGACGCCCAGGAGGACCAGGATCGTGGTCAGGGTGGGGAAGGTGAACAGGCGGGCGGTCGGGTGGGGGTACTGGAGGCGCTGGCGCCGGCGGATGCGGGCCGCCCCGGTGGTGACGGTCAGGGCGAGGAAGGGCGCCGCGATGCCCGAATAGTGGTAGCAGTACGTCGGCGAGAGCAGGAGCCCGATCCCGAGGAAGACCGTGCTCAGCAGGGCGATCTTCTCCAGTGCGGTCCAAGGGCGCCGGCGGACGTCCCCGAAGGCGTACAGGGCCAGGCTGGCGGCCAGGGCGAGCATGAGGGCCAGGACCAGCAGCCCGAATGCGCCGTGGTGGGTCACCAGCGAGGCCACGCCGGAGGAGCCGGTGAGGTCAGCTAAGCGGTGCACGAAGGCGTATCCCCCATCGCTGCGAATGGCCTGGGTGATGAAGACCTGTTGGATGAAGTTGGCGGGAGCGGCGGCGATGAAGGGCAGGCAGCTACCGATGAACCCGAGCGCCGCCCCGCCCACCAGGCGCCGGCGCATGGGTGGTCCGAGCGGCCACACGGTGGCCAGGACAGCCAGCAGCGGGAAGATGGCCCAGATTTT
>DASZMA010000074.1:0-6991 GCA_035552095.1 Acidimicrobiales bacterium | reverse complement strand
GATCTGGCGGGCCTGATCCCCCGAGAGCGACGCCGGATCGAAGTCGCGCACCACCCTGCGCAGGGCGGCCAGCGCCATTTCGAGCTCAGCCAGGGCATCGGCACAGGTCATGTTCGTCACAGTCACCACCAAAGAACGGTCGCGGCGAGAGCGGGGCAGTTCCGGGGAAATGCGGGCACCGGAAAGATCCTGGGGTGGTCCCTAACGTCGGGGTCCCGGCCGCACCGGCCCCGCCCCAGTCCTCCCATGGAGCAAAGGGGCTCCACGGAGCCCCTTTGGCGCTTCGAAACTCAGGCCGGGCGGACCGACGTTTGCCCAGTGGAAAGCGAACACACGTTCGGTTACCCTGGCGCCAGTGGCGCTGGCACCTTCCCATTGTGAGGCGACGATCTTGCATGCGGACCTGGACGCCTTTTACGCGTCCGTCGAGCAGCTGTTGGATCCATCGCTCCAGAACCGTCCGATTGCGGTGGGCGGAGGTGTCGTGCTGTCGGCGTCCTATGAGGCCAGACGCTTCGGAGTCCGGGGGGGCATGTCGGGCTGGCGAGCCCGGCAGCTCTGCGGCGACCTCCTCTTCGTTGGCGGTCACTTTGACTGCTACCAGGAGTTCGGCGATCAGGTCATGTCGGTGTTCCATGACTTCACGCCTCGGGTGGAGCGGGTATCGATAGACGAGGCGTTCCTCGACGTAGCCGGGGCCATCCACTTGTTTGGATCGCCGGTCCAGATCGCAACCTCTCTCCGCCAGAGGGTTCGCGAAGAGATCGGGCTGCCAGTGTCGGTTGGCGTAGCCCGTACCAAACACCTCGCCAAGGTGGCATCACAGGTGGCCAAGCCCGATGGCCTGGTGGTCGTGGACCCAGCCGATGAGCGTGACTTCCTCGATCCACTCCCCATTGGATTGGTGTGGGGAGTGGGAGAGAAGACCGAACAGCGCCTTCACGAGGCTGGAATTCATACCATTGGCCAATTGGCCGACACGGGTAGCCCGATCCTGAGCTCACTGCTGGGTGGCAAGCCTGGTGCCAAGCTGGCTGCCCTCTCCATCAACAGTGACCCCCGGACTGTTGAGACATCGGCTCGGTCCAAGTCCATGGGGGCCCAGGCGGCCCTCGGGCGAAAGCTGGCCACCCCGGAGCTCATCCGCGAGACGCTGGGCTATCTCGTTGACCGAGTAGCGGGCCGCCTCCGGAAAGCGAGCGTGGCTGGTCGAACAGTGACCGTGCGGATCCGTTTCACCCAACTGCGCTCGGTGACACGATCAGCCACGCTGCCCGTTGCCATCTCGACCACCCTGACGCTCACTGAAGTGGCTGATCAACTCGCCCATTCCGCCATGGTCGATAACCGCCAGGAACGGGAAATTACCCTTCTTGCCGTATCTGTCTCCAACTTGCGTCCGGAGCATTCATGGCAGCTCGCGCTGCCCCTTGATCAGGAGGGAATGGGGGCCCGACCCGAATCCGTGATCGAAGCGGGCAGATGGGGGATGGACCGATCAATCGACGCGATCCGGGAGAAGTTCGGCCGAACCGCGGTCGGCTATGCCGCTGCTTCTCTTTCCGGGACGGACCGGGTGCCCGAAGCGTTTCGTGAATTGGCCGAGCATGGACTCGGTGGACACCAAGGCGGGCCAACTGATTGGTAAGAGCAATGGGGCTCCTGGAGCCCCATTGGCGCTTCGAAGCTCAGGCCGGGCGGACCGTGACTCCATGCGCCGCCATGTACGCCTTCGCCTCGCCCAGGGTGAACTGGCGGCGGTGGAAGATGGAGGCGGCCAACACCGCATCGGCTCCCCCGTCGAGCGCACCGTCGACCAGGTGCTGCAACGTCCCGACACCGCCCGAGGCCACCACTGGAATGTCCACCGCGTCCACCACGGCCCGGGTCAGGGCCAGATCGAAGCCGTCCTTGGTGCCGTCTCGGTCCATGGAGGTGAGCAGGATCTCGCCGGCGCCGATGGCGGCACATTCAGTGGCCCAGGCGACCACGTCCTTGCCGGTGGGCCGCCGGCCGCCATGGGTGTAGACCTCCCAACCGCTCCCATCGGGGCGAGCCCGCGCGTCAATGGCCACTACCGCGCACTGCGCCCCGAACTCGGCTGCGATGTCACTGACCAGTGACGGCCGTTCCACGGCGGCGGTGTTGACCCCCACCTTGTCCGCCCCGGCCCGCAGGAGGCGGCGGGCGTCCTCGGTCTCGCGCACGCCCCCGCCAACGGTGAGCGGAATGAAAACCTGCTCGGCCGTGCGGGCCACCACCGACACCATGGTGTCGCGTCCGTCAGAAGAGGCGGTGATGTCGAGGAAGGTGAGTTCGTCAGCGCCCTCGGCGTCGTAGCGGGCGGCCAACTCCACCGGGTCACCCTCGTCAGTGAGATCGACGAACTGGACGCCCTTCACGACGCGGCCGTCGGTCACGTCAAGGCATGGGATCAGGCGGACGCTGCGCACGTAGCCACCGCCTCTTCCACGCTGAAGCGACCTTCGACCAGGGCCTTGCCCACGATGACCCCGGCTAGGCGGCGTCCCCCGGCCTCCAGGCCGGTCAAGACAGCGAGATCGTAAAGGCGTCCCACACCGCCGGACGCCACAACGGGCAGAGTTGTCGTGAGAAGCAGCTGGCCGAGCCCCGATAGATCGGGACCCTCCAACATGCCGTCGCGAGCGATCGACGTGGCTACGACGGCCGCGATGGGCTCGTACTCCCACACCGCAAGCAGATCCGACAGGGAACGCCCCGAGCCCTCCAACCAGCCGTGGCTGCGCGCCTCGAGCGTCCCGTCCGGCTGGGTGGAGTAGTCCAATCCGACCGCCACCTGGCCGGGCCACTTCTGCGCGCAGCGGGTCGCCAGAGCGGGATCCTCAATAGCGGCGGTGCCGAGCACGACCCGGGTGACCCCGAGGTCGAGCACCGCGGCCACGTCGTCCTCGCTCCGCAGGCCGCCGCCGGTCTGCACCGGTGTCCCCAGATCGGCGATGGCCTTCAGGGTGGCCCGTTCGTGCGGCTCCCCGGTGCGGGCCGCATTGAGGTCGACGACATGAATCCACGGTGCCCCGCCCTCGATATACCTCGCCGCCAACTCCAGCGGATCCCCGTACTGTGTCTCCCGGTCGAAATCCCCCTGGGTCAGGCGGACCGCCGTCCCGTCACGCAGGTCGATCGCCGGATAGAGCTCCATCAGATCAAGCGGCGAGGGCGACGAAGTTGGCCAGCAGGCCCAGCCCGCTTTGGCCCGACTTCTCGGGGTGGAACTGGGCCCCCCACACGTTCCCATGGGCCACCAGCGCGGCCACCGGGCCGCCGTAGTCGCACACCGCCACCGTCTCGGCGCCGATGGGCGGCGCGAAGGAGTGCACGAAATAGACCCACGGCGTCTCCCCCAAGCCGTGCAGGGGGGCCGGGCCGCCGTCACCCGCGCTGGCACCGATCACCTCGAGCTGGTTCCACTGCATCTGCGGGTGCTTGACCCCGGGTCCCAGCGCGGCGACCTGGCCCTCGAAGATGCCCAGTCCGGCCGCTCCGGGGCTCTCGTCCGACCCGTCGTAGAGAAGTTGGAACCCGATGCACACGGCGAGGAACGGCACCCCGGAGTCGATCGCGCCGAGAGCCACCGTGTCGAGGCCGCTGTCGCGCAGGGCACGGGCGCAGGCCCCGAAGGCGCCCACGCCGGGCAGCACCACAGCGTCAGCCGCCTCGGCCTCGGACAAGTCGGTGACTAGGCGGGCCGCCGCGCCGACGTACTGCAGCGCCTTCTCGGCCGAGCGCAGGTTGCCTATGCCGTAATCGAGCACGGCGATCTTCGGGCCAGACCCGCTCACAAGCTCCCCTTGGTGGAGGGGATGCCGCCACCCTCCACCCGCACGGCGTCGCGCAGGCAGCGGGCCACGCCCTTGAAGCTCGCCTCCACGATGTGATGCGTGTTCTTGCCCTCCCGCTTCCGGATGTGCAGGGTCAGGTTGCCGGCGGTGGCGAAGGCGCGCCAGAACTCCTCGGCCAGTTGCGGGTCGAAGGGCGGGGTGCCCAGGCCGGCCGTGTCGGGTGCGAACTCCACCCCGTAGGCCAGGAACGGACGGCCGGAGAGGTCGAGCGCCACCTCAATAAGTGCTTCGTCGAGCGGCAGCATCATGGAGGCGAAGCGACGGATGCCCGCCTTGTCACCCAAGGCTTCGGCCAGGCACCCGCCCAACACAATGCCGACGTCCTCGACGGTGTGGTGGGCGTCGACGTGGAGGTCGCCCTCGGCCCGCACGCTCAGATCGAACGAGGCGTGCCGGCCCAACTGCTCCACCATGTGGTCGAAGAAGGGCAGCCCGGTGGCGACCTCGACCACGCCGGTGCCGTCGATGACGACCGTGCACTCAATCTTGGTCTCCTTGGTGACCCGCTCTTTGCTGGCCCGGCGAACAGGGACGGTCGTCACAAGATCTCCTTCAATGCAGTGAGGAAGCGGTCGTTCTCATCGGGCCGGCCGACGGTGACCCGCAGGCAGCCGGGCAACCCGTCCCAGTCGGCGCAGTTGCGCACCAGCACCGAGTGGTCGAGCAGCTCCTGCCAGACCTGGTCGGCCGATTTAGTGAGCGGGCGGAAGAGGATGAAGTTGGCGTCGGAGGGCCAGCTTTCAACCGGCAGGTCACCCAGTGCGGCCGCCAACCGGCCCCGCTCCTCGGAGATCAGCGCCACCCGGGACTCCATCTCGGCCAAGTGGCGCAGGGCGAGCAGCCCGGCCAGTTGGGTCTGGGTGGAGAGGTGGTAGGGCAGCACGACGGCCTCGCAGGCCTGCACGACCGCCGGGTCGGCTACTAAGTAGCCCAAGCGCGCCCCGGCCATAGCCCACGTCTTGGAGAAGGTGCGGGTGACGACCAGGCCCGGCTGGTCCGGGCCGCGCAGGTCCAACGCGGTCCAGGAGGAGAACTGGCCGTAAGCCTCGTCCACGATGACCAGCCCCGGGGCGGCCTGCAGCACCGCCTCGACGGTGGGCCGCGGCTCGGCCCGGCCGGTCGGGTTGTTGGGCGAGCACAGGAACGTGATGTCCGGCCGCTCGGCCTCAAGCAACGCGACGGCGTCGGCCGGGTCGATCCGGAAGTCCTCGGTGCGCCCGCCGACGATCACCTCGGTCCCGGTCAGCCGGCTGATGTGCGAGTGCAGGGCGTAGGTCGGCTCGAAGACCAGGGCGCGCCGGCCCGGGCCGCCGTAGGCCAGCAGCAGGCACTGCAACACCTCGTTGGAGCCGTTGGCGCAGAAGATCTCCTCGGCGCTGACCCCGTGCAACTCGGCGATGGCCGCCCGCAGCTCCGTGGCCGGGCGGTCCGGGTAGCGGTGGAACGACACCTCGCCGAGCGCGTCCAGCAGCTCGCGCCGCCACGCTTCGGGCGGGTGGAAGGGCGACTCGTTGGTGTTGAGGCGCACCTCCGCCTCGACCTGGGGCGAGTGGTAGCCCTCGCCCAACGTGAGGTCGGGCCGGATGGATGGGAGCGCGCTCACCGGATCGCATCCAGCCGCCGGCGGACCGAGTCGGCGTGGGCCGGCAGCCCCTCCGTCTCGGCCAGGGTGATGACCGACGGTCCCAGGGCCTGCACCGCATCCGGGGTCACGGTCACCGCATGGATGTGCTTACGAAAATCATCAGCCCGCAGCGCCGACGAAAAGCGGGCGGTGCGGTTGGTCGGCAGCACGTGGTTGGGCCCGGCGATGTAGTCGCCCAGGCTGGCCGGAGCCCAGCGCCCGACGAAGACGGCGCCGGCGCTCTGCACCAGGTCCAGCATCGAGCCGGTCATGGACGGGCCCACCATCAGCTGGAGGTGCTCGGGGGCGACCGTGTTGGCCACCGCCATGGCGGCGGCGGGCGAGTCGACCAGGCAGGCGATCCCGGCGGTCTTGAGCGTCGCTTCGAGGTCGGCCTTCCGGGGGGAGGCCGCCACGATCCGATCCACCTCTTCGGAGGCGGCCTCCAACAGTGCTTCGTCCCAAGTGACCAACCAGGCCAAGCCGTCGGGTCCGTGCTCGGCCTGGACGACCAGGTCGATGGCGACGAACTCGGGCGGCGCGCCGGGGCCGGCCACCACGACGATCTCCGAAGGCCCGGCGAAGGCGGAGGCCACGCCGACCACGCCCGAGACCTGGCGCTTGGCCTCGGCCACGTAGGCGTTGCCGGGGCCGGCGATGACGTCGACCGCCGGGACCGAAGCGGTGCCGTAGGCCAGGGCGCCGATGGCCTGGGCCCCGCCGATGCGGTACACCTCGCTGATGCCGGCGATGGCCGCCGCGGCCAGCGTGGCGTCGTCGACCCGGCCGTCGGCCGCCGGCGGGACGCAGAGGGCGAGGTCGGTGACCCCGGCCACCCGGGCCGGGGCGGCGCACATGAGGACGGTCGAGGGGTAGCGAGCGCGGCCGCCGGGCGCGTACACGCCGACCCGCCCGACCGGGCGGGTCAGGTGGCTGACGGTGACGCCCCCGGATTCGAAATCATCCGGCGGCGTGCCCTCGTGGGCGTGATAGGCGTGGATGCGGGCGTAGGCCAGCTCCAGGGCCGCCTTGAGCTCGGGCGCGCTCCGGCCGATCCGCTCCAGGGCGCCGGTGATCTCCTCAGGCGGGACCCGCAGGCCCGAACTCAGGTCGACGCCGTCGAACTTCTCGCTGTAGGCCAGCACCGCCGCATCGCCGTGGGCCCGCACCTCGGCCAGGACCTCGGCCACCGCCCCGTGCACGTCGGCCCCGGGGTCGTCCGGGCGCGGCAGAGCGGCGTCGAAAGGCGGCTTCGTGCCGCGTAGATCCAGCCGGCGCAGGGACATGACACCCCAGGTTACCGGGCCTATCCCACCCGCCCGGGCGACCGGGGCCGCCCGCGTGCGCCACAATCGGGGAATGACATCAGCGGCCGAGATCTCGTCCCTCTCCTCCACCCTGCAGGAATTGAACGACCGCGTGACGTCCATGGCCGAGGCGGCCATGGCCCAGGGCAACGAGGACATGGCCAAGGAGCTGTTCTTCG
>DASZMA010000073.1:0-8673 GCA_035552095.1 Acidimicrobiales bacterium | reverse complement strand
CAACCGGATCTGTGAACTGGCCGGGTTGGACCACCGGGTCGTGGACGTCGAGCCTTCAGATGACCCGGAGTTGGTGCAGGTTTTCGGGCCCACCTTGATGGCCATCGCCACCAAGGCCGCATCGGAGAGATCAGAGCGGCGGAACCTGACCGACTCCAAGACCTACAAGCGGCTGGGCTATGACCCCATCTCCCTCGACCAAGGTTTGCGCAGCACCACGGAATGGCTTCGAGCCATTGGGCGGATCGACTAAACCAACCCTCGCTTGACCGCCGATTCGGTCGTGGGAGTCCAGCTGGAACGAGTCGGGCCGTCCTATGATCAAAGTGGCGTGGGGTTGGACCTGAGGTGAAGGCGGAGGGTCGGTGAGCACACCCCGGACAAGGACAGGTCTGCGGCTCGCTTTGGCGGGCCTCCGGTTGTGGTGGCTGGTCACGGCCGTCGTGGGCGTGGGCTTTGTGGCCAGCGGCTGCACGAGCAACTCCATTTCAGCCCGGCCCCGGGCCTTCGGGCCACCCGGCACTTGCTACTACGTCACCTCGCCGAAGGAATGCCGCAACCAAGGTGCGTCCGGCATACCGGCACCCATGCCGCCGGTATGGCTGGCTACGTATTGGCCCTACTACTCGAGTCCGGCCTATGCCACCCGCGTCCCTTCGGAAGATGAGGACGAATACGCCAACGACCTGAAGACCTTCTCCAGCCAGAATCAGGACCTCATTGATGAAGACGCCTCCGATGGCGAGTGGACCGACCAGGACGGCAACACCTGGGAAGGCGATCCCAGTAGTGACCCGGCCGAGACGGATGATTCCAGCGACGGCGGTGGAGACAGCGGAGATAGTGGCGCGGACGACGGTGGTGGCGATGACGGCGGCGGTGACGATGGCGGTGGTGGCGATGACTGAAGGCCCATCCCGGCCAAGCTCCCCAGTGACCGGCTGAGCTGATGCTGCGTGACCTGGGCGAGATGATCGGCCAGAACCTGTTGGTGCACGTCACCTACGTGCACGCCGACGGTCACGACGAGCGAGTGGAGTTCGTCGGCCGCGTGACCGCGGTGAGCCCACTCGTCACCATTTCGCGCCCGGGCGGCCAGAAACCGTTCACCCTCCCACCGGATCCAAAGTGTTACCGATCCGCCGCTCCGGGGGCCTACACCCTTGACTCCACGGGCGAGACCGTGCTCAACCCGCGTTATGAGACCACGTGGAGGGTACGGGCGCCAGCGAGTTCGGCCGACGATCCCAAAGCCCAAGCATTCCGACCAGGCAAGGACGATCAATGACCACCGATACGCCCGGCAGCAATCCCGCCCCGCTCTCCTCGCCGCGGGTACCCACCTGACATGGCGGACAGCGGTTCGGCGGTTTCATCGGGAATGACCGGTGCTCCGGTTTCGGCGAAGTGGGAGCTGCTCGAGATACTGGCGGCCGTGATCCTGGCTGCCGAGTCGCTGCGCATCGTCGGATCGGTGACAGCCGGCATCATCAACGGGGCGACCGCCTCTGCCGGATCAATCGGTCAATCGCACCTGATTGGAGGAGCGATGGAGACGGCGACCGGCTATTCGGACGGACCGGGCATCGTCTTGTTGCTGGTGAGCCTCGCCCTGCTCTGGTGGCGGGCCGAGTACTGGACGGGTCGGCTCCGACACTCGGTGCAGGCCGGATTCGCTGCGGGCGATCGGCCGGCGGAAGCGACGCAACTGCATCGTCTCCGGTCACTGACCCGCTGGACCGTCGGGCTCTTCATACTGGCGGCCGCCGGGGCCGTGGCCTACTTCGTAGGGAACGTGCTGGTGCTCACGGCAGGTGGCGTCAGCTCGGGCACCCAGTGGACGGGGCTGGCCAATGACGCCTTCCCAGTGGCGTACCTGATCATTGCCCTGGCCGGGGTGGTGGCATCGCGCCGGCTGGTGCATCTGTGTGACGCCGACCTTGCGGTGATGGACGGGGCGACCTGACCGGCTGAGCGCCCCGGCTCTCAGTTGGCCGGCAGCTTCCAACCCATCGACTGGGCGATCTCCTTACAGGTTGGGCAGAGGCCGTAACGCTTCGGGTTACGCCCGGGGACCCACTCCTTGCCACAGAGGGCGCGGACGGCCGTGCCGTTGACAATTCCCTCGACCACGCTCGGGCCGGCCGAAATGAAGTCGCCCTTCTTCGGGGTGTAACCCTCCAACACAATGTGGGCCATGCGGTCGTGGTCGCCGTCGTCCAGCTCAGGGTCGGGCCGGGCCGGTGCCAGCGTGGTGGTGCCGGAAGGATCGGGACTCAAGGTACCCCGAGTTGCCGGGTCGGTCCGCATGCTCGAATACTGCACGGTGTCAGCGTAGGGCAAGCGGTGGGGAATCCCTACGGATTCGAGTCCCTTGTTATTCGACCAATGAGTCGTCGGACTCTGATGCCCTCAGCTCGTCTGGCTCTCCGACTCGGTCCAATGGCAGTTGAGGGGCTGAGATCCCGAGGCCCGGATTATTCGCTCCGACCCTGGGCATGCGGCGCTGCCGGACCCGCGAGAGCTGGCTTCGGGTGGCCGCCGGACGGTGCTGCTTCGGTGTCCAGCCGCCGGGTCGTGCTCCGCCGCCTGCGGTGGCCGGTACCACTTTGCTGGCCGGCGTCTCCGCCTCCTGCACCAGTGGGCTCCGGCTCAGGAGGATCACGCTGGCCACCACGAGGAGAACGGCCAGGAATTCGCCCAGCAGGACGAGTGGATCGTGGTTGACCCGCTCCCCGAACAGGATGACGCCGAGCACGCTGGCCACCAGCGGGTCGACGATGGTCAGCCCCGGCTGCGATGCCGCCAGCGAACCGGCCTGGAACGCGTTGGAGGCCAGGAACATGGCCGCGGCACCCGAGAGCAACAAGACGTACGGCGACCAGTTCGAGAAGAGGGCGGCCGGGCCTTGAGAGAGATGGCTGCTGAGCTCCTTGACCACCGCGGCCACGAAGCCGAATCCGGCCGCGGCGGCGATGCCCAGCAGGGCCGCCTTACGGCCCGCGCTCGGCCGGCGTCCCCGGGCCGGAAGATAGGCGGTGGCGGCCAGCAGCCCGGCCACGGCGAAGGTGGAGAGGCCGGAGATGATCCACATGGAGGACGATGCGTGATCGTGCCCGCCCCCCGGCCGGGCCAGGGCCAGAAACGTGCCCAGCCCGATCACCATGCCTACGGCGGATAGCCAGTCACGGCCGTGCACGCGGTGGCGGTCATGCAGGGCGATCACGCCGAAGACGATGACCAGTTCGGTGGCGATGATTGGCTGGACCAGGACCAGGCTGCCCCGTTGCAGTGCTTCGACTTGGAAGACAAAGCCCAGGATCATGCTGGCGATACCGAGGAACCACACTGGACGATGCAAGAGGTATCCGACCAGCCTCCAGCTGAAGGTGATTTTCTCCGGCGCCGGCGCGGCCGCCTGGCGTTGCGCCACCGAGGCCATGGCGGTGAAGCCACTGGCGATCAGGGCCAGGATGATGACCTCCGTCGTCATGGCTAACCCCGCTTTCTGAGGTCTCTGGAACTTTCCCGTCTATATCTGATCAACAACCGGTGCAGCGGGAATCTTCCCCGGATATCGGTGTTTCATACCGACACGGCTGAGAAGCCAGATTGTGTTTATGCAGGTCAACGGCATGGGAATCAGATCCTCCCGGAGTTTGTTGACTAGTCAGAAGACTAAATCGGACCCGAAGAGGACGAAAAATGACGAACGAGAATGTGACACTCCCGTTGCTCCCCCTCAAATCAGGGGTGGTTCTGCCGGGGATGGTTTTCACCATGGCCCTGGAGTCGGACGAGGCCCGCGCCGCCGTCGAGGCCGCCCAATCCGCCGGTGGCCGCTTGCTGCTGGTGCCGCACATTGAGGGGCGCTACGCCACCGTGGGTGTCATCGCGGAAGTAATGGAAGAGGGCGCACTGCCCGGAGGCCTCCAAGCGGTGGCCGTCCGCGGTGACGGTCGCGCCACCATCGGGACCGGTGTGCCGGGAACCGGGAGCGCACTATGGGTTGAAGCTGAGCCGCTGGACGAAGGCGAGCCGACGGCGGCCGCCGCTGAGTTGGCTCGGGAGTACCGCGCCGTGCTGGAGAACATTCTGCTCAGCCGGGGTGCCCGTCAGATCGCCGCGCAGTTGCGTGACATCACCGAGCCGGGTCGCCTGGCCGACGTGGCCGGATACTCGCCTGACCTGACACTGGCCCAGAAGGTCGAGGTCCTCGAGACGATTGACGTCGAGCAGCGGTTGCGCCTGGTGCTCGGGTGGGCCCGCGACACGCTGGCTGACCTGACGCTGCGCGAGCGCATCAAGACCGACGTTGAGGAAGGCATGGAGAAGACGCAGCGTGAGTTCCTGCTCCGGCGTCAGCTCGAGTCCATCCGCAAGGAGCTTGGACAGTTGGGTGACGGCGATGAGGCCGATCCCGACGACTACCGGGCCAAGTTGGCCGAGCGCGACCTTCCTGAGCACGTCCGTGTGGCCGTGCAGCGCGAAGTCGACAAGCTCGAGCGCACCAGTGACCAGAGTCCCGAGACCGGATGGATCCGCACCTGGTTGGACACGGTCTTCGAGTTGCCCTGGGGCGTGGAGTCCGAGGATCGGTTGGATGTGCCGGAAGCGGCGCGCATCCTTAATGCCGATCACGACGGCTTGGAGGACGTGAAGGAGCGGATTCTTGAGCACCTGGCCGTGCGCAAGTTGCAGGCCGAGCGCGGGTTGGCGCCGGTCGATGGCCGGGGCTCCGGAGCGATCCTCGCTCTGGTCGGTCCTCCCGGGGTCGGCAAGACCTCTCTGGGTGAGTCCGTGGCCGGAGCGCTCGGACGCAAGTTCGTCCGGGTGTCGCTCGGCGGCGTGCGTGACGAGGCCGAAATACGGGGCCACCGTCGCACCTACGTCGGCGCGCAGCCGGGACGCTTGGTGCGGGCCCTGCGTGAAGCGGGAACCATGAATCCCGTCATCGTGCTGGACGAGGTGGACAAGTTGGGTGCTGACTTCCGGGGTGACCCGTCATCGGCCCTGCTCGAAGTCCTCGACCCGGCCCAGAACCACACGTTCCGCGATCACTACCTCGAGGTTGATCTTGACCTGTCACGGGTGATGTTCATTGCCACGGCCAACGTGGTGGACACCATTCCGAGCGCCCTGCTCGACCGCATGGAAGTCATCCGCTTGGACGGTTACACCGAGTCCGAGAAGGTCTCCATCGCTCGCCACCATCTGGTCGGGCGCCAACTGAGCCGTGCCGCGTTGCGGGACGACGAGGTGGAGATCTCCGATGACGCCCTGCGGTCAGTCGTGGCCGACTACACCCGGGAGGCCGGCGTGCGCTCGCTTGAGCGTGAGCTCGGTCGCCTCCTCCGCAAGGTGGCCACCAAACTGGCCGCCGGCGAGCGGGAGGCCCCGGTCAAGGTCGGGGTGGACGACATCCGGGGCTGGTTGGGCCGACCGCGGTTCTTCTTTGAAGCGGCCGATCGGACCAGTGTGCCTGGTGTGGTCACCGGGTTGGCGGTCACCGGCGCCGGCGGAGACGTGCTCTTCGTCGAAGCCAGCGTGTCCGATGGCCCGGAGGGGCTGACCCTGACCGGTCAGCTGGGTGACGTCATGAAGGAGTCGGCCGAAATCGCCCTCTCCTACGTCCGCTCACACGCCGATGCACTGGAGATCGACCCGGCCAGCTTTGCCGGCAAGCGCTTTCATGTGCACGTGCCGGCCGGCGCAGTGCCCAAGGACGGCCCCTCAGCCGGCGTCACCATGACGACGGCTCTGGTCAGCCTGCTGCGGGGCATCCCGGTCCGCTCCATCGTGGGCATGACCGGAGAGGTGACTCTCCAGGGTCGGGTGTTGCCGATCGGAGGGGTCAAGCAGAAGGTTCTGGCGGCCCACCGGGCTGGACTGACCGAGGTGGTCCTGCCTGAGCGAAACGGGCCGGATCTCGAAGATGTTCCGGAAGAGGTGCGCAAGGTCATGACCTTCCATCTTGCCGCCACCATCGCCGACGTGCTCGCTCCAGCGCTGACTGGAGCGGGGGCGGCGGACGACGCCCGTGACGACCACGAGCTTCCGGCCGTAGCCTGACGGTCAACCGACCGTTGAACGGAGATCCAGATGGATGACCATGAGCTCAAGGCGCAGATCAATGCGCTGGCCGAAGAGGAGCAACGACTGGAGGAAGCCCACGTGGGCGAGGGCCTTTCAGCCCAAGAGCACGAACGCCTCCGGGCCATCGAAGTGACGCTCGACCAGCTGTGGGACACCCTCCGGCAGCGGCGAGCCAAGCGCGACGCCGGTCGGGACCCTGACGAGGCAACGGTCAGGCCGGCCGGAACGGTCGAGGGCTACCTGCAGTAGAGAGATGAAAATGGGCTGGCGGCCTGGTGCCGCCAGCCCATTTCTCTGCTGAGTGCGGGTGCGCCGCTACTTACCTCGTCGGGCTGCAAGGGCGGGCCGGCCCAGGGGTAGGACGGCCACCACGGCGGCGACCAGGGCGACGAAGGCACCAAAGGACCAGCCGACCCCACTGCCGCCCGGCTTGAAGAGAAAGCCCAGCAGTACCAGGACGAAGCTGATACCCGTGCCGATCAACAGGAGTTGGTCGCGGCCGACGGGGGAGGAGGCGGGCAGCTTCCAGAGCCCCAACGCTCCCAAGGCCAGCAGGCCGATAACGGCCAAGGACACGATCAGGGTGATGTACTCGTACCCGTGTGAGGTCAAACCGTCGGCGCTGACCGATCCGATGGAGCCGAAGCTGACGCTGAACCAGGGCAGGAACAGCGAAATGAAGAGCACCACGGTGGCCCCGCCGATGATCCGATCGGTCTGCGACAGCGAAGCGGCATCGAACTTGATTTGAGGTGTCGACGATCCCGAAGACGGGGTGGTCGCGCTCCCAGCCAGGGACGTCCCACAACTCGGACAGGTCGTGGCCCCCGGTGCCGCAACGGTCTGACAGTTTGCACAAGTGACGGATGCCATTGGCCAACCTCGATCTGCTCGTAGGAATACGGCAGATCGCAGGATACTGGGCCGATGGAGCGGCCGCCGGGATAGTTCAACCGGGGTGGACCAGGTGTGATTTCCCTGGGCAGCCCCGGTACGGAGCGGTACTTACCTCGACGGATCCAGGTCCTTGAGGAAGTTCAGCATGTCCTCGGCGTGCTCCTCCTCGACGGCCAGGATGTCCTCAAGCATGCGCCGGGTAGTGGTGTCGCTCGTGCCGAGCCATTGGATCATCTCCCCGTAGGAAGCGATGGCCACCCGCTCGGCGACCAGATCCTCCCGGACCATGTCGAGCAGGTCGGTGCCGGGCGCGTACTCGGCGTGGCTGCGGGCGAGCAGGGTGGCCGGGTTGAAGTCGGGTTCTCCCTGGAGCTGGACAATGCGGTTGGCGATCTGGTCGGCGTGCCCCTGTTCCTCGGTGGCGTGCTGCAGGAATTCGGCGGCCACCGGAACCGAGTCCAGTCCATCGGCCATGTAGTAGTGCCGCTTGTAGCGCAGGACGCAGACCAACTCGGTGGCCAGGGCCTCGTTGAGCACCGAAATCACCCGTTCCAGGTCAGCTCCGTAGGAGTCGGTGATGGGCCCCTTGTCAATGTGCTTGCGGGCGTTGGCCCGCAGGGTTGATACGTCGGTGAGGAAGTCAGTGGTCATCTTGTTGAGCTACCCCGGTTGAGATGATCTGAAACCAGGACGACCCGAGCCGTTCAGGCTGCGGTTTGATTGCGGCGCAACACGCCCAAGAGCTCCTCATAAGGACCCAGGAGGTAGGCCTGATCACCCCCGGCAAACCGGGTGCCCCGGCGGGGAGGGTGCTCCAGCTCGCCTCCGGCGGCCCGGCTCAGGGCGATGACCCTGGTCCGCGAGGAGAGGTCTGCCATGGCCAAGCCCTCCAGGCCGCCCCCCGGGTCGATGGAGACACCGCCCACCAGGAACGGCTGCTGGTCGACATAGAAGGTGCTGAGGACATCCAGACCCAGCGCAGCGCCGACGAACCAGGGCGCGGCCAGTGCGGAGGTGGACCGGACGTGGCGAAAGCCGAAGCTCTGCTCCATCATCCGGGCCAGTTCACGGTCGAAGACACGAAGGACCACCGGAACGTCTTGCCATCGATCGCCCAGCGACTCCCGGATGGACAGGGCCGTCTCAATGTTGGTGAGGTCGGCACTGGTCAGGACGGCCACGGCGGCCGCATCCTCCAGGTTGACCATGCGGTGGGTCTGCACCAGGGTGGCATCAGCAATGACCACCGGCACACCGAGCGCCCGAGCCTGGGCCAGGTAGCGGTTGTTGGCGTCGCGCTCAATGACCACCACCCGCTGCCCTTCGTCAATGAGCCCCTTGACCACCGAGATGCCGACCGAACCGAGACCGATGACCACGATGTGGTCGACCATGCCAGGCACGTCGCGACGGCCCAGCGATCGCTCGATGCGCCGGCTGACCAGGATATTGGTGAACAGCGCGAAGGCGGTCGAGACCAGCGCGACGCCCAGGACGATGAGACCGATGCCAAAGACCTTCATTGAGGTGCTCTGCGTCGAGAAGGAATAGTCGCCGTAGCCCACGGTTGCCACCGTTTCCACCGTGAAGTAGGCCGACGTCAAGAGGTCCAGGTGCCGGTGGTCGCCGGGCGCCTGGTAGGCGAAGCGGAGGACGACGGTCGAAATGACGATGAGGGAA
>DASZMA010000072.1:0-53785 GCA_035552095.1 Acidimicrobiales bacterium | reverse complement strand
GCGGACTCCGCTCAATGTTCCACGTGAAACAAGCGGGACCGAGAATGCCTGCTCACAGAGGCGCCCGATAGTCGCTCGGCTGCAACAGGGACCCTCTCCGGACTGCCCAGGGCGCCCTCTACCCGATGGTGAATTCTGGGTGGTCCCAGATCCTGTAGGACTCGAATAGACCTGCCCGGATGCGCAAGCCGACCTGGGATTCCCGCGACCGGGCTGGCAAGGTGGACCGAGTCGGCTCGGGGGACCGGCAGCACCGGGGGACCGAGCCTCCCTCTTAGAAAAGCGGGCTCTTGGTCGGGACCCCGTTGCGGCGGGGGAACCGATCCGGGCAAGCCTCGGCCTGGCGTAGGACCTGGTAGCCGAACTCGGTGCGCACGAACTCCTGTGGCTCCAGCCCCACCTGGGCCAGGGGCCCGGCCGGCCAGCGGGCTCCCTCCTCGGCCGCACCCTCGGCAGACCCGGGCGGCTCCGAGACGATCAGCCAGCCCCCGGGGTGCAGGAACGGAGCGGCGCACTCGGCCACCACCGCTGGGGGTCCGAAGGACCGGACCACGACGCCGTCGAACGATCCCCGCAGGGCCGGGTCCCGGCCGGCCACCTCGGCCCGCTGGTGCACCACGCTGACCCGGTCCCCCAGGCCGCACTTGGTCACCGAGTGGCGCAGGAAGTCGGTCCGCCGTTCATTGGCGTCGAGCAGCACCACGGTGCAGGTGGGCCAGACCTCGGCCAGGACCAGACCGGGCAGGCCGCCACCCGATCCCAGATCGAGCAGGCGGGGGGTCTCGCCACCGCCCGCTGGTCCGAGCGTGGCCTGATGGCGGGCCAGGGTCACGAAGCCCTCGGCGTGTCGTAGGTGGGTGGCGATGGGCCCTGGGCCCAGGAAACCGGCGTCCCGGGCCGCTGAGAGGACCTGGTGCAGAACGGAGGGGGCGTGCCCCTCCTCGTCGGTGGTTGCCACCGACGGCGGCCTCAGCTGGCCGGAGCGATGACGATGTAGCGGTTGGGGTCCTCACCCTCGGAGCGGGTGACCACCCCTTCAATCTCGTTCACGGCGTCGTGGACGGACTTGCGGTCGGCCGGGCTCATGGCCTCCAGGGACTTCTCCTGGCCTGAGGCAATGACCTCTTCGGCGATCTGACTGCTGAACCGCTTGAGGGCGGCTGAACGCTTCTCCCGGTAGCCGGCCACATCCACCAGGATCCGGTCCGTCCGTGACGGGCACTGGCGCTGCACCACGGCCCGGGTCAGGTCCTGCAGGGCGCTCAGGGTGGAGCCACGGGGTCCCACCAGCAGACCGAGCTCCTCGCCCATGGCGGCGATCTCCACGGTGTCCTCGTCCAGCAGGCGGGTCTCCACCGTGGCCTGGACGCCGTACTCCGTCAGCAGGCCGGCCAGGAAGGCGCGCCCAACTTCACCCTGCTCCTCGAGCGTCATTCCTTCGGCCATGGCCACAGTCTCCTTCGGTTCCTTGGTGCGTTGCGAATCATTCTCACCCGTCCGGGTGCGGACGGCCTGGGTGCCGCCATTTTGTCCATTCTCGGTAGATCCCGTGCCGGCGCCCTGGCTCCGGCTGCGGCGGCGGCGAGCGGACCGGCTGGTGCCGGTGCCGGTGCCCTCGCCCGACCGGTTGCCCAAGGAACCGTTGCCTGAAGCGCCGTTGCTGGCCGACCCGTGGGCCGGGGTGCGGCTCTCGGCGCGGGGCGTGCTCTCACGGTTGCCTGAGCGTTCTGACCGTTCCGGTCGCTCGGACCGGTCCGAGCCCCCTGATCCGCCGGACCCCTGCTCACGCCGCCCACCGCGGCTGCGGTCCCGCGAGCGCTCACGCTTGGGGCGGACTCCCACCGGGCGCACCCGGGCCCGTACCCGGGCCTCGACCCTCATGCGGCCGAACAGCCCGGTCTTGGGCTCGGTCACCACAATCACCTCGGCGTCGCCCACGGCGACCCCCAGTTGGTCCAGTGCAAGTTCGGTTGCCTCTTCGACTGTCTTGCCAGCTACTTCAACCCACTCCACGCGTTATCGACTCTTTCTTGTCCTCTTGGAGCGTGAGCGCGGGTGCTCTTTTGGCACCGGCGCCTGCTCGACCTCTTCGTTCCCCGCGGCCGCCTTCTTGCCGTTGGTTGATTGTCGGCCCGTGGCTGGCCGGCCCGCCGGACGCCTACCGTTCGTTGCACTCTTCCCGTTGGTCCCGGCCCCACCACTGCGGGGCGGGGTCGGCGTCGGTGTGGCGCTCTGGCTCCCGTCCTTGGGCAGCGCTTTCGGCGCCGGCTTCGGCGCCGGCTTGGCCGCCTTGGCTCGGGCGTTGCCGCTCCCCAACTGCGGCTTGGCCGGCGGATCGTCCTTGGCGGATTTGGACCCGCCGATCTCCCGCTCGTGCACCACCGGCGTGACCATGCCGGTGCGGAACATGAACTCCTGGGTGCCGATCCGCATGGCCGAAGAAACCACCATGTAAATGGTTGCTCCTGCCGGGACTCTTAGGTAAATGACACCGAAGATAATTGGGAAGAACTTCTGCATTGTTTGCATCTGCGGATTGGCGGCCGCAGCTTGAGGATTGCGACTGTTCATCTGCTTCATTTGGTAGTACTGAAGGAAGATGGCCATGCCGATTAAGACCAGGTAGGGGATGGTCAGGAGTGCCTGGCTGGCCCCGTGGTGGGTGAACGGCGTGGACGACAAATCCATGCCGAACCACCAGTGCATTTGGCCTTTGCTGGCCACCAGTGCTGAATGCATTTTCGAATCGGTAGGGATGTATCTCGGCGTGGCCTTTATGACCTGTCCCGCCTTGTTCAATACCCCAAATGACAACCCTCTGATAAGCGAATACAGGACGATCAGGAAAGGCATCTGCAGGAGGCTGGGCAGGCAGGCCCCGAAGGGGCTGGTCCCGTTCTCCTTGTACAGCTTCATCATTTCCGCGTTGAGCTGCTCCCGGTTCTCCGGGCCCTTGAACTTGACCTGGAGCTTCTTCATCTCGGGCTGCAGGCGCTGCATGGCGATCATCGACTTGGTGCTCTTGATGGTCACCGGGGTCAGCGCCAGCATGATGAGCACGGTCAGCCCGAAGATGGCCACGCCGTAGTTGGGGATGACGGCGTAAATCCCGGCCAGGATCAGCCCGAAGAGCTCGAAGAGCGGGTGGAAGATTTTGCCGATGTCAGCGAACAGGGCGTTCTCGGCCACCATTGGGTGCAGGACGCTCATCATGGGACCGGTACCGCCTTCACGTTCGTGCCTGGACCTGGGCCGAAACTCGGTTCACCGACGTGGTGATGGGCCTGACCCGGCGCCAGCGGTACCAGGTCAACCCCGTGCGGCCCGAAGGGCCGGCAGCGGATGAGTCGCCGGGCGGTGAGCGAGAGGCCGCGCCAGAACCCGTGCTCGGTGAAAGCCTCGACGGCGTAATTCGAGCAGCTCGGGTAGAACCGGCAGGGCGAGATGCGCCCCGACGCCGCTGCTTGATACGCCTTCATCGTCCGTACCGCCACCCGAACGCCCAGGCCAGGCCTGGTTTCGGTGCCGGCGGTCAGCGTGGCCGCGGACGCGCCCGTCACGAGCTCACCCGGCTGGCCGCCTGTTGCAGGGCCTGCTGGACGAAGGTGCTCAGCTGAGCCGGCTCCGTGCGGGCGGCGGCCGGCTCGGTGCGCAGGAGATAGGTGCCCCGGGGCAGGGTCGGGGCCACCGACCGGGCCGACTGCCGCAGGCGGCGCCGGAGCGTGTTGCGCACGACGGCGTTGCCGCAGTGCTTGCCAATTGCGTACCCTACCTGGGGATATACACCCGGGGTGGTGGGGTCGACCGGCACGAACGTGGCCCGGACAGGACCACAGCTGGCGCGGGCCCGGGAACGCTGTAGCTGAGCGAAGGCAGCGCGCGTCTGGATTCTTCCAACCGTCCGGGCAGGCACAAGCAGCTCAGACGGTGAGACGGTGGCGCCCCTTCAGCCGCCGTGCCTTCAGGATGGACCGACCGGCCCGCGTCGACATGCGCTTGCGGAAGCCGTGGGTCTTGGCCCGCTTGCGGGTATTGGGTTGGTAGGTGCGCTTCACGTTTTTCGGCCTTTCGATACGCTCACGGCACCAGCGGCCGGGGCGTTGGGGAGTTCGGCCACCACCTGGAAATGCAGGCCTAGGGCCAGGGGCAGTGGAGTCCCATCCATGTTAGGCGCGATTTGCCGGTGCCCACTAGTCGGCCGATGTGGGACGGTGTACCTTCATCGAATCACCCGCACCGAGGAACGTTCAGATCTGCCCAGGACGCCGCGGACGGAGGAAGGGCTATCGGGACAAGCGGTGAATCAAGCTGGGGAACTGTGGACAAAGTGCACCGGATCCCTCCGCGAGCAGGTTTCTGAGACCACCTGGCAGCTCTGGCTGTCCGGGATTGAGCCGGTCGACTACGCCAACGGGGTCTTCGTCCTCTCCGTGCCCAACGGCCTCATCCGCGAGAGGGTCGAGACCCGGTACCTGCCCATGATTGAGGACACCCTGGCCAACGAGGTGGGCTCACCGGTCCGGGGCCAGCTCGAGGTCCACGAGCAGGAGGAGCCCGAGGCGGCCGACGAGTTCCCCGGCCGGCCCACCCCACCCGAACCCGAGCGCCGGCCCTCCTACGACGCCGCGCCCAACGGTCCCGACCGCGCCGACCGCGCCCCGGACCGGGCGCCCGACCGCGGCGCCCAGGGCCGTGAGACTCCCGCCGTCCAGCTCGATCCGAAATTCGTCTTCGAGACCTTCGTCGCCGCCTCCTCGAACCGCCTGGCCCACGCCGCCGCCCAGGCCGTGGCTGAAACCCCTGGTCGGTCGTACAATCCGCTCTTCATTTACGGCGACAGCGGGCTGGGCAAGACCCACCTCCTGCACGCCATCGGCAACTACGTCTCGGAGAACTTCAGCCGGCGCAAGGTGCTCTACGTCACCACCGAGACCTTCATGAACGACTTCGTCGATTCGCTGCGCACCTCCACCACCCTGGCCTTCAAGCGCCGGTACCGCGAGTGTGACGTCCTCCTCATCGATGATGTGCAGTTCATGGAGAACAAGGAGGGCCTCCAGGAGGAGTTCTTCCACACCTACAACGACCTCAAGGGCGCCTCCAAGCAGATCGTCCTCACTTCTGACCGCCCGCCCAAGTCGATCGAGACGCTCGAGGACCGCCTGCGCAGCCGTTTCCTCTCCGGCCTCATCACCGAGATCGACCCCCCCGACCTCGAGACCCGGCTGGCCATCCTGCGCTCCAAGTCCCTCAGCGAGCACCAGGAGGTCCCCGACGACGTCCTCGAATTCATCGCCACCCACGTAAAGAACAACATCCGGGAGCTCGAAGGGGCGCTCACCCGGATCTGCGCCTTCGCCAAGCTGAACAAGGAGCCCACCTCTTTGGCCCAGGCCGAGCGGGTCCTGTCCGACATCGTCCTGGCGGGGGAACCTCGGCGGATATCGCCCCAGATCATCCTCGAAGCGACCTCGGCCAGCTACGGCTTCTCCATTGAGGCCATCTGCGGGCCCAGCCGGACCCGGCCCCTGGTCACCGCCCGCCAGGTCGCCATGTACCTGACCCGGGAGCTGACGGACTACAGCTATCCCGCCATCGCCCGGGTCTTCGGGAACCGGGACCACACCACGGTGATCCACGCGGTGGACAAGATCTCGGGGCAGATGCAGCAACGCCGCCAGATATACGAGCAAGTCACCGAACTGATCCAACGGGTTCGCGGCGGCAACTGAGCCTTTTGTGGCCCCGGACGAATCCTGTGGACGGCAGCGCGCCGCCATTGTGGACAACGTGTCACCCGCTGGGGATAGCGTGACCCATCATCCCCAGGCGGAGGGAGCACCCCACATCACATCGTCCCGGGCCGCTCGTTACCCACATTGGCGTGGGGACAAGTTTGGCCGCACCCACCAGGGTGGGCGGGGTGTCGTCCACAATCCACAGCCCTTACTACCTTTACTAAAGACATCTATCCCTCCCTTACTCTTCAGAGGCTGGGGACTCAGCCGAAAGGACACCTTGCGGTGAAGTTCAGATCCGAGCGCGATGCACTCGTCGAGATGTTGGCCACGGCTGGTCGGGCCGTCGGGGCGCGGGCCACCTCGTCTCCGGTGCTGTCGGGGCTCCTGCTCACCTGCACCGGCAACGTCCTCTCGGTCACCGGGACCGATCTGGATCTGACGATTCAGGTGACTGAAGAGGTCATCGGCGTGGAGGACGGATCGTGTGTCGTGCCGGCCCGGCTCTCCACCGACATTGTGCGGCGGCTTGAGCCCGGCGCCGTGACCTTTGCCAACGACGACGACCACATCACCATTTCGGCGGCGCGCTCAAACTTCAAACTTCGCACCTACCCCGTGGTCGAGTTCCCCGCCGTCGGGCGCACCGCTGAAGCCACCACCCAACTACCCGAAGGGGCGTTGTCCGAAGCCGTGCGCCAGGTCGTGCGCGCCGCTTCCCATGACGACGCCCGCCCCCTGCTCACCGGCGTCCTGCTGTCGCGGGTCGACGGCTCCATCCGAATGGTGGCCACCGACTCGTACCGCATGGCCATGCGCGACCTGCCCGGGATCGCCGCGTTGCCCGGCGAGGACGACCTGCTGGTACCCGCCCGCGCCCTGGCCGAACTACAACGGCTCCCGGCCAAGACGGGTAGCGAGGAGAACGAGGGCAAGCAGATCGGGGTGGCCGCCAGCAGCAACGAGATCACCTTTTGGCAGGGAAAAGTCCAGATCAGCACCCGTTTGCTCGAAGGGCGCTACCCGGACTACAAGCAGCTCATCCCTGACCATTACCCAAACCGGCTCCACCTGGGCAAGGAGTCCTTCCTGGCCGCGCTGCGCCGGGTCCAGCTGCTCGTGCGCGACAACACCACCCCGGTCCGGCTCTCCATGCGCGCCGGTGGGGTGGACCTGACCGTGGTCAGCCAGGAAGTGGGCGACGCCGCCGAGTCGGTGGACGGTGACTTCACCGGCGAGGATCTGGTCATCGCCTTCAACCCGTCGTATCTGATCGACGGGGTCGAAGCGGTGCAGGGCGACGAGGTCATCGTCGAGTCGGCCGACGGCACCAGGGCGGCCACCGTGCGCGGCGCCGAGGACGACCACTTCCGCTACCTGCTGATGCCCGTCCGGGTGTCCTGAGCGGTCCCCTTCGCCCGCGGTGAGCCTGCTCCGCCTCGAGCTCATCGACTTCCGTATTTTCACCGCCGCCGCCTTCGTGCCCGAGGTGGAAGGGACGACGGTGATCACCGGGCCCAACGGCACCGGCAAGACAAGCGTGCTCGAGGCCCTGGTGTACCTCGGCACCGGCCGCTCCTTTCGGGGCGCGCCCCGCGACGCGCTGGTGCGCGGCGGGGCCGAGCGGGCCATTATCCGGGCTGAGTTGCGCCACGACGCCAGCCCGACCCTGGTCGAGGCCGAGGTGCTGCCGGCCGGGCGCAGCCGGACCCAGGTCAATCGCAAAACCGCCTCGGGCCGCAAGGATCTGGCCGCGGCCACCCCGTGCACCATCTTCTCGCCCGAGGACCTGGCCCTGGTCGGCGGCGGCCCGGCCATCCGCCGCCAACTGCTCGACGACGCGCTCGGGTTGGTTGACGCCGAAGGGGCGCGGGCGGCCGACGAGGTCGACCGGGTCCTGCGCCAGCGGGCCGCCCTGTTGCGCCAGGCCGGGGGCCGGGTCAGCCCGGACGTGGCGACCACGCTCGATGTCTGGGACCAGCGCCTGGCCGACGCCGGGAAGATCCTGGTCACCGCCCGGGAGCGGTTGGTACTGGCGCTCGACGAGTACGTCGGGCCGGCCTACGCCCGCCTGGCCGGGGTGGCCGAACAGGTGGTGGTGCAGCAGCGCTATGTGCGTAGCTGGCCCGGTGAGCTGCTCAGCGCGCTGGAGGACAGCCGCCGCGACGATCTGCGGCGTGGCGTCAACACGGTGGGGCCGCACCGCGACGACCTGCTCCTGACCCTGGACGGGCGTGAGGCGCGGACCCACGCCTCCCAGGGCGAGCAGCGCTGCCTGGCCCTGGCCCTGCGCATCGGGGTGCACCAGCTGGTGGTGGCCCGGACCAAGGTGGTGCCCACCCTGCTGCTCGATGATGTCTTCTCCGAGCTCGACCCCGCCCGCAGCAAGGCCCTGGTGGCCGAGCTACCCCCGGGGCAGTCCATCCTGACCACCGCGGCGCCGCTGCCGGCGGGCATCGACGTGGCCCGCATGGTCCACATCGACGAGGTGGTCTCATGAACCCGGTGGTGTCGTGAGCCCGCCCAAGCGTCGGCGGGGCGGGATCGACCACGGGCCCCAGCACGTGGGCCAGTCCATGGGCAAAGTGCTGGGGCGCCTGGGCGCGTCGTCCACCCCTCAGCTGATGGAGCTGGTCTTCTCCCGCTGGGACGAGGTGGTCGGGACCGAGCTCTCCAGCCATCTGCACCCGGTGCGACTGCAGGGAACGACCCTGGTGGTGGGGGTGGACCACCCGACCTGGGCGACCAGGGCCCGCATGGAGTCCGAGCAGATCCTGGCCCGGGTGCGCTTGCTGGGCGACACCACGATTGAGCGTATTGAAGTGATGGTCCAACGTCCCTGAACGGGCCGGCGCCGACCGTTCATAGGTGCCGAATTGACCCCGCATTCGGGTAGGATGGTGTGTTCGCATCGGAAGGCCGTGAGCACATGGTTCGGGGATTCGATACGCACCGCGAAGACTGTCGTTTTGAAAGGACGCGTCTGTGGCACTAAAGGTAGACGGTCCGGCCAACGCCTCCTATGGCGAGGCCGATATCACTGTTCTCGAAGGGTTGGAGGCCGTGCGCAAGCGGCCCGGGATGTACATCGGGTCGACCGGCCCGAGCGGACTGCACCACCTGGTGTGGGAAGTGGTCGACAACTCGGTCGACGAAGCCATGGCCGGGCGGGCCACGCGCATTGACGTGACCCTGCTGGCCGACGGGGGCTGCCGGGTGGTCGACGACGGCGCCGGTATCCCGGTGGGCCCCTACCCCAAGAACCCCAAGGTATCGACGGCCGAGATCGTCATGACGACGCTGCACGCCGGGGGGAAGTTCGGCGGCAAGGGCTACCAGGTGTCCGGCGGCCTGCACGGGGTCGGCATCTCGGTGGTCAACGCCCTCTCCACCCGTCTCATCCTTGAAGTCGACCGGGATGGCCAGCACTGGATGGCCGAGTTCGAGAAGGGCGGGAAGATCAAGACGAAGATCGCCGCCGTCGGCCCGGCGCCCATCGATCGCGCCACCGGCGAGCCCCGCACCGGGACCACCGTCACCTTCTGGCCTGACGCCGCCGTCTTCGACGAGACCGAGTTCCGGGCCCAGACCATCACCGAGCGCATGCAGATCATGGCCTTCTTGAACAAGGGGCTGGAGATCCGCTTCACCGACGAGCGGACCGACCCGGTGCTCAAGACCACGTTCAGGTACGCCGGCGGCATCGTCGACTTCGTCAAGCACCTCAACGCCTCCAAGGAGTCGCTGTTCCGCAAGGTGGCCTCCTTTGAGGAGTCCGAGGAGGGCCAGGAAGTCGAGATCGCCCTGCAGTGGAACACCGGCTATCACGAGTCGATCCACTCCTTCGCCAACGGCATCTCCACCATTGAGGGCGGCATGCACGTCGAGGGGTTCTCCAAGGCCCTGACCAACGGGGTCAACCGCTACGCCCGGGCCCGCAATCTCTTAAAGGAGAAGGAGGACAACCTCAAGGGCGAGGACATCCGGGAGGGGCTGACCGCCATCATCTCGGTGCGCCTGCGCGACCCGCAGTTCGAAGGCCAGACCAAGGCCAAGTTGGGCAACGTATCCATCCGCTCCCTGGTCGAGCGGACGACCAACCGCAAACTCAACGAGTGGCTGGAGGAGAACCCGCGCGAGGCCAGTCAGATCGTGCAGAAGTCGACCCAGGCCGCCCGGGCCCGTATGGCGGCCCAGGGCGCGCGCGACCTGACCCGCCGCAAGTCGGCGCTGGACGGGGCTGGTCTCCCCGGCAAGCTGGCCGACTGCTCGTCACGCGACCCGCGCGAGTCCGAGATCTTCATTGTGGAAGGCAACTCGGCCGGTGGCTCGGCCAAGGACGCCCGCAATCCGCACACCCAGGCCATCCTGCCCATTCGGGGCAAGATTCTCAACGTCGAGCGGGCCCGCATCGACAAGATGCTGAAGAACGCCGAGATCCAGGCCCTCATCTCGGCCATCGGCGCCGGGTTGGCCGACGAGTTCGACGTCAGCAAAATCCGCTACCACAAGGTGATCCTGCTGGCCGACGCCGACGTCGACGGCAGCCACATCCGGACGCTGCTCCTGACCTTCTTCTTCCGCCAGATGAAGCCGCTGGTCGAAGGGGGCTTCGTCTACGTGGCCCAGCCGCCCCTCTTCTCGACCCTGGTGGGCAAGGAGAAGATCTACCTGAAGGACGAGGCGGCCAAGACCGCCTTCTTGCTGGAGCACCCCGACCACAAGCACGAGTTCAACCGCCTGAAGGGATTGGGTGAGATGAACTACGACGAGCTGCGCGATACCACCATGAACCCCGCCCTGCGCTCGTTGCTCCAGATCAACGTGGAACAGGCCGCGCTGGCTGACGAGGTGTGCTCCATTCTCATGGGCGACGACGTCGAATTGCGCCGCCACTTCATTCAGACGAACGCCAAAGACGTCCGTTTCCTCGACATCTAAGCGTTAGGACGGAGAGCAGATGGCACGGCAGACGACGGGCGGATCAGGACGCGGCGGGCGCGGCAGCGGGGGCAGTGGCGCCACCAGCAGCGGCGAGCCGACCCCCGAGGCGGCCATTGAGCCCATTGAGATCCAGGAGGAGATGGAACGCTCCTTCCTGGAGTACTCCATGTCGGTCATCGTCGCCCGGGCCCTGCCCGACGTGCGTGACGGGCTCAAGCCGGTGCAGCGGCGAATCCTCTACTCCATGTTCGACCGCGGCCTGCGGCCGGACCGCCCGCACAACAAGTGCGCCAAGGTGGTGGGCGACGTCATGGGGACCTACCACCCCCACGGCGACTCCTCCATTTACGAGGCGCTGGCCCGCATGGTGCAGGAGTTCTCGCTGCGCCACCCGCTGGTCGACGGCCACGGCAGCTTCGGCGGGCGCAGCCCCGACGACGGCCCGGCCGCCATGCGCTACACCGAGTGCCGTCTGGCCGCGCTGGCCCTCGAGCTCATGGCCGACATCGACCAGGAAACGGTCGACATGGCGCCGAACTACGACGGGTCGGACGAAGAGCCGGTCGTGCTCCCGGGCCGCTTCCCGAACCTGCTCATCAACGGCTCCACCGGCATCGCCGTCGGGATGGCCACCAACATCCCGCCCCACAACATGGGCGAAGTCATTGACGCCGCCATCCACGTCCTCAACCACCCCGAGGCCACCCCGGACGACCTGATGCAGTTCGTCAAGGGCCCTGACTTCCCCACCGGCGCCCTGATCCTCGGCCGCCAGGGCATCCTCGACGCCTACCGGACCGGCCGTGGCTCCATCAAAATGCGGGCCGTCGCCGAAATCGAAGAGGGCCGCGTCGGCGACCGCATCGTGGTGACCGAGTTACCGTACCAGACCTCGGTCGAGGTTATTGAGCAGAAGATCACCGACCTGGTGAAGTCGGGTGACCTGGACGGCATCAGTGAGCTGCGCAACGCCTCGGCCAACCAGGAGCCCCGCCTGGTCATTGAGCTCAAGCGCGACACCAACGCCAACGTGGTGCTGAACAACCTCTACAAGCAGACCCCGATGCAGACCAGCTTCGGCGTCAACATGCTGGCCCTGGTCGACTCGGTGCCGCGCACCTTGAACCTGGCCCAGGCGCTGGGCCATTACGTCGACCACCAGATTGAGGTGGTGACCCGTCGCTCGGAGTTCCGCTTGCGCAAGGCCGAGGAGCGGGCCCACATCGTCGAGGGGCTGCTCAAGGCCATCGACATGTTGGATCTGGTCATCGCCACCATCCGTGGCTCGGACGACCGCGGGACCGCCCGCACCTCACTGATGGCGGCGCCGTTCGAGTTCACCGAGGTCCAGGCCACCCACATTCTCGACATGACGCTGGGCCGTTTGACCCGGCTCGGCCGTACCGAGCTGGAAGAGGAGATGGCCAAGCTCCTCGAGACCATCGCCGAGCTACGGGCCATCCTGGGCGACGACGTGAAACTGCGCGCCGTCATCGCCGAGGAGATGACGGTCATCCGCGACAAGTTTGCCGACCCCCGGCGCAGCATCATCACGCACGACCCGGGCGAGATGGGCGTCGAGGACCTCATCGACGATGAGGAGATCGTGGTCACCATGACCAAGGGCAGCTACATCAAGTCGGTGGCCGCGGCCGCCTTCCGGACCCAGGGCCGTGGTGGCCGGGGCGTCCAGGGCGCCCGGCTCAAGGAGGAGGACCTGGTCAACCAGGTCGTCCACGCCTCGGCCCACGCCTACCTGCTCCTGTTCTCCAACCACGGCAAGGTCTACCGGCTGCGCGGCCACGAGATCCCCCTGAAGGAGCGGACGGCCAAGGGGACGGCAGCCATCAACTTGGTGCCGCTCGCCCCCAACGAGTCGATTCAGGCCATCATCGCCACCCGGGAGTTCTCACCCGACCAGTACCTGGTCTTCGCCACCGCGCAGGGCCAGGTCAAGAAGACGGCCATGAGCGAGTACGACAAGTCGCGGCGCGAGGGTTTCATCGCCATCAACCTGCGCGAGGGCGACGAGCTGGTGCGGGTGGTGGCCACCTCGGGCGACGACGACATCTTCGAGGTGACGCGTAGCGGCATGACCATCCGCTTCAACGAGTCCGATGTGCGGGCCATGGGTCGCGACGCGGCCGGCGTGCGGGGCATCCGGCTCAAGGCCGACGACATCGTCGTCTCCTGTGACGTGGCAGCCGACGACACCGACATACTGCTGGTGACCGACGCCGGTTACGGCAAGCGCACCAAGTTGGAGCGCTTCAATCGCCAGGCGCGCGGTGGCCAAGGGGTGCGGGGCATCCGCCTCACCGGCAAGCGCGGCTCGGTGGTGGCCGCCTTCATGGTCGCCCTGGACGAGGAGATCCTGCTGGTCTCCTCGGGCGGCGTGGTGATCCGGACGGCAGCCCGCGAGATCGCCTCTCAGGGTCGCGACGCCACCGGCGTGCGGGTCATGAACCTCGACGATGGGCAGACCGTCGCCGCGGTGGCCCGGGTGACGGCGGAGAACGAAGAGGACGAGTAGGGCTTGCTGCTTAGCCGGTGGCGTTGAGCGTCATGGTGAAGGGCACCTGGCTGGGGAAGTAGTAGCCGATGAACGTGGTGCCCTCGTACAGGTAGGCCCGGGCCGACGTGCTGGCCGTCTCAATGGTGGTCGAACCGTTGACCAGGAAGGTCTGCGTCTGCCCACCCGGCATGACCTGGGAGTAAATGGGTTCGAGGTCGTGGTCGTCGGTGACCTGCATCCAGCTGGGGGCGTTGAAGGCCGCCATCTTCACGCTGAAGGAAGCGGCGTTGACGTTGATGGTCACTGCGTTGGTGGCGCCGTTCTCCACAATGGTCACCTTGGGCAAGCCGTTGGCGCTGGCCGGAGCCACTGCCTTGGGCTTGAGGCCCACGTCGGCCCTGACCTCGCGGTACCAGCGCGATGACGTGGCCGAGACCTGGTGGTACCAGCCGACGACGTGGGTGCGCTCCACCAGCGCGACGCCGCCGCAGACGACCAGCAGCGCGGCCACCACCACCAGTACCTTGAGCAGGCGCGGCGCACCCTGGCGCACAGCCGGCGTCTCGCCGGTGTCGGCCGCCGGCACCGGTCCGGTGTCGTGCAGCGAGAGCGGGATGACCGAACTGACCTGCCCGCTGACGGTGGAGAGCGCAGCCCCGGTGGGGTCTCCGGCCCACTCCACCCCCCGGGCCTCGGTGGGGGAGTGGCCCCCGGCGGGTGCCGATGAGACCGAGACGACAGGTACGGGGCCTGAGTCGCCGCGCCGGGGCGGCGGAACCAGGGTCACCGGCCACAGGTCGACCGCGGCCAGGACGTAGTCGTCACCGGGCAGGCCGAGCGAGTCCGCGTAGGCCCGCAGGGCCCGCAGCGTGGCGATCCGGTCGTGGAGCCGGGCGGTGGCGCCGCTTTCGAGCGCCTCGAGTTCGTCACTGGGGAGGCCGGCCGGGACGGCCGCTTCGAGCAGGCTGAGTCCGGCTGCTTCGCGGGCGTGGCACAGCGATCGGCCGATGTCCACCAAGGTGGTCAGTTCCGGGCGCGCCTCGGAGGGTGGGGGGCCCTCACCTCGACTCAGTACCATTCGCCCCCTTCTGTTCGCGAATAGACCAGTAGATGGTACCTGCCAGAAGGGGCCGGGAGATGGCGCGAATGCCCCGACCACCAGGGATTCAGCCTCAATGGCTTTGGGTCAGGTCCTTCACGAAGCGCAATTCGAGGGGATCGGGGTCATAACCGAGGGCCCGCCAGAACCCCACCGCCCGCTCATGGGGGGTAATGGCGAAGAGGCTGACCCGGCGGGCGCCGCGCCGGCCCAGGCGAGACTCGCCCTCGGCCACCAGTGCCCGCCCGACCCCCTGGCGCCGGTGGGCGGGGTCGACGGCCAGGCGGTAGAACCCGGCCCGCCACCCGTCCCAGGCGGCGATCAGGCTGCCGACGATGACCCCGTCCGCTATGGCCACCAGCAGAGCCTCGGGATCCCGTTGCCACAGGGCGGTCAGACCGTCCAGGTCGTCGGTCGACGACGCCACCTCGGTGGCCGCGGCCCAGAACGACAGGACGGCCGGGAACTGGGCCGGGACCGCCGGCTCAATCTCAACTGCCATCAGCGGCCATCCGCGTCGGGCGACTCAGAAGATGGCGACTCAGAAGATATGGAAGGTGGAGATGGGCCATATGCGGAGCTCGACCTTGCCCACGATCAGCGAGCGCGAGATCGGCCCCCAGTACCGGCTGTCGCAGGACTGGGTGCGGTTGTCGCCCATGACGAAGTAGTGGTCGGCCGGGATCACGTAGGGCTTGCTCAGGCTGTAGGGCGTGCCCTCGGGTCCGGGGAAGGACTGACCCTGCACGCTCGAGGGGAGCCAGCTCTCGTCCAGGCGCTTACCGTCGACGACGACATAACTCTGGATCCCCTTGGTCACCGAGATGGTTTCACCGGGCAGACCGATGACCCGCTTGACCAGATCGGCCACGGGCGCCCCGCCGCAGTTCTCGTCAGCCGGTCGCTTGAAGACGACGATGTCGCCGCGATGCACGGAGTGGAGGTGGTAGCTGAGCTTGTTGACCAGGATGCGGTCGCCGATCTTGAGCGTCGGCTCCATGGAGCCGGACGGGA
The DNA here is from genome assembly GCA_035552095.1 of Acidimicrobiales bacterium. GTDB lineage: Bacteria > Actinomycetota > Acidimicrobiia > Acidimicrobiales > RAAP-2 > Bog-473. Next base: position 38,475 of record DASZMA010000072.1, on the reverse strand, counting down.
TGAAGAAGGTCTGCACCACGAAGAGGCGCAACAGGACGGCGAGCACCAGGGCGACCACCAGGACCACCACGAACTCGCGGGCCCACTTCGAGACCGTGGCCCCCGACGACGTGGCACCTCCGCCCCCGTTGCCATTGCCGTTGGCTGAATCGGGCGCCAGTGGTGTCTGAACTGGGAATTCACTCTCGGCGATCAGCGTCGGATCGCGGGGGTTGGGCGGCACGGTAGGGGCAGGCTACTCGGCGGGCCGGGCCCCTCTTCGGCGCCCGGAACCCCGCGAAAGTGACTCAGGCCAGGGCCGGGACCACGGAAGCGGTGTCCTGGCCGGACCGCAGCAACGACCCCGGGACGGCGCCGGTGGGCTGCCCGTCGCGCACCGTCTCGGTCCCGTTGACGATCACCCGCACCACGCCGATGGAGCCGGCGATCAGGCGTGGCGCGCCTCCGGGGAGATCGTGCACCAGGCGGGCCGGTTCGGATCCGACGGTGGCCGGATCGAAGATGAAGACGTCGGCCGCGTGGCCCACGGCCAGCACGCCGCGCTGGCGCAGCCCGAAGAGGGCGGCCGGTTGGCCCGTCATCATGTGCACGGCCGCTTCCACCGGCACCAGCTTGCGGCCCCGGAGGCAGTCCTCGAGGAACGCGGTGGGGTAGCTGGAACCGCACATGCGGTCGAGGTGGGCGCCGGCGTCGGAGCCGCCGACCATGGCCCGCGGATCGCTCCAGATCTCGGCGCGCATCTCCCACGTCTTCTCATCACCGTCATCGGTGTTGGGCCACAGCACGGTGCGCAGGTCGTCGGCCAGGACGATGTCGAGCAGGGTGTCGAATTCCGCCGCGCCGCGTTCGGCCGCGATGTCGGCCACCGTCCGGAAGGCGCAGCCGGCATTGACCTCGGCGTAGGTGTCACCGATGACGTAGGTCCCCCAGCGGGCCAGCCCGCGGAAGACGCCGGCCTCCTTGGCGTGGGCCCGCTCGTCCAGGGTGGCCCGCACCGCCGGGTCGGCCAGCTGCACCATGCGGTCCTCGAGCGGGAGGCCCATGACGTCGCCCCACCCCGGAATGAGAAAGAGAGCGCAGTGGGTCCGGAAGCTCATATTCATCGGGACCAGCGTGGGCATGGTGAGGGCGACGATCTGGCCACCGGCCGCGGCGGCCGCGGACGAGGCCGACAGCTGGTGCTCAATGCGATCGGCCGAGCGGGCGTCAACGGTCAGGACGTTCCAGTTGAGGGGACGCTGGGCCGTCACGCTCATGGTGGTCATGAGGTCGATCTCCGCCTCGCTGAACGAGTCCAGGCAGCCGTTGGTGATGTACTCGAGCGTGGTGCCCTCGTGGGCCGCCACCTCTTCGCAGAAGGCCAGCATCTCCCGGCGGTCGGCCAGGCGCGAGGAGATGGGAAGGCCGTCCCCGTCGGAGTGGGTGCGCGACTGGGAGGACGAGAACCCGAGGCCGCCGGCGCGCAGCGACTCGGCCAACAGGGCCCGCATGTCGCCGATCTCCTTGTCGGTGGCCACCTCCTGGCCGCGCGCCGCGCCCATCACCTTGCGCCGCAGGGCGCAGTGACCCACCAGGAAGCCGGCGTTGACGCCGAGGTTCCCCTCCAGCGCGCCCAGGTACTCGCCGAAGGTGGACCAGTTCCAGGGCACGCCCTGCTCCAGTGCGGCCAGGGGCATGCCTTCGACCTTGGCCATCATCTGGCGGATGTAGTTGGCGTCCTCCGTATTGATGGGCGCCAACGTGAAGCCGCAGTTGCCCCCGATCACCGTGGTGACGCCGTGCAGGTTGGAGGGCGAGGCCGAAGGATCCCAGAAGAGTTGGGCGTCGTAGTGGGTGTGCGGGTCGACGATCCCGGGGATCACGTAGAGCCCGGTGGCATCGAACTCGGTCTCGGCCGCTTCGGTGATCTCGCCGATCTCGACGATCCGACCGTCCCGGATGCCGACGTCGGCCAGGAGGCCCGGCACGCCGGTGCCGTCAATGACCGTGCCGGATCGGATCACGTAGTCGAGCATGGAACCTCCATTGAAGGGCGAGCGAGCGGGCAGGCGAGCGGCCAGGGAATCTGACGCGGCGTCAGTTTATGACGCGACCCTCCACCTGTTTCGAATTGGAACTTTGCCGGGGCGTCGGGCCGCTGTGGATAACGGCATCGTGCCTACGAAACCCCTATGTCGACCATTCTCGTCCCCAGGTCATCCACAACCTGAGGTGGATCTTTCCCCATCATTCGGGCTTTCGTAGCGCCCCACCATGTGCTTTGCTCCAATCGTGACCCGGTGCGCGCTGTTCTCTAAGCGAGTTCGCCCGTGGTGCTGAGCCTCCACCCGAGCGCCGAGGGGGTGCTCCCGGGGCACCTGCTCGAGCGGGCCATCCGCGCCGGGTACATCGACGCCGGGCGGTTCAACATTCCCGCGGCCAATGTGCAGCCGGCCAGCCTGGACCTGCGCCTGGGTGAGCGGGCCCTGCGCATCCGCTGCAGCTTCCTGCCCGGCGACGACACGGTGGAGCGCAAGCTCAAGGACTACATCCTCGATGAGATCGACCTGCGCGGTGACGGGGCCATGCTCGAAGCGCGCTGCCCGTACCTCATTGAATTGAAGGAACGGCTGGACCTGCCGGCCGGGTTGCGGGGCAAGGCCAACCCCAAGAGCTCGACCGGGCGCATCGATGTCTTCACCCGTGTCATCACCGATCACAGCGACCGGTTCGATGAGATTGCCGCCGGCTACCAGGGCCCGCTCTATTTAGAGGTCGTCCCGCTGTCGTTCGCGGTGCGGGTGCGCGAGGACCTCACCTTGAACCAGCTCCGCCTCTCCATCGGCCGCCCCTGGCTCAGCGACGACCAGGTCCGGGCGGCCCACGCGGCCGAGCCGATCCTCTTCCGGGACGGGGAGCCGGTGCCGACCGAGAGCCTGGTGCTCTCCGACGGCCTCTTTCTCGGGCTCGACCTCCACGGCGATGCCCAGGGCCGGGTGGGGCACAGCACCCGGGACAGCGCCCCCCTGCTGGACCTCACCTCGGACCAGGAGGTGGATCCGACCCCCTTCTGGGACCCGGTGTACCGGGAGGACGGGGACCGCCTGGTCCTCTCCCCCAAGCGCTTCTACCTCCTCATGTCCCACGAGGCGGTGAGCATCCCGCCCTACCTGGCCGCCGAGATGACGGCCTATGACCCCACCAGCGGGGAGCTACGTACCCATTACGCAGGGTTTTTTGACCCCGGCTTCGGATTTGACCCCAACCGGCGCTTCCGGGGTTCCCGGGCCGCGCTCGAGGTCAGGGCGCACGATGTGCCCTTCATGGTCGAAAACGGGCAGGCAGTCTGTAAGTTGACGTTCGAGAGAATGTTGGAGGAACCTATGGCGCTGTACGGATCTGACATAGGCTCTTCGTATCAGCAACAGGAAGAGACTCTGAGCAGGTATTTCAGACGATCGATAGAGTAGTTATCATTGATGGACCAGCCCGCGGTCGGCCGACGTGGTCGTTTGGGTACTGGACAGTTGGGCAAGGAAGAACGTAGGAGACGGGCTTAGGCCCGTTCTTCTGTATAAGGACATGATTTTCGCAAGCAGTATGAAGAGCAAACAAAGGAGCAACATCTTGAGGCGGATTAGTCGTACAACACTGGGGGCTATCGGGGGCGGAGTGGTCTTAACGGCCGCACTCTTCGCCGGGCTCGTGCCTGCCGGTGCTGGCGCTGCGTCAAGCACCCCAGCCGCGAAGACGGCGATTGTTGCCCCCACGTCTTCGGTCACCAAGAACGCCAACCCGTTGGCCCCGCTGGAGGCCCTGCCGGTCTCCATCGCATTGCCCATCACATTGCTGGGCAACGAGATCGCCGGGATGTTGCTGCCCGGTCTGGATTCCAGCAGTGGATCCAACGTGACCACGCAGTCCAGCCCGCTGGCCAACGTGAGCGCGCCGGTCAACCTGTGCTCGGTCTCGGCCGGCGTGCTGGCCAACGCCAGCAGCAGTTGCTCGACCACCTCGGTTGGCATTGGCCAGAAGGGCGCCCTGGCTAACGTCAACGTGCCCATCACGGCCAACGACAACGCGGTCGGCCTGCTCGGCGCGGCCGCCTCGGCCCTGGGGCTCAACACCTCGACCACGGCTGCCTCGACCACCCAGTCCGGCCTGATCAACGCCGCCGTGCCGGTGTCGATCTGCTCCATCAACGTCGGCCTGGTGGGTAACACCTCCAGCGCCTGCAACACTGCCGGCACCAGTGGCCCGACCACCCAGTCCGGCCTGATCGACGCCGCCATCCCGGTGACCGTCTGTGACGTCATCGTCGAGATCGCCGACGACAGCACGGCGAGTTGCCCGCAGAACGCCAACCCGGTGAGCCAGTCGGGCCAACTGGCCGACCTGGACGTGCCGGCCGGCATCTGTGGCGTCATCGTCGAGATCGACGGCAACGGTAAGGGCAGCTGCATGCCGGTCGCCGGCTTCCCGCTGGTGAACGACCTGCCGACCAGCCCCCTGAGCCAGTCGGCTCCGATTGACGGTGTGCTGCCGGTGAATGCCTGCAGCCTGGTCATCGCCATCGTCGGCACGGCCAGCAACACCTGCGAGCCCAGCCACATCGCACCCACCCAGACCGGGACCGGCAAGGTCAACGTGCCGGTCAACGTGTGCGCCCTGGCCGCCGCGGTCCAAGGCACCGCCACCGGCACCTGCGTCGGCGCCGGCAACACCGGGCTGCCGATCGGTATCCCGGGCGGTCCCGGAACCGGCGTGAGCCTCCCGATCACCCTCTGTGGCCTTGAAGGCGCACTTGGTGGGACGGCCAACGGCTCCTGCCCGAACCCGACCGCACCCGTCACCACGCCGCCGACCACCATTCCGGTGACCTTGGCCTCGACGACGCCCCCGGCTGCCGCCGCCCCCAAGCCCGCCGGCACACTGGCGTTCACCGGTGCTCCGTTGGTACTCGAACTAGCCATCGCCCTCATGGCGCTGGCTTCAGGTTGGGCCATGATGCTGTTGGCTCGCCGCCAGCGTCGGGTTGAGCCCAAGCACGCCGTCCGCACGCTCGTGAGGAGGTAGTACACGGGCTCGCGCCCACACAGCATCACGGACTGATCCGATGGAGGAAGGGAGGGATCGATGTCCGAGGTAGAGCAGGTTGACAACGTCATGAGCCTGGAGGATCTTTTCCTCTCTCATGAGTTTGGCAAGACCGCAGTGGATGCGTCCGCCGCGGTACGAGAAGACACGCTGTTTGGTGGTACGACGCCGCGGGCACCCTTGGTGCCCCTGGCGTCGGCCCCGACGGCCTCAATTGGCCGGGTCACCGGTCACGTGTCGACCACGCACATCCGGCGCAACCGGACGATTGCCGCGGTCAGTGGCATCGCGGCCGCGCTGTTGGTCGCGGTCGGGTTGATCACCAATACCGGGAAGCCGACCAGCAGTGGCGAGCATTCCATTGGGCCAACGACGATTCCGAACCCCGGAGGCGGCGGCAACAGCACTCCGCCGGTCACCACGCCCCCGACGGGCAGTAGTACCACCCCCGGTGGTACTGCCGGTTCAACTTCGGGCAGCCAACTAGCCAGCTCGAGTGGTCGGGGCAGCACCGTTCACGACGCAACCGGCGTCGGGGCGACCGCCACTGTGGTCGACGTCATCACTCCCACTGGAGGGAATGGTGGTGGTGCGCCCGTAACCTCTCCGACTTCCACGACGACGCCGGGCAGCCCAACGACGCCGGCGACCCCTCAAGCCAAGACGATCCTGACCCCGGTGGTCCAACTGCTGGGCCAGGTGGTCCAGACCACCGGCAACACGGTGACCGGGGCCTCGACGACGCTCGGCGGGGTCCTGCCGCCGCTGGCCCCGGTGACGTCGCTGCTCGGCGGTCTCGGGAGCACGGTGTCGGGGCTGGGTACTTCACTCATCGTCTCGGCCTAATGGGGGCACCGAGGGCACCGGGGATCGCCAGCACCGCTTCATTGAGGTGATGGAAGCGGGCATCGATGCTCGTCGCCGGAGTCGCGTGGGCGGTGGTGACGCCGTCGCTGGCCCGACCAGCCACGATTCGGCGCACCAGCCCCAGGTTGTGAGCGACGTGACCGACGGACCGCCGGAGGGTGTCGTCGTCGACCACATTGCCCCCCAATTGGTCAACCGTCGCCCGCACCGGGGCGGCGCAGGCCATCACCCCCTTGACGGTGGCGATCAGGTGGGCATCCGGCGGCAACACTCCTCGCAGGAGTCGCTGTTGAAGGTGGAGGGGACGTGCCGTCCGTCGGAGGTCATGCAGGCGCGCTTCGAAGTGGACCAGCGCCTGCCGTGACTCCTCACCCGGCAAGGTCATGCTGGCCAGAACCTGGCTGAGCGCCTGCAGCGTCTGGGCCCGGCGCAGTCGCACCATGGTCGAGGTGGGGGTGGGGAAGACGAGACAGCAGGCGGCCGTGGCGGTGGCCGCCCCCAGGACGATGGCCAGCAACCGGGTGGTGAGCAGCGACCCCGCGGGTACCCCTTCGTACCCGTTGAGGAGGGCCATGACGCAGGTCGCGCAGGCGGCCCAGACGGCGTAGTGGAGTTCGCGCCACCACGATCCGACGAACAGCAACACGAAAATGAGGACGATCGTCACGTCGTCATGCCCGGGCAGGTGCACCGCCAGCAGTGAGGCCAGCACGGTGCCGACCGTCGCGCCGGCCAGACGCGCCGCCCCCTTGCTCACCACATCGCCCCGGCCGGGGCCTCCGCCGCAGACGATGGTGGCGGTGAGGACGGTCCAGTTCCAGTGCAGGGGAAAGAAGGTCCGACCGATGACAAAGGCTGCGCCGACCGCCACCGCCAGCTGCAACGCCATGCGGGTATGGGTCGACAGGCGGCGGACAGAGCGCACCGCCCCCGGCGCCGGGGCCGGCGACGGGTTGGCGGGGACGGGCGGGTGAGGAGGTGGGAGGAGGTGTAGCCGGGCCGCGGCGGTCTGGGCGAAGGTGACCCAGGCCAGGGCCAGCAGCGCCGCCGCCATTTCCCACAGCAACGATCGTGGTCCGGTGCCCAAGCCGGCGGCGGGGACGACCAGAAGAGACATGAGAGGAAGCAACGACAATCGGCCTACGCGTGCGGCCCAGGGTCCGAATTGGCGGATGAAGAGGGCGCCGGCCAGGGCGAGGGTGAAGACAGCGCCGCCGAGGTCGAAGTGGTGGGCCATCAACTGGCCGAGGGCACCGGCGCTGAGGGCGACGAGTGGAACGACGTACACGTCGGTGAGGCCACGGGTGGTCGCGGTGGTCGCGGTGGTCGGGGCCAGGCGCGACAGGCTCAGGGCGAGGACGACGGAGAGGATCACCAGGCTCACGCCCTCGTGGGACACCTCTTCCAGGCCCAGGGCGGAGCCGAATGTGCCCAGGACAGCCACCATGGTGACCAGGGCAGCTATGGGCGAGAGGCCGGGGAGTCCCTTTTGGCTCTGGGGCAAGTAAGTACGTCTTCCGGAACTATTTCAGGGTCATGGAGCTGTATACAGGCCAGAGACTAGCAAAACTAGTAAGGTAAGGCGTATGATAACGGTGGAAGCGCTGAGGCTGCCCAACGGGGGGGCGGGTCATGTCCGCCGGGCGGTGACCCACCTGGCCCGGCGCCTGAGGGCAGAGCGAAGCGACATCTCGGTGAGCTCAGGCAAGCTCAGCCTGCTCAGTCACCTGGTGCGGCGGGGTCCGCTCACGCCCGGGGAACTGGCGGCGGCCGAGTTTGTCCAGCCCCAGTCCCTGACCCGGGTGCTGGCCGATTTGGAAGAGGCCGGATTGGTGGAGCGGTCACCCCACCACGACGATGGGCGTCGCTACGTCGTGGCCATTACGGCCAACGGCCGGGAGGTGTTGAGCCGGGACATGGAAGGGCGCGACCGCTGGCTGGCCGAGGCCATGGTGGGATTGACCCAGACCGAACGCGATGTCCTGCGCATCGCCGCCACCTTGATGGAGCGCATGGCCGACACCTGAGGGTGGCCCGCACGAGGGCCCGTTCCCAACTGGTAAGCCGGGAGGGCACGCCACGGGGGCGCGTCGGCAACAGTGAGGTTGAGCATGAACTACGCCAATTTGGGAACGTCCGGCCTGCGGGTCTCCCGCGTCTGCCTGGGCATGATGGGATTCGGCAACGGCAGTGATCGCGCCTGGGTGATCGACGAGGACGCGGCGGAGCTCATCGTCAAGGAAGCGGTGGAGGGGGGCGTGACCTTCTTCGACACGGCGGACGCGTACTCGGCCGGGGCCAGCGAGGTGGCGACCGGCCGGTTGGTTCCGAAGTTCCTCAGCCGCGACGAGGCGGTGATCGCCACCAAGGTCTTCATGCCGGTGACGCCGGGGGAGAACGGCGGCGGGCTCTCCCGCAAGCACATCCTCTCCGGGATCGACGCCTCACTGACCCGGCTGGGCCTGGACTACGTCGACCTCTACCAGATCCACCGTTGGGATCCGCGCACGCCCATTGAAGAGACCATGGGCGCGCTGCACGAGGTGGTGGTGTCGGGCAAGGCCCGCTACATCGGAGCCAGCTCCATGTTCTCCTGGCAGTTCGCCAAGGCGCAGTACGTGGCGGAGCAGCACGGGTGGACCAAGTTCGTCAGCATGCAGAACCACTACAACCTGATCTACCGGGAGGAGGAGCGTGAGATGATCCCGCTCTGCCTGGACCAGGGCGTGGGGTGCATTCCATGGAGCCCGCTGGCCCGCGGTGTGCTGGCCGGCACCCGCACCCGGGACGGGGGACGCCTCACCACCAGGAGCAGCACCGATCCGTTCACCGACTACCTGTACGACCAGCCGACCGACTTCGACGTGGTGGAGGCGGCCCAGGAAGTGGCGACGGGGCGCGGCGTGCCGACGGCGCAGGTGGCGCTGGCCTGGCTGCTGAGCAAGCCCGGCGTGACCGCGCCGATTGTCGGGTCGACCAAGCCCTCCCACCTGCAGGACGCGCTGGCGGCCGAAGAGCTGACCCTCAGTGCCGACGAAGTGGCGGCGCTGGAAAAGCCCTACGTGGCGCACCCGGTGCTCGGTCACTTCTAGGAAGCGGCCCGACGCCGTCCGCTAACGTCGGTCGCCGAGGCACCGTCGGTACCTGGGGAGGGTGAACGTCTCATGCGGGTGGCGCTGACAGTGGCGGACTTTCTCAATCGGGGCGCGCTGGTCTACGGCGCCCGTACCGCCGTGGTGGACGAGCCGGACGTGCCCGGCTCCCTGGGCCGGCTGACCTACGCCGAGCTGGAGGCCCGCGCTCGCGGCATGGCCCGGGGCCTGGACGACCTCGGGGTGGCGCACGACGACCGGGTAGCCATCGTCAGCCCGAACTCGGGCCGCTTTCTGACCTCGTACTTCGGGGTCAGCGGGTACGGGCGCATCCTGGTGCCGATCAACTTCCGCCTGACCTCGGCCGAGATCGGCTACATCGTCGAGCACTCCGGGGCCTCCGTCCTCCTCTACGACCCCGAGCTGACCGACGTGGTGGCCGACATAAAGGTCACCCACCGCTTCGCACTGGACGGGGTGGACGACGCCGACCTCTTCGCGCCGGCCGCACCCGATGAGCGGCCGGCGCACTGGGAGGGCCAGGAGGACGGCACCTGCTCGGTCAACTACACCTCGGGCACGACGGCCCGGCCCAAGGGCGTGCAGCTGACGCAGCGCAACTGCTGGCTCAACGCGGCGACCTTCGGTTGGCACACCGGGGTGAGCGACCGCGACGTCCTGCTGCACACCCTGCCCATGTTCCACTGCAACGGGTGGGGGATGCCCTACGCCGTGACCGGCATGGGCGGGACGCACATTGTGCTGCGCAAGGTGGACGGCGAGGAGATCCTGAGCCGGATTGAGCAGCACGGCGTGACGCTCCTCTGCGGGGCCCCGGCCGTGGTGGCGGCCATTCTCGATGCGGCGACGGCCCGGGCGGCCGCCGGCCGGGCGGTGCCGGGTCGGGGCACGGTGCGCATGGTGGTGGCGGGCGCGCCGCCGCCGTCCAAGACCATTGAGCGCATTGAGACCGAGCTCGGGTGGGAGTTCATTCAGATTTACGGGCTGACCGAAACGTCGCCGTTGCTCACCATCAACCGGTCGCCCGCCGAGTGGGACGACCTTGACCCGGCCGAGCGCTCCCAACGGCTCAGCCGGGCCGGCGTGCCCGCCATCGGGGTGCAGATCAAGGTGGACGAGGAGGGCGAGGTGCTAGCACGAGCGAACCACGTGTTCGCCGGGTACTGGGAACAGCCGGACGAGACGGCGGCCGCGCTCGAGGATGGATGGTTCCACACCGGTGACGGCGGCTACCTCGACGAGAGCTACCTGGTGATCTCGGACCGCAAGAAGGACGTCATCATCACCGGCGGTGAGAATGTCTCCTCCATTGAGGTCGAGGACTGCCTCTACCAGCACGCCGCGGTGGCCGAGGTGGCGGTGATCGGGGTGCCCGACGAGAAGTGGGGCGAGACGATCAAGGCACTGGTGGTGCTGCGCCCGGGCACCAGTGCCACCGAGGCCGAGCTCATCGCCCACTGCCGCGACCGGCTGGCCCACTTCAAGGCGCCGACCAGCGTGGAGCACCGCGAGGCCCTGGACCGCACCGCCACCGGGAAGTTGCAGAAGTACAAGTTGCGCCAGCCCTACTGGACCGGGCGCGACCGGTCGGTCAACTAAGGGCAGCGAGCCGGCGCCGCTTACCGGGCATCTCCGGCGGCGGGGCGCGGCCGGTGCGAGCGCTCCTCCAGCAAGAGCGTGCCGTCGGCGTCGAAGGCGGCCGCCACCTCGCCGTCGACCAGGCTGCGGATGGCATCGCCGGCGATGTCGCGGCGCCAGCCCACATCGAGCCGGCTGGGCTCGCCGCAGAGCAGGTTGGCGATATCGGCTCGCGTGGCCAGCAACCCCTGATCGAACTGGAAGTCGTCGGCGATCTGGCGCACCAGTCCGGCGCAGACGGCGGCCGCCGCGGCCGGGACCTGGGTCTCGCGCCCCTCCGGGGGCAGGCGCAGCTGGTCCGGGGGCAGGGCGAGTCCGCGTTCGACCGCCTCGAGGATCCTGGCCGCGCCGCCCTGGGCCAGATGGCGCCCGTCCACGCCGCGCACGGCCTGCAGGTCCGCCCGGTTACGGGGCGGTCGCTGGGCGATGGCCTGGAGCGCCAAGTCCGACAACACCGATCGCCGGGGCCGGTCGATGGCGGCCGCCTGGCGTTCCCGCCAGGCGGAGACCTCCTGGGCCACGCCGCGTGAGCGCACGCTGAGCTTGCGGATATCGCCCATCTTCCACCAGGTCTCCTCGGGGACCACGGCGCGTCGGCGTTCACCCAGGGTCAGCGCGCACTCCTTCTCCGCCCAGGTCAGGCGCCCCCGCTCGGCGAGTTGCCCGGCCAGCACGTCCCGGAGCGCCAGGAGGTGGATCACATCCCCGGCGGCGTAGGTGATCTGGGCGGCCGAGATGGGCCGCTTCAGCCAGTCCGAGAGTTGGTCCCCCTTGGGCAGGTCGAGGTCCAGGAACTGGCTGAGCAGCCGGGCCAGCGAGGGGGAGGACAAGCCCAGGAACCCGGCGCCGATCTGGGTGTCGAAGACGGTGGCCGGCGCGGCGCCACAGGCCGCCTCGAGCACGTCCATGTCCTGGCCGGCGGCATGGGCCACGGCGATGCCCGGTCCCGAGAAGAGGCGAGCCAGCGGTTTGGGGTCCAGCGCCAGGGGATCGACCAGGGCCACCCGGCCGGCCCAGCCCAGTTGAATGAGGGCCAGTTGCGGGTAGTAGGTGCGCTCGGTGTGGAACTCGGTATCGAGCGCGTAAAACTCCTCGCCTTCGATGTCGGCGCACAGCTGGTCGAGCTGGTCGGCCTGGACGACCAGGGACGGGGTGGGGTCAGACACCGAGGCTGCTCTTGGCGGCCCGCTCGAAGACCCGGTAGGGCAGGAGCCGCTTGGCGACGAGGCCCACCCGCTCGCCCGCCTTGCCGACCGATACCCGCCGGCGCGGCCGAGTGTGGTTCAGCACCGAGGAGATGACGGCAGCCACGTCGTCGGCCGGCACCCCGTTGGCCTCGTCGCGCTCCATGAGGCCGACGGCCTTGGCCACCGCCTCGGCGTAGGGATCCACCCCGTCCGGGGGAACCACGTTGCGGCGACTGCCGGTGAAGTCGGTGCGCACGTTGCCCGGTTGGATCAGGCTGACGTGGATCCCGAAGGGGGCCACCTCGTAGGCCAGGGACTCGCCGTAACCCTCCAGGGCGAACTTGCTGGCGCTGTAGAACGCCTGGAAGGGGATGCCGATGGCGCCGCCGATAGAGCTGATGAGGACGACGCGCCCGCTGCCCTGATCGCGCATGGCCGGGAGGGCGGCCTGCACCACCCGCACGGCGCCCCAGAAGTTGGTCTCGAGTTGCGCCTTCGCGTCCGCGATCTGGGTCTGCTCCACGGCGCCGGCCAGCCCCCACCCGGCCCCGGCCACCACCGCATTGAGTTGACCGTGCTCAGCCAGGATGCCCGCCACGCCGTTCCGTACCGACTCGTCGTGGTCGACGTCCATGGTCAGGGGGGTCCAGCCCCCCGAGGCGGTGCCCCGGCGACTGGCCCCGATGACCGTCCAGCCTTCCTGGTGCAGGCGGTCGGCCGCCCGCTGCCCGATGCCGGCCGAGGCGCCGGTGATCAGGACCACTCTCTTCGTCGTCACAACCCTCCTGCTCTGGCCACCCGGGCCGGGGTGACCGGCCCGGCCAAACCTACCGGCCAGGCCCGGGCGCGCTGACGTGCCACATCGCCGCTCACGGGGCTCATGGCACTCCTGGGGCGTCCGGTGGTGCCAGTGGTGCCGGTGGTGCCACGTCGACACCGAGGTAGGCCGCTCGGACCCCCTCGTCGTGGAGCAACGAATCGGCACTGCCGGACATGACGATGGTCCCGGTCTCGAGTACGTAGCCGCGGTCGGCCAGCTTCAAGGCCTGGGTCGCGTTCTGTTCCACGATGAGGATGGTCGTGCCGTCCTCGCGGATCTGCCGGATGATGTCGAAGATCTGCGCCACGATCAACGGGGCCAATCCCATGGAGGGCTCGTCCAGGAGCAGGAGGCGGGGACGGCCCATGAGGGAGCGCCCGATGGCCAGCATCTGCTGTTCCCCACCCGAGAGGGTGCCGCCCTCCTGCTTCCGGCGTTCCTCTAAGAGAGGAAACATGGTGTAGACCCGCTTCAGGTCGTCGCGGAGGCTGTCGCGCCGCTGGAACGCGCCCATCTCGAGGTTCTCCAGCACGCTCATGCGGGGGAAGATCCGGCGACCTTCGGGCACGTGCCCGATGCCGAGCGAGACGAACTTGTGGGCCGGCAGCCCCTGAATGTCGTGCCCGTCGAAGCGGGCCGTGCCCGACACCGGCCGTACCAAACCCGAGCTGGTCCTCAACGTGGTGGTCTTGCCGGCCCCGTTGGCTCCCAGCAGGGTGACGATCTCACCCTCCGCCACCTCGAGGCTGATGCCCTTGAGGGCGCGGATGGTCCCGTAGCGCACCTCCAGGTCGCGTAACTCGAAGAGCACGTCAGTGCTCTCCGTGGCCGGACGGCGCCGGCCCGCCCGGCTCCGGACGCTCCGGCTCCTCGTCGTCGGCGGTACCGAGATACGCCTCAATGACGGCCGGGTCCCGCTGCACCTCGGCCGGCGTGCCGGCGGCGATCACCGCACCGAAGTTCAACACGATGATCCGGTCGGCCAGGGACATCACGAGCCGCATGTCGTGCTCAATGAGCAGGACGGTGACCCCCATCTGGTTGCGCACCTTGCGGATGAGGTCGGCCAGCTCCTCCTTCTCGGCCGGATTGGTGCCGGCGGCCGGTTCGTCCAGGAGCAGGAGTTCGGGCCGGGTCCCGAGCGCCCGGGCGATTTCGAGGCGGCGCCGGTCCCCGTAGGGAAGGGAGCTGGCCACGTCGTTCGCCTGGCCGGTCAGGCCAACGAAGTCGAGGAGCTCCTCGGTCCGGGCATCGCCCTCGCGCTCCTCCCGACGGGTCCGGGGCAGGTGCAGCATGGCGCCGATCGGCCCGGTGTGCTGGCGCGACTCAACCCCGATCTTGACGTTCTCAAACGTGGTCAGGGCGTTGAAGAGCCGACTCGCTTGAAAGGTGCGGGCGATGCCGAGTTGGTTCACCCGGTTCGGCTTGCGCCCGACGATGGGCTCCGCCCGGCCCTGCGCCGGGTGAAAGGTGATCGATCCCTTCTGCGGGGAGTACACCCCGGTGAGGCAGTTGAAGAGCGAGGTCTTGCCGGCTCCGTTGGGGCCGATGATCGAGAGGATCTCGTCGCGGCGCTGATTGAGGGTGACGCCGGCCAGGCTGGTGACCCCGCCAAAGGTGAGCGTCACCTCCTTGACCTCAATGATGACGTCGCCCACCAAGCTGGCGGCGGGAACGGTGGCGACGCTCATTCGACCGGGCCCGAGATGTCGCGCATGGCGTCCGCCGAGCCGATGCCGTGTTCAGCCAGGCCGATCTCCCGGCGCCGGCGGCGTGAGGGGATCATGCCTTCGGGTCGGTAGATCATCATGAGCACCAGCAACGCCCCGAGGTAGATGTAGAGGTCCTGGGGCTGGAATCCGAACAGCGGATGGGCGCGCAGGTACTGCGGCGCCCACTGCAAGAAGGCGGCGCCGACGACCACGCCGGGCAGCGAGCCCATCCCTCCGAAGATCACCAGGACCAGAATGAGAATGGACAGCTGGACCGTGAAGGACCCCGGTTCGATGAAGCCGATCTTGCTCGCCGTGAGCATGCCGGCGAATCCCGAGGTGGAGGCACCGATGGCAAAAGCCATGACCTTGTACTTGAGGACGTTGATCCCGGTCGCCTCCGCCGCCACCTCGTCTTCCCGGATGGCCGACCAGGCCCGTCCAACCCGTGAGTTCTCGAGCGAGCTGAACAGGACGAGGACGATCACGACGAAGACCAGCAGCAGGTAGTAGTACGGCAGGGAGCTGATCCCCCAGATGTATTTGATCCCGAGCAGGTGCACCGCGAAGTGGGGTATCCCGATGACCCCCTGGGCGCCTCCGGTGACGCCCCCGAGGTTGGTGGCCACGATCTGGATGATCTCGCCGAACCCGAGGGTCACGATGGCGAGGTAGTCCCCCCGCAGGCGCAGCGTCGGTGCGCCCAGCACGACCCCGGCCAGCATGGCGGTGAGGATGGCGAAGGGGATGGCCAAGAACGGGGTCAGGTGGAGCGGTGGGTGGACCGGCAGCGCGCCCGTCCAGTAGGCGGCCGAGTAGGCCCCGATGGCGTAGAACGCGATGTAACCCAGGTCAAGCAGTCCGGCGTAGCCGACCACGACGTTGAGGCCAATGGCCAGCAGCACGTACACGCCGATCTGGTCGACCAGCACCTCCTGCCAGAAGCTGGAGAGGAGCATCGGATAGATGATGGCGACGGCCAGGATGGCGGCGTAGCCGCCGTAGCGGAAGCGGCGGTCCGGGACGAGCCGGCGCGGCGCGGCCGAGACCCGGTCGCTCAAGGTACGGATGCGCTCCCCGTAACGTCGTTGGGCGGTCATGAGCAGCCACAGGACGACACCGAGGGCCAGGAAGATGAATACCCGGGTGTTGAGGATGGAGCCGGTGAACCCCGACGTCGGCGCCGTGGTGCTGCCCGAGGGCCCGGTCATCAGGGCCAGCACGAGGGACCCGATGAGGCAGGCCACGAGCCGCCGGGCGGCGGGATCGACCCACAGCGCCTTGAGGCGCACCCGCCGGTCCTCGAGCACGGTCCTCATGCCGAACGACCCAGACGCTCGCCCAAAATCCCGGTCGGGCGGACCAGCAGGACGAGGACGAGGATGCCGAAGGCGACGACGTCGCGCCACGAGGACTGGGTGCACGCCACGCCCAGGTTCTCGGCCACACCGAGCACCAGGCCGCCGATGACCGCGCCCCGGATGTTGCCGATGCCGCCCAGCACGGCCGCGGTGAAGGCCTTCAGGGCCGGCGTGAAGCCCATGGTGTAGACGACGCCGGCGCTGAGCCCGAACAGGAAGCCGGCGGCCCCCCCGAGCAGGCCGCCGATGATGAAGGTCTGGGAGATGATCCGGTCGACGTTGACCCCCATGAGGCTGGCCGTCTCGGCATCCTGGGCCACCGCCCGGATGCCCTTGCCCAGCCGGGTGAGCGCCACGACGCGGTCCAGACTCACCAGCATGACCAGGGTGGCGATGGCGATGACGACGTAGTACGTCTGGATCTGCGCTCCGAACACGGTGGCCACGGTGCCGTTGGTGAACGGGGCCGGAATGCTCAGCGAATCCCGCCCGAACTCCTTGCCGGCCAGGTTGTAGAGGAAGTACGAGGCGCCGATGGCACTGATGAGGAAGGCCAGCCTGGGTGCATTTCGCCGGCGCAAGGGGCGATAGGCCACCCGCTCCAGCAAGAAGGCCACGGTGGCTCCGCCCACCGCACCGCCGGCTATGCCGAGCACGACGTAGCCGACCGAGGCCGCGCCGCTGGGCTGGTTGGTGCCGATGACGGCCTTGAGCACGAAATAGCCGGCGAACCCGCCACTCATGAAGACCTCGCTGTGGGCGAAGTTAATCAACCGGAGCACGCCGTAGACGAGGGTGTAGCCGAGGGCGATGAGGGCGTAGAGCAGCCCGTTGGCCAGTCCGGAGATCAGGAGACTCCAGAAGTTCTGGGTGAAACACATCGCCGGTTACCCGCTCGCCAACGGCCCGGCGTGGACCGTGGCGGTATCCCCGGTCAAGGCGGAACCGGGACGAGTCAGCGGAGCCGGGTGGGCTACTTGACCAGTTGTGTCAGCAGGCCCAGCGTCGTGATCTTCCCGCTCTTCACCTGGTAGATGTAGACCGCGGTGCTGGCGATGTCCCCGTTCGAAGTGAACTTGACCGTCTTGGTCAGCCCCTTGTAGTTCACATGCTTGAGGCCGGCCACCACCTTGGCTCGGGTGAGGTGAGCCCCCACCGCTTTCATGACCGAAATGGTGGCGTTGGCGGCGTCGTACGCCTCGGCCGAGTACGTCCCGATGGCGAAGTGGGCCAGGGACTTGAACTGCTTGGCGAATGAGGTGGCGGCCGCGCCCGTCGTGAGGTCAGCGCAGGCGCAGCTGATCAGGGTCTTGTTGGCCACGCTGGCCCCGGCCTGGCTGACGAACTTGGGGTCGAGGCTCCCGTCGTCGGAGATGAGTTGGCCGGTGTAGCCGGCGGTCCGCAGCGCCTTGGCCAGTAGGGCAAAGTCGCAGTAGTACCCGGCGTAGAAGGTGGCCGGATCGCCGCTGGACTTGATCTGGCTGGCCAGCGCGCCGTACTCGGACACGTCGCCCGTCCCGGCCTGGCACTGGGTCGTCCCCGGTGCCGTCTGGTGCGTGACCGTCATGCCGAGACCCTTGGCCGCGGTGTTAAAGGCGGTCACCAGTCCGGTGGCGTAGGCGCTGGCGTCGTCGACCGAGTAGACCTTCTTGACCTTGAGCACCTTGGCGGCGTATTGCGCGTCTCCGGGTCCCTGGGCATTGTCATCGGCCACCACCCGGAAGAAGTTGCCCCAGCCCTGTGTCGCCAGGTCGGGCTCGGTCGCCGATGGGCTCACCGTCGCCAAGTTGGCGGCCGAGAACGCCGGCTCGGCTGCTTTGGTGGCACCCGAGAACGCCGGTCCGACCACCGCCTCGACCGAGGAGTTGTTGATCAGAGCCTGCGCGGCCGTGGGCGACTGGCTGGCCGATCCCTGATCGTCCTCGGCCAGGAACTTCAACGTGAAGGGCAACGTCCCGAATGTCTTGCCGGCGTTGGCCTGCTTGATCGCCAGTTGCACGGCGAACTCCATGTTGAGGCCGAGTTGGGCGTTCCCCCCGGACAGCGGACCTTCATAGGCGAGGGTGTAGGTGGGCTTGGAGCTCGCGCCAGAACTACCCGGATAGGCGATGAGGACCGAACTGACAACGACGAGCGGCAGGATAAGCCGGTGAAATGGTCGACGCATGCGCCCAACTCCTTACTCTCCGATTGTGCGAACCAGCCTCAGTTGCACTCTCGTGAACGTTCGTGACGGCACTGTAACTGCTGGGTGACGGTTTCGCGTAGATTTTTTTCGCTGGCCTGATCCCGCCTGATCACGCGGCGCCCCCGACGGAGTAGAGATGCCAGTTGCCGGTCAATCCCGTCAGCTCATGCTCGCCGCAATCGGAGAAG
Organism: Acidimicrobiales bacterium; assembly: GCA_035552095.1. Taxonomy (GTDB): domain Bacteria; phylum Actinomycetota; class Acidimicrobiia; order Acidimicrobiales; family RAAP-2; genus Bog-473. Next base: position 20,325 of record DASZMA010000072.1, on the reverse strand, counting down.
GCGATGCCCGAGCCGTAGGCGATGTCGCGCACCGTCGAGGAGACCAGGATCTGGCCCGGTGTGGCGATGGCGGAGACCCGCTGGCCGATGTGCAGGGTGATCCCACTCAGGTCGGTCTGGCTGCCCTCCACCTCGCCGGTGTGGATGCCGGCCCGGAGGTCGAGGTCCAGCGGTTGGACGGCTTGACGCAGGGCACAGGCGTAGTTGATGGCCTGGGCCGGGGAGCGGAAGGTGGCCACCACCTCGTCACCCTTGGTGAAGAGTTTGTGACCTCCGAACTCCACCAGCTGACCATCGACCAGGTGTTCGAAGCGGCGCAGGATCTCCCGCCAGGGTGCGTCCCCCACCGCGGCCGCCTTCTGGGTGGAGCCGACGATGTCAACGAAGACGGCCGTCAGGATGGCCCGGCCGTCGTGGCCGCCCGAGGCCACCGGTTCGGGTGTCCGGCTGGGCGGTGGGGTGATCCGGCGCGTCGCCCGCCGGGGTCGCCGGCGGCGGCGGGAGATCCGGTAGCCACCGACCACGCTGATGGCGGTGGCCAGCCAGACCCACTCGGGCCAGAAGTAGCCCTGGGTGGTCATGGCCCAGATGGCGGTGCAGAGGGCCCCGGGGGCGCCGACCCCGACCGCCAGATCGATCCGGCTGCGCAGGTCCCGTCGGGCCACCCTCCCCGGGGCGGCGGGCGCGGCCCGGGGCAGGCCGCGGAAGGCGTCGTTCAGCTCCAGGTCGGTCCGGGCGCCGTAAATGTCGTCGAGCCGGACCGAGTACTCGTCGTGGTTGAGCCGGCCCTCGGCGAAGAACACGTTGAGCCGCTCCACGGCGTCGTTGCGCTCACCGTCGGAGATCCGGACCGGGCTGCGCTCTCCGTCTCGAGGTTCGAGCGCTGGCATACGCTGGATTATTGCCTACCCGGCCTTCGGACCGCGGCGGCCCGCCTCCGACGCCCTAGGCGTCGCGTCGGACCAGCCGCCAGCCCCCGATGGCCAGGGCACACGCGGCATAGGCGGCCAGGATCAACAAGCCGGTCCATGGGCTGAAGGTGGGGCTGGCGCCCTTTCCGAGGTGCGGGTTGACCGTGGTCATGGCACTGCCGATGGTGGTCGGAAGGAACTTTGAGACCGCGTGCTGCACGGACGTGGGGAAGGCCGGGAGCAGTGCGGGCAGGATGAGCAGGACACCGACGAACGCGGCCAGCGCCCCCGCCGTGTGGCGGACGATGGATCCCAGGCCGAGGGCCAGGAGGCCCAGCACCGCCAGGAAGAGGCCCCCGCCGACCACGGCTCGCAGCACGCCGGCCTGGCCGATGCTGGCGTGGGGGACGGGGCTGGAAATGATCGCCTGTCCCACCAGGAACGCCACGAAGGAGACGAACTCGCCGACCACCAGTGCGACCAGCGCGAAGGTCGCGGCCTTGGCGGCCAGGAAGAGTGGCCGGTTCGGGATGGCGGCCAGGCTGGCCCGGATGGTCCCCGTGCCGTACTCGGCGCTGATGACCAGCACACCGAGGATGCCGATGGTGAGTTGGCCGACCAGCAGCCCGGTGAGGCTCAGGTTGGTGGGGTCGAAGGTCAGGCGGTCGCTGGCCGAGACGTGGGCCCAGTGGCCGTTCTCAGTCCCGGCGGCAATGAGACCGACGCCGACGGTCAGGACGATGGTGAGGGCCAGCGTCCAGGTGGTGGAGCGGACACTCCGCATTTTCGTCCACTCGGAGCGCATCACGCCGCGCAGGGAATAGTGGGGCGCTCGGGGCGCCGGAATGGTGGTGGTGATGAGGGTCATGTGAGGCTCACTTTCCTGCCGGCGTGTGCCGGTCGTTTTGGTGATCGGAGTGGGGCGTGGCCGAAGGACCGCCTTCGGCGCGGTACTCAACGCTGTCCTGGGTCAGTTCCATGAAGGCCTCTTCAAGCGAGGCCAGCTGTGGTGAGAGCTCGTGCAGGGCCACCCTCTGGTCGTAGGCGAAGTCGCCGATCTCCTGGGCGTTGAGCCCGGCCACGGACAGCGCGCCGTCCTCCTCTTCGACGACGGTCGCCCCCGCCGCCCGCATGGCATCCCGGAACTCGTCCGCCTTCGGGGCACGGACCCGCACGAACTGCTGCGAGCTCTGCGCGATGAACTCGTCGACCGCCATTTCGGAGATGAGCCGGCCGCGACCGATCACGACCAGGTGGTCCGCCGTCAGCGCCATCTCGCTCATGAGGTGGCTCGAGACAAAGACCGTCCGTCCTTCCCGGGCCAGACCCTTGAGCAGGTTGCGGACCCAGCGGATCCCCTCCGGGTCGAGCCCGTTGATGGGCTCGTCGAAGAGGAGGACGCTCGGGTCCCCCAGGAGCGCGGCCGCAATCCCCAGTCGCTGCCCCATCCCCAATGAGAAGGTGCCGGCGCGTTTGTGGGCCACGCTGGAGAGACCGACGACGTCGAGCACTTCGTCCACCCGCGATCGGGGAATGTCGTTGGTCTGGGCCAGGGCCCACAGGTGGTTGAACGCGCTGCGCCCTTGGTGGATGGCCTTGGCCTCCAGGAGAGCGCCGACCTCGCGTAGTGGCCATCCGAGGCCGTGGAGGGGACCGCCATTGACCCTGGCCGTCCCGGCATCGGGATTGTCGAGCCCCATGATCATGCGCATGGTGGTCGACTTCCCGGATCCGTTCGGGCCCAGGAATCCGGTGACCTGTCCCGGTTTGACGTCGAAGGAGAGATCGTCGACGGCCAGGGTGTCGCCGTAACGCTTGGTGATCCCGGTGACCTCAATCATGTGCCGCTCCTCATTGGGTGAGCTTGGGTGCCGGTCCGACTGGTGCGTGCGAACCTCTCAACTGAGCATGACGGTGCGCCGCCCCGAGGTCGTCGCCCGACCGGCGCTGTCTGATCGCCTCTCACGGTGTAGGGACGACCGGCAACGGGCCGGCGCCGTACGCCCTGCGATGTACGGGGGAGACGCCGGTGGGCTGATGCGCGGCGGGCGGGGGCTCGGTAGCGTCGAGGAAATGGCAGCGCCACCGGGGATCGCCGTTCCCCGCCCACCGCTCCTCCACCGCATTTCAATGCGCTGGTGGGTTGCCATTGACGTCGGTCTGTCCACCCTGTTGCTTTTCGGCGGTTTAACCAGCCTCTTCCTGGGTCATCACCACCACCGCAATCCGGCCGAGATTGCGCTGCTGCTCGTCGCACTGGGCCTGGCCACCTTCGCCCTGCCGTTTCGACGCACGTACCCGGTCCTGGTGCTCGCCCTGATCACGGTCCCGGTCGTGGTGGGCACGCTCCTCGGCGAGGGTTTCGCCGGCACCCCCGTCATTGCCGCTCCGGTGTACATGGTGGCCACCCAATGCGAGCGGAAGGAGTCCCTTTGGCTGACCGGCGCGGCCGGGGTGGTTTTTCTGGGGGCGCTCGGCCTGGCCCATCTGGTCAGGTCGGCCGGCGGCAGCCTGGACTCCATCGACACCGTCGACAACCTCATCGCGGCGGGGGTGGCGTGGTTTCTGGGCGACAGCGTCCGCTCGCGGCGCGCCTATGTGGCCGGGTCGGTACTCCAGGCTGAGCAGCGCCAACGACTAGAGGTGGAGCGGGCCCAGAAGGCCCTGGTTGAAGAACGCCTCCATATCGCCCGGGAGCTTCACGACATCGTGGCCCACAGCCTCAGCGTGATCGCGGTCCAATCCGGTGTGGGTCGCCATGTCCTTGATGCACAACCCGAAGAGGCGCGCCAGGCGCTGGCCGCCATTGAGACGACCAGCCGCTCGGCTCTCGAGGACCTGCGCCGGGTGCTGGGCGTCCTCCGCAGCCACGAGCCAGAAGGCGAAGGGCCCAGCCTGGCGCCTGTCCCGGGCCTGGCTGAACTGGGTGGGCTCCTTGACCAGTGCCGGGAGGCGGGGTTGACGGTCACGTTCCACCAGCACGGTCGGGTGGTGCCGGTCTCGCCCAGCCTGGACCTCTCCCTCTACCGCATCGTCCAGGAGGCCCTGACCAACGTGACCAAGCATGCCGGCACCGCCCAGGCCAGTGTCGACATCACCTTTGAGCCCGGGGCCGTCGTCATCAGCGTGGTTGACGAAGGAGCGCTGCACCGGAATGGGGCCGTGCTTCCCAACGTAACGGCCGGGGCGCATCACGGCATCGTGGGCATGCGCGAGCGCACGGCCATGTTCGGCGGGACCCTGATCGCCGCCCCGCGCCCGGCCGGCGGCTTCGAGGTGCGGGCCCGTCTCCCCATCGCGGCGGCCACATCGTGACGATCGGTGTCCTGGTGGTTGACGACCAGGCGCTGGTGCGGGGCGCGTTTCGCGTGCTGGTGGATTCGGCCCCGGATCTGGAGGTGCTGGGCGAGGCGTCCAACGGTGCCGAAGCCCTCGAACTGGTCCGGGCCACTCGGCCCGATGTGGTGCTGATGGATGTGCGCATGCCGGTCATGGACGGGATTGAGGCCACCGGTCACATCCTGGCCGAACCAGGCCAGGCCTCTCCCCGGATCTTGATCCTGACCACCTTCGATCTCGATGAGTACGTGTACGCCGCCCTGCGAGCCGGCGCCAGCGGCTTCATGTTGAAGGACACCCCGCCCGAAGAGCTCCTCTCGGCCATCCGGGTCGTCGCCGGGGGCGATGCCCTCCTGGCGCCGAGCGTCACCCGGCGGTTGATTGCCGAATTCGCCACCCAACACACCCGGGCGACGCCGACCGCGGCGTTCCTGACCCTGACCGAGCGTGAGCGCGAGGTCTTCGGGTTGGTCGCCCGGGGGAGGTCGAATCAGGAGCTGGGCGAGGAGCTGTACATCAGTGCCGCCACGGCCAAGACCCACGTCAGCCGGATTCTCATGAAACTGGATGCCCGCGATCGGGCCCAGCTGGTGGTGATCGCCTATGAGACCGGCTTCATTGTGCCAGGGTGACCCCCGACGCCCCTAAGCAGACAGCCGGTCGACCAACGTGCCGCGGGCACCGAACAGCTCGGCTCGCCAGTGCTGTATCAGCTCGACATTGTCGTAGTCGTCGGGGTGGAAGTCGCGGCGGTTGTAGTCCCGTAGGCGACGCCACACCTTGAGCCCAACGAGGGGGGACGTCCGGAAAGCACGCAGGCTCCGCCACAGTCGTACGGGTCGATAGGCGGCCGGGTCGAGGAGTAGGGAGAGCGCCACCTGGAGCGACATGGTGACGACGAAGCCGTAACGGATGATGTTCATCGTGACGACCCGCATCCATTCGCTCCCGCCGACGGCGCGATACACGTCGAAGGCGACGGCCTTGTGCTCGGACTCTTCGAGCGCGTGCCAGACGAAGAGATCCCGCACACCCCGGTGGCCGATCTGCTGGCGGGCCGCGGGGTCGGTCAGGATGATCTCGGCGATCGTGGCGGTGAAGTGCTCCAGCGCCGCCGTCGCCGCCAGGTTGGACGTGGCGGGCAGCAGCCGCTCGCGCCCGGCGAGGGCCCACCGGATCACCGGTTCGACCTTCTTGGTCGGGTAGCCGAGGCGATCGAAGTGCTCGTTGAGCATGCGGTGCTCCCGCCCGTGCACGGCCTCCTGGCCGATGAAGCCGGCCACCTGCCGCTTCAAGTCGGGATCGGTGATCTGGTCTCGGAAATGGCGCACGGACCGGACGAAGAAGTCCTCGCCATCGGGGAACACGGCGGAGAGGGCCGCGATGACGTGGCTGCTGATGAGATCGCCGTTGCCGGCAAAGTGTCGAGGCATGTCGGTCATCGACTCGTCGAAGGTCATCCGACGAGTCCGGATCTTCCTCGTCGCGTTGCTGGTCTGCGTCACGGCTGACTCCGAGGAGGGGGGCTCGGCGCGGGGCGGCCGCGCTCGGCGAGCGCAGTGATGAGGCCGGACCAATCGGCGTGGGCGAGCGCCGGGAGATCAATGGCACTCGCCACCAGCGCTCCGAGGGCGATGATGAGGGTGAGTCGCGCCACCGCCTCCGCCGTGACGGTGGGGTCGAGGTCGCCGGCCGCCTGCGCCTGTCGAGCCAGCTCGACCGTCGCCATCTCACGCTCGGAGAAGGCGGCGCTCAGCAGCAACGCCACCTCGGGGTCGCGTTGCCCGACGAGGATGGCTTCAATGAGCAGCCAGTCCAAGGTCGGGCTGCGCTGGTCCAGTCCGGCACCGGCCGACGCCAGGGCGTCCAGGAAGGTGCCGCCCCCACGGCCGACGATCCCGTTGACCTGATCCCGGGTGTGGGCCCGCAAGGTGGCCATGAACAGCTCGGCCTTTGAGCCGTAGTGGGTATAGATGGGCCCGCTGCTCAGGCCCGCTTCGGCCTTGATCTCGGCGATGCTGGCGCCTTCATAGCCCCGGCGGGCGAAGACGAGGCTGGCGGCCTGAATGATCTGCCCGCGGGTCTCCTCGGCGGTGACTCCAGCGCGGCGACCCATGAGAGAAAAAAATAACAGATGTTCGTTTCTTTTTCAAGACCAGCGCGTCCGAGCTCGGTGACCTCTATGGATGAAGCGCTTCGGGGGGCGATCCGGGCCGCCCTTGTGGATCCGGTCGGGGCCGACGTCGCCCAATCTCGCCGCACCCTGACCGCGTACGTCGGACGAGAGAACACCCCGCCGAGACCCGGAAGCCGCTTTGGTGGGCGAGGGGGGACTTGAACCCCCACATCCTTTCGGACACAGGAACCTGAATCCTGCGCGTCTACCTATTCCGCCACTCGCCCGAGCAACCGGACAAGAGTAGTCCCTGGCTCGGGGGGCGAATTTCGACTCGGTGAGCAGGTCAGACCGGGTCCGGACCGGTATTGGGCCCAATGGCCCATTAGTCTCTACAGGACCATGGGACTCCAGAAGTTCGAGGAGCGCCTTGAGCGACTGGTGGAGGGCACGTTGGCCAAGCCGTTCAGAAGCAACCTCCAACCAGTCGAAATCGGGCGGAGGCTGACTCGCGAGATGGACCTGCACCGCCGGGTGGGCGTGCGGGGCCTTATCGCGCCCAATGCCTTCGTGGTCACCCTGGCCCCGGCCGACGTCGACCGCTTCTCCAACTTCGTGGACGCCCTCTCCCGGGAGCTCTCCGATGCCGCCCGGGAGCACGCCAAGGTGGAGGGCTACTCCTTCGTAGGCCCGGTGGAAGTGGAGATTTTCGAAGGGGCCTCCCTCAAGGCCGGGCGGTTCACCGTGGTGGCCGAAGTCCGCGAGGGCGCCGACGGCGGCTTCCTGGCCGAGCTGGTGCTGCCGGACGGCCGGCGAGTGCAGGTGGGCACCGAGGCCCTGGTGATCGGCCGGCTGCCCGAGTGCGGCGTGGTCCTCAACGACTCCAATGTGAGCCGCCGCCACGCTGAGCTGCGCCGGGTGGGCGAGGGCGTGGTCCTGACCGATCTCGGGTCCACCAACGGCACCCGGGTCAACGGCACGCCGATTCGGGAGCAGATCTTGGCCAGCGGGGACGAGGTCAGCGTCGGGTCGACGAGGCTCATCTTTGAGATGACGTGAAAGACCTGATCGCGGTGGCGATCCCGTTCGCCACCCAGAATCTGAACGCGGTGCTCCGCGTCATGCAATGGGGGGTGATTGCCCTCATCTTCCTGTTCTTCCTGCGCGTCATCCGGGCCGTATGGGTCGAGGTGAGCCCGGCCACCATCCGCAAGTCCCGGGCCGAACGGCGGCTGGACCGGGCCGAGGCACGCCCGCCCCGCCCGGCGTCCAAGCGCAAGCAGTTGTTCCTGCGCGTGGTCGAACCGGAGGCCAACGCCGGTCAGACCTTCGACCTCGATGATGAGCTGACCATCGGGCGGTCAACCGGCTGCGGGGTCTCGACCCCCGAGGACATCTACACCTCGACCATGCATGCCCGCCTGTTCCGCCAGAACGATCAACTATGGGTGGAGGACCTGGGCTCGACCAACGGGACCTACGTCAACTCGGAAAGGATCACGCAGGCGCAGCGCCTCTCCAAGGGCGATGTCCTCCAGGTGGGCTCCACCGTCTTCGAGGTCTCCAAGTGACCGTGCTGCGGTCCGGCTCGGCGACTGACGTCGGACGCCGGCGCCGCATCAACCAGGACCTCCCACTGGAGGCGACCAATCTCTTCGCGGTGGCCGACGGTATGGGTGGCCACGTGGCCGGTGAGGTGGCCGCCCGGGTGGCCGTCGACGCCCTGCTGGACGGTTTCTCACGCGATCCCACGGCCGCCGGGCTGCAGGGGGCCTTCACCCAGGCGAACCGGGCCGTGTGGCAGCAGAGCATGGACAACAGCGACCTGCGGGGCATGGGGACCACCCTGACCGCCATGGCCCTGGTCGGTGGGGCCGACGGTCGCGACCTGCTGGCCCTGGCCAACGTGGGCGACTCGCGGGCCTACGTCTTCTCCGAAGGTCACATCAGGCAGATCACAGCCGATCACAGCCTGGCCGAGGAGCGCATGCGGCACGGCGAGATCACCGAGGCCGAGGCGGCGGTGCACCCGCAGCGCCACATCCTCACCCGCGTCCTGGGCGCGTCGCCCGAGGTGGACACCGACATGTGGGAGCTGCAACTCCGGGCGGGCGACCGGGTGGTCCTCTGCAGCGACGGGCTCTCCAACGAGGTCGGGCTGGACGAGCTGGGTGAGGTCCTGGCCACGGTGCCCGACCCCGACGAGGCGGCGCAGAAGCTGGTCGAACTGGCCAACGACCACGGCGGCAACGACAACATCACGGCGGTGGTGATCGACGTCCTGATCGGTGAGGAAGGCGACCCCCCGGCTTCGGTGATCACGCCCATCGGAGCCCGGGCCGGGGCGCCCCTGGTCATTGCCGATGGGGGGACGACCGCGGCCGGCGCGGCCGGGGCCGGGGCCGCCGCCGCCGCCGGCCCGCGCACCGACACCCTGGCCCCGGGGGCCCGCCTCGCCTTCAATGGCGATGACCTGACCCTGAGCGTCGATGCCGTGGGAAGTGGCGACTTTTTCCTGGGGAACACCCAAGCGGTCCCGGTCGCCCGTTCGACGCTGCGCCAAGCGCCCTCCCGCCCGGTGGTCGATGCCGCCCCGCCCGGCGAGAGCCGCGGCGCCCGCCGCCGGCGCCTGGGCATTCCCCGCCGGATCACGGTGCGGGTGGTGCTGTTTGTCCTGCTGGTAGCGGCCATCCCGACGGCCGCCTACTTCGCCATCCGCTGGTACGCCTACGACAACTGGTTCCTTTCGGTGCAGGGCAAGCAGATCGTCATTCAGCAGGGACACCGGGGCGGCGTGCTGTGGTTCGACCCCAAGGTGGTGGACCACACCGGGGTCACCACCGACCAGGTGCTCCCCACCGGGGTGGCCCAGATCCACTCCGGGGTACAGGAGCCGACGCTGGCCGACGCCAAGCACTACGTGGCCAACCTGCACAACGAGTATGTCTTCCTCCACGACGCGGCGGGCAAGAAGAGCGGCGCCACCGGGACCGGGCCCAACGGCTCCATCCCCAACATCACCGCGCCGCCCAGCACCACCAGCAGCACGACCACCACGACCGTTCCCGGGGCGCCACCGGTGACGGCCACCACTGCCGTGCCGACCACCGTTGCGACGACGACGACCACGGCGCCCGTGGCGACCACCACCACCGTTCCATGAGGCCTGCGCCCTGATGGGGCGGCGTATCAGATGGCTGGGCGTGGTCATGATCATCTGCTTCGCACTGGTGGTGGTCCAGCTGGGCAACATCCAGTTCCGCCGAGCCAGCGCGTTGGCCAACTCGCAGTTCAACCCGCAGGTCGCCGTCAAGAAGTTTGACAACAACCGCGGCACCATCTTTCTCTCCGACGGCACGGTGCTGGCCCAGTCGGTCAAGTCCACCACCGGCCCGTACCACTACATGCGGGAGTACCCCGCCGCCACCGGCCAGCTCTACTCGGGCATCACGGGCTACGACTCCATCTTCTTTGGGACCACCGGGATCGAGTACGAGTACAACCAGTACCTCGAGTCGCACCCCCAGGCGCCCCAGAACCTGAGCCAGGTCATCTTCAACAAGCCGCCCTCGGAGCCCGACAACGTCATGCTGACCATCGATCCGGTCCTGCAGCAGGCCGCCTACGACGCGCTGACCACGCTGCCACCGGGACCGGACAAGGACGGCGCCGTCGTCGTCCTCAACCCGACCACGGGCGCCGTGCTGGCCATGGTCTCCAACCCGACCTTTGACCCGGCTCCCTTCGCCAGCCCCGACGTCACCACCGAACGCGGCTACGACTACGGCGAGTCGATTCCCGACCCCGAGGGCTTCTCCCACCTCCGGCCGTTGGCCACCCAGGAGCGCTTCCCCCCCGGCTCCACTTTCAAGGTGGTGGACAGCACCGCCGTCTACAACCTCAAGCCGAGCCTGGAGAACTTCAGCTTCCCGCCGGCCGTCTCGGTCAAATTCCCCGACGGTCTGGCCATCCACAACGACGGGAACACGCCCTGCGGCGGGACCATGATCGTCATGCTGCCGGCCTCGTGTGACCCCGGCTATGCCGCGTTGGGCGTCCAGCTCGGCGTGCCCATCCTGACCGAGCAGGCCCAGAAGTTCGGCTTCTCCATCTCCGACACGAAGGACCAGTACGTACCCACCCTCGACCTGCCCAACGTCATCCCGTCCACCTTCTCCAACCTGCCGGTGGGCAGCCAGGCGCTGCTCGGTCAGAGCGCCCTGGGCCAGTACAACGATGCCGCCACCCCGCTCGGGAATGCGCTCGTCGCCGCCGGCATCGCCGACGGTGGGGTGATCATGACGCCCCACCTGATGGAGCAGATACGCGACTCCCAGGGGAATATCGTCGCCACCTATCACCCCACGCCCATGCTGACGGCGGCCAGCCAGAGTGCGGCCGCCACGGTGACCGACCTCATGCAGGGCGTGGCCTCGCACGGGACGGCCGCCGGTATCTTCCCGGCCGCCTGGGACGTGGCGGTCAAGACCGGGACGGCGCAGGTCCCGGGCAAGGTCGAGCAGACCGACGACTGGATGATCGGCTTCATGCCGGCCAAGGGGACGCCGCAGCTGGCCATCGCCGTGGTGGTGCCGTATCAGACCCAGGACCTGACGGGCGCGGTTGTCGCCGGCCCCATCGTCAAGAAGGTCTTCCAGGCCTACCTGAGCGAGAGCGCCGGCCAACCATGACGGGCTGTCTGCACAGGACCACCGTGGAAAGCCAGCGTAGGCTCAGGGCGCCATGGAACCGGTAGAGACGCCGCGGGTTTTTTCCAACCGCTATGAGCTGACCCATCTCATCGCCCGTGGGGGCATGGCGCAGGTGTACCGCGCCCGGGACCGCCAGCTGGACCGGCCGGTGGCCCTCAAGGTGCTGTTTCCCGAGCTGTCAGTGGACCGGGCCTTCGTGGAGCGCTTCCGCCGGGAGGCTCAGGCCGCCGCCAACCTGTCCCACCCCAACATCGTGCCCGTCTTCGACTGGGGCGAGGACAACGGGGCCTACTTCATCGTCATGGAGTTCGTGGACGGGCGCGCCCTCTCGGCCGTGCTGCGCGAGGCGGGCACCCTGCCGCCCCAGCAAGCGGCCACCATCGGCGCCCATGTGGCGGCGGCTCTGGCCTTCGCCCACCGCCACGGGGTGGTCCACCGGGACGTGAAGCCCGGCAACGTGCTCATCACGGCCGACGGGACGGTCAAGGTGACCGACTTCGGCATCGCCCGGGCCATGAACACCGAGGAGAGCCTGACCCAGACCGGTGCGGTCATGGGCACGGCCGCCTACTTCTCGCCCGAGCAGGCCGAGGGCCACGGCGTCGATTCGCGCAGCGACATCTACTCCCTCGGCGTCGTCCTCTACGAGATGTCGACCGGCAAGCCGCCTTTCACGGGCGACTCCCCGGTGGCCGTGGCGTCCAAGCACGTCCGGGACCAGCCGGTGCTGCCCCGCGACGTGAACCCCAGCATCCCGGTGGCGCTGGAGGCCGTGATCATGAAGGCGATGGCCAAGTCGCCCGACGACCGCTACCAGTCGGCCGAGGAGCTGCGGGCCGACCTGCTGCGCTTCGCCGACGGCCGGCCGGTCGAAGCGGCTGACGCCGGCGTCACCAGCATGGTGGCCGCGGTCGACGCCACCCAGGCCACCATGGTGACCGGCCAGACCAGGGCCGTACCGGCGGGCGCCGGTTCGGCGGGACCCAGCCGGGCCGAGTTGGAACGCCAGCGCCGTACCCGGCGCCTGGTCGCCCTGCTGGTCACCCTCCTGGTCGCGCTGGCCGTGATCGCCTTCTTCCTGCTGCGCTCGCTCGGCGGGTCCAACGTCACCGTCCCCAACGTGGTCGGTGAGACCGCCCAGGCCGCCACCCAGACGTTGCAGAACAACAACCTCGTGGTGGGCGGCACGACCAGGCAGACGAGTGCCGATCCCAAGGGCCAGGTGTTGTCCACCGACCCCAAGTCCGGGGCCAAGGTCAAGAAGAACACCACCGTCAGCCTGGTGGTCAGCGGGGGCCCGACGGTCACCAATGTGACGGTGCCCTCGGTGGTCAACCAACAGCTCACCGCGGCCATCGCCGCGCTGGACAAGGCCGGGCTGGCCTACAAGGTCACCGACATCGCCAGCCCCAAGACGACTGGCACCGTGCTCAGCCAGGACCCGGCCGGCAATTCCCAGGCGAAGTCCACCACTGTGGTCAAGCTCACCGTGTCGGGCACGCAGACCTCGGTCCCCGTCCCCAACGTGGTCGGTGACTCCCCGGCCGCCGCCGGCAGTCAGCTGGCCAGCGCCAACCTGACGCTGGGCACGCAGACCAACATGTGCTCCACCCAACCCAACGGCGTGGTGGCCTCGCAGAGCCCGGCGGCCAATACCTCAGTGGCGCCCTCGTCGCCGGTGAACCTGGTGGTCTCGACCGGCGCCTGCGCCACGGTGCCGTCAGTGATCGGCGATTCGGAGAGCACGGCCAGCGGCGCCGTCACCCAGGCCAATCTGGTGCCGCAGTTCAGCACCGACACCGGATGCAACGGCGGCGCGGCCAATCCGGGCACCGTGGACAGCCAGACCCCCTCGGCCAACTCCATGGTCCCGCCGTCCAGCACGGTGACCATGACCATCTGCGAGCCGTCGGGCACCACCACCACCACGACGACACAACCGGGCGGCGGTGGCGGCACCACCACGACCACGACCACGGCCCAGGGGTTGCTCTACTTCAGGGAGCGGTAGGCACCCCGGCCAGCTGGGCCAGGAAGTTGCCCAGGAGCGCGGGCCCCGAGGCGGTCAACACCGACTCGGGATGGAACTGCACCCCTTCGACCGGCAGCTCGCGATGGCGCAGGCCCATGATCACCCCGTCGCTCGAGGTGGCGGTGATCACCAGCTCGTCGGGCACCGAGTCGGGGCTGACCACCAGCGAGTGGTAGCGGGTGGCCACGAAGGGATTGGGCAGGCCGGCGAAGAGGCCCTGCCCGTCATGGTGGATCTCCGAGGTCTTGCCGTGCATCAGGTGCGGCGCCGGCACGACGGCCCCGCCATAGACCTGGCCCAGGCACTGATGGCCCAGGCAGACGCCGAGGAGGGGGACTTCGCCGGCCAGCTCCCTGATGGCGGCCATGGACACGCCGCCGTCCTCGGGCCGACCCGGCCCCGGGGAGATCAGGACCGCATCGGGGTGCTGGGCCTGGATGCCGGCCACGTCGATGGCGTCGTTGCGAAAGACGACGGGGGAAGCGCCCAGCTCACCGAGCTCCTGGACCAGGTTGTAGACGAAGGAGTCGTAGTTGTCCACGACGAGGATCCGGGCTCCCATGAGCGACAGAGCGTAACGCAGCCGCACGGAACGGCCGCCCGGGGCTGACTATCCTCACCTGCGTGGCAACCAAGACCAACAAGACCAACTCAGGACCGGCCGGCGCTTCTCGCAAGGGAAAGTCGGCCGCCGGGCGGACCGTGTCCAAGGTCGGACGGCCCTCGACGGCCGAGGAGAGTGGCCGCTACACCGCGCCGATCCCCAAGAGCGTGCGCCGCAGCCCGCCCTGGTACGGGGTGGTCGTCCTGCTCCTGCTCATCGGCGGGGTCGTGGTCATTGTGGCCAACTACCTGTTCCGCCTGCCCTTCGCCGCCCACGGGTCGCCCTGGGGCCTGGTGGCCGGCCTGGTCATGATCTTCGCCGGCTTCCTGATGGCGACCAAATATCGCTAGGGAGCTCGGCCCCGGGCGCGAAGCCCAGGCCCCGGCCCTTGCCGCTTAGCCCAGGCGCTCGATAATGGTGGCGTTGGCCAGCCCGCCGCCCTCGCACATGGTGAGGAGTCCGTAACGGCCGTTGGTGCGCTCCAGCTCGTTGAGCAGGGTGGCGCACAGCTTGCCGCCCGAGGCGCCGAGCGGGTGGCCCAGGGCGATGGCGCCACCGTTGGGGTTGACCACGTCCATGTTGGGGTGGTGCTCCTTCTCCCAGGCCAGCACGACCGAGGCGAAGGCTTCGTTGATCTCCACCGCGTCAATGTCGTCCATGGTCAGCTTGGCCCGCTCCAGCACGGCGGCGGTGGCGGGGATCGGCCCGGTCAGCATGGTGATGGGGTCCACCCCGGCCAGGGCGAAGGCGTGGAAACGGGCCCGCGGCCGCAGCCCCAGGGCGTTGGCCTTCTCCTCGCTCATGATCAGCACGGCGGAAGCCCCGTCGGTGATCTGCGAGGAGTTGCCGGCCGTGACCTTGCCCCCTTCGGGCTTGAAGGCGGGCTTGAGATTGCCCAGCGTCTCCACTGTGCTGTCGGGGCGGATGCCCTCGTCGGCGGTGAGCTGCTCGTCCGTGTCCTTGCCCTCGTCGTCGCGGATGGCCACGGGGACGATCTCGTTCTCGAAGCGGCCCTCGGCGGTGGCGACGGCCGCCCGCTGGTGGCTCTGGGCCGAGAAGGCGTCCAGGTCCTCGCGTGAGATTCCCCACTGGTCGGCGATCATCTCGGCGCCGATGCCCTGGCCGACCAGCCCGCCCTTCTCGGCGTAGCGGGCCATCATCCGGGGCCCGAAGGGGTAGCCCAGGTCGCGCACGACTGATGACCCCATGGGGGTGCGGGTCATGCTCTCCACCCCGGCGGCCACCACGATGTCGTAGGCCCCGGCCATGACGCCCTGAGCGGCGAAGTGCAGCGCCTGCTGGGACGAACCGCACTGGCGGTCGATGGTGGTGGCGGGCACCGACTCGGGCCAACCGGCGGCCAGCACGGCGTTGCGGCCGATGTTGAGCGACTGCTCGGACACCTGCATGACACAGCCCATGATCACGTCGTCGATCACGGAGGGGTCGAGCTTGTTGCGCTGCTGGAGGGCCATGAGGGCCTCGGAGGCCAGGTCAACGGCGTGCCAGTTGCGGAGTTTCCCGTTGCGCTTGCCTCCGGCGGTCCGGACGGCGTCGACGATCACTGCGGTGGTCATGGTGTGTCTCCTCCCAAATCCGGCGGGCACTCCCTGCCGGTTAAAGAACGGCGACATCTTACCTGCCGGGCCGCCAACAGCCATTTGGGGGCCGGCGTGGACGTGCCGATAGGGTCTGGCCCCATGGGCCGCAAGGACATGGACCGCTGGTTGGGCGACGGCGGGATGCCGATCATTGCGCTGGTGGGCGGCACCTTTACCGGCTACGGCGTAGACGGGGAGGACCTCGGCTGGGTGGCCGGCACCTTCATCCCGGAGGAACTGGCCTGCAACCCGCACGGGATCACCCAGGCCGGGATCCACTCCCTCCTGCTCGATGCCTCCATGAACTTCGCCATCAACGCCGCCATGTCGGGCCGCGACCGGACCCGGGGCACGCTGGAGATGAAGACCGAGACCATGCGGCCGGTGCTCAAGGGCACCACCTACGCCCTGCGGGGCGACGTAGTGCGCATGGCCAAGCAGGTGGCATACGGGGAAGCCACCCTGCGCGACGCCGAAGGCACGCTCATGAGCCGGGCCACCGGGACCTTTCTCCTCTATCGAGACGAAGCCACCCCCAAGCCCTGACCCGCGCCGGGCTCCCGCCCCCGGCCCCGCGGCGCCCGACCCCGGCCCGGGCCGCCCCTGCCTGATCTGTTGCGGCCCCAGCAGCGGTGGGTTCGCCCACTGCTTCGCCTGCCGCACGGTGACCCGGGTGCTGGGACTGCCGCTGGCCCCCGTCCTGCCGCTGCGGTTCTGCCCGTTGCCGGGACCCCTCTACACCGTCTTGATGGGTTACAAAGAGTCGCCGATCGACGAGGCCCGGCAGCGCTACGGGCCCATGGTGGGGCGCCTCCTGGCCGCCCTCCTCGTCCGGCACGCGCCCTGTCTGATCGCGGCCGCCGGTGGCCCGCTGGACCTGGTGCTGCCGGTGCCGTCGACCGCCCGCCCTGGGCCGTCACCGCTCAGCCGGGTGGAGGGTCTGAGCGAATTGGTGGACCTCCCCGCCGGTCTGCAGGCGACCTGGCATCCGGCCCTGCTGCAGCGCACCGGCCATCCGGTCGGCCACATGAGGCCGCACCCCCACGCCTTCGAGGTACCCGAGGCCGACCGGAGGGTCGTGGCCGGGTCCCGGATCCTCCTGGTCGACGACACCTACGTCAGTGGGGCCCGGTCCCAGAGTGCCGCCGCCGCCCTGCGGTTGGCCGGGGCCCGTGCCGTCCTGATCAGCCCGGTGGGACGGGTCCTGCGGCCCGACCGCTCCGCCTCCCACGCCGCCTTTCTGGCCCGGGCGGTCCAAGCGACCAACGCCAACATCGCCAACAACGCGATCAACGTGAACAGCCACCGTCCGGTCGACGACGAACCCTGCGGCCGCTGTGTGCTGACTCAGATGGTGGATCAGACCGTGGCCGGTACCGGGTAGCGCACCTCGGTGAGCTCCACGGAGATCGCCCACAGGCGGGCGGCATCCTCGGCGTTGCGGGCCCGGCGGTTGCCCCGGACCAGCGTCGGCGGCCCGAAGAGTTCGAAGAGGTGGCCCGGCCCGATGTACTGCCCGGAGACGAGGCCGGGTGAGGTGGCGGCGTACAGCGTGGGGAGGGCCCCGGTGGCGGCCGACTGTCCCAGGTGATGGCCGATGACCCGGCTGGCCTTGGCCCGCACCCGGCTCGTCCCCACCGCGGCGCCGCTGCCGACCAGGTTGCTCCGGGTCCAGCCCGGGTGGGCGGCCAGGGCCATGGTCGGTTCGCCAGCCACGCCGAGGCGGCGGCTCAGCTCGGCGGTGAAGAGCAGGTTGGCCAGCTTGGTCGAGCCGTAGTTGAGCCAGCTGTTGCGGATGGTCGCGCCCGCCACGTCGTCGAAGGGGATGTGCCCGGAGCGGTGCATGAGCGAACTCACTGTCACCACCCGGGAGCGCCCCGAGGTCAGCAGACGGTTCAGCAGGAGCCCGGTGAAGGCGAAGTGACCCAGGTGGTTGGTGGCCATCTGCAGTTCGAAGCCGTCGGCCGTCTGCCGGTAGGGGGTGCCCATCACCCCGGCGTTGTTGATCAGGAGGTCGAGCCGGGCGTGCTCAGCCAGGAACTGCCCGGCGGCGCGCCGGACCGAGACCAGGTCCGAGAGGTCCAGTTCCAACAGCTCGAGCGAGGAGCGGTCGAGGTCGTTCTCCAGCTTGTCGGCGGCCCGGCGAGCCTTCTCCAGGTCCCGGCAGGCCATGACCACATGGGCCCCGTGCTCGGCCAGCGCGCTGGCCGTCTCGTACCCGATCCCGCTGTTGGCCCCCGTGACGAGGGCCACCTTGCCGGTCAGGTCGCCGATGTCGTCGGCGCCCCAGGGCTCAGCGGCCATGGAAGGCCGGCCCGGGCTGATCAGGCATGGCCGATGTGGTCGGCCGGGACCGTGCCCAGCCGCCCCGCCTCGAAGTCCTCGAAGGCCTGCACCAGCTCGGCCCGGGTGTTCATCACGAACGGCCCGTGGGCGGCCACCGGCTCACGGATGGGCCGGCCGCCGAGAATCAGCACATCGAGCGCGGGGTGGCGCGCCTCCTGCATCTGGTCGCCGCGGATGACGATGGCGTCACCCGCCCCGTGGACCACCAGTTGGCCCGAGTGGATCGGCTGGCGGTCACTCCCCACCGAGCCGTTGCCCGAGAGGACGTAGACGAGCGCGTTGAACTCGCTCGGCCAGGGCAGCACCAGCTCGGCCCCGGGCTGGACGGTGGCGTGCACCAGCGAAATAGGCGTATGGGTCGAGCCGGGCCCGGTGTGCCCCGCCACGTCACCGGCGATGATGCGCACCAGCGCACCCCCGTCGGGGGAGGTCACCAGCCCGGAGTCCTCCGCTTCGAGGCTCTGGTAGCGCGGGTTGACCATCTTCTCGGCCGAGGGCAGGTTCACCCACAGCTGAATCCCGTGGAACAGCCCACCGCTGGCGATCAGCTGCTCGGTCGGCCGCTCAATGTGGAGGATGCCGGCGCCGGCGGTCATCCACTGGGTCGAGCCGTTGGTGATGAGGCCACCGCCTCCAATGGAGTCCTGGTGCTGGAAGGTCCCGTCGATCATGTAGGTGACGGTCTCGAAGCCGCGGTGGGGGTGCCACGGCGTGCCCTTGGGCTCGCCCGGGGCGTACTCCACCTCGCCCATCTGGTCCATGTGGATGAAGGGGTCGAGGTCGTCCATGGACACGCCGGCGAAGGCGCGGTGGACCGGGAAGCCCTCCCCTTCGAACCCCGACGGGGCGGTGGTGATGCTGCGCACCGGGCGCAGGCGCGCCTCGGGTGTCGGGTGGGCGATCTTCGGCAGGGCCAGGGTGTCTTCAACCGTTACTGCAGGCATGGCGATCTCCGTCTTTCCGTCTCTTGGTCTTCAACTTCAGCACACCGTTCAACGTCAGGACGAGCGGTTGTGTTCCACGGTCAACCCTGGCTGAGGAAGTGGGCCGGGTCGACGGCGATGAAGAGGCCCTCCGCCTCGGCCAGCAGGGTGTCGTGGCTGCGGAGCTCGGCGGTGATGGTCAGCCGCCGCCCGCTCTGATGGGACAGCCGGGCCCGCGCCGTGATCGGCAGGCCCAACGGGGTGGGGGCCCGGTACGACACCGCCAGCTTGCCGGTGAAGGCCAACGTCTCGGTGATGGACAGCACCAGGCCCATGGTCTCGTCGATCAGGGCGGCCACCACCCCGCCGTGGGCCCGTCCGGGCGCCCCCTCGAAGGCGGCGCCGAGGGTGACCTCCATGACCGCCTCGTCACCGTCCATCTGCAGCCGGGCCTCCATGCCCATGGGATTGGCCAGGCCCGAGACGATGCAGTCGGGGAAGAATCCCTCGTCCGCCTCGGCCCGGTGACCCTTCGGGCGGGAGGCGAAGAAATCCGCCCCGCTGGCCAGGAAGGCATGGGTGCGTTCGGGCGCCGCTTCGACCAGGGGCGTCAGGGTGCCCAGGCGGGCGGTGATCTCTTCGAGCACGGCGTCGTCGACCTGGTGCGAGACCAACGCGTTGCCCAGGCGGCGTAGCTCCCGGGCCGCCTTGAGCCGCGCCGCTGACGTCGTACCCGAGGACGGACCCACCGGGCCTGCCACCACGCCGTCGGTCACGGCTTCAACGTCGGTCACGGTCTCAAGAAGCGTTGAGGCGCGCTACCTGATCGGCGCTGAGCGAGAGGTCGGCCGCCTCAGCCGAGGCGGTGGCGGTAGCCGGGCGGCTGCTCCCAGGAATGGGAATGATGCGGGACCCCTTGGCCAGCATCCAGGCCAGCGTCACCTGCTGCGGGGTGGCCCCCACTTCGGCCGCCACCTCGCCGAAGGCCGGGAAGTCGCGCTCCATGCGCGCCGTCTCGCCGATGCCGCCGAGCGGACTCCATGGAATGAAGGCGACGCCGATCTTCTCGCAGTGCTCGAGCTCGTCCTCGGACGAGCGGAACCGGGGCGAGAACTCGTTCTGCACGCTGACCAGGCGCCCGCCCAGCACCGCCTGGGCCTCGTCAATCTGGGCCACGGTGGCGTTGGAGACGCCGGCCATCTGGATCTTCCCCGCATTAAGCAACTCGGCCAGGGCCCCCACCGACTCGGCCCACGGGACCGTCGGGTCCGGCCGGTGGTACTGGTAGAGGCCGATCGACTCGACGCCCAGGGCGACCAGTGACGCCTCGCAGGCCTGTTTCACGTACTCGGGGTCGCCGTGCACCGTCCAACTGCCATCACCGGGGCGCCGGTGACCGCCCTTGGTGGCCACCAGCACGTGGTCGGTCGAGCCTCCATAGGTCGAGAGCGCCTTGGCCACCAGCCGCTCCCCGTGACCGTGCTCCTCGACGCTGAGGGCGTAGGCGTCGGCGGTGTCGATGATGGTGACGCCGGCATCGAGCGAGGCGTGGATCGTGCTGATGGCCCGCGTCCGGTCGGGGCGCCCCTCAATGGACAGGGGCATCTCCCCTAGTCCGATGGCGCTGACCTTGCGGTCGCCGATCTGTCGTTGCTGCATGTGGACCTCCGTTCGGGGACGCGGTGGCTGTGGCGGTGGTGGTGGGCGTGGTGGTGGTGGAGCAGTCGCCGGGTTCGCCGAG
>DASZMA010000071.1:0-12963 GCA_035552095.1 Acidimicrobiales bacterium | reverse complement strand
ATTGAGGACGCCCAGGCGGACCGCGTCCGCCGCAAGGCCGATGCCGAAGGGCTCCGCCGCGAAGTGCAGCCCGAGGAAGTCGCCGCCCCGCCGCCCAGCAGCACGGCCAAGCGGGCCGCGGCCAAGAAGGCCGGCGCCAAGGTGGCGTCGTCCTCGTCCGCGTCCGCCCCGGCGGCAACGGCCGACGGTGAGGCCCCCCGCCCCCGTCTGATCAGCAGCCGGCCCACACCGGCTCCGGCCACCCGGGCCCCTGCCGCCGCGGCCCCGACCGCGCCGGCGCCCACTCGGGCTCCCGCCGCCGCGCCTGCTCCTGCACCCGCTCCGACCGCGCCCGCCACCCGGGCCCCGGCTGCTGCCGCCCCGGCGGCCGCGCCGACCACTGCACCGGCAGCGGCACCGGCACCGGCATCGGCACCAGCTCCCAGGAGGGCCGACGCGCCACGACCGGCCGCAGCTGCGGCCGCTCCGGCCGCTGCCGCCGCCCCCGCTGCACCCACTCCGGCTGACGCCGCCCCCGCCGCCGCCGTCGCCGCCGCCGCGGCGCCGACCGCGCCGCCCGCCGAGCGCGCCCCGCGCCCGCCGATGAGCCCATCGGGCCGGCCCGTGCCACCGCCTCCGCCGCCGCGGCCCCCCATGGGGCCCAGTGGTCGCCCGATCCCGCCGCCGCCCGGCATGGGGGGCCGCCGTGCCGCGCCGCCCGCCACCCGTCCCGGTGGTGGGGGCTACCCCGCCCGTACCGGCGGTCGTCCCGCTCCCGGCGCCGGTCGCCCGACCGGTGGTCCTGGTGGTCCGGGCAGCAGCAGTTTCGGCAGTCGTCCTGGTGGCTTCGCCGGTCGTCCCGGTGGGGGTGCCCCGAGCGGCGCCCCACCCGCCGGTGGCCGCGGCGGCATGCCCGGGCGACGCCCGCCCCAGCGTCGGGCCCGCCGGCGTCGGCGCAATCTCGAGGAGCTCGAGCCGACCCAGCTGACCAGCTACCAGCCGTCCACGGCGCCCGTGCCCGACGGCGAGGTCATCGTCGAGCGGGGTTCGACGGCCCGCGACCTCGGGCCGAAGTTGAACCGCAGCGCCGGCGACATCGTCCGCTTCCTGCTGCTCCAGGGCGAGATGGTCATGGCCACCCAGTCGCTGACCGACGACATGATTGAGCTGTTCGCCGCCGAGATCGGCGCCGAGGTCCGCTTGGTCGACCCCGGGGAGGAGCAAGAGGCCCAGCTGTTGGCCCGCTACTTCGAGGAAGAGGACGAAGAGGACGACTCGGACCAGCGCCCGCGCCCACCCGTGGTCACCGTCATGGGCCACGTCGACCACGGCAAGACGCTGCTGCTCGACCGCATCCGCTCCACTGACGTGGTGGCCGGGGAAGCCGGCGGCATCACCCAGCACATCGGCGCCTACCAGGTGGTCTGGAACGACAAGCGGATCACCTTTATCGACACCCCCGGCCACGCCGCCTTCACGGCCATGCGTGCCCGCGGCGCCCAGGCCACCGACATCGTGATCCTGGTGGTGGCGGCCGATGACGGCGTCATGCCCCAGACCATTGAGGCCATCGACCATGCCAACGCGGCCGACGTGCCCATCATCGTGGCGGTCAACAAGATGGACCGGCCCGACGCCGACTCCACCCGGGTGCTGCAGCAACTGTCCGAGCGGGGCCTGGTGCCCGAGGCTTGGGGCGGCGACACCATCGTGGTGGAGATCTCCGCGCTGCAAGGCACCGGCATTGAGGATCTGCTGGAGCAGATCACCCTGGTGGCCGAGTTGGAAGAACTGACCGCCCGGGTCGAGGGCGAGGCCCGGGGCGTCGTCCTCGAAGCCAACCTCGAGGCCGGTCGCGGCCCGGTGGCCACCGTCATCGTCCAGCAGGGGACCCTGCGCGTGGGCGACCCCGTGGTGGCCGGCGCCGCCTGGGGCAAGGTCAAGGCGCTGATCGACGACCTGGGTGACCACGTCAAGGAAGCACTGCCGTCCACCCCGGTGCAGGTGCTCGGATTCTCCGAGCCCCCCCACGCCGGCGACGAGATGCGCGGGGCCAAGGACCTGGCCCGGGCCCGCACCCTCGGTGAGGCCAGAGCGCAGCGTTTCCGCCTGTCGGGTCACAAGCCGGTTGCCTCGGCGGCCACCGGCGCCAAGCTCGAGGACCTCTTCGAGCAGATCCAACGGGGCGAGACGGCCACCCTCAACATCGTGCTCAAGGCCGACATGCAGGGTTCGCTGGAAGCGGTCACCGAGAGCTTGAAGCGACTCGAGCGCGAGGACGTCAAGCTGAGCTTCGTGCTGCGCGGCATCGGCGGCATCACCGAGAACGACGTCCAGCTGGCCGCGGCCAGCAGCGCCACCATCATCGGGTTCAACGTGCGTCCGGACAAACGGTCCCGTGAGCTGGCCGAGTCCTCCGACGTGGAGATCCGTACCTACGAGATCATCTACAAGCTGCTGGAGGACATTGAAGCCGCCATGCTCGGCCTGCTCTCGCCGCTGTACGAAGAAGTGGTCACCGGCGAGGCCGAGGTGCGCGAGATCTTCCGGGTGCCCCGTATCGGCGCCATCGCCGGTTGCTACGTGCGCGACGGCAAGATCACCCGCGGCTCCAAAGTGCGCTTCCTCCGCGAAGGCACGGTCATATGGAAGGGAGCCATCACCTCGCTGCGTCGTTTCAAGGACGACGCCCGTGAGGTCGCCGCCGGCTTCGAGTGCGGCATCGGCCTCTCGGACTTCCAGGACCTCAAGGACGGCGACATCATCGAAACCTACGAGGAGCGCGAGATCGCGCGAACGTGACGCCATGGTGAAACGGCGGACGGCAACGTACCCCCGCTCGCTGCGGGTAAATCAGGTACTGCGACAGGTGGTGGCCGACGAGTTGGAACGGCTGGCCGACGCCGACGAGCGCTTCCGCATGGTCACCGTCACCTCAGTGGACACCGCGGCCGACATGCGCAACGCCACCGTCTACCTGGCCTCGCTGGAGGATGATGCGGCGGAAGCCCTTGAGGAGCGCCGCCCCCACCTGCAGCGCCTCATCGGGTCACAGGTGACCATGAAGCGCACGCCGCGATTGACGTTCAAAGCTGACCCGGCCATCGTTGCCGGCTCCCGGGTCGAAGAGCTCCTGCGTGGCCTGGACCAGGATCACGACGCGCCAGAGCAGTGAGTGCCACCGGCCTGGTGGTCATCGACAAGGAGGCCGGGTGGACCTCCCATGACGTGGTGGCGCGCTGCCGCCGCCTCTTCGGGCAGCGCCGGGTCGGTCACGCCGGCACCCTCGACCCCGACGCCACCGGCGTGCTCCTGGTCGGGCTCGGCCGGGCCACCCGGCTCCTGCGCTTCCTGACCGCCCTCCCCAAGACCTACGCCGCCGACATTGTGCTGGGCACCGCCACCTCCACCCTGGACGCCTCGGGTGAGGTCGTCGGGACCTACGACATGTCCCACGTCACCCCGGCCCTGCTCCGAGAGGCCGCCGCCGCCCTGACCGGTCCCATTGAGCAGGTCCCGCCGATGGTCTCGGCCGTCAAGGTGGGGGGGCGACGGCTGCACGAGCTGGCCCGCCAGGGGATCGAGGTGGAGCGGGCGGCCCGCCCGGTCACGGTGTACCGCTTCGAGGTGGAGCCGGACCCCGAGCGGTCCAATGTCTACCGGGCCGAGATCGAGTGCTCGTCGGGCACCTACATCCGGGTGCTGGCCCAGGATCTGGGCATCGCCCTCGGCGGCGGTGCCCACATCGGCCTGCTGCGCCGGACCCGCATCGGTTCCTTCGGCGAGGCGGAGATGCGCCCGCTCGACCTCATCGGGCCGGGCTCCGTGCTCACGCCGGCTCAGGCCATGCGCGATATGGATTTCGTCACCGTGCCCAGTGAGATCGGCGACGCCATCCGGACCGGCCTGGCCCTGGACCGGGTACCGATCGGTGCCGTGGGCGACGGTCCCTGGGCCATGCTCGATGAGCGGGGCACTCTCCTGGCCGTGTACGAGGCGACCGGGACCGATCGGATCAAGGCGGCCGTCGTCCTGGCCGCAGACTGACGTCTAACCTCACCTGCGATGCCCGGGCCCGGAACTGCCGTGACCATCGGCGCCTACGACGGCGTGCACCTGGGGCATCGGGCCCTGCTGCGCGATCTGTCGGAACGGGCCGCCGCGGCCGGTCTGTCCACCGTGGTGGTCACCTTCGACCGCCATCCGGCCAGCGTGGTGCGGCCGGAGTCGGCGCCCAAGCAGCTGACCGACCTGGACCAGAAGATTGAGCTGCTGACCGACTGCGGCATCGACCGCACCCTGGTGGTGCCCTTCGACCGGCAGCGGGCCGACGAGTCGGCCGAGGAGTTCGTCCAGGAGATCCTGGTTGACCAGTTGGCCGCCCGGCGGGTGGTGGTGGGGGAGGACTTCCACTTCGGCCACGGACGCAAGGGCAACGTGGCCCTCCTGACCGAGCTCGGCCGGCAGGCCGGCTTCGAGGTGGTCGGCGTCGCCCTGACCGGTGACGAAGGGGATGCCGTCTCGTCCACCCGCATCCGGTCCCTGGTGGCGGAAGGGGACGTGGTCGGGGCGGCGCAGCTGCTGGGCCGGCCCCATGAAGTGCGGGGTCCCGTGGTGCACGGGGATGGTCGAGGTGGTCCTGAACTGGGGTTCCCGACGGCCAATCTGCAGATCGGCGAGGACATCGCCCTGCCGGCCGACGGCATTTACGCCGGCTATTTCACCCGGGCCGACGGAACGGCCCATCAGGCGGCCATCTCGGTCGGTCGGCGACCCACCTTCTACGAACCCGGCACGGCATCGGTGCTGGTAGAGGCCTATCTCCTCGGGTTCGACGGCGACCTGTACGGCGAGGCCGGCCGGGTCTCGTTCGTACGCCGACTGCGCGGGGAGGAGCGGTTCGACTCGGTCGAGGCCCTGATTGAGCAGATGCACGCCGATGTGGCCGAGACCGAACGGGTGCTGGCCGCCGATCGCCGCTGATCGCCGCCCACCTGCTACGATATTTGCCGGTTGGGCTGGTCCCTGCCGCACTCCTACAACGCTTCGAGGTTCGTATCTACATGCCCGACACGCAGGCCACTATTGCCGAGTACCGGCTGCACGAAAGTGACACTGGTTCGCCAGAAGTGCAGATCGCTCTGCTGTCGGGACGGATCAACCATCTGACGGAGCACTTGAAGGATCACAAAGGGGACCACCACACACGGCGCGGCCTGATGAAGCTCATCGGCCAGCGCCGGCGGTTGCTCGATTACGTCCGTAAGAACGACGTCGAGCGCTACCGCACCATCATCGGCCGTCTCGGCATTCGACGGTAGCGAAACACATCCGGGCATCCACGGTCGCTGGCTGCCAGTCGCCGGTCACTTCCAAAGGGGAGGTGGTCGACCACTGGGAACCAGCCAAGAGATGCCCCCAAACACCACACGAGGAGCATCATGGCTGACGCCATTTCCGTGTCGGGCCCCATTAGTGGCACCGACCGCACCCTGACCTTCGAGACGGGAAAGTTGGCCCAACTGGCTGACGGCGCCGTACTCGCCCGCATTGGGGACACCGTCCTGCTGGCCACGGCCACCGCAGCGCGATCCGTACGGGAGGGGACCGATTTCTTCCCCCTCACCGTTGACATTGAAGAGCGGACCTACGCCGCCGGGAAAATCCCCGGCTCGTTCTTCCGCCGGGAGGGCAAGAGCTCGGACCAGGCCATCCTGACCTGCCGTCTCATCGACCGCCCGCTGCGCCCGTCCTTCCCCGACGGGTTCCGCAACGAGGTCCACGTGGTTGGCACCATCTTCGGCGCCGACCAGATCAACCCGCACGACGTCCTGGCCATCAACGCCAGCTCGGCCGCGCTCATGCTGTCCGGCATCCCCTTCGACGGCCCCATCGGCGCCGTCCGGGTCGCCTACACCACCGAGGGCACGTGGATCCCGCACCCCACCTTCGAAGAGGGTGAAGAGGCCACCTTCGAGCTGGTCGTGGCCGGGCGCGCCCTGACCGAGTCCACCGACACCGACATCGCCATCATGATGGTGGAGGCCGGTGGGACCGAGAAGTCCTGGACCTACTACGAAGAGGGCGCGCCCAAGGTCACCGAAGAGGTGCTGGCCGAAGGTCTCGAGGCGGCCAAGACGTGGATCCGCGAGTCCATCAACCTGCAGCGCCAGCTGGTGGCCGATGTGGTGGCCGCCCACGGCCCCATCGCCATCATGGAGTTCACCACCCAGGTCGACTACGCCGAGGATGTCTGGTCGGGCGTCGAGAAGGTCGGCACCGACCTCATCGCCAAGGCCAACCTGGTCACGGCCAAGACCGAGCGCAACACCGCCCTGGCCGACGCCGGCAAGGAGATCCAGGCCGCCCTGGCCGAGCAGTTCGAGGGTCGCTCCGGTGAGATCAAGGCGGCCATCCGGTCGCTGACCAAGAAGCTCGTGCGCAAGCGCGTCGTCGAGGAGGGCGTCCGCATGGACGGCCGGGGCACGGCCGACATCCGGCCCCTCTCGGCGGAGATCGACCTCTTCCCGACGGCGCACGGCTCGGCCCTGTTCCAGCGGGGCGAGACCCAGGTGCTCAACGTGACGACGCTCGGCATGCCCCGCATGGCCCAGATGCTCGACACCATCACCCCGGTCGACTCCAAGCGCTACATGCACCACTACAACTTCCCGCCCTTCTCCACCGGCGAGACCGGCTTCATGCGCGGCCCCAAGCGCCGTGAGATCGGCCACGGCCTCCTGGCCGAGCGGGCCCTGCTGCCCGTGGTGCCCAGCGCCGAGGAGTTCCCCTACACCCTGCGGGTCGTCTCCGACGTCCTGGCCTCGAACGGGTCGACCTCCATGGCCTCGGTCTGCGGCTCGTCGCTGTCGCTGATGGCCGCCGGCGTGCCTCTCAAGGCCGCGGTGGCGGGTATCGCCATGGGCCTGGTCTACGACGAGGGCAACTACATCACCCTCACCGACATCCTGGGTTCCGAGGACGCCTTCGGCGACATGGACTTCAAGGTGGCCGGTACCTCCGAAGCGGTGACCGCCCTGCAGCTCGACACCAAGATCGCCGGCCTCCCGGCCGACGTGCTGGCCAAGGCTCTGCTCCAGGCCAAGGAGGCCCGTCTGGCCATCCTCGAGGTCATGGCCGGCGCCATCGCCGAGCCCCGTGACCACGTGGCCAACAGCGCCCCGAAGATCGTCTCCATGGAGATCCCGATCGACAAGATCGGCGAGGTCATCGGGCCCAAGGGCAAGGTCATCAACACCCTGCAGCAGGAGACGGGTGCGGACATCGCGGTCGACGACGACGGCATGGTCGGCACGGTCACCATCGGGGCCAAGGACGGCAACGCCGTCGAGGAAGCGCGTCGCCGCATTTCGCTCATCCTCGACCCGCCCACCGCCGATGTCGGCGCCGTCTACGCCGGCCGGGTGGTCAACATCACCAAGTTCGGTGCCTTCGTCAACGTGCTGCCGGGCCGGGACGGGCTGCTCCACATCTCCAAGCTCTCGCCGCTGGCCGGCGGCAAGCGCATCAACAACGTGGAGGACGTCCTCACCCTGGGCCAGCCGGTCGAGGTGCGGGTCGACGACATCGACCCGCAGGGCAAGGTCTCCCTCTCGCTGGCTTCGGTGCCCGAAGGCTCAGAGGACAATGGCGACGCCGCCCCGCCCCGCCGCGAGGCGGCCCGGGCTCCCCGCGAGGACCGTGAACCCCGCGACCGTGACCGCGATCGTGACCGCGGCCACGCCAGCGCACCGGCGGCGCCCAGCAACGGCGCCCCGTCATTCGAGGACGCCTTCGAAGCCGAGCTGGTGGCCGACCTCGGCGACCTCGGCCCCGGCGCGGCCGAGAGTGAGAACCGAGGCGGAGGGGGCGGCGACCGCCGCCCGCCGCGCGGTCGCTCGCGTCGCCGTTGATCCAAACCTCCGTGCTGCCCAGCGGCATCCGCCTGGTCACTGAGACCATGGCGGATGTGCGCTCGGTGGCGGTGGCCTTCTGGGTCGGCTCGGGCTCACGCGATGAGCCCGACGAGCTGGCCGGAGCCTCACACTTCTTGGAGCATCTGCTCTTCAAGGGCACCTCGACGCGCTCGGCCGCGTCCATCGCCGAATCGCTCGATGAGGTGGGGGGCGACTGCAACGCCTTCACCACCAAGGAGTACACCACCTTCTACATCCGCCTGTTGGCCGAACATCTGCCGCTGGGACTGGACATCCTGAGCGACATCATGTGGCAGCCCGCTCTGCGTCAGGTCGACGTCGACGCCGAGCGCACTGTGATTCTCGATGAGATCCTGATGCACGCCGACGAGCCGGCCGATCTGGCCGCCGAGCAGTGGCAGTCCTCCATGTTCTGCGGGCACGCCCTCGGGCGCGACACATTGGGCACGGCGTCCACCGTGGAAGCGTTGGACGCCTCGGACATCCGGGGCTTCTTCGCCCACCATTACCGGCCGGGCAACATGGTGGTCTCGGTGGCCGGCGACTGCACCCACGAGGCGGTGGCGGCCGACCTCGAGCGACGGTTCGCCGGGTCGGCCGGGGGAACGGCTCCGGTCCGGGAGGCGCCCGGTACCGACCTACGACCGTTCCACGTGGTGCGGCGCCCGACCGAGCAGGCCCACGTCGTCTACGGCGTGCGTTCGGTCGATCGCCACGACGAGCGGCGTTGGGCCCTCTCGGTGCTCAACCACGTGTTGGGCGGCGGGCTCTCCAGCCGCCTATTCCAGAAAGTGCGCGAGGAGCGCGGCCTGGCCTACTCGGTGTGGTCCGAGCGGGCGGCCTACCAGGACGCCGGCTCCCTGGCCGTGGTGGTGGGCACCGCCCCGGAGAATGTCGATGAGGTGCTGCGCATCGTCACCGGCGAGCTGGAGCTGTTGGCCGAGCACGGGATCACCGAGCGCGAGCTGGCGGTGGCCAAGGGCAACCTGCGGGCCGAGATGCTGCTCTCGGGCGAGGACTCCGGTGCCCGCATGAGCCGGATCGGCGCCTCCCTGCTGCTGCACGGCGAGATCCGCACCGTCGATGAGGTGCTGGCCCGCGTCGAGGCGGTCACCCGCGACGAGGTGCTGGCCCGGGCCGGCGAGCTGGTCAGCGCGCCGCGTTCGCTGAGCGCCGTCGGCCCCTTCGACGAAGAGGCGTTCGACGACCACCTCACCGCCATGGCCGCCCAGTAGGGTTCGATCATGGTGAAGGTCGGGGTGGTCGGCGCCGGCGGCCGCATGGGCCAAGAGGTGTGCCAGGCCGTGGCCGAGGCTCCAGACCTTGAGCTGGTGGCGGCGGTGGACCCGGGCCGGGTCGGCCTGTCGGTCGAGGGCATCAGCGTGACCGGCGACATTGGCGACATCGCGGCACGGGGCGCCGCCGTGGTGATCGACTTCACCGTGGCCGAGGCGGCCCGGGCCAACCTGCCCGCCTATGCCCGCGCCGGGCTGCACGCCGTGGTCGGCACCACCGGGCTCAGCGACGCTGACCTGGAGCAGGCGGCCGAGCTCTTCTCCCACTCGGCCGGCAACGCCATCGTGGCGGCCAACTTCGCCATCGGGGCCGTGCTGCTCATGCGTTTCGCCGAGCTGGCCGCCCCACACATGGACGGCGTCGAGATCATTGAATTGCACCACGCGGCCAAGCGCGACGCCCCTTCGGGTACGGCACGGCACACCGCGGCCGGCATCGCCGCGGCGCGCCTGCAGTCCGGCGCTGGGCCGTTCACGCCCGATCCGACCACCGAGATGGTGCTGCCCTCGGCCCGGGGGGCCGAGGGCCCCGCTGACGTGCGCATCCACTCGGTGCGCCTGCCCGGGTTGATCGCCCACGAAGAAGTGATCTTCGGCGCCCTCGGCCAGAGCCTCACCATCCGCCACGACTCCTACGACCGGCGCTCCTTCATGCCCGGTGTGTTGCTGGCCGTGCGCGGCGTGGCCGATCGCCCGGGGCTGACGGTCGGCATCGAGTCCCTCCTCGGGCTGTGAGGGCCGGCCGAGCGTGAGGGCCGAGCGTGAGTGACGTCCGGGAGCGCCTGCTGCAGGCCACCTACGACTGCGTGGCCCGCTGGGGCCTGGCCAAGACCACGGTGGAGGACGCCGCCCACGAGGCCGGGGTGTCCCGGGCCACGGTGTACCGCTACTTCCCGGGCGGGCGCGACGAGCTCATCGGGGCCGTGGTGGGGTGGGAGTTCGCCCGATTCTTCCTGCGTCTGTACGACGAGGTGCATGAGGCCGAAACGCTCGAAGAGGTGATGGAGCGGGGCCTGGTCTTCGCCCACAACGCCATCCTCGAGCACGAGGTGCTCCAGCGCATTCTGCAGACCGAGCCCGAGATCCTCCTGCCCCGCATGACCGTGGAGGCCAACGAGACGCACAAGCTGGTGGCGGCGTTCCTCGCCCCCTATCTGGTCCGCCACGGCATGGAGAAGGGGAGCGACCTGGACAAGGCGGCCGACTTCCTGGCCCGCATGGTCCTCTCCTATATCGGGTCGCCCGGGCGCTGGGATCTCAACGACCCCGAGCAGGTGGCCCGGTTGGTGCGGGCGGAGCTGCTGGCCGGGATCAGATGAGCGCGCCCGTCCCGCCGCCCGGCTGTTACCGCCATCCCGATCGGGCCGCGTCGGTCATCTGCGCCCACTGCAACCGCCCCATCTGCACCGACTGCATGATGCACGCGCCCGTGGGCTGGCAGTGCCCGGACTGCATCTCGGCCGGGGCCAAGCAGACCCGGGTCATCCGCCCTTTTGCCGCCGGCAACCGCAACCGCACCGGGATCGTCGGGTCGACCAACCCGACCCCGGTGGTCATCGCCTTGGTCGTGGTGAACGTGGTGGTCTTCGTGGCCAGCGGCTTCGGGAAGATGAGCGTGCTCGACCGCTTCGGCGGGCTGTCGCACCAGATCCTGCAATCCGACCAGTACTACCGCTTCATCACTTCCATGTTCCTGCACGTGAGCTTCTTCCACATCGCCTCGAACATGATCACCCTCCTCATCGTGGGGCCGGCGGTCGAAGTGATGCTGGGCCGGTCGCGCTTTGTAGCCCTCTACTTCATCGCCGGGCTGGGCGGCAGCATCGCCTCTTACCTCTTCTCGCCCGAGACCTCGGTCGGTGCCGGCGCCTCCGGGGCCATCTTCGGCGTGATGGGGGCCTACGTGGTGCTGGCCCAGCGCCAACGCAAGCCGATGGGCCCGGTGGTCGCCCTCATCGCCATCAACCTGGTCATCGGCTTCACCGGCAATATCGACTGGCGGGCCCACCTGGGCGGCCTTGTGGTGGGGGCGATCATCGCCTTGGCCTACGACTACGCCGACAGCCTGCGCCAGGCGGCCCAGCGCCTCGCCCTCACCCTCGGCGCGTCCGCCGCCGTGCTCGGTGTGCTGGTCCTGCTGGTGGTGGCGGTGCCTCCCGGGCACGTCTTCCTCGAATTCAGGTGACCCTGCCTTACGTGAGCCAGCCTTACGTGACCCTGAAATAGTTGACATTGAGACAAAAAACGCCATAGTGTTTCAGTCGTGGCTGCAGCAGAAGCGCGAACCGAACTGAGAGCGTGCGAAGTCCCTGGTCAGGGGCGCAAAGTCCTGCACCACCTGGGGGCTGACGACCGCTCGTCCACCCGGGTCCGCCTGGTCGATGCCACCTTGCGCTGCCTGGCCCGCCAGGGTGTGGCCAAGACGACGGTGGACGACATCGCCCGTGAGGCCAAGTTCTCCCGAGCCACGCTCTACCGGACCTTCCCCGGCGGCAAGGAGGCCGTGCTCGAAGCCGTGGTCGACACCGAGGTGGCCCGCCTCTTCTCCTCTCTGGCCGTGGTCATGGGTGAGGCGGCTGATCTCGAGGATCTGCTGGTGGACGGCATGGTGGAGGCGGCCCAGCGGTTGAGCGCCCACAGCGCCATCGCCTATCTGCTGCTGCACGAGCCCGGGGTCATTTTGCCCAAGCTGACCTTCGCCGACATGGACCGGATCCTCATCACCGCCGGCGATTTCGCCGCGCCGTTCTTCCGCCGCTGGCTGGAGCCCGATCAGGCGGCGCGGGCGGCCGAGTGGGCTGTGCGCATCGTGATGGCCTACGTGGCCGACCCCGCACCCGACACCGACCTGACCGAACGCGAGGACACCCGCGCCCTGGTTCGCACCTTCGTGCTGCCCGGCATCCTGGCCCTGCGCGAGTCCACCGAAGACCTCTCATCCCACCCGACCACCACCACCACCACCACCACCATCACCAACCAGTCCACCAACCAATCCACCAAGGGGGCAGTGCAATGACCACCGTCGAAGACGATCAGGCCATGTTGAAGTCGAATCTCGAGCTGATCGGCCGGGAGAAGATCAACGACCTCGAAGCCGTCCTGAATTTCGTCGGCCAGTACGACGTCGAGGGCTATCACCGGGTGCCGGACAACTGCCCGGCCGAGTTCACCTGGGACTACGAGAAGGGGGCCAAGCCCCAACTGGACAAGCTCTACGAGAAGGCCAAGAAGGCCCAGTGGAATGGGCAGACCGACCTGGACTGGTCCATCGAGGTCGACCAGGAGAAGGTGGTCATGGCCAACGCTGAGGCCAACGCCGCCATGACCCAGTTCAACGCCGACGCCCTGGCCGGCACCGTGATGGAGAAGTGGGACGAGAAGCGGTTCATGCAGTTCGGCATTGAGAACCAGAACTGGATGCTCTCCCAGTTCATGCACGGTGAGCAGGGCGCCCTGCTCTGCACGGCCAAGATCGTCGAGACGGTGCCGTGGATCGACGCCAAGTACTACGCCGCCACCCAGGTGATGGACGAGGCCCGCCACGTCGAGGTGTTCTCCAAGTACCTCGACACCAAGCTGTCGGGCCACTACCCGATGAACGGACATCTGGGCATGCTGCTGGACGACATCGTTTCGGACAGCCGGTGGGACATGACGTACCTCGGCATGCAGATCATGGTCGAGGGCCTGGCGCTCGCCGCGTTCGGGTTCATGCACATGATGACCACCGAGCCGTTGCTCAAGAACCT
>DASZMA010000070.1:0-8692 GCA_035552095.1 Acidimicrobiales bacterium | reverse complement strand
CCCGTTGAACCCCTCAAAACCGTCGCGCCACCCCACGGCGGCGGGCCCCTCCTGAAAGGATCTCCCATGACTCGTCTGCGCAGCTGGTCGCTGGTGGCATTGGCCGCCTCGGCCTTCGGGTTGGCCGCCTGCGGCAACTCGTCAGGTCCCGGATCGACCACGCCCACTACTGCCGGCACGTCCAGCAACTCCGGGACCGGACCCACAACCACGACGACGACCCCGGCCTCGACCACCTCGACCACCGGCACGGGCAGCGCGTCGGCCATCGCGCCCATCCCGGCGGCCGACCGCTCGGCTGCGGGCACGGCCGGTGCACCCCCGACGCTCACCGTCCCCACCGGCCAGCCGTCCACCCAACTCGAGAGCGCCGATCTCATCGCCGGCACGGGGCCGGCCGCCAAGGCGGGCGACGCCCTCACCGTGGAGTACGAGCTCGGCACCTACTCGTCCCATTCGTTGGTCCAATCGTCGTGGACCAGCCAGCCGTTCCAGCTGACGCTGGGCGCGGGCCAGGTCATCCCCGGGTGGGATCAGGGACTGGTGGGCATGAAGGCCGGCGGACGCCGTGAACTCATCATCCCGCCCAGCTTGGGCTACCGCGACCAGTCGCCGGGCCCCGGCATCGCGGCCAACGACACCCTCGTCTTCATCATCGATCTCCAGAAGATCAACTGAGACTTCGACAGGATCGCCGGGACCAGGTGGCGACCTCGTTGAGGGACGAATCCGGGCCTAGCTGATCTGGCGGTACTTCCACACGCCCAGCGGCACCAGCACGACCAGTAGTCCCACGATCCAAGCCAGGGCCCACAGCTCCGAGCTCGATGAGTGGAAGATGCTGCCCGTCATGAGCGAGCGGGCCCCATCCACCACGACCGAGACCGGTTGGTGGCGGGCGAATCCCTGCAGCCAGCCGGGCATCGACTGGAGGGGCACGAAGGCGGTGGAGGCGAAGGTGAGCGGCATCAGAATGGGGAAGGCCATGACCTGCGCCGTCTCGCTGTTGGGGGCGGAGAGCCCGATGGCGGCAAAGCCCCAGCTCATTGAGTAGGCGAAGGCCAACAGGATCAGTGCACCGAGGATGTAGTTGAACACCCCGGCCCCGATGCGGAAGCCGACGGCGTAGGCCACCCCGGTCATGATCAGTACGACCAGGACGTTGCGCAGTCCGTCGGCGGTAGTGCGGCCGGCCAGCACGGCTGAGCGGGCCATGGGCAGCGCCCGGAAGCGCTCGATCAGCCCCTTCTGGAGATCCTCGGCCAGCCCGACGCTGGTGCTCACGGCGCCGAACATCACCGTCTGCACGAAGATGCCCGGCATCATGTAGTCGACATAGGGGACGTGGCCCGGAATGGGGATGGCGCCACCGAAGACGTAGCGGAACAGCAGCACGAACATGATGGGCTGCAACGTGGAGAAGAAGAGTGCCTCGGGGATCCGGGTGTAGGCGAGCAGGTTGCGCCAGGTGACCGTCACCATGTCGGCCAGGGCCCAGCGCACACGGCTGCCGGTGGGCGTGGAGTCGAGCACGGTCGGTGCGCTCACCCGGGGTACGGCCACCGTCGTCATGCGGCATCCTTTCCGTCGGTCGCGGCATCGGCACCGCGTCGCTTGGCGCCCCGGCCGCGCCCGGAGCGGGCGCCGGCGGCGGCTTCCTCGGTCTCGGCCTTGTGGCCGGTGAGATTCAAGAACACATCGTCGAGGCTGGGCTCCCGCAGGGCCAGCCCGGCCAGGGAGATGCCTGCATCATCGAGCGCGCGCAGGACCTCCACCGCCACCTTGGGGCCGTTCTCCACCGTGAGTTCCACCGTCTCGCCGTCGATCACCGGGTCGTGGTCCGAAAGCGAGGTGACCAGGGTGGCGGCCCGCCGGGCCACGTCCCCGTCGTTCAGGGTCAGCGAGAGCACCGAGGTGCCCAAGTTGGCCTTGAGCTGGGCCGGGGTGCCCTGGGCGATGACCCGCCCGTGGTCGATCACCACGATGTCGCGAGCCAGCCGGTCGGCCTCTTCGAGGTACTGGGTGGTGAGCAGAACGGTGGTGCCACCAGCCACCAGGCGCTCGATTACCGCCCACAGGTCCTGGCGGCTCTGCGGGTCCAGCCCGGTGGTCGGCTCGTCCAGGAAGAGGATCGGGGGCTCGGCCACCAGGGCGGCGGCCAGGTCGAGCCGACGCCGCATGCCGCCCGAGTACGTCTTGAGGACACGGTTCCCCGCGTCGGCCAGGCCGAAGCTCTCGAGGAGCTCGTCGGCCCGCGTCCCCACTTCCTTCCAACTCATGTGGGAAAGCCGGCCGACCATGCGGATGTTCTCCCGGCCGGTCAGGTTCTCGTCGACCGCGGCGTTCTGCCCGGCCAGCCCGATGATGCGGCGCACCGTCTGGGCCTCCTTGACCACGTCGTGGCCGAGGATGGTGGCCTGACCCTCATCGGGGGCCAGGATGGTGCACAGGATGCGCACGGCCGTGGTCTTGCCGGCCCCGTTGGGACCGAGCAGGCCGAGGACGGTGCCGGCCTCGACCTGGAGTGACACGCCGTCCAGCGCGCGCACATTGCCGTTGGGGAACACCTTGACCAGATCGTGCGCTTCGACGGCGAAGCGGGAATTACTACTCATTGACAAAGAAACTTAGTGGTAAAGTTATTTACGTGTCAAGGCAATGGTCACGCAGCGACCTGGTTGCCCAGCTGCGCTCGGAGATCGTCGGGTACTTCGGCGCGGCCAGTGACTTTGATGAGCGGGTTGACAAGAAATTCAAGCTGAGCCGCACTGACATGCGGTGCCTGGAGATTTTGGGTCGCCTGGGGCCGATGACGGCCGGGCAACTCGCCGAGGAGAGCGGGCTGAGCACCGGCGCGGTCACCTTCCTGCTCGACCGCCTGGAAGAGGCCGGCATGGTCAAGCGGCGCCGGGACACCGAGGATCGCCGGCGGGTCTGGGTTGAGCTGGTCCCCTCGGCCCAGCGCCGCCTGCAACAGGTGCAGCAGCCGATCGTCGAGGAGATGCGGGAGGTCAGCCAGCGCTTCAAGGCCGAAGAGCTCGCAATCGTGCGCGACTTCATGCGGGAGGCCAAGGAGGTCTTCCAGCGGCAGATTGCCGGCGCCGTCAAGGCCCACAAACTTCCCGATGAGGACAAACACCCTCTCTGAGGGCCAGTAGGCTGACGCATTCCGTCCTGGGTTCAGGCCGGACCACGACCACCCAATGACCGCCGCTCGCACGCGGTTCGCCATGCCAGGGCAAGGAGGCCCGATGCCGTACGTCTTCGATTTCGACCACGACCACGCTCGCCCACCAATGGAGCTGAAAGACCTGCTCGGTGGGAAGGGTGCCAACCTGGCCGAGATGACGTCGGTACTGGCCCTCCCGGTGCCACCGGGGTTCACCATCTCGACCGATGCCTGCCGGGACTACATGGCCGGCGGCTGGCCCAAGAGCCTCGACGCCGAGGTGGCCGGGGCCCGCACGAGACTCGAGAAGGCCATGGGCAAAGTGGTGGGTGACGCCGACGACCCGCTGCTGGTCTCGGTGCGCTCGGGGGCCAAGTTCTCCATGCCCGGGATGATGGACACCGTCCTGAACCTCGGGCTCAACGACCAGTCGGTCGAGGGGCTGGCCAAGCAGACCGGGGACGAGCGGTTCGCCTTCGACTCCTACCGGCGTTTCATCGCCATGTACGGGCGCATCGTGCTCGACCTGCCCGGCGAGGAGTTCGACTCGCTCTTCGATGCGGCCAAGGAACTGGCCGGCACCACCTCGGACGCCAAGGTCCCGACCGAACTGCTGCGCTACCTGGTCGACTCCTACCAGCAGATCGTCGAGCGCCACACCGGGAAGCCCTTCCCCCAGGACCCGGCAGCGCAGCTGCGTGGGGCCATCGAGGCGGTGTTCCGGAGCTGGAACGGGCCGCGGGCCATCGCCTACCGAGATCGGGAGCGCATCGCCCACGATCTGGGCACCGCGGTCAACGTGCAGGCCATGGTTTTCGGCAACCGCGACGACAACTCGGGCACCGGCGTCGGCTTCACCCGCGACCCGGCCACCGGGGCCAAGGGCGCCTACGGCGACTTCCTGGTCAACGCCCAGGGCGAGGACGTGGTGGCGGGTATCCGCAACACCGAGCCCATCGCCGAGATGAAGAAGCAGTTCCCCAAGGTGCACGCCGAGCTGCTCACCATCTTCTCCCGGCTCGAAGCGCACTATCTCGACATGTGCGACACCGAGTTCACCATCGACCAGGGCAAGCTGTGGATGCTGCAGACCCGGGTGGGCAAGCGCACCGGCGTGGCCGCCCTGAAGATGGCGGTCGACATGGTGCGCCCGAGCGATCTGGGCATCTCCAAGGCTGAAGCGGTCTCCCGCATCACCGAGGACCACCTCGACTCCGTCCTCCACCCCCAATTCGCCGGTACGGGCTACGCCGTCTGGGCCAAGGGCCTGGGCGCCAGCCCGGGTGCCGCCGTCGGGCGCATCTATTTCACGGCCGACGACGCCGCGGCCGCCGCGGCGCGGGGCGAGAAGGTCGTCCTGGTGCGCAGCGAGACCTCGCCCGAGGACGTGCACGGGATGCTGGCTTCCGAGGGCATCCTGACCGCCCGGGGCGGGCTGGTCAGCCACGCCGCCGTGGTGGCCCGGGGCTGGGGCAAGCCGGCCGTGGTGGGGGCCGAAGTGCTCCGCCTGACGGAACACTCGGTCACCGTGGCCAACGTGACGCTGCAGGAGGGCGACTGGGTCTCCCTCGACGGCGGTGCTGGCATCGTGGTGGCCGGGCAGGTCCCCCTGACCGAGGCCACCCCGCCACCGGCCTTCGCCACCGTCCTCTCCTGGGCCGACGAGATCCGGAAGGGCCACCTGGCCGTGCGGGCCAACGCCGACACCGGCGAGGACGCCGCCAACGCCCGGGCCCTCGGGGCCGAGGGGATCGGCCTCTGCCGCACCGAGCACATGTTCCTGGGCGAGGACCGCCTGCCCGTGGTGCGGCGCATGATCCTGGCCGACACGCCGGAGGAGGAGACGGCCGCCCTGGAGGAGTTGCGCCAGGTCCAGCGGGAGGACTTCATCGCCATCCTGGCCGCCATGGACGGGCTGCCGGTCACCGTGCGCCTGCTCGACCCGCCGCTGCACGAGTTCCTGCCCAGCACCGAGGAGATGGCCATTAAAGAGGCCACCGTCGGGCTCAATCCCGAGGAGCGCCGCCTGTACGACGCCGCCCTGTCGTGGAAAGAGGCCAACCCGATGCTGGGCACCCGCGGCGTGCGGCTGGGCGTGGTCAAGCCGGGCCTCTACGCAATGCAGGTGCGGGCCCTGATGGAAGCGGCCCGCCAGCGGGTGGCCGACGGCGGGCACCCTGTGGTCGAGATCATGATCCCGCTGACGGTGAGCCGGGAGGAGCTGGCCCTGGCCCGGGGCTGGGTCGAGGACGCGGTGGCCGCAGTGGCGGCCGAGCGGGCCCCGCGCCCGTCCAAGGGGGCGGCCAAGACGCCGGCCAAGGGCGGCAAGCTGGACGTCACGATCGGCACCATGATTGAGACGCCCCGGGCCGCGCTGTTGGCCGGGGAGATCGCCGAGGTGGCCGACTTCTTCTCGTTCGGTACCAACGACCTGACCCAGATGACGTTCGGTTTCAGCCGCGACGACGTCGAGGGCCGCATGATGAGTGCCTACCTGGAGCTGGGCCTGCTGCCGCGCAACCCCTTCGACGTGGTCGACTTCGACGGGGTGGGGGAACTGGTCCGCCTGGGCACCGAGCGGGGCCGGGCCACCAAGCCCGGCCTCAAGGTGGGGGTGTGCGGCGAGCACGGGGGCGATCCCGAGTCGATCACCATGTTCTACGCCGCCGGGCTCGACTACGTGAGCTGCTCGCCCTTCCGGGTGCCGGTGGCCCGCCTGGCCGCGGCCCAGTCCGTGCTGGCCTCCGCCCCGCCGGCCGCCCCGAAGAAAGCCCAAAAGGGGTCCAAGGCCAGCTGACGTCGCTGGAGGGCCTCCCGCCGTCCCGACTGAATCTGCGCCGCGGTACCGTCAGGCATGGGCATACCGGACGAGGACGTGGCCCAGGTCCGGGCGGCCACCGACATCGTGGCGCTCATCGGTGAGCACGCCGCCCTGAAGAAGGTGGGCCGGCGCTGGACCGGGCTGTGCCCGTTCCACACCGAGAAGAGCGCGTCGTTCAGTGTCAACGCCGAGGAGGGCTTCTACTACTGCTTCGGCTGCCAGGCCTCCGGGGACGCCATCACGTTCGTGCGGGCCATGGAGCATCTCGATTTCGTCGATGCCGTGCGGCTGCTGGCCGACCGGGCCGGCGTGGTCCTGCACGAGGACGCCGAGGTTGGCAAAGACCGCAAGCGCCGCACCGACCTGCTCGACGCCATGGAACGGGCGGTGGTCTGGTACCACGAGCGGTTGCTGCGCTCGCCCGACGCCGGCCCGGCCCGGGACTACCTGCGCTCGCGCGGCTATGACGGCGAGGTGGTGCGCCAGTTCCGCCTGGGTTGGGCGCCCGACGAGTGGGACGCCCTCAGCCGTGCCCTGAAGCTCTCCGAGCGCACCCTGACTGACTCCGGGCTCGGCTTCATCAACAAGCGGGGGCGGTCCCAGGACGCCTTCCGCAACCGGGTGCTGTTCCCGATCTGCGACCCTTCGGGCCGGCCGGTGGCGCTGGGGGGCCGCATCCTGCCGCTCCGCGCCGGACAACCGCCGTCGGAGCGCCCCGAGCCCAAGTACAAGAACTCGCAGGAGACGCCGATATACGCCAAGCGCCGCACCCTGTATGCGCTCAACTGGGCCAAGCAGGACGTCATCGCCAAGGGCGAGGTGGTGGTGTGCGAGGGCTACACCGACGTCATCGGGTTCTTCCAGGCCGGGGTGCCCCGCGCCGTGGCCACCTGTGGCACCGCCCTGGGCGAGGAGCACTTCACCCTGCTGCGCAACTTCGGCCGGCGCATTGTGCTGGCCTACGACGCCGACAGCGCGGGCCAGAGTGCCACCTCACGGGTCTACGAGTGGGAGCGCAAGCACGAGGTGGACGTGGTGGTGGCCGAGCTGCCCGGCGGCAGCGACCCGGGCGAGCTGGCCCGGACCGACCCGGATTCCCTGGCCCGGGCGGTGGCCGAGGCCCGGCCGTTCCTCCAGTTCAGGATCGACCGCATTCTGGGGGCGGGTGACCTGGGCACGGCCGAGGGGCGGGCCCGCATGGCTGACGCCGCCCTGACCGCAGTGGCCGAGCACCCCGACGATCTGGTGCGGGACCAGTACGTCATGCAGCTCTCGGACCGCTGCCGGCTCGAAGCGCCCCGGCTGCGCGAACGGCTCGAGCACCTGCGGGCCCATCCACCGGCCGAGCCGCCGCCCAAGCGAGCGCGCCCGACATCGCCGAACGACGCGTCCGGTGACCCCGGTGATCGGCGTGATCCCGAGGACGAGCACGAATGGGACGACAGCTTCGGCGCGGCGCCGATAGTGGTGCAGCGGGCCGGGCCCGGCATGGAAGCGTTGAAGCTGGCGGTGCACCGGCCCGAGGACGTGGCTGACCGGCTGCAGCCCGTTCTCTTTGTCGACGTGACGCAACGTGATGCCTTCACCGCGCTGGTCGAGCACGACGATCTCCATGACGCCATCGCGTCCGGCTCACCGGCGGTGGCCGGCCTGCTGCGCCGGATCACGGTGGAAGAGCCGTTGATCGGTGACCCCGAAATAGGTGATCCGGTGGATTCGGTGGTGGCGGTGCTCCTGCGCGAGGCGGTGCGCCGAGCGCTCTCGGGCGTGGAGAAGGAGTCCCGCGGGCTGGATGCCTCGTGGCAGGCCGGGGCGGCCCAGACGGCGCAAGTGCGGCACTGGCTGGACGAACTCGACGATCCGGCCTCCCGCCGCACCGCGGCTGACCGATTGGTAGCGTGGCTCACGGAGAGGGAGAGAGTAGAAGGATGATCCAGCGGGAATGGGGCAAATGAGCGAGGACTCGGCCATCGCCATTGAAGTGGCGGCAGTGGCCGTCATCCCGCCCGCCGTTCCGGCCCTGGTGGCCGTGAGAGACGACGAACTGCCGGCCGGCGTTTCGCAGGTCGACTTCGACGCCGCGCTCGCCGCGGGTCGCGCCAAGGGTCACCTGACCCAGGACGAACTCATCGAAGCGCTGCACGCGGTCGAGTTGACGCCCGAGGTGCTGGCCACGCTGCTGGCCCGCATCAACGCCGAGGGCGTGGCGTTGGTCGACGATGACATTGACGAGCTCGACCAGGAGGAGGAGGACCGGCGTGAGACGCGTCGCGCCGGCCGCCCCGCCACCGGGCGGGCTGAGGCCCGACGCGAGCCCAACGGCAAGCGGCCCTCCGCCGGCGCCTCGGAGTCCTCGGGCAGCGCGGAGGATCCGGTCCACACGTATCTCAAGGAGATCGGCCGGGTCCCGCTGCTCAACGCCGAGCTCGAGGTGGAGATCGCTCAGGCCATTGAAGTGGGCAACGAGGCGGCGTCACTGCTGGTCGCCCACGAGTTGGCCGTCACCGGCGAGGGACCGATCACCGACCTGCTGGAAACCACGGTCCAGACCCGGAACCGCCGGCTGGTGCGCAAGGGACAGCGGGCCAAGGACGAGCTCATTGAGGCCAACCTCCGGCTGGTGGTCTCCATCGCCAAGCGCTACCGCAACCGAGGCCTGGCCTTCCTCGACCTCATTCAGGAGGGCAATCTCGGCCTGATGC
>DASZMA010000069.1:0-2606 GCA_035552095.1 Acidimicrobiales bacterium | reverse complement strand
GCACCCGCCAGGTGCCCCGCTGGCTGTCGCGCCAGTTGCGTCGACGCGATGGGGGCTGTCGGTTCCCCGGTTGTCAGCGCACCCGGTGGCTGCACGCCCACCACCTACGACATTGGGCCCAGGGGGGATCCACCGATCCAGACAACCTGGTGATGCTGTGTGGCTACCACCATCGCTTACTGCACGAGGGGGGCTGGCACGTCGAGGGCCACCCCGACGAGAGCCTGCGCTTCGTGCACCCGCTGGGCAAAGCGCTGTGCACCCGCCCTCCGCCGTTGCGGGCCGAGGTGCGCGAGCGACTGCTGGCCTAGAGAGTTTTCGGGCGTATACCTCAGCGCTCTCAACCGCCGATGGAAGGCAGGATGGCGTTGATGTAGTCGAGCATGGGCTGACCTGCTCCCGTGCGCCCTAGGGGCAGGAAGCCGATCTCGAGGTGGGGGCCGGTCGAGATGCCGACGATGCCGTAGCCGACGATGGAGATCTGCTGGCCCTGGACGACGTGGGCTCCGACCGGGACGAGATCCGGCCCCGAGTGGCCGTAGTAGACGGTCCTGCCCGCGAGGGGGCCCGAGGTGATCTGCAGCACCGGCGCGTTTGGCCCGAACCCACTGATGCCCTCTTGGATGATGGTGCCCGAACCCATGGCGTACAGGGGAGTGCCACCGGGCGCCGAGTAGTCCACGCCCTGGTCGACGCTGCCGCCCTTCAGGTACTGGATAGGCAGCGGCAGCGCGGCGCCGCCGGGACCCACCACGCCTCCCGGGGTTGGTAGGGAACTGGCCAGAAGGGCGGCCGGGAGGGGCGGGGAGAACGGTGTCAGCATGGTGATACGGGTGGCGAAGTCGATCACTCCGGTGACGGGGATGGCCGAAGCCTGCTGGTACGCCCTGATAGCCGCAATGGTGGGGACGTCCCACTTCCCAGAAGTCGGGGCGGGGAACCCGAGACCATTGAGTAGCGCCTGCCAGTTCCCTACCTGGTTCGGTGACATGAGGGCGGGCGCGGCCGGAAGGCTGAACTGAGGAGCGTTCTGGATGGCGTCGAAGACCGACTGGCTTGCCGTCTCCCAGCTCCAGTAGGAAACCGAGACTGCATTGGCGTCGTCGGCCGCCTTGATGAAGCTGAGCATCTGGTCGCGTGCCGGGTCAGGTGGAGTCCAACCCGGAGGTGGCGGGACCGGAGGTGGCGGGACGGGGGGCGGCGGAGCCTGGTCCACGGCGAGCAGTGGCTTACCGAGAGGTGCCAGCGCAGCCATGGCCGGGGCGAGGTCAGCGCTGGCCGGGCTGGATGAGGGATCCATGACGGCGACGGCGTCGAAGGGCGCAACCACCTCGGGGTAGGGATAGGTGGCTGCGGGTGCGGGCGGCGCCGGGACGGGGGGAACCGGAACGGCGGCGACGAGAGGAACGTCAGGGCCCACGATGAACCTCACGCCGTTGGCGTACTCCTGGGTCGCCGGCAGCGGCGGGTTGGCCCCCGCCGGAGGATCCAGATCGGCTACGAAGCCGTCGATCCGGTCCTGGCTGGGGGTCGTGTAGGTGATCTCTGAGATCGCTCGCGCCATGTCGGCGTTGGGGTCGGCCAGGCTGGGCATGTCGGCCCCATAGACCCGGATGTTGGCCGCGTGGGCAGCCGGGAGGAAGGTGTCGAGAAAGCTCTGTTGGGTGAAGCTGGCTTCCGTCGAGCCGAGGAGCACCACCACGTAGTTCAATCCAGCGGCCTGGGCCTTGGACACCATGGCGTCAACGACTGGGAGAGCCGTCCCGTCGGCGACGGGGGCGAACTTCTGGCCGAGATCGGCCGAGAAGTCCCCAGTGCCCCAGGGCGAGGCCCCGACCGCGCGCGCCACCGCCAGGGAGTTGGTTCCGGCCCTGAGGGCGGCGAGGATCCCTCGGTATTGGCCGTTCTTCAGCGTCTGGGTCGTTGCCCTGATGGCGGTCGTCCAGTCGGGGTAGGTCCTGACGCCAACCGAGTTCCAGATCGTCGATCCCGCCGCAGGTTCGGTCGTGTTGAGCGGGTTCAAGTGCACGAAGCCGCCCTCGGCCGCCTGCCAGGCGTCGATGGCCTGGACGTTGGGACCGGTGTTCGGATCGCCGAGCGCGGCGAGCAGCGCCCTCGAGAAGTCCGACGGCGTATGGATGGCGGCATTCGACGGTGACGAGGTACCCGACGGCGAGGCAGCGCCCGACGGTGAGGCGGTGCCCGACGGTGACGAGGTGTCCGACGCTGAGGTGGCAGGCGGTGCTGCCGGTACTCGAGGAGGCGCCCAGATCCACATTCCCTTGCCAACCGGGACCGGTCCCTTGAGAGCAGGTACGACCGGAGTGGGCTGGGCCGGTGCCGCCTGGGCCGGTCCGGTCGGCGTCGAGCCGTTGGGGGCGGCGGGGACGATGCCCGGC
Organism: Acidimicrobiales bacterium; assembly: GCA_035552095.1. Classification (GTDB taxonomy): domain Bacteria; phylum Actinomycetota; class Acidimicrobiia; order Acidimicrobiales; family RAAP-2; genus Bog-473. The sequence goes on along the minus strand of DASZMA010000069.1, from coordinate 207 downwards.
AGGCTGTGCAGGGGGTGGGGCACGGCGCCGGTCGCAGGTGTTGAAGGCACAGGCCGCGGGGACCCGGACGCGGGACCGCTGGGAGCGGACGGGGCCGCGGTGGTGGGCGGCGGAGGCGCAGTGCTGGGGGGCGGAGGCGCGGTGGTGGGGGGCGCCGCAGTGGTGGGGGGCGCCGCAGTGGTGGGGGGCGGAGGCGCGGTCTTGGGG
>DASZMA010000068.1:0-38229 GCA_035552095.1 Acidimicrobiales bacterium | reverse complement strand
CCGTCGCCCGCCGGACGCTGCCGCCGGGAGGTGTGGTTCCCGAGAACTACGTCTTCGAAGCTCTGGGGCCCGATGGTGCTCCCGCCCAGGTCACCCTCCCCGACCTGTTCGAACCGGGGAAGGACACTCTCTTCGTCTACCACATGATGTTCCCGCGCTCGCCGGACGAAGACCTCCCGTGTCCCTCGTGCACGCAGTTTCTCGACGCCTTCGACGGTGTGGCTGAGCACGCCAGTCAGCTCATCAACGTGGCGGTGGTCGTCAAGACGGCGCTGCCCGCGGTCCTGGCCCACGCCAAGAACCGCGGCTGGCGGCGGCTGCGCTTCCTGTCGTCAGCCGGCAACACGTTCAACCGCGACTACCACGCCGAGAGCGACGACGGCCGCGAGCAGTTCCCCATGTCCACCGTGTTCCAACGCGACGGTGACACGATCCGGCACTTCTGGAGTTCGGAGCTCCTGTTCGAGGACCCTGACCCGGGCCAGGACCCCCGGCACGGTGACACCATCGACCCGTTGTGGAATCTCTTCGACTTGACGCCAGAAGGACGCTCGGCCGACTGGTACCCCGACCTCAGCTACCGAACTCCTACGAGGAACTGACGTAAGGCGAATCCGTCGCGTCGCCATACGGCGTGATGTCATCACCTCCGTAATACCCAAAGAGCCAATAGCCCTTGTGGTCGCTCGTGGGCACGAGTCCCTGGACATAGGTGGCTGGCTGGGGTCCCGTATAGGTGGGGGCATCCCCGAACGGGAAAACGGTGCCCTTCTGATCCACAATCCAGTACCCACCACCGTCCGCCGTGATGGCTATCCCATCGGCCGGATTTGAGAAAGGGTCAACTCCGTTGCCGATCGTTGTGAGGGGAGTGCCATGGAACGACGCATCGCCGAAGTCGTACACCCCTCCATCGGCGTCAAGCAGCGTGTACCCGTTACCGTCGGGCGTGACCGCCATAGCCAGGATATCCGCGTTGTCGGGCCGAGATCCAAGCGAATCGGGCACGTCACCCTCGAAGGGGGCATCGCCGAAGCCTTTCACCTGACCAGCGTCAGTGAACTCCCAGTAGCCCTTCCCATCCGAGGTCGTGACCATGCCGATGACTACGCCTTCAAGGTTGGGTCCCGACAACGTCCCGTAGTAGCCGGCATCTCCGTAGGTGTAGATCTCACCACCCAACCCGACCATCCAGTAGCCAGCGTTGTCCGGAGTGATGGCCGCGCCCACAATCGGATCCTGGTTGTACGTATTCTCCGGCGTTCCCTCCAACGGCGCGTCACCGTACTGTCCCACGTCGCCACCGATATCGACCAGGAGGTAGCCCTTGTCGTCCGGCGTGGGTGCCATCGCGCCATTGACATCGAGCGGGGCAAAGACGGGCGTCATTGCGACCATCGGCGCCGCGATCGGCTTCCCGCCCCAAGAGCCGAGGAAAGGCGCACTCCCGAAGGCGAAGATCCCGCCGTCGGCCGCCACCATCCAGTAACCAGGATTCGGGCTGAACGTGTTGGTGGCGATTCCCACGATCGGGCTGTTCAAGTTCAGGCTGCCGGTTGAACCCTCGAAGGGCGCATCCGGACCGAAAGCGAACACACCGCCGTCTGAAGCCACGAGGTAATAGCCATTACCTCTACCCGTGGCTGATTCGATCATGCCGACGATCGGCTTGTTGAGATGAATGGCGCCGGTTGATCCGAAGAAAGGTGCGTCGCCGAACGAGAAGACGCCGCCGTCGGCCGCCACCACCCAGTAGCCCTGGCCGTCGGGTGCACTCTCGATTCCGACGATCGGGCTGTTCAATGTCTGGCCCGGCTTGAGGGTCCCTGGAACGGAGCCGAAGAAGCCGGCATCGCCGAACGCGAAAACGCCGCCGTCGGCCGCCACGAGCCAGTAGCCCCCGTCGTCATTGGTCACCGTCATGCCCACGATGGGGCTGTTCAGCTTCAGGCTGCCGGTGGATCCGAAATAACCGGCGCCGCCAAATGCGAAGACGCCGCCATCGGCGCCGACCTCGTAGTAGCCGTCTCCGAACGCGTCGGAACTCCCCGACACGATGGGGGCGTTCAGCGTCTTGCCGCCCAGGTCCCCATCGGAGGGCGCACTGCCCTCCGGGTAGACCCGGCCGTCGCGCCCGAAGATCCAGTACCCCGGGTAACCGGCGAAGAAGTGCGGCTTGACGTGGGCGGTGACGCCACTGGAAATCCTGGTAGTGGCACCGACCGGTCCGCCGGAGAGCACCAGCGTTCCCGACATCGACAAGAGCGCGGCACACAGCGCGAGCGCGGCCCGGCGTAGGAGAGCTGGTCCAGAACTCCGGACGATCCGCATCACAACCTCCAAGCCGGGACTGACTTGATATCCCATCGCACCCTACGCCAGGCGGCCTCGTTGGGCGCGGGCCTTCAGCCCGAGTAGTGCGGGAGAACCACCCAGGACGGCCGGCCCGGCTCGTGGTACACGGCCTGCTCGGCGGCTCGCATGGCGGTTGCCGTGGCCGGCGGTTCTCCGGCGCCGAGATTGCGGGCATACACGGGGTGGGCGCCGCTGGAGACCTGGAGCCGCAAGCGGTGACCGGTAGCGAAGGTGTAACCGACGGGCCACAGGGCCACCGCCGCCCTGAACGTCCCGTCCGGGTTCCGGTGAATGGACGCCGGGTCGAAGCGCTGCAGCCCGTCGCAGACGTTGACGGACCGGCCATCGGGTGACACGTCGCAGATCCGGACGAAGAAGTCCGTGTGGTCCAGGCTCGAGCTCACCTGCAGCTCCGCCTCCACCGGGCCGATCAGCTCGAGAGGCTCAGTCAGTTCGTCAGAGGTGTAGACGAGAACGTCGGGGCGGGCCTCGAGCGGGCGATTGTCGACGATGCCCCCGGTCAGCATGCCGATGCCCCCCATCGACGGCGTCGGGTCGGCCGGGTCATAGACGTAGTGGTCCGGCTCGGACGCTACGTCCGGCGGCGTGGGCGCGAGGTGTCCCCCGGCCTGGAGGTACCAGCGGGTCTGCTCTGTGCGAGGGGGCCAGTCCGGCAGATCGCGCCAATGCCCGCCTTCGCCCTGCACGTGGACCTTCACCGGGGTGGGGCCGAGCAGCCCCTCCCGGTCGAGCAGCCAGGTGTCGAACCAGTCCAGTGGGGCGTCGGTCAGGCCGCCCTCCCCACCCGCGGCCAAGTGTCCGCCGGCGCCGATGCGGAGATGTACGGGGGCGGAGGAGGCCCGTAGGACGGCGTAATCCTCCACCACGCCGGGCAGCGGGTAGTCGTTCCAGCCGTCGACGAGCAGGGTCGGCACCGTCCATTCCGCCAGGAGGGGCCGGAAGTTGAGCGGGTCCCAAAATCCATCTCCGGCCCCGACGTGAGCGAGCTGGTCCCCGAAGAGCGGCAGTTCGACGCCGGTGAGCCGCTGGATCACCTCAGCGAGAGGTAGGTGGTCGAAGCCCGCCTTCAACTCCGCCATCCGCCTCTGAATGCCTTCGGGGGAGATGTCGGTGGTGGGAGCAGCGCTGCCCTGCTGGTTGAACTGGGTGGCGCCGGCATCCCAGGGGATGATCACCTCCAGGGCCAGCGAGCCTCCGGGGTACCACGAGTAGGCCCGTACCGAGGTCGACAGGGCGACGGCCATGGCCTTGAGGTAAGGAGGTCTGGTCGAGGCCAGAGCCCACTGGGTGAAGCCCATGTAGCTGGCGCCGAAGGAGCCCATGCGGCCGTTGAACCACGGCTGGGAAGCGATCCAATCCGCCGTGTCCCGCCCGTCGGTCGCTTCGGCGAAGTAGCTGTGCGTGCCGCCCGACCCGTCCGTGCCCCGGCACGCTTGCAGAACGTACCGGTAGCCGCGGGCGGCGAACTCCGGACCCATGGCCGAGGCGAAGTTGACCCTGCCGTAGGGCGTGCGTTCCAAAATGGTCGGGGCGTCGTCGACCCCCACGGGGTGGTACACGTTGGCCAGCAGCACTGTCCCATCCGACACCGTGATCTTGATGTCCCGCTCGACCTCGACCTCGTTGGTACGCTCGCGCATGACGTCCCCCTTCGCCACCGGGCCTCCGGCAGCCAGCCTCGTTCAGACCCTATGTCAGGTCTCCTTGGCGTGGCATCACGCATGGGACCTGACTCACCGATGAGTTCTCGCCCACCGGTCCGTCTACCTGTTATGCCCGCAACGAACCTGGCCGATCTGTACAAACTGCCCCTGGTGGAATGGGACCGCATTGAGTCCCGCCTTGCCCAAGGGGTGAGCCAAGCTCCAGGGGCCGGTGGCCCCGATCGTCACACCAGCTGGTTAGCCACCATCAACCCGGACGGGAGCCCCCATGTGACGGCCGTCGGCGCCCTCTGGGCTGACGGCACTTTCTGGTTCGAGACCGGTGCGCACACCCGCAAGGGCAGGAACCTCGCTCGCGATCCGCGCTGCACGTTGAGCGTGGCCACCCACGAATTCGACCTCGTGATGGAGGGCGAAGCCAGCCCGGTCACCGACCCGCCCACCGTCGCCGCCATGGCCGCCCGCTGGAACGCCGCCGGATGGCCCGCCCGGGTCGATGACACTGGTCGTGCCCTCACCGCCGACTTCAGCGCACCTTCGGCCGGTCCGCCACCGTGGACGGTCCACCGCATCACGGCACACCAGGCCACGGCGGTGCAGATGGTCGAGCCGGGCGGCGCCACCCGCTGGACTTTCTGAGGCTGGTAGAGCGGGTCCTCAGCTGCTAATTTCCGGGGAAACTTCTGGAGGTGGCGGGTGGGAACTCTTCGAAGGTGCATGCTCGGCGCGTTGATTGCGATCAGCACCGGTGGCGGACTGGTGCTTGGGGCTCAGGTAGTAGGGGCATCAACTCCGCCGCCGACCGTGACGGGCATGTCCAGCAGCGGTTACAACTATTCGTTTGCGTCCACAGCCGGAGGTCAGCCAATTATCATTTATGGCACCAATCTCGTCGATGTCACAGCCATCGATTTCGGGAGCATCCCGGGCACGGATATTCAGTGCTTTGGAGACACCTGCGACGTGGTGGCTCCACCCGCAGCGATGCCCAGCACGGTGTTTGTCACGGTCACTACGGCCGGAGGAACGAGTGCCACGTACAACGGAGCTGGAGATGAACTCATCTATCGCTACCCGACAAATCTTACAGCGGCGCCCGCCATTCTGTCCGTGTCACCACTGACGCTCTCTCTTTTAACTCTCACGGCGACCCTAACCGGCCCTCATGGCCCGGTCTCCGGAGCCAACGTCACGTTCACGGTACAGATAAGTCCGGCCCGGAGAGACAGTCCTGGGAGTTTCCAAACCTTGTGCACCACGACCACCAACAGCAAAGGCGTCGCCACCTGCGCAGCTGCTTCTAGCGCTCTCCAACTCATTGATGCCAATGGGTATCGTGTGGGGTCGGACCCGACCGCCACACAACTTCCGACGTTCGGCACCGCCCCACTTTTGATCCTTTAGGTATCAGCCAACGCCGGACCGCCTGGTCACTACGAGAAGTGTGTCTTCGGACGTTCCAGACGTTCGCCGTCAATGGAGATGTCCAGTTTCTCGTTGTAAAAGGCGATCAGTCCGGCGATGGGCAGCAGTTGGCGGGTCGGGAAGTCGTAGGACCAGGCCAGGTCGGGCTCGACCCTGTCCTTCAGGCGGACCGACCAGTAGCCACTGGTCATCCCCTTGTACGGGCACGACGAGACGGCGTCGCTCGGCACCAGGTGCTCGAAGTTCACCTCGGTTCGGTTGAGGTAGTAACGGGTCGGCAGCCCGGTCTCGAAGACCATGACCGGCGAAGAGGAGCGGGCCAACTCCACTCCCTCCAGCTCGACCACCACCGTGCGGGTGGAGCGCAAGGCGTCGACCCGTGAATAGGGGTCGCGGGGATGAACGAACACCTGCTCGTCCTCTTCAAACCAGCGGTCGAAGGCGGCCCAGTCGAAGTGGACCGTACCGGCAACCCCGGCGATTTCTGAGGCGGTGTAGAGATGCGCCACCCCGGGGCGCCGATCGTCCCCGACCCGCACGCCGTAGCGCTGGGCGGTCCCCCGACCCAGGTGCTCCTCATGCGCTTCATCGACCAGCGCGTCGGCGTCAATGTCGACCATGGGGACGTAGTACTGGGGGTAGTGCGGCCACTCCCACACGTAGAGAGCGGACGTGGTGTCGAGCACGACGCGCTCGCCCAGGAAGGCCCGGACCCGTCGTGGGACCGGCTCCACATGGTTGACCGGGACGATGCTCTGCGGATAGTCACTCACGGGGTTCTCCTCGAACTGGCCACCGGCACCTCTACCGGAGCACCGCGCCGAACGCGGTCTCGACGGCCTTGATGCACTGCGCCCGCAGCGCGCCGACCTCGTCATCGGTCAGGGTGTGGTCCTGGGAGCAGAAGCGCAGCCGATAGGCCAGGCTGCGCTGCCCAACGGCTATGCCCGGGCCCCGGTAGACGTCGAAGAGGGTGACCGACTCGAGGAGCTCTCCGGCGGCGGCGCCCAGCACCTCGGCCACGGCGTCAGCCGGGTGGGTGTCTTCGACCACGAAGGCCAGGTCCACGTCGGACGAGGGGAAGCGGCTGACCGCGGCGCTCACCATGGCCCGGCGAGGCACCACCTCCTCATTGAAGAGCAGGCCGAGGTCGACCTGGAGCCAGCCGATGCGCCGAGCCGTCGTCCCCTGGGCGCTGGTCGTGGTCAACCCGAAAGCCTGGGCCACGTCAGGATCGATCTCCCCCACGGTGCCGATGACCCGTCCGCCTTTGTCGCCGTCGCCTGAGCTCGACCGGGCCATCAGGGCGGCCGAGCGGGTGGGATGCAGTCCGGTCAGGACGGCGGTCTGCCCCGCGTCGAGGCGCACGCCGGTCAGCCGGAAGGCGTCGGCCAGGACGCGCCAGGCCACCACGGCGCTCTGCGCATCATCATCGTCGCGGGCGAAGACGGCGCAGAGCAGCTCGCGCTCGCCCGGCAGGGTGGCCGTCCTGGTGCCACCCTCACCGCTGCGCTCCACCACGCGGGGGGCGCCTTCACCGGGGTGCGAGAAGACCACCCCGACTTCGTAGAGGCGGATCGCCCCCTGGCGCCGGCTGGCGTTGTAGGCCAGCGCACCCAGCAGGCCGGGCATCAGGGAGCGGCGCAGGAATGGCTCGTCGGCGTCCAGCGGATTGGTCACGCGCACGGCCGGCCCGGTGAGCCCGACCTTCTCGTGCGCCTCGGCCGAGACGAACGTGGTCGTCCAGCCTTCGGAAGACCCCAATCCGCCGAGCACCTCGCGGGCCAGGCGGCGCGAATGCTGCAGCGGGCTCAGGCGCCCCGGTTGGGGCCAGGTGGGCGTGTGGCGGGGCACGTTGGCGTAGCCGAAGGTCCGGGCCACCTCTTCAATCACGTCGTCGACGCCGTACGGCGCCGGCCGCACATCGGGGCGGTTGGTCGGGACCACCACGGTCATGACGTCGTCGGCACCGGCTCCGGGCGGGCACTGGAATCCGATGGGTTCAATGAGCGCCGCGATCTGATCCCGGCTCAGCGCCACCCCGATCTGGCGCTGGACCCGGCCCAGGGGAAGCTGCAGTTCGAACGGGACCGGCACCTCGCCTCTGACGTCGAGGATGCCCTGGCCGACCGTCAGCCCGGGCACACTCTCGGCCAGCAGTTGGCTGAAGCGCCCGACCGCGCTGTCGATCACCCAAGGGTCACAGCCCCGCTCAAAGCGGGCCGAGGCCTCGGTGCGCAGGCCGAGCCGCTTGGAGGTACGGGCGACCGCCATCGGGGTGAAGTAGGCCGCCTCGAGGAGCACCTCGGTGGTAGAGCTGGTGATCTCCGACGAGGCCCCGCCCATGATGCCGGCGACGCCCACCGGATCGCCGTGGGCATCGCAGATGAGGCACTCGGGCCCGGTGTCGCCCAGGCCGCGCCCGGGCACGCCCACGGTGCGGGTGACGCCGTCGAGCGTCTCGATGGTCTCACCCGGCCGGGCCTGGCGGACGATCAACCCGCCGCCGGGAAGCAGGGACAGGTCGTAGGGGTGGGTGGGCTGGCCCAACTCGAGCATGACGTAGTTGGAGGCGTCCACCACGTTGTTGATGGGCCGCATGCCGGCCATGGTCAGCCGCCGGGCGATCCAACGCGGCGAGGGGCCCACCGTGACGTTGGTCACCACCGAGACGGTCAGCCGGGGGCAGAGCTCTGGGGAGGAAACGACGGCACTGGCCCGCTCCCCCACCGGCTGGCCCACCCGGGCCGAGAAGGTGATGTCCGGCGGGGCGAAGGGCAGTCGCAGGCGGGCGGCCAGGTCGCGGGCGATGCCGGCGATGCACCAGGCATCGGGCCGGTTCCCCTCCACCGTGATGTCGAACACGGTGTCGGCTTCCAACCCCAGCGCCTCGGTCAGCGGGGTGCCCGGCTCGGCCGGCGTGTCGTCCCCGAGTACGAGGAGGCCGGCGCCGTCGTCGGTCAGCCCCAGCTCCTTGCCCGAGCACAGCATGCCGTTGGAGACCACACCGCGCATTTTGCGCTGGCCGATCTCGAACCCGCCGGGCAGCACCGCCCCGACCGGCGCCAGCGGCACCCGGTCACCCACGCCGAAGTTGGTGGCGCCGCAGACGATCTCGACCGGCCCGGCCCCGGCGTCGACCACCACGTGCCGGATGCGGTCGGCTCCCTTGATCTCGTTGATCTCGGTGACCCGGCTGACCACAACCGCCTCGAGGCCCTCCCCCACTTTCTCGATGCCCTCGACCACCAGTCCCAGGTCGTCGAGCGCGGCGGCCAGGACCCCGATGTCATCGGGGAAGGGGGCGAAGTCTCGAAGCCAGCTCAGCGGTGCGCGCACGAAGGTCTTTCTCGTCGGGTGGAGGCTGCCTCAGAACTGAGACAGGAAGCGGATGTCGTTCTCAACAAAGGACCGCATATCGGGCACCTGGTGCCGCATGAGCGCCAACCGGTCAATGCCGAACCCGAAGGCGAAGCCGGACCAGACGTCGGCGTCGATCCCGACGGCGGCGAAGACGGCCGGGTCCACCATGCCGCAACCCCCCAACTCGATCCATCCGGTGTTCGAACAGGTCCGGCACCCGGTGCCCCGGCAGATGGTGCACGTGATCTCAAACTCGGCCGACGGCTCGGTGAAGGGGAAGTAGGCCGGGCGGAGCCGGGACGCGATGTCATCGCCGAAGTAGGCGGCGGTGAAGGTGGCGATAGTGCCGGCCAGGTCGCCGAAGGTGATGCCCCGGTCGACCACCAACCCTTCGATCTGGTTGAAGACCGGCAGATGGCTGGCGTCGGGGGTGTCGAGGCGGAAGCACTTGCCCGGCATGACGGCATGGATGGGCAGGCTGTCGTGACGGACCGCTTCCTCCATCAGGTGGATCTGCACCGGTGAGGTGTGGGTGCGCAGCAGCACCGTCTCGGGCTCCCCGATATCGAGATACATGGTGTCGTACATGCCGCGAGCCGGGTGGGCCGGGGGCATGTTCAACGCCTCGAAGTTGTACCAGTCCGTCTCCGCCTCGGGGCCTTCGGCCACCACGAAGCCCATGCCCACGAACACGTCCTCGAGCTCATCACGGGCCTGGGTCACCACGTGCAGGTGGCCCCGGGCCAACGGTGAGCGCACGTGCTCGTCAATGACCTCGGTCAGGTCCAACCGGTCAGCGGTCAGCGCCACCGACCGCTCGGCCTGGGCCAGTTCGGCCCGGCGGGCGGCCAGCAGGGCTTCCAAGGTGGTCCGGATCTCCTGCAGCTGGCGGCCGGCCTCGCGCCGGGCCTCGGGGCTCAGTGCGCCCAACGAGCGGTGGGCCCGGGCCATGACCGAGCGCTTGCCCAGCAGATCGGTTTCGACCTTGGCCAGCTCGTCCGTCGACGCGGCGGCACCGATGGCGGCCGCCCCCTCTTCGAGGATGGAGCTGATGTCGCTGTCGTCGTTGTCGCTCACCGGTCTGTTTGTCTCCACGCTCGCCCACGACCGACCCCACGAAAGGGCCGTCCCCAGGACATTTCCGCAAATGTTAGGCGCCCCCGACATTCGCGCCGTCGTGGCACCGACGGCGTCACCCGCGGGCAGCCCTCCGGCGTTGGCGCAGCGCCTCGAAGCAGATGACCGCACAGGCCACCCCGACGTTGAGCGATTCCGCCTGGCCGTCCATCGGGATGCCCACCGATCCCCCCATGGCCTCGAGGATGTCGGGGCCGAGCCCGGCCGACTCATTGCCGAGAAACAGGGCCGTGGGCACCGACCAGTCCAGCGTGGCGTAGTCGGCTCCGTCCTGCACCACGGTGGCCAGGGTGCGGTAGCCCGAGGCGGCCAGAGAGGCCGCCAGCGCTCGGGGTTCCCCCTGCACCGAGAAGGGAACGTGAAAGAGCGAGCCGGCCGAGGCGCGCACGGTCTTGGGGTTGTAGGGGTCCACCGAGTCGCCGCTGAAAATGACCGAGTCCACCCCGGCCGCATCGGCGGTGCGGAGCACGGTGCCGGCATTGCCCGGATCGCGCACATCGACCATGACCACCAGCAGGGGGCGATGGCCGCTGTCCCAGGGCGAGGGGGCCGGGTCGTGCAGCATGGGCAGGACGGTCAGCACCGGCTGCGGGGTGACGGTGTCGGCCACCCGTTCCAGCACCCCTTTGGCCAGAGGGAACAGACGCGCCCCGGCCCGGGCGGCCTCTTCACAGGCGGCCTGGGTCAGCGGGTCATCGACTCCCTCGGGAGCGACATAGACCGATTCGATGGGCGTCCCGGCCCGCAGGGCCGTGCGCAACAACTCAGAGCCCTCCGCCACAAAGACCTGTTCAGCCCAGCGGGTGGAGCGCTTCTGCAGCAGCGCCCGCACGCGGCGAACCCGCTGGTGCGTGAACGCCAGCGGTTGGCTCAGGAAGCGACCTCGGCCACCGGCGCGCTGGACAGGGCGTCCTGCGCCGCCTGGACCAGGCTGCCGAACGCCTCGGCGTCGGTGACGGCCAGATCGGCCAGCACCTTGCGGTCGACCTCAATGCCGGCCAGGTGCAGCCCGTTGATCAGGCGGCTGTAGCTCATACCGTGCAAGCGGGCGCCGGCGTTGATGCGCTGGATCCACAGCTTGCGGAAGTCGCCCTTCCGGGCCCGGCGGTCCCGAAAGGCGTACTGCATGGAGTGCATGAGCTGCTCATTGGCCGCCCGGTACGAGCGGCTCTTGTTCCCGTAGTACCCCTTCGCCTGCTCCAGTACGGCGCGGTGGTGCTTGCGCCCGTGCACGGATCGCTTGACTCTGGCCATCGGGGGTCCTCCTCTCTTCTCGTCGTTTTAGAAATTGCTCGGTGCTACGGCAGATCAGATGCCGAGCATCCGGCGCACAGCCTTCTCGTCCGCCTTGGCGATGTCGGCCTCACGGCCCAGCCGGCGGGTCCGAACGCTGCTCTTCTTCTCCAAAAGGTGTCCCTTGAACGCCTTGCGGCGACGCAAACGACCGGTCCCGGTGACCTTGATCCGCTTGGCGGCGCCCCGGTCCGTCTTCATCTTCGGCATTGCGTCATCCCTCTTCGGTCGGTGCGGCCTCTGCGCTGACTGGTTCCACAACCGGCTCGCTGCCATTGGTGGCGGCGACCGGAACCGGGGCTTCGGCGGTCACGGGCTCCGGCGTCTCCGCCGGGGCCTTGTCCCCGCGATGCTGGTTCTTCTCCCTCGACTGGGCGGCCTGACGGGCCCGCTTGTCGGGAGCGAGCACCATGATCATGTTGCGGTTGTCGAGCTTGGGCTCAGCCTCAATCTTGGCTATGCCTTCCATCTGCTCGGCAATGCGGTCCAGAATCCGCTTTCCGTGCTCGGGGTGGTAGACCTCCCGGCCACGGAACATGATCGTGATCTTGACCTTGTGCCCTTCGTTCAAGAACTTGCCAACCTGGCGGGTCTTGGTGTCGAAGTCGCCGGGCCCGATTTTGGGCCGGTACTTCATCTCCTTGATCCCGACATGCACTGTCTTGCGGCGGCTCTCCTTGGCCCGTTGGGCCTCGTCGAACTTGAACTTTCCGAAGTCCATGATCCGGCACACCGGTGGGTTCGCCATGGGTGCGACTTCGACCAGGTCCAGATCCAGTTCCTTGGCGATAGCCAAGGCCTCCGGCAAGGACTTGATCCCCAGCTGCACACCATCGGGGTCAACGAGTCGGACTTCGCGGGCACGGATACGGTCATTGATCCGGTGCTCTGTTGTGGTTTCAGCGACTATGCGGCACCAACCCTCTCACTCGGGCCCGCGGTCTTTCCGCCAGCCATTCGAAGGAGCGAGGACAACCAGCGGGCAGGGCCCGCGCCGGTGCACGATCGACCTGGCGCACGGATATCACCACGAAGGCGAGAGGGTGGCCAGGTGGAGGCGCTCCGTTGGGAGGCCCCGCTTCCATGTAGTCAAGGATCATAGAGTACCAGTATGAGCAGCCTCTGGACACCGTCGGGCGAACACTTCCCGGAGAACGAGGGGGGCGGCCCCGGGCCGCCTCCTTCCCCCGGCGCCGGCGATCCGGGGCCACCGGGACTGGACGACCCCCCGTCGGCCGAGGCCCAGGCCGAGGTGGAGGCCATGCGCCGCCAGCTGGCCAGCACGCCGGCCGAGGTGGTGGTGGCCAACCACTGCTACGGCCTGTTCGAACTGGCGGCCATCTACCTCTCGCAGACCCCACCCATGCTGTTCCAGGCCCGGCTGGCCATTGACGGCCTGGGCGCCCTGCTCGAGGGGCTCAAGGGCCGGTTGGGCGAGGCCGAGCCGGCCCTCCTCGAGGCGCTCTCCCAGCTCAGGTTGGCCTTCGTGCAATTCGACGGGGTGGAGCGCTCGAACGCCGAGCAGGCGGCCAGCACCGACCAGAATTAGGACGGCCAGCGTCAGCGGTTGACCGGCACGTCGGCGGCCGCCGCGGCCAGGCCGTGCACCGTCTGGCCTATGAAGCGGTCCAGCTGGCGCCGGTAGATCCAGCCGTTCCCGGGCACCTTGGGTCGGAAGGTCGAGCGCCAGGAGATGGTCGTCCCTGACCCGTGCGGGCGCAGCGACACCACGGCCCGGTAATCGCGGATGGCCAGGCCCGAGACGAGCACGTAGCTGAAGGTCTCATTGGGCTCCACCGCGACCACCCGCTCGCGGCTGACGTGACGGCCGGTGCGGAAGCGGCGGAGCGCGCCCACGCCCTCGGGTCGGCCGTCGCCCGGCTCTTCGATCTCGAAGGAGCCGATCGGTGACCAGGAGGGCCAGGTCGACCCGTCAGCCAACAGGGCGAAGACGGTCGCCGGGGCCGCCGTCGTCGTCACTTCATGCTCAATCACCTGCTGGGCCATTTCTGCGTTGCCTCCATTCGGTCGCTCCGGCCCTAATGTACCATTTGGTACATGGAAGACCAATCGGCCAAGGGAGTGCTGCTGTCGGCCGTGGTGGAGCACTTCGCCCGCCAGGGCCTGGCCGATCAGAGCCTGCGCCACATTGCCGCCGCGGTCGGCTCCAGCCACCGCATGCTGCTCTACCACTTCGGATCCAAGGACGGCCTGCTGGTCGAGGTGGTACGGGCGGTGGAAGAGCGGACGCGGGTCCTTTTCGGAGCCATCAGTGCCGACAGCGGCGGCGCCAGCGACGAGGTGATCCGACGGGTCTGGGCCCACGTGGCCGACCCCGCCCTGAGCTCCTACGAACGGCTCTTCTTCGCCCTGTACGGGCGGGCCCTGCAGGGCGACCCGGCCATCGCCCCCCTCTGGCGCGGCGAGCTGGAGACCTGGCTGGAGGCCAACGCCGTGCTGGCTGCCGCCCAGGGGGTGTCAGCCGAGTTGGCCCGGACCCACGCCCGGTTGGGCCTCGCCGTGATCCGGGGCCTGCTGCTCGACCTATTGGCCACCGGCGACCGGGCCGGGGCCGACGCCGCCCTGGAGGCATTCGCCAGCCGCTACGCCGGGCGGTGGTGGGAACCTCAGGCCGCGGGCGGTGACGCCAGCGCGGTCAAGGCCCGCGCCTCGTAGCGCCCGCCCCGGCCGGCCACGACCGAGAAGCAGACCGCGGTGCCCGCCGCGATGACGCGGCTGCCATCGGCGATGGCGGTGGCGTGGAACTCGAACTGGTCGCCGTCGGCCTCGGTGACCAGGCCCAGCCCGCGCCGGGGGTCGAAGGAGGTGACCCGCCCGAGATGAGGCCGGGCGGAAGGGACAGGGTCAGCCGAGCTCAATGGACGATCTTGGACAGCGGGAGCTCCAGGATGTCGCTGGCCCCGTGGTCGCGCAGGGCCGGGATGAGCACGTTGATGTCGGCCTTGGGCACCACGGTCTCGACCGCGAAGGCGCCGCCGCCGGAGAGCTCGGAGATGGTGGGCGCCCGCATGGAGGGCAGCACGCTGAGCACGGCATCGAGCTGCTCGGCCGAGACGTTGAGCTTGACCAGCACCTTGCCCCGGGCCTCCAGCGTGCCCTGCAGCAGGGTCATGATCTGCTCCATGGCGTGCCGCTTGACCGGGTCGGCCGCCGCGGCCGGGTTGGCGATCAGCTCGGTGTGCGAGACCAGCAGCGTCTCAATGATGCGCAGGCCGGCCGCCCGCAGGGCACTCCCGGTTTCGGTCATGTCCACCACGGCGTCGGCGATGTCGGGCACCTTGGCCTCGGTGGCGCCATAGGACATGGCGATGTCGGCCTCAATGCCGTGGGCAGCGAAGGCCCGGCGGGTCAACTCGGGGTACTCGGAGCTGACCCGGAGCCGGCCCGGCCGCGCCGCCAGCTCGGCCAGCGAGGTCACGGGCGAGTCCTGGGCCACCGCCAGCACGACGCGGGCCGGGTTGGCCGTGGCCTTGGAGTAGGCCATCTGGCCAAGCGAGACCACCTCGCTCCCCCGCTCTTCAATGCAGTCGCGGCCGGTGATGCCCAGATCAAAAAGGCCGTCCGCCACGTAGACCGGGATCTCCTGGGGGCGCAGGATGCGTACCTCGTCAATACGGGGGTCGTCAATGGTGGCCCGGTAGGCCACGTCGGAGGCCCGGACGACGGCCAGATCGGCGTCCTCGAACAGTTGCATGGTGGCGCGCTCAAGGGAGCCTTTGGGCAGGACGAGGCGGAGCATGGGGGAAATCCTCGCAGATGCGCCGCCCCGGCCCGGAACGGCAAGCTGTACCCATGCCGCCCCCCTACGACGCGCAGCTCTTCCTGCAACTGCTCGGTATTGAGATCCCGATGGACCAGGACGACCCGGTCGCCCGCCTCACCGTGACCCATCCACTGCTGGCCGGCACCGGGTATCTGTGGGCCCCGGTGGTCATCGCCATGGCCGATGCCTTGTGCGCCTTCGGGGTCAGCCGGCACTGGCCCGACGGCGCCACCAGCTTCACCACCCTGGAGTGCAAGTCCAACTTCCTCTCCAGCGCCCAGGAGGGTGAGTCGGTGACGGCGCAGGCGGCGCCGCTCCACCTGGGTCGCTCCACCCAGGTCTGGGACGCCACCGTCACCAACGAGACCAGCGGGCGCGTCATGGCCAGCTACCGGTGCACCCAACTCATGCTGTATCGCTGAGCGGGCCGGACCGGACCGGACCTCAGCCGGCCGTTGATTCAGTTGGCCCCGGGCAGGGTGGAGAGCGGGATGGCCATCAACTCGAGCTCGCTGGTGGCGGCGTCGGCATCGACGGCGCGGCGGCCCCGTCGCAACCGCACCCGCCACTCCTCCTGGTCGTAGCGGGCCGGCTGGGTGTGGGCGATGAAATCGCTCACGATCCGGGTGAAGCGGGCCGGGTCGCTGTGGTGGGGGAAGTGACCGCCCTCGTCGAAGACCTCCAGCTCGCTGCCCGGCATGGCGGCGTGAGCCAGCCGGCCGTGGCCGAGCGGGATGATGGCGTCGCGCCGGCCCCAGATGAGGAGGGTGGGGATCCCCTCGGTCAGATAGGCGCGGTCGAGCATGGTGATGACCTGGCCTCGCCAGTCCACCCCCGAGCGCAGCGTGCGCAGGATGGCCCGGCGAGCCTCGGTGTTGGGCAGCGAGTCGAACACGGCCATGACCTCTTCGGCGTCGCGCCCGAGCGACGTATTCAGCAGCCGCAGCAGGTCGGCCCCGAAGCGGCTGACCGCCCGCACCGGGGGCAGCCCGAACAGCGGCATGAGGAACTCCACGCCGGGGACGGCGGCCAGGCGCAGCAGTGGGCTCACGCTGCGTCCCACCCCGCCGCTGCCCACCAGGACCAGGCGCTCGCACCGTTCGGGGAACTGGTAGGCGAACTGGGCCGCCACCCCGCCGCCGAGTGAGTGCCCGACCACCGTGACCCGGTCGATCTCCAACACGGTGAGCAGGTCGCGCATGCCGTTGGCGTAGGCGGCGATGGAGTAGTCCGCCCGCGGCTTCTCGGAGCGGCCGTGGCCCAGCAGGTCCGGGGCGATGACCGTGTGGTGCCGGGCCAGCTCGCTCAGCACGGGCTGCCAAGTGTCCGAGCTGTCGCCGATGCCGTGGATGAGCAGCACGGCCGGACCGCTCCCGGCCATGACGAAGGCCCGCCGGTAGCCGTGGATGGTCCGGTACTGCACCGCCGGTGCGCCCTCTCGGCGGCGACCGGGCTTCAGACGGATGAGGGTGGGGTCGACCGCGGGGTTGTCCGTCGGGCTCGTCATGGCCAGGCCTCCGATCAGGCACGCCCTCTGCGTAGAGAACCTGCCGCCCAGCGTAGGGAGCGCAGGTATCGCCCTGGTATCGGTCGTGTAAACGCCCGGTTAATGAGCCGCCGGATCAGTGGGCCAGCGGCCCGCTGCGCAGCAGGCGCACCATCTCAATCCCGGTCAGCGCCGCCTCGCGGCCCTTGTTGGTCTCATCGGGCTCGGAGCGCTCCAGGGCCTGTTCCAGGGTCTCGG
Organism: Acidimicrobiales bacterium; assembly: GCA_035552095.1. Taxonomy (GTDB): domain Bacteria; phylum Actinomycetota; class Acidimicrobiia; order Acidimicrobiales; family RAAP-2; genus Bog-473. The sequence continues at coordinate 21,443 of DASZMA010000068.1, read as the reverse complement.
TGGTCAGCACACCGAAGATGACCGGCACCCCGGTGCTCAGCTGGACCTGCTGAATGCCGGCGGCGCACTCCCCCGCCACCAGGTCGTAGTGGCCGGTGTCGCCGCGCACCACCGCCCCGAAGCAGAGCACGGCATCCACCTTGCCCGCCTGGGCGAAGGCCCGGGCCACCAGCGGCAGCTCGAACGCGCCCGGCGTCCAGGCCAGCGTGATGTCGTTGCGGTCGGTACCGGCCTCGGCCAGCGCGGCCAGGGCCCCGTCGAGCAGGCGCAGCGTGATGCCCCCGTTGAAGAGGGCGCAGGCCAGCCCGATGCGCAGCCCGGTGCCGTTGTGCTCGCCGCGTAGCGCCGAGCCGACCCGGGACGCCACGTCGTCGAGGGCGCCCTCGGGGAGCGCCATCAGGTCGGATCCGGCCATCAGGCGGGGTCGGGCGACGTCACAGGACGTCGTCGAGGCCGTGCAGAATGTGGCCCATCCGCTCGCGCTTCGTGCGCAGGTAGGCGATGTTCTCGGGGTTGGGCGACGGCTGCAAGGGGATGCGCTCGGTGATGTCGAGGCCGAAGCCCTCCAGGCCGCCGTACTTGGCCGGGTTGTTGGTCATGACCCGCATGGTGGTCACGCCCAGGTCGACCAGCATCTGGGCCCCGATGCCGTACTCCCGGCTGTCGACCGGGAGGCCCTGGGCCAGGTTGGCGTCGACCGTGTCGGCCCCCTCCTCCTGCAGTTGGTAGGCCCGGATCTTGTGGCCCAGGCCGATCCCCCGGCCCTCGTGGCCGCGCAGGTAGATGAGCACGCCCCGGCCCTCTTGCTCAATGAGGTCCAACGAGGCCCGCAACTGCGGTCCGCAGTCGCAGCGCAGGGACCCGAAGACGTCACCGGTCAGGCACTCCGAGTGCACCCGCACCAGCACGTCCTCCTGCCCGGCCACGTCGCCCATGACCAGGGCCAGGTGCTGCTCGCCGTCGAGGACGGACTCGTAGACGTAGGCCCGGAAGTCGCGCCCCTCGGTCGGGATGCGCGCCTCGGAGACCAGGCGCACCAGCTTCTCGTTCTGGCGCCGGTAGCGGATGAGGTCGGCGATGGAGATGAGCGGGAGGTCGTACTTCTTGGCGAAGCGCTCCAGGTCGGGCAAGCGGGCCATCTCTGACTTGTCCTCGGTCACGATCTCGCACAGGACGCCGGCCGGCGAGAGCCCGGCGGCCCGGCACAGGTCGACGGTGGCCTCGGTGTGGCCGGCCCGCTTGAGCACGCCGCCGGTCCGGTAGCGCAACGGGAAGATGTGGCCGGGCCGGTTGAGGTCGTGGGGCCGGGTGGCGGGGTCGATGAGGGCGCCGATGGTGGAGGACCGGTCGGTGGCCGAGATGCCGGTCGTGGTGCCGTGGCGGAAGTCCACGCTCACCGTGAAGGCGGTGCGCTGGGCCTCGGTGTTGGCCGTCACCATGAGCGGGAGGTCGAGCGCGTCGGCCCGCTCGGGGAGCAGGGGCACGCAGATCACCCCCGAGGTGTGGGCCAGGAAGAAGGCGATGTTCTCCGGGGTGGCCGCCTCGGCCGCCATGACCAGGTCGCCCTCGTTCTCCCGATCCTCGTCGTCCACCACCACGGCCATGCCCAGCCGACCGATGGAGTCGATCGCCTCCTGCACGCTTGAGAAGCCCATCAGGCTGCTACCTCCACTCGAAGATCATCTCCCAGTCGTTCGACTGACACCAACTTGCCGCGCCACACGTCGTCCATTGTGCCTGCCCCGGGCCCGGCGAAAAGCGGTCGGCCGTCGTCGCCGCCGAAAAGCACCGGCGCCAGGTAGAGCACGTAGCGGTCGACCAGCCCGGCGGCGTGGAAGTCGTGGGCCACGCTGGCCCCGCCTTCGACCAGCAACTGGAGCACGCCGCGCCGGCCCAACTCGGCCAGCACCTCGGGCAGCGGGCCCGAGAGCTCCAGCGCCGGATGGACCTTGGCGCCCTCGGGGGCCACGCCCAGCACCACCCGCAGGGGTTGGCGGTGTTCCGCCCCGTCGTCCAGGCGCACGGTGAGTTCGGGGTCGTCCGCCCGCACCGTCCCCGCCCCGACCAGGACGGCGTCGGACTGGGCCCGCAGGCGGTGCACGTCCTGCCGGGCGGCGGCGCCGGTGATCCACCGGCTGGAGCCGTCGGGGGCGGCCGTGCGGGCATCGAGGCTGGCCGCCATCTTCAAGATGACCCAGGGCTGCCCGGTGGCCCGGTGCTTGAGGTACGGCGCCAGCTGCTCGGTCACCTCGGCCGCCGCGGTGCCCACGGTCACGTCCAGCCCGGCCTGGCGCAGCGCGGCCACGCCCCGGCCGGCCACGTTGGGGTCGGGGTCCTCCACGCCGATGACCACCCGGGCCACCCCCGCCGCCACGATGGCGTCGGTGCAGGGCGGGGTCCGCCCCTGGTGGACGCAGGGTTCCAACGTGGTGAACAGGGTGGCGCCCCGAGCCCGCTCGCCGGCCCGGGCCAGGGCGGTCACCTCGGCGTGCGGGCCGCCCGGCGGCGCCGTCGCCCCCTCGAAGGTCACCCCCTCCTCCCCGGCTGGGACCACCACGCAGCCCACCCAGGGGTTGGGGGCAGTCGATCCCCGCACGGTCTCCGCCACCGCCAGGGCCCGTTGCATGTGCCGGGCGTCGCTCTCGTGTGACTCGGGACCGCTCATGGTCAACATCCTCGTCCGGATGGTGGGGTCTCCAGCACCCGAGGGTCCCATACTAGAACACGTTTCAGTTTTTGTCGACAACCCCAGTTCAGGGGCCCGTCCTCAGGAGGAGCGTCGATGGCCCTCCGCCGGGAAGGGTTGGCCGGCCCCCCCGGCCGATGCCCCGCTGCGACCGGTCGGGTCGGCCACCATGACGGCCCGCTCGCGCAGGCTGACCTCGGCCGCCGAGCCCACCGGGACCGGCACGGCCGAGTTGGGCTGGTCCACGTAGACCATCACATCCTCATCGAGCAGGACGCCCAGCCGGGTCACCGAGCCCAGGAAGGTGGTGGTCATCACGATGCCCCGACCCCCGGGCGAGGCGGCGACGGCCAGGCCCTCGGGGCGCACCAGCACGTCGACCGGGGTGCCCGGGGCGCGCTCCGTCAGCGCGGTCCCCTTCGGGGTGCGCACCGCCACCGTCACCTCCAGCAGCGAGACCCCGCCGTCGGTGATGACGCCGGGGATCCGGTTCATGGTCCCGACGAACTCGGCCACGAACGGGGTGGCCGGGGCGGCGTAGAGCGTGGCCGGCACGTCGACCTGCTCAATGCGGCCCGAGCGCATGACGCAGACCCGGTCGGCCATGGAGAGCGCCTCCTCCTGGTCGTGGGTGACGAAGAGGGTGGTGATCTTCAGCCGGGTCTGCAGGACACGGATCTGCTCGCGCAGCTGCACCCGTACCTTGGCGTCGAGCGCCGAGAGCGGCTCGTCGAGCAGGAGGACCCGGGGCTCAATGGCCAGGGCCCGGGCCAGGGCCACCCGCTGCTGCTGGCCGCCCGACATCTGGTGGGGGAACTTGTCCGCCTCCCCCTCCAGGCCGACCAGTTCGAGTATCTCCAGGGCGCGCTCGCGGCGGCGGGCCGCCGCCACCTTGCGGATACGCAGCCCGAAGGCGACGTTGTCCCGGGCCGTCATGTTGGGGAAGAGGCTGTAGCTCTGGAAGACCATGCCCATGTCGCGGCGCTGGGCCGGAATGCGCGACTGGTCCACCCCGTCGACCAGGACCCGGCCGCGGTCGACCGTCTCGAAGCCGGCCAGCACGCGCAGCGCCGTCGTCTTGCCGCAGCCCGACGGGCCGAGCAGGGCGACCAGCTCCCCCGGCTGCAGGGTGAGGGTGAAGCCGTCGAGGGCCTGGGTGGCCCCGAAGCGGCGGTGCAGGCCGGACAGTTCGACCGTGGCCCCGGTCTGCTCTCGGTCGGGGGCGCTGGACGGGGCGGTCACGGTCATGCGGCGGCATCCTTTCGCAACTGGGCGGCGCGCCGGATCCGGCGCAGGTCGAACGAGGAGATCCCGAGCAGCACCACCCAGGTTCCCACCAGCGCGACGAGCGAGACCGCCACGGAGATGTGGGCGTTCTGGTCGTCGAAAGCCACGATCCACACCGGCACCGTCTGGTACTGGTCCAGGCTGGCCATGGTGAACTCGCCCAGGACCAGGGCCACCGTGAGCACGGTGGCCGAGAGCAGGGCGGTGCGCAGGTTGGGCACCACCACCCGCCACAGGGTGGAGCTCCAGCGGCTGCCCAGCGAACGGGACGCCTCGACCAGGGTGGTGAGGTCGATGGCCCGCAGCCCGGCATCGAGCGAGCGGTAGACGAACGGCATGGCCAGCACCGTGTACTCGAGCCCGAGCAGGTACGGCGTTCCCTTCAGGAAGGTGGGGGAAACCTGGAGCACGCCGACGATGAGCACCACCGGCGGGATCACGATGGGGATGATCGTGATGCCGTCGAACAACCGGCGAAGCCCGGGGAAGCGCAGGTGCACGAAGACCGTCGTGGGCACCATGAGCCCGAGGGTGATGAGGGTCGTCATGACGGCCAGGCGGGCCGAGAGGCTGAAGGCGTCACCGAAGCCCTGCTGGTGCGGAATGGAGCTGAAGGCGCTGAAGCTGAAGCCGCCGGAAAAGGTGGACAGGGCGAAGCGCAGGGCGGCGTAGATCGGCACCAGGAAGAACAGCCCGGTCAGGACGAGCACGATCCCCCGCCACCAGGCGACGCGGCGCAGCCGCTCCCCCGTCGTCGGCCGGGCCGGGTGCCCGTCGTCGACCTCGAGGCCGGCGGACAGTTCGCCGCCCAGGCCTAGCGCAACCATCGGGACGACCGTCGCTGCAAGAAGGAGTAGAAGACCATCACGATGGCGATGACCACGATGAGGCCGAAGCCGAGCGCCTTGCCGACGTTCTGCTGGCCGGCCAGCACGTTGCCGTTGAGGAACGAGCCGATCTGAATGGAGGTGAGGGCGATACTGCCGCTGGTGAGGGCATCGGCGGTGGCGTAGGCCGAGAGGGCGCTCCCGAAGAGCAGGAGCACGCCGCCCAGGAAGGAAGGGAAGAGGACGGGGCCGCCGACGTAGCGCCAGTACTGCCAGCCCCGGGCGCCCAGCCCGGTGGCCGCCTCCCGCCACGACTGGCGCAGCCCTTCCAGCGCCGGCGTGATGACCAGGATCATGAGGGGGATCTGGAAGTAGGCGTAGACGATGGCCACCCCGGTCAGCTTGTAGATGGTGAAGCCGTGCGCGTAGGGATCGATGCCCAACGTGTTCAACCAGCTGGTGACGATGCCCGTCGTCCCCAACGAGGCGATGAAGAGGAAGGCCAGCGGGACGCCACCGAAGTTGGCGAAGACTCCCGAGGCGGTCGAGACGATCCGCCGCAAGGCCGACCCCTTCATGGTCAGCACCGCGTTGGCGATGACCACACCGGCCAGGCCCGGGATGATGGAGGTCATCAGGGCCAGCTCAATGGTGGTCACGAACCCGTGGGCGTACACCCCGCGCGAGGCGATGGAGATGTTGCTGAACGTCCAGCCGCCGTCGGGGCTCTGGAAGGCCCCGATCACCACCGCCAGGGCAGGCAGGCCCAGGAAGAGAAAGGTGTACACGCCGAACGGGACGAGTCCCAGGGCGGCGATGACCCCCGATCGCTTCAGCCTCCTGGGACCGGCCTGCTCCGTGACGGTGGCCAAACTCATCCCCCGGTGGCCGAGGCCCAGTTCTGGGTGACCAGGGTCTGCGCCGCCGTCATCTGCGCCTCACTGGGGAAGGTCACGTTGCCCTTGGGGGCCGGCGGCAGGGCGGCGTAGGCCTTCTGGTCGACCGTCTTGTTCTTGACCAGGGTGGCCAGCTCAATGGGCCGGGCCGCGCCCTGCAGCCAGAGGTTCTGACCGGTGACCGAGTAGAGGTACTCCTCCCACAGGCGAGCGGCCGCCGGGTGCGGGGCGGTGGCGCTGATGGCCTGGCTGTAATAGGCGGCGTAGTGGCCGTCGGTCGGGATCACGATCTTCCACCCGGGGACCTGGGCCGCGATCTCCGAAGCCTGCAGGTAGTCCCACCAGATGACGATGGGCGTCTGGCCGCTCTCCACCGTCGACGCGCCCGCCTGCACCGGCACGAAGTTCCCGGCCTGACTCAGCTTCTGGAAGAAGTCGATGCCGGGCTGGATGTTGTTCAGTGAGCCCCCGTTGGCCAGGGCGGCGGCGTACACGGCCGAGAAGGCCGCGCTGGCCTGGGTCGGGTTGCCGTTGATGGCGACCTGGTTCTTGTAGATCGGCTTGAGCAGATCCTTGAAGGAGGTCGGCGGCGTCGTGACCACCTTGGGGTTGTAGCCGATGGCCACGTACCCGCCGTAGTCGTCCCACCAGTCGGCGTTCGATGCCTTGGCCGTGGAGGGGATGCTGCTCCAACTGGCTACCTTGTACGGCGCCAGCAGGCCGTCCTTGGCCGCCGTGATGGCGAAGGCCGTCCCCATGTCGAGCACATCGGGGGCGCGGGACTGGCCCTTGAGCTGGTTGACCGCGTTGATCTCGTCCTGGCTGCTGCCGTCGGGGTTCTCCGAGGTGATCTTGATGCCGTACTTCTTGGTGAAGTCCTTGATGATGTTGCCGTAGTTGGCCCAGTCAGCCGGCAGGGTGATGACGTTGAGCTTCCCTTCCTTCTTGGCCGCCTTCACCAGGCCCGACATGCCGCCGAGCGCGGCGGCCGAGGTGGCCTTGGCCGGGCTGGTCGCCGCCCCGGCGCCGCCGGCCGGAGGGAGGATGCCACTGAGGGTGACGCCGATGGTCAAGGCAGCGGCCCCGGTCAAATAGGCGCGCGGACGTATCTTCATTCGATATTCCTTTCGTTGGGGTGGCAGAAGCGGTGGTTCCGTTAACGGTCAGTTGCGCTAGGTCAGTGGCGGGACAGCACTCCAATGAGCTCGGTGATGTCGTCAATGAGATCGGTGTGCGGCGCGGTGGAAAGCGTGGCCTCGTCATGGGCGCCGCTGAGCACGCCGATGACGGCCCGGGCCCCGGCGCGGGTCCCCGCCTCGAGGTCGCTGGTGGTGTCGCCCACCACGGCCACCTGGCCGGCGTCGGGGACGCCGAGGCGGTCCATGGCGCCGAAGATCATGTCGGGCTCGGGCCGGCCCCGGCCGCAGTCGGCCGGCGAGAGGGCGAGGTCGATGTGGGCGGCCCAGCCCAGGCTCTCAATCAGGGCGTCCCGGGTGCTGGGCGCGAAGCCGGTGGTCAGGCAGACCTTGACGCCGCCCTTCCGGAGGGCGTCGAAGAGGTCCAGCGCGCCGTCCATGGGCGGCACCCGGCCGGCGGCCACGATGCGCTCGTAGGCCCGGGCGAAGTCGACCGTGGCCCGCTCGGCCGCTTCGGGGTCGAGCAGGGCGGCGAAGACGTCGGCCTTGGACTGGCCCATGGTGTCGCGCACGTAGAGGCGGGCCGAGGCGAAGCGCTCGCTGTCGAGGTCGACCCCGGCCGCGGTGAGCGCCTCGGTGAACGCCTCGTCGACCGCGCCCTCGTCGCGCACGGTGGTGCCGGCCATGTCCAGACAGGCCAGGGCGTACGGGCCGATCACGGCGTCACCCCGGCCGCGGCCAGCGTGTCGGCCGCGATGGCCGGTGAGCAGGTCATGCCGCGGCCGCCGGGCCCGGTCACCATCCAGGTGCCGGGGAGCAGCTCCTCCCGGGCGCACACCTGGCCGTCGGTGCACTGGGCGTAGACGCCTTCCCAGCGCCGCAGCACCGGGGGCGGCGCCGTACCGAGGAGGCGGCCGGCCCGCGCCAGCAGCTCGGTCGAGGGATCCTCGCTGAGGGCGAAGTCGAACGGCTCCTCGTAGGCGTGGGTGTCGCCGATGGTCAGGCCGCCATCCAGCCGCTGCACCAGCAGCAGCTGGAGGTGGTGGGCGGCCGAGACCGCGTTCTGGGCACCCAACGGGTCCAACGGCACCACCTCGTAGGCCGGGTAGTAGCGCAGGGTGTCGGCGTCGGCCAGCGCGGTGGTCAGCCCGGTGGCGAAGGGGGCGGTCTCCAACATCTGCAGGCGGACCCGGCGCAGGCGTGCCGCCACCGCTTCACTGCCCGGCAGGTGGTCGAAGGCGGCGCCGGTGGCCACCACCACCAGGTCGCCCTCCCAGCGGGTGCCGGCGGCGTCGACCACGGCGTGATCCTCCAGGCCCACCACCCGGCGGCCGGGATGGAAGGCGTACGAGCCGCGGGCCAGCAGGTACTGGCGCAGGGCGCCCAGGGCGTGGCGCGGCTCGACCACGGCGTCCTCGGTGCAGTGCAGGGCCCCCGCCGTCTCCCCGCGCACGGCCGGGTTGAGGGCGACCACCTCGTCGGGCTCCAGGAAAGTGATGGCGCGGGCGGCCGCGTCGGGGTGGTGGGCGAACGCCTCCATCACCTTGCGCTCGCCGTCGGTCGTGGCCACGGTCAGCGAGCCGGCGGCCCGGAAGCCGATGCCGGGCACGTCCTGGGCCACCTCGGCCCAGCGGTGACGCGAGCGCTCGGCGGCGTCGAGCTCGGCGCCGCTGCGGCGGCCGCTGACCCAGATCAGCCCGAAGTTGCGGACCGAGGCGCCGGTCGGGGCCGGGTCGGCTTCGAGGTGCTGGACGGTGTAGCCGGCCCGGCACAACTCCAGGGCATGCCAGGTTCCAAGGATCCCGGCACCGGCGACCACCGCTCGCTTCACGGGGGCAGTATCACATCCCGAATTCCCGATTTCTATCGATGTAACGCAGGAGCCAGAACATTTCTTCTACTGGTTCCCCGCTGATCACACAGTTCATGTAGTTCGCGAAACGTTTGCCAAAGCCGCCTCCCTGATCGCGTGGGCCGCTTCCCAGGGGCGCTCGTGACCGAAGATGGCACTGCCCGCCACGAAGACGTTGGCCCCGGCCGCGGCCGCTCGCGGGGCGGTCTGCACGTCAATGCCCCCGTCGACCTCAATGTCGAGCTGGAGCGCCTCGTCGTCGACGGCGCGGCGGACCTCGGCCACCTTGTCCAGCACCTCGGCCATGAAGGCCTGCCCGCCGAAGCCGGGGAACACGGTCATGCACAGCACCAGGTCGACCTGGTCCAGGAAGGGGGCGATCGCCTCGAAAGGGGTGTCGGGGTTGAGGGCCAGCCCGGCCCGCAGCCCCAGGTCGCGCATCTGGGCGATCAGCGCCGCCGTCTGCCCCACCTCGACGTGCACCGTGCAGCCGTCGGCTCCGGCCCGGGCGAAGTCGGGCAGGTAGGTCCCCGGATCGGTCATCATCAGGTGGCAGTCGAAGTAGAGCGGGCTGTGCCGCCGGAGCGAAGCCACCACCGGCGGGCCGATGGTCAGGTTGGGCACGAAGTGCCCGTCCATCACGTCGACGTGGAGCCAGTCGGCTTCCGCCGCCACCTCCCCCACCTGTTCGGCCAGGGCGCCGAAGTCGGCCGAGAGCATGGACGGGGCGATGCGGACGTCACCGACCCGCCCGGGGTCGGGGCGGTGGCGGGCCGGGGCGGCGGTCACGACAGCCCGACCGCTCAGTCGAACCGGGCCCAGCACAGGATGCGCCGGAACCCGTAGAAGTAGGGCTCGCGTTCCCCCAACTCCTCCAAGAGGAGCTCGCGGTAGCGCTCGACGAACTCCTCGAAGAGCTCGGGGCTGAGGCGGCTGCGGTACGGGGTCAGGAGCGTGCCCATGACCCACTCCACCACGTCGGTGGTGGACGACAGCTCGTGGCCGTAGACCTGCATGCGCACCACCTGCTGGCGGGCCCCCAGCTCGTAGAGCAGGTCGGCGTAGAGCTCGGGTGAGAGGACGTACCGCCCCCGGTCCTCGGGGACGTCGCCGTCGAGGGCGTCAATGAAGGGGCTCTCGTTGGCCACCTGGCGGGCCAGCAGATGGGAGGGGTGGCGGAAGTTGGCCGGCACCTGGAAGGCCAGCTGCCCGCCCTCGGCCAGGGCGGTGCGCATGCGGGCCAGCAGATTGAGGTGGTCGTCGATCCACTGCAGCGAGGCGTTGGCGAAGACCAGGTCGAGATCCTTCCCCAACCAGGTCGAGATGTCCCCGGGGGCGAAGGCCAGCCCGCCGATGTCGGCGTGGTCGGCGGTGGCCCGGGCCAGCATGGCTTCGGAGGAGTCGACCCCGACCGTGTGGCCCGCCCCCAGACACCGGTGCAGCTCCGCCGTCAGGTCGCCCGTCCCGCACCCGAGGTCGACGATGCGCCCACCGGGCACCGGCTGGCACAGGTCCAGCAGATCGTCGAAGGGCTCCCGGCGCTCGGCGCGGAATCGTTCGTACTGATCCGGGCTCCACCCGTCAATCGGCGTCACGGTCACCGCCCTCATGTCTACTCGGTGCCGAGACGCTCACCTACCGCCGGTCGGACCCCTCGCAGCCAGTCCGACGCTGCCATGGGGCTCCGGCTCTCGGGCTGGACGCGCTCCAGGCGCAACCCGCCCTGCCCGGTCCGCACCACCGTCCCCACCAGGGTCCCCGCCGGGCCGCTGCCCTGATCCAACTCGTCGCCCTCGTCCACGCTGGCTTCGATCACCCGCAACCGGTGGCCCCGGAACGTGGTCCAGGCCCGGCCCAGCCGCACCACCCGCCCGAGCTGCTCGGCCGGTTCGTCCCAATGCAGGTGCAGGTCCTCGGTGGTCACCTTGTCGGCGTTGGTGGGCTCGCCCTCCTGGGGTCGGGGCACCGGGAGCCCAGCCGGCCCGGCGGCCAGGGAGTCGACCAGCAGGGTGCTGCCGGCGTCGACCAGTCGGAGGCGCAGCTCGTCCAGGTCGAGGTCGCCAATGGGCACGGTGGTGCAGGCGTAGACCGGCCCGGTGTCGAGGCCGGCCTCGACCTTCATCAGGCAGACACCGGTCTCGGTGTCCCCGGCCAGGATGGCCCGCTCCACCGGTGCCGCCCCCCGCCAGCGCGGCAGCAGGGAGAAGTGCAGGTTGACCATGGGCACCTGGTCGAGCAGGGCGGCCGGGATGATGCGGCCGAAGGCCACCACCACGGCCAGCTCGACGCCCGCCCCGACCACGTCCTCCATGGCGTGGGACACCGGGAGGCCCAGTTCGACCGCCGCCGCCTTGACCGGGCTGGGGGTGACGGCACCGCCCCGCCCCCGCCGGCGATCGGGGCGGGTGATGCAGAGCGCCACCTCGTGGCCGGCCTCGACCAGGGCCCGCAACGGGCCGACGGACATCTCCGGGGTGCCAAGAAAGGCGAGGCGGGCCATGTGACCCACGCTAGAGCGGCTGATTAGCGGGTGAAGAGGGAGGACAGCCCGTCGGGGTCGGCCACCGGCAGCTGCAGCGTCCGGCCGCGCAGGATCTTGAGCGCTTCCTTGCGCTGATCCTCGTTCAGCCGCTCGACCAGCAGGATCCCGTCGAGGTGGTCCAGCTCGTGCTGGAAGACCCGCCCCTCCAGCTCGGACGCCTCGACCGAGAGCTCGTTGCCGTCCAGGTCGACACCGACCAGGTGCACCCGGTCGGGCCGCACGATCTCCCAACTCAACCCGGGGACGGACAGGCAGCCCTCGTCGTAGGTCCACTCCCCGTCGCTCTCTACGATCTGCGGGTTGATGACCGCCCGGGCCCCTTCGCCGACGTCGTAGACGAAGACCCGGCGCTGCACACCGATCTGGTTGGCCGCCAACCCGGTGCCGGGCGCCTCGTACATGGTCTCGATCATGGCGTCGACCAGGCTGGCTATCTGACCGTCGATCTCCTCGACTTCGCGGGTGCGCTCCTTGAGCACGGGGTCCCCGTATTGGCGGATGGTCAGGCCGGACATGGCACCGAGTTTACCGGGAGCCACCAGGGACCGGTTTGCGGTCCTCACGCGCCCAACGGCACCCGGGCCAGCGTCTCGTAACGGCGACCGTGCTCGGACGGACGCGAGGCCACCAGGTCGAAGGAGTCGACCTCGAACGACGCGGTACACGCCAGCGCGGTCAGCGCGGTCCGCTCGGGCGGGGTCAGAGACTGTCGGGTGGTGCGGGCCAGGGTGAGGTGGCCGCTGAACCCGAACCGGCCCCCGACAGGGTCAGGGACGAGAGGGAGGGTCGCCGCGCCCACCGCAGCTGCCGCGCCCTCGAGACCGCCGACCGGGACCTGGAGCACCCGGTCACCGCCGAACCAGGCCAGGCCCGGCCCGAGGTGGCACGGGATCGAGTCCGGCAGGCGGCGGGCCGCCGCCACCAGCGCCTCGACCAGCACCGGGGTGAGCCCCTCGTCCACCTCGCCCAGGAAACGGAGGGTGACGTGCCACTGCGACGGGCGGACCAGGCGCAGCGCGCCGGCCGGTTCGAGACGCAGGTCGGCCAGCACCCCGCACGTCGCCGCATCGGGCCAGACGGCCACGAACATTCGCATCAGATGGCGGTCGGATCCACCTCGACCCGCAACCCGCGCCCGGGCGGGCGCGGCACGGTGGCCAGGAGATCGCACAAGACCGCGTGATCGGGGGCGCGCACCAGATGGCGCCCGTCGGGCAGGGCCGAGACGCTCACCCCGCGCTCGGCACCGAGGCGGCGCACCTCGGCCGCGTAGTCGTCGGCTTGGGACCCCGACACGGCGGCCAGGGCGGAGAAGGGCGGCAGGCCGGCACTGCGGCGCATCGCCTCCTCTTCGGGCGCCACCTCGGCCGGGGCCCCCTTGACCACCGCCCGCAGGACCAGGTGGTCCGGCACCCTGGTCTGGAGCAGGAGGCGGGCGGTCTCGGGCCCGGTGTGGCGGGGACCGACCAGGCGGGCCGCCCGCACCAGCAGGGCCAGCGTCTCGTCGGTGGCGTTGCCCCGGGGGGCCAGCAGATGGAGGTCGATGTCAAGGAAGACCACGGCGGAGGCCCGCCGGACCCGGTGCAGCACGGCCTCGGTGCCCATCAACACCGGCGCCTCGGGGCCGTCGGACCCGGTCGGGGGGGCCGGGCCGGAGACCTCGGCCACCTCGGCGCCCAGCAGCGCCGCCACCTCCTCGCGCAACCGGCTCACCCCGGCCCGCAACGTCTTGAAGCGCAACCGGCCGCAGGCGGCGCAGACCAGAGGCCGCTCCTCGTGGCAGCGGGGACAGACCAGCCGCTCGTCCACTTTGCGCACCGCCGCCGTGCACACGGTGCACTGGGCCACCTCGCCGCAGTGCCCGCAGGCCAGGAGGCGGGCGCCCCCGGTCCGGTTGTACACGCAGACCAGCGGGCCGCGCTGCGCCATCAGCGCCGGCTCCTCCAGGACGGCGTGGGCCAGCCGCACGAACTCCTCGGAGAACAGCCCACTACGGGGATCGGCGCCCCGGCGGTCCACGCACTGCACGGCGGCCCATCCCGCCCGCTCCTCGCTGGCCGGAGGCGCCACTTCGGTCCGCCCGGCCGCCAGCACCACCGGGGGGCAGGGCGAGGTGACCAGGCACGGCGCCCCGTCTCGGCGGGCCCGTTCGCTCACCAGGTCGACCGCACTGTAGGTCGGCGCGCTCTGCTCTCGGTAGGACTCGTCGTGGGCATCGAGCACCAGGGCAGCGGCCAGGCGGGGCAGCGGGGCCCAGGCGGCGGCCCGGGTGCCCACCACGATGGGCCAGCCGGCCCGGGCCTCGGCCCACTGCGTGGTGGCGGCGTAGCCGCGCCGGACCAGGCGCCCGGTCAGTCGCTCAGCCCAGCCGAGCGACGGCACCAGCACCAGGATCCCCCCGGGACGCTTCGTGGTGTCCGGATCGTTGGCCGCGGCCAGCACCAGGTCGATGAGGTCGGTGCTGGGCGGGAGCCGGAGCAAGGGCGAACCGCCGCCCGCCAGCGCCGAATCCGCCAGCGGCCCGATCGGTGCCGGCGCCCCGGTCCAGCCCGTCACGGCACCGGGCGGCGGGGCCAACGGGAGGGTCCGCACCACCTGGGCCGGGGAGGCCACCCGCAGGAAGAAGGAGGCCGGGCCGGCCCAGCGCCAGGCGGCCCAGTCGGCCAGGTCGACCAGTGCCGGCGGTGGTCCCCACCCCGACCACTGCGCCAGTGGCTGCGGGGTGATCCCGGGCGGTGGGGTGACGTCGTCCGCCACCACCCAGCCCCCGACCCGGCGCCCGTGCAGGGCGACGCGCACCCGGGTGCCGACGACGACGTCGTCGGTCCACCCGTCGGGTACGTCGTAGTCGAACGTCTTGGGCAGGGCCGCCACATCGGTGCGCACGCGCACGGTGCGGCGAGGAGACGTGGCGCCCCCGATCAGGTGGGTGACCGGTGGATCAGAGACCCAGCGCGGACCGCAGGTCGTCGACCCGCGGCGTGGCTTCCCAGGTGAACTCCTTCTCGGGCCGGCCGAAGTGGCCGTAAGCGGCCGTCTTCTTGTAGATGGGCCGGCGCAGGTCCAGGTCCCGCGAGATGGCCGCCGGGCGCAGGTCGAACACGTCGCGCACCGCTTGGGAGATCTTCTCGGGGTCGACCGACTCCGAACCGAACGTCTCGACCATCAGGGAGACCGGGTGGGCCACGCCGATGGCGTAAGCGACCTGGACCTCGCAGCGCTTGGCCGCGCCGGCGGCCACGACGTGCTTGGCCACCCAGCGCGCCGCGTAGGCAGCGGAGCGGTCGACCTTGGAGGGGTCCTTGCCCGAGAAGGCGCCGCCACCGTGCCGGGCCATGCCGCCGTAGGTGTCGACGATGATCTTGCGACCGGTCAGGCCGGTGTCGGCGTGCGGGCCACCCAGTTCGAAGATCCCGGTCGGGTTGGCCAGGATGCGCACGCCCTCGGTGTCGAGGTCGGTGGGCAGGAGCGGGTTGATGACGTGCTCGGTCAGGTCGGGCAGCAGCTGCTCTTCCAGGTCGACCCCGGGCGCGTGCTGGGTCGAGATGAGCACGGTGTCGATACGGATGGGGCGGCCGTCCTCGTAGACCACCGAGACCTGGGTCTTGCCGTCGGGCCGCAGGTAGGGCACCGAGCCGATGCGGCGGACCTGGGCCAGGCGCTCGGAGAGCCGGTGGGCCAGCCAGATGGGCAGCGGCATGAGGTCGGGCGTCTCGTCGCAGGCGTAGCCGAACATCATCCCCTGGTCGCCGGCGCCCTGCGCGTTGAGGGTGTCCTCGCCGCCCTTGCCGGTGCGGAACTCGAAGGCGCTGTCGACCCCCTGGGCGATGTCGGGCGACTGCGCGTCGAGCGACACCAGCACACCACAGGTCTTGCCGTTGAAGCCATAGGCGTCGTTGTCGTACCCGATCTCGCACACCGTCTCGCGCACGATGGCCGGGATGTCGACGTAGGTCGACGTGGTCACCTCGCCGGCCACCACCACCAGACCGGTGGTCAGCAGGGTCTCGCAGGCGACCCGGCTGGTCGGATCCCCTTCGAGCATGGCGTCGAGGACGGCATCGGAAACCTGGTCCGCCATCTTGTCGGGATGCCCCTCGGTGACTGATTCCGAGGTAAAGGTCGTTTTCACTGGGAGCTCCGCTTCTCTCTGTGGTGGGCGATCACACTATCCAATACGGCATTGGCCACTGAATTCTTGGACGTCAAGGCAATGTCGGTGCGGCTGCCGTCCGCCCCCATGATGGTGACGGCATTGGTGTCGTGGTCAAATCCGGCCCCCGGGGCGCTGACGTCGTTGACCACCAGGAAGTCGACCCCCTTGCGCACCAGCTTGCGCTGACCGCGCTCGAGCACGTCGTTGGTCTCGGCGGCGAACCCGACCAGAATCTGGCCCGGACCCCGGCGGGCGACCAGGCCGGCCAGGATGTCAGGAGTCGACTCGAGCACCAGCTCAGGCAGCCCGTCCTCCTTGGAGAGCTTCCGCTCGGCCGCCACTTTGGGCCGGAAGTCGGCCACCGCCGCGGCCATGATGATCACGTCGGCGCCCAGGCTGGATCGGCCCAGCGCCGCCTCCATGTCCGCCGCGCTCTCCACCGCCACCCGGCTCACGGCGGGGGCCACGTCGGCGGCCAGCGGTAGGGCGGAAGCGGTGACCAGGGTGACCGCGGCGCCGCGCCGGGCCGCCGCTTCGGCCAGGGCGTGGCCCTGCTTGCCCGAGGAGCGGTTGGTCAGGAAACGCACCGGGTCGAGCGGCTCGCGGGTGCCCCCGGCGCTCACCACCACCGACAGGCCGGCCAGATCCTGGGGCCCGCCGCGGCCCAGGACGGCCAGGGCGCGGGCGACGATGACGGCCGGATCGGCCAGGCGACCCTCGCCGGAGTCACCGCCGGCCAGGTGGCCGCTCTCGGGGGGGACGATCCCCACCCCGCGCCGGACCAGGGTGGCCAGGTTCTCCTGCACGGAGGGGTGCTCCCACATTTCGGTGTGCATGGCCGGGCAGAGCAGCACCGGGGCCCGGGTGGCCAACAAGGTGGCGGTCAAGAGGTCGTCGGACAGCCCGGCGGCATAGCGCGCCATGAGATGCGCCGTCGACGGCACCACCAGAATCAGATCGGCGCTCTGGCCCAGCCGGGTGTGCGGGATCGGGGTGTCCTCATCCCACAACGAGGTCTGGGCCGGCTCGGAGGCCAGCGCCGAAAAGGTGAGGGCACCGATGAAGCGGGTGGCCTCGGCCGTGAGCACCGGCGTCACATGCACCCCGGCGTCGACCAGCTGGCGGCACACTTCGACCGCCTTGTAGGCGGCGATGCCGCCGCAGACGCCCAGTACGACCCGTGGTTGGTGCACCGGCTGCTCCTGCGCCATCGGCGGGGTCCGCCGCGCCCCGAGACGACTAGCTCGCGGCCGGGTCCTCGTCGGCTTCGACGGTTTCGGCGGCCACGTCGGTCTCGGCAGCTACCTCGACCTCGACCGCGGCCTCGACGACGGCCTCCGTCACGGCTTCGGTGACGTCGTCGGCTACTTCGCTCAGTTGGGCCGACTCCGCCGCTTCGGCCAGGGCGGCGGCCAGGGCGGCCTCCTCCTCGGGGTCAGGACGGGTGTAGGTGGCCTTGCCGGCCGCGATCTCCTCGAAGGCGATCGACACGGGCTTGCCCGAGACCGAGGCGACCTGCGGCGGGACGACCTTGCCCAGCCCCTCGCCGAGGCTGTTGTAGTACGAGTTGACCTGGCGGGCCCGGGCCGAGCCCAGCGCGACCAGGGTGAATTTTGAGTCCACCTTGTCCAACAGATCCTCAATGGGTGGATCCATGAGCGTGTTGCGGCCTTGGGCCATCAGGTGTCCTCCGGGTTCGCGGCGCGGGTAGCAGCCGTTCGGGTCCGATCAACTATAGCGGCCAAGTCACCTATGGCCTGACCAAGGTCGTCGTTGACCACGGTGTACGCGGCCACCTGGCGACCGCGTTCCACCTCCTGGAGGCCCTTTTGCACCCGCCGGGCGATGTGCGCCTCGTCGTCGCCCCGGGCGGCCAGGCGGGCCGCCTGGACCTCGAGGGAGGGTGGGAGCAGCAGGATCACCTGGGCGTCGGGCCGTTTGGCCAAGACCTGCTCGGCACCCTGCACGTCGATCTCGAGCAGGACGTCGGACCCCTCGGGCGGCGACGGGATGGGTGTCCCCATGAGGTGGCCCAGGAACTCGGCCCACTCGAAGAATTGGCCCTGCGCCACGGCCTCCTCGAAGGTGGCGCGATCCACGAACACGTACGCGCCGCGCTCCAGCTCGCCGGGACGCGGGGGCCGGGTGGTCCAACTCCGGCTCAGCCAGAGCGACGGATCCCGAGCTACCAGTTCGGCCGCCAATGTGCCCTTGCCGGCCCCACCGGGGCCGATGAGCACGAAAATCAGTGGCTCAGCGCGCAGTCTCTTTGAGCAGCGACTCGCGCTGCTTGGCGCCCAGTCCCTGCAGGCGGCGGCTGTCGCTGATGCCCACCGTCTCCATGAGCCGGCGCGCCTTGACCTTGCCCAGGCCGGGCAGGGACTCCAAGACGGAGACCACCTTCATTTTGCCGACGGTCTCGTCGTTGTCGGACATGGTGAGGAGCTCAGCCAACGTGATGTTGTTGTTCTTGAGCTTCTCCTTCACCTCGGCCCGCTCACGGCGAACCCTGGCGGCCTTTTCGAGGGCAGCAGCGCGCTGCTCGGGGGTGAGTGCGGGAGGTTGCGGCATGGCGAGACCATAGCGCCTCTCTTCGGGCTGTTCACACCCGTTCCCCCTTCTCAGCCCATGAGCGACGACAGTTGCTCCGCCATTTCGGCGGCCGCCCGGCGTAGCACCGCGGGATCGGGTCCGGCCGCCAGCAGCGAGCGCGAGGAACTGGCCAAGACCGTGCCCGGGGCGCAGCCGCCAAAGCGCGCCGCCACGTCGGTCGCCCCGGCTCCCTGCGCGCCCAGGCCGGGGGCGAGAATTACCCCTCCCAGCTGGGACAATGGAAATATTGGCGGCTCGAGCGTGGCCCCGATCACGGCGCCCACCGTGCCGGGCGGTACCCCGGGCGACTGGTTCCACGCCGCGATCTCCGCCAAGAGCGCCTCCTCCACCGAGTCACCCGACGCGGTCACGGCCTGCTGAATCGGCCGACCCTCGGGGTTGGAGCTGCGGGTCACCACGATCACCCCGCGCCCGGTCCGGGCGGCCAACGTGACGAAGGGGGCCAGGGCGGCCAGGCCGAGGTAGGGATGCACGGTCACCGCGTCGGCAGCCAAGGGACTGCCCTCACCCAACCAGGCGTCGGCGTAGGCGGCCACGGTGGAGTCGATGTCGCCCCGCTTGGCGTCGGCCAGCACCAGCAAGCCGGCGGCCGACGCGGCGGCGATCAACCGCTCCAACTCGGCCATCCCGGCCGAGCCGTGCCGCTCGAAGAAAGCCACCTGCGGCTTGATGATCGGCACGGTGTCACTGAACGCGTCCACGCAGATCTCCCCGAAGGCGCGCAGCCCGGCCGCGTCGTCGGACAGCCTCCACGCGGCCAGCAGCGCGGCCGACGGATCGATGCCGGCGCAGAGCGGGCCGAATCGTTGCACCGCCGCGGCCACCCGGGTCCCGAAGCTGGCTGTCGTCACTGTCATGGTGTGCTCTCTCCTTTGTCTCCGACCGCGTCGTGTCCGACCGCACTGGCCGCGCCGACCGCGTCGTCCGATCCCATCCGTCCCGGTTGCGCCGCGGCCCGGATGGCCGCCACCGAGGTCCCCCGGGCGGCGCACCAGCGCTCGATGCCGCGCCGCACCTTCCAGGGCGCCCGAGGGTCGCGAAAGGTGGCCGTCCCCACCTGCACGGCGTCCGCCCCGGCCATCAGGAACTCGATGGCATCGGCGCCCGAGGCCACCCCGCCCACCCCGACGATGGCCGCCTCGGGGAAGGCGCGCCGGCACTCCCACACCGCCCGCACCGCCACCGGGTGCACGACCGACCCCGAGAGCCCACCCCCGCCGCCGCCGAGCACCGGGCGCCCGGTCTCGAGGTCGAGGGCCAGCCCGAGCAAGGTGTTGGTCAGCGTCAGCCCGGCCGCCCCGCTGGCCAACGCCGCCCCGGCGATCTCGGTGACGTCGGGCACGTTCGGGCTCAACTTGGCCCAGCGGGGCAGGCCGCACTCGGTGGCGGCCAGCACCTCGGCCGTGGCGGCGGCCGAGTGGGCGAACATGCGCGAGCGGTCCTCCACATTGGGGCAGCTGACATTGACCTCCACCGCCACCATGGCCGTCTCCGGCCCGGCCGCGGCCAGCAGCGCCGCCGCCGCCGCGTAGTCGGCCACCGTCTGGCCCCAGATGCTGACCACCACCCGCGCCCCGGCCGCCGCGAGTGCGGGCAGGTCGTCGGCCAGCCAGGCGGCCAGCCCGGGGCCCTGCAGCCCCACGCTGTTGAGCATGCCGCTGCCCACCTCGTGCACCCGCGGCGCCGGGTTGCCGGCCCACGGTTGCACGCAGAGCGACTTGACCACCACGGCGCCGAGCACCGACAGGTCGCCGTAGCCGGCCAGCTCGGTCCCGAGGCCCGAGGTGCCCGAGGCCGTCATCACCGGATTGGGCAGGCGCACCGAACCGACCGTGGTCGACAGGTCAGCCGCCCGTTGGCTCATGGCCGGGAGCGGCCCAGGTCGGCGTGGAGCTCCTGCAGCGGCCGCACCACCAGGGGATGGGCCCGCGCCTCGGCCATGCCGCCGGCCGCCGCCCGCGCCGCGGCGAGGGTGGTCAGGCAGGGCACGTGATAGGTGATGGAGGCCATGCGGATGTGCTGGCCGTCCGCCCGCGGTCCGAGCCCCCGGGGCGTGTTGACCACCAGCTGCACCTTGCCCTGGGCGATCAGGTCGACCGCGTCGGAGGCCACGCCCTCCTCCCCCACTTTGGCCACCAGCGTGTCCACGCTCAGGCCGGCGGAGCGGAAGTAGCCCGCCGTGCCCAGTGTGGCGGCGATGGAGAAGCCCAGGGCGGCGAAGGCCCGGGCCACCTCCAGGCCGGCCGGCTTGTCCCGATCGGCCAGGGAGAGGAAGACGGTGCCGCTGTCGGGCAGGCGGATGCCGGCCGCCATCTGGCTTTTGGCGAAGGCCAGGCCGAAGGTGATGTCCACCCCCATCACCTCGCCGGTGGAGCGCATCTCGGGGCCGAGCAGGGTGTCCACCCCGGGGAAGCGGTCGAACGGCAACACGGCTTCCTTCACGCTGACGTGGTCCAGGGTGGGGACGTGGCCGACGGCGTTGGCCGGCAGCAACCCCTCCTGGCGCAGCTGGACCAGAGTGTGGCCCACCATGACCCGGGCCGCCACCATGGCCAGCGGCACCCCGGTGGCCTTGGCCACGAAGGGCACGGTCCGGCTGGCCCGCGGGTTGGCCTCGAGCACGTAGACCTGGCCCTCCTTGACGGCGAACTGCACGTTGATCAGGCCGCAGACGTCCAGCGCTTCGGCCAGCGACCGGGTGTGCCGGTCCAGGGCGACCAGCACCTCGGGGCTGAGGGTCTGGGGCGGCAACGCGCAGGCCGAGTCCCCCGAGTGCACGCCCGCCTCTTCGACATGCTCCATCACGCCGCCGATGAGGATCTCCCCCGCTGCGTCGCGTACGGCATCGACATCGACCTCCACCGCGTCCTCCAAGAAGCGGTCGACCAGCACCGGGCGATCGGCGGTGACCCCGCCCTCGCGGGCCAGCGCGCCGGTGGTCATGGTGTGCATGACCCGCCGCACCCCCTCGTCGTCATAGACGATCTCCATGGCCCGGCCCCCCAGCACGTAGCTGGGCCGCAGCAGCACCGGGTAGCCCACCCGGCCCGCCACCACCAGCGCCTCGGCGGTGGTGCTGGCCGTCCCGCCGGGCGGCTGCGGGATATCGAGCGTGGCGCACAGCGCGTTCCAGCGCTCCCGGTCCTCGGCCAGGTCGATGGAGGCCGGGCTGGTTCCCAGCACCAATTCGGGCGGGAGCGAGCCGGCCAGCTTCAGCGGTGTCTGGCCGCCGAGGGACACGATGAAGCCGACGATGCGGCCGCCGGCCCGCTGCTCGGCCTCGAGCACGTTGGCCACGTCCTCCGGGGTCAGCGGCTCGAAGTAGAGCCGGTCCGAGGTGTCGTAATCGGTCGACACCGTCTCGGGGTTGCAGTTGATCATGATGGTCTCGTAGCCGGCCTGGCGCAGCGCCATGGAGGCGTGCACGCAGCAGTAGTCGAACTCGATC
>DASZMA010000067.1:0-7058 GCA_035552095.1 Acidimicrobiales bacterium | reverse complement strand
TGGGAACCATCGGTGACTGCTTCGACAACTCTGTGGCCGAGAGCTTCTTCGGGACCCTGCAAGTCGAGCTGCTCGACGAGCATCACTGGCACGACCGCCGCCACCTCGCCGCCGCCATCTTCGACTGGCTCGAATGCTGGTACAACCCGAGACGCCGGCACAGCTACTGCGCCATGCTCAGCCCCAACGACTACGAACAAGCCCACACCCCCGCCGCTACTGCGGCATGATCGACCCAACCAACCTGTCCGCCGAAGCGGGGGATGCTCAGCGTCGGAGACCAGGTCGGAGTGAGGGGTCCCCGTCAACTGGTCCAGTTGGTCCACTACCGGGCGGTCACCTCACAGGCCCCCAAGCGATCCCGAAATCGTTCGACGGCCACGTGGCAGTCACGAGCAGACCAAAAGGCACATGCCAAGTCAGGACGTTTCGGGCACATGCATTGCTGCCCTATCTACACGGCCCAACGCAGCCTCTCCGGTGCATGCGAGCCGATGCAAATCGAAGGCTCTGATGCGCGGGGGGTCTGACCCGACGGGCAGACTGAAAGTGGCGTCCAGGTCCACGGTGGACCCCGCTTTTCTTCCCACCGGACAAAGGGACGACCAACTTCACGCATTCAATGGCTGCCTTCCGCCGACGGCCAGCTCCCCGGTTGACATCCCTGCCGCACTACTTCGGCACGTCCCGGATGCCCGATAACCGACTCGAGCGGCTGGCCATCGACGGACACCAGGTCGATTCGATCCGACGTGCCGCTATGCGCCGGTCGACGCGCTCGCCACCGTGTCATTCGGCGCGTTCGCCGGACGTTATGGAGCCTCCCGAAGCACCGTCGTCCACGTTGTCAGCGGATATGGCGGCATCCTCCGGCATCAATCTTTCGACTCGTCCTCCACTGCTTCGATGTGGCACCGGCGGCCATGTCCATTGCCACGAATCAGGGGGACCCCGAACCTCTGACGCCACGAACGTTGCATCGATACCTGTTGGCGGTGTTCGTCCCCGTCGGACGTTTCGCCTTTGCCCCACTGGACCGGCTAGCAGCGTTGAGGTGGAGCGGCATCGTTATCGGCATGAGGATGACATGATGACCAGGGGCGTGGTCTCGAAATCTCCCGGTGAGCGGTTACCGAGTTGTCAGAACGTGGCGGATAGATGACCGACCGGGACCCACCGGCTACGCCCCCAGAGCAGAAGTTGAACGAGAGCGGTCTTCCGGATGCTGAGCTGGTGGCGAACATCGTCCGGCAGCTGTCCGTCCACGCCGTTGAACGGAGTACCTCTACCCTGTGGTCCGTGACCGGGTGGCAGATGGTAACCGTGTGGCGCTACGGAGTATCACCGAGCACGGAGAGGTGGCCGGGTTGCTGGTGGAGATCGACCGGCGTCCTGTCGGGGATCGGTACCGCCGCGATCTGCTCAACGAGTTGGTGCCGGCGGTCCGGGCTCACGTTGCAGAGGAGGAAGGGGCGGTCTTTCCGTTGTCGGCCGTCCGGATGGCTCCTGAGGAGCTCGACGAGCTCGGAGCAACGCTCGAAGGGGCCAAGGCGACTACGGGCCATCCGGGCGGCCGCCCGGGCCGACGGCACGGCCAGTTCGAGAAGGCGCTGTACAGGGCGGGCAGCGGCCTAGAGGGCAGAGTCAGCATTCCTAAATCGGGGTGCCCAGTCGGGATCGGGGTGCCCAGTCCTGGACTGGGGTGGCCTGGTTCGGTCTATCCGACGAATTCGTCAGGTCCTCGTCGCCAGCGCCGATGGCCAGCCCGGCGGCGTCCGGGGAGGCGGCGTGCATCAGCGCAGCGCCAGGGCCAGGGCGCCGAGGAACAGCCCGGATCCACTGACGACCCAGGCCAGGTAGTCACCGACGTGGCCGCTGTGGGCCCGCCGCACGGGGCGGAACGCCCGGGCTACCGCCCGGAACAGCCAACGCGAGGGCGCCGCCGCCCTCCCGTAGAGGCCGGCTGCAACGACGCCCACGGCCAGCAGTGCGGAGGCCACGTCGGTGCCGATCCCCTTGCCCGACCAGCCCATGCCTGGCACAGCAGCGGGACGGGCCGACGGCACGCCGCGCAGGGCCCCGGCGCTGTAGCCGGCCGGGTCGATCATCCGCTCGGTGGCGTGGGCCACCGACTCGGCCAGCCCGGGGATCAGTCCGACGGCCAGCCCACCGGCTAGGAGAAGGCCGATGGCCAGCATCATCGGCGCCGGCGTGCGGGGGACCCCCCGATCGGATTCCGCGCCCTGACGGCCACGGCTCGACTCGCCGCCCGCATCGGGTCGGGCGCCGAGGCCAAAGTACACCCGGCCGCCGGCCCGCAGGACGGCGCCCCCGGTGAGGGCCGACACACCGATGTAGACCGCCGGCGCCCAGGCGTAGCCGGCCTTGGATACCGCGTCCTCGGCCAGGGCCTTGCCCAGGGCCACGCCGAAGGGAGGGAGGCCGGCTAGGGCCAGGCCGGCCAGGAGGAACACGCCGGCGAGTACCGGCGCCGATCGCTCCTTGCCGTACAGCTCGGCCTCGTCCACCGTGCCGTGACGGGACAAGATGACCCCGACCAGCAGAAACAGGGCACCCTCCACCCCGGCGTCGCCGCAGACGTAGACGGCGGCGCCGGCCGTGCCGTCGGCGTGAAGGGTGGCCAGGCCCATGAGGAATAGACCCACGTGGCCGATGGTGGCGTAGGCCAGCAGCCGCTTGAGGTGCCGCTGCGTGACGCACATCAGCGCGCCGATGGCCGCCGTGGCGACGCCGAAGGTCAGCAGGACGGGCCGGACGCCGTGGGCGGCCAGGGCCGGGCTGAACACATCCCAGTACAGCCTGTCGACGCCGTAGAGGCCCATGACTACCATCACCCCGGAGAAGACCGCGCACACCGGGGCGGGGGCGACGGCCTCGGCGTCGGCGGTCCAGAAGTGGAACGGCGCCACCGCCGCCTTGATCAGCAGGCCCGTGCACAGCAGGCCGAAGGAGACGATCACGACGGCGGTGGCGTGCTGGTGGCGGAGCGACTCATACAGCTGGGGCATCCCGAGCAGACCGGTGTGGGCGTAAAGGATGCCCACGCCCATGAGCGACAGGTAGGCGCCGAAGGAGTTCACGATGGCGAAGTTGAGCGCCCCCTGGACACCGGTCGGGTCCTCGTTCTTGAGACCGGTCAGAGCGTAGGCGGCGGCAGCCATCAGCTCGAAGAAGACGAACATGTCGAACACGTCGCCGGTCAGGGCGAAGCCCTCCATGCCGGCCAGGAAGCACAGCATGAGCGGCTGGTAGCGGGCGTCGGCGTCGGAGAAGTATCGCCAGCTGTAGACCAGAGCCATGGTGACCAGGGACGCGGCGAGGAGGGCCAAGCCGGCGTTGAGGGAGTCGACGACCAGCACCACGCCGACGCTGGCGTCGTGTACCGGCAGCCAGCCGCCGGACCAGGTGGCCACCCGGCCGCTCGCCGCCGCCTCGGCCAGCAGGGCGGCGTCCAGGCCGACCGTCGCGCCGGCTCCCATGACGGCGACGGTGTCGCGTACCGGTCGGGGGAGGCGGATGAGGGCGATCAGCAGGCAGGCGCCCAGGATCGGTACGGCGACGGCGAGGGGAGGCAGCGCCGCGCTGCCAGAGAGGACCGGCACCGGTCAGCCGCGCAGGGCGGACAGCTCGTCGGGGTCGATGGTGCCCTGGCGTTTGCTGATCTGGATGGTGAGGGCCAGCAGCAACGCCGTAACGGTGGCCGAGACCACGATGTCGGTGAGGGTCATGGCCTGGACCACCGGGTCGACCACCTTGAGGGTCGGCTTGGATGTGGAGCCGAACACCGGCGCGGGGGCACCGCGCTGGAAGCCCACGGACAGCAGCAGCACGTAGGTGCCGGCCTGGGCGACCGACAGCGACACAACGGCGTGGATGAGGTTGCGGCTGCGAACGATCCCGTAGGCGCCGACCAGGACCAGCCATGCGGCGACCGCGTAGGCGTAGATGCTCATTGTCCGTCTTCGTTTGCCGGCTCCGGCGTGTCGGGCGTGTGCATGTCCCGGTCGAGGAAGCTGGCCAGCAGGATGACCGTGCCGCTGGCCACGGCCACGCCGACCGCCCCGTTGAGGATGGGCACCGTCCCGGCCGACAGTAGCTCGCCGAAGCTGCCGTAACCGACGATGTTGGCGAGAAAGGCGCCGGTGGTGACGAGGGCGGCCACCCCCAGGCCGGCGAAGGCCCCAGTGCCGAGGGACTCGAACCACTCGAAGGCGTCGAGGGGCCGGACCTTCTCCAGGACCTGGTAGCTGGCGGACACGTAGAGCAGGTGGATCCCGGTGCCCAGAATCACCCCGCCCTGGAACCCGCCGCCTGGGGTCACGTGGCCGTGGGCGATCACGTCGAGGGCGATCACCAGGGTGACGGGGAGGAACACATAACCGAGAAGCCGGGTGGACGACGTCACCCGCCCGCCGCTAGGCGACCGGCGGGGCTCATCGTGGCTGGGGCGCAGGATGACCGCGGCGCCGAGGACCGAGGCCAGCAGGATGGTCTCCTCGCCCAGGGTGTCGATGCCCCGCAGGTCGAAGTTGACCGACGACACCGCGTTAGCCGTCCGGCGGGCAACAGCGGCCGGCACGGCCAGATTCCGGTAGGGGTGGAAGTGGCTGCCGAAGGCCGGCATGGCCACGAATGCCAGCAGGAACGCTGCGGCCATGCCCCCTGCGCCGGCCAGGAACACGAGGAGGCGCGCCTGCCGGCTCACCGAGGCCGACCGTCGGACCGGTCGGGCGACTCGGCGCGGTGCTGGGTCTCGTGGCGCTGCACGGTGCGGATGGCCAGCATGACCATCAACGGGACGATGGCCGTGCCTACGGCCACCTCCGAGAGGGCCACGTCGGGAGCCTGCAGGACAAAGAACAGCACGGCCAGCAGCATCCCGAATACCGAGACGGTGACGGCCTGGCGGACCGGGGCGTTAGAAGCCACCACAGCCAGCCCGGAGATCCCCACCAGGGTGAGGGCCACGACGATGAGGGCGTCGTTCACTGTTGCACCCCCGGGGTAACGCTCCTCACTCGGGCGCCTCGTCGGCCATCATGCCCTCGCGCTGGGCGATCACCCTTCCTATGGCCGTCTCGAGCACCGGGCCGCTGACCGCGACCAGGAAGACGATGAACAGCACCTCGGCGGTGGTGAGCCCTAGGCCGTTGGCGACCGAGATGGCCAGCCCGATGAGGGGGAATCCGACGGAGGTGATCGGGGTCAAGAAGTGCAGGCGGGTCATGGCCCGCGCCGCGGTGAGAGCGGCCACCGAGGAGATCACGGTGACGGCCAACCCGGCGGCGAGCAGCGCCAGCTCGAGGTCTACGGTCACCGCTGCGGCGCCAGGAGCCTGGTGAACACCAGGGTCCCAGCCACGGAGAGCACGGCCAGGGACAGTGGGACGATGAGGAATGAGGACTGGCCGTCGGCTTGAGACAGCAGGGTCAGGATCATCTCGACCAGGACGCTCACCAGCTCCAGGCCGACGAGACGTTCCATCGTCGCCCTCCGCGATCCGAGCAGGGCGGCGGGAGCCAGGGCGGCCACCAGCACGACCAGGGCGGCGACCGACCAGGGGTTCATCGCCCGACCGCCTCGGCCATGTCCGGCTTTCCCGAGCTCAGCGAGTGGGTGAGCATCGTCACTTTGGAGCCGTCGTCGGTGGTGTCGACGTCCACCACGAAGCTGCCCGGCGTGGCCGACACGGCCAGGACTGCCACGGCGTCCCACGCATCCTGCCTACCCGTCCCGGGCCGGGGCCTGACCGAATAGGTGCGGAAGCTACCGGCGGCGTCGGTGCGCCCCCCGGTCCTGACGACCAGGGCCACCACCCGGACGCTGTCGACGGCCACGGCGACGGGCAGCAGCACGAACCAGCGCAGCCACACGGGCTCGGGTCGCCAGCGGGCCCCGAGGGCCCGCCGGCCCCCGACGGCCACGCCGGCGCATAAAAGGGCGCTGGGCATGGCGACGGCCAGCTCAGCGGCCGACACCGACGACAGGGTGAGCATCCAGATCCCAAGGCCGGCCGCCCACCAGAACATCAGCTCGGCAAGGCTGCGCACCGCCACTCACTACCCATCGACCACCGGAGGTAACCGCCTGGCTCTGGTGCGCCCACCGGAGGCAAGCGCGGCTAGTCAGCGTACGGGCTGCCCTCGACGGCCTCGGTCAGCCGGTCGAGCCACCCGAGCGGCCTGGCCAGGGCGGCGATCAGCCAGGGCGGCCGAGGGACAGCCGGGTGAGGGCGGATCGGACCGAAGCGGCTGGCGCGGGACACGGCTTCACCCAGCCGCTCCGACTGACCGAGTGACAAGGTGACAGCCAAAGTCTCGAGGAGCCCGGCCTCGAGATCCAGGTGCTCGGCCATCCGGCCGATCAGCCGATCGCCTATCTCGTTCTGGGCCGGCGACCGCTCGTCGTGCCAGCGCAGCAGTATCAGCAGCTCCTCGATCTCCCCCCGGCGCCGGTTGGCGTCCCGGGCCAAGCGGTCACCGTCGGCGACCCGCCGGCGGACCGCCGGCCACAGGTAGCGCTCTCGGGCCGCTTGCTGCTGAAGGAACGCCCGGCGCAGCCGGGCCACGATCACTTCCCGCCGTCGCAGCTGGCCGGCCTGCACCCGGGCCGTGATCCGCACGGTCCCCGCCAGCTCATCGAGCGTCCGGCGCAGCCCGGCCCGCTGCGCGGCGAGGACCTCGTCCAAGGCGACCACGCCCGCTCAGCGCCGGAGGGTGGCCGGCCCGATGCACTGAATGTTCATCACCGGCTCACACTCGGGCACTCGTCGGTGTCCGCAGGGAATGACATCGGTGTGACTGCTACTTGGTTGGTAAAATGACGTCGTGCTCGAGCCACGAGGCGACGGCCCTCCGGGCCGCGGGAGGCCGCACGTTCGGCCGCCGTCAATGGCCCTCACCGCTGACCGCCACCGGCACAGTTCACCGCCCGCCGTCACGCCTAAAGCGCTTGGAATAGCTGCCGCCATGTCCCGCCGGGCCCGTCGCCCGAAGCCTCACCTCGAGCTCTGATCAATCGAGGCTGGCTTGGACTGA
>DASZMA010000066.1:0-11182 GCA_035552095.1 Acidimicrobiales bacterium | reverse complement strand
GCTGACCAGCCCGTTGGCAAAGTTGAGGATGCCGCCGCTGCCGTCAGTGGTGGTCACCAACTCGAAGTAGTAGGTGGTCCCCGGGGTCAGGCCCGTGATGGCGGCCGACACGCTCTGGGCGCCGGTCGACGCCGCGAGCGACGTCAGGGCCGTGAGGGTCGAGGTGGCCAGCGTGCTGGAGGTGCCGTACTCGAATTGGTACGACGTGGCCACGCCCTCGTCGTTGATGCTCCCATTCAGGGTGGCGGTGGTCCCGGTCACCGCGGTGGCAGCCAGCGTGGTGACGACCCCGGTGGTCACACTGAGGATGCTGCCGGTGCCATCGGTGGTGGTGACCAGCGCGTAGAAGTACGTGGTCCCCGGGGTGAGGCCGGTGATCGTGGCCGACACGGCCTGCGCGCTCCCCGACCCGCCCAGCGACGTCAGCGGGGTGAACGTAGGCGAGGTCAGCGGGTCCGTGGTGCTGTACTCGAATTGGTAGGAGGTGGCCGCGCCCTCGTTGTTGATGCTCCCGTTCAGGGTGACGCTGGTGCCGTTGATGCCGCCGGCGGCCAGGGTGGTGACCGCCGGGGGCGTCGTGGCGACGTCGAAGGCGGGACTGATGGACTGGTTGTAGGCCGGGCTGGACGTCGCGGTCAGGGTGTAGCCGCTCCCGGCCGTGTTGATGGAGCAGCCATCGATGAAGGTGGCCTCACCGGTGCCGGGCGTGACCGCAGCCGTGTTCGTGACATAGGTCGGGCACGTGAGGGTGGCCCCGGGGGTTCCGGTGAGCGGGGTGATCACGAGGTGGACCGTCGTGCTGGCCGGGGTGGTCGTGATGATGTTGCCGAACTGATCTTCGACCGCCACCGAGACCGGGAAATCCGTGTTCAGGCCGACGTTCGAATTGAGCGCGGGCGAGTCGACCACGGCCAGCTGGTTGGGGATATTCGGGTTCACCGTGAAGCTATTGCTGATGGCTCCGGCGACGTTGCCATCGGTGATGTCGGTGGCGGCCAGCGTGTACATCCCGCTGAGGTTGATGCTGCAAACGCCGGTGGAGAAGTCCGCCACGCCGGCGGCCAGGTTCTCAGTGCCGCAGTTGAGGGTCCCGGGGCCGCTGGCGATCGTCAGTTGAATGGTGTCGGCGTTGGTGCTCGGGACCACCACGTTGCTCGAGTTCTCGAGGCTGATCTGTACGCCGTTGTTGTCGCCGGCCACCGACGGGTTCACCGGTTGGTGGGAGAACACCAGATGGGGCTGGTCCACCGTGAACGAGGCGCTGGGCGCAGACACGACGCCATCGGTGGTGTCGTCCGCCTGCAGCGTGTACGTCCCGGCCTGGTTGACCGTGCAGGTGCCCCATGAGGCTGTCCCGCCGATACCGGTGGCGACGGCCGGGTTGGTCGAGCAATGCAGTGTGCCCGGCCCGCTGGCGATGGAGAGGAGGACCGAAGCGGTGGCCGAGTTGCCGGCCAGTTGGACCACCGGCTCGGTCGACAACGGCTGCCCGGCCACACAGGTGGCAGCGGCGCACGCCGGCTGGACACTCGATCCGCCAGAGAACGAGATCGTGGTCGCCGCGCTCGCCGGCAGCGCACCCAGGCCGACGATCAGTGAAGCCCCGCCCAGCGTCGATACGGCTACGACCAGCGTGGCCAGCCTCTTGGTCAGCTTGTGCATCTCCCCACCATCTTTCGTACGTACGTAGTGGTGGGGATCCGAACACGGTCCACCCCGCCGGGGCGAACCTAACCCAAACAGCCCGGCCGTGCTCAGCCTTTGGCGGCCGCCCAGCTCGGTCCAGCCGCCATGGAGATGGAGAGCGGGACCTTCAGGTCGACCGCCCCGGTCAACGCCTCTTCGGTGAGGCGGGTCACCTCCTCCTCCTCGCCCGCGGCCATCTCGACGATGACCTCGTCGTGGACCTGGAGGACCAGTCGGCTGGCCAGCTTCCCGGCTTCGAGGGAACGGTCCAGCCGGAGCAGGGCCACCTTGAAGATGTCGGCGGCCAGACCCTGGATCCCGGCGTTCATGGCCTGGCGCTCGGCGGCCAGGCGGACCCGGTAGTTGGAGGCGGCCAGATCGGGCAGGGGGCGCACCCGGCCGAACTCGGTCACCGTGGCGCCCCGCTCACGCGCCTCGACCACCGTCTCGTCCATGTAGGCCTTGACCCGGGGGAAGGCGCCGAAGTAGCTGTCCATGATGGCGGCCGCCTCGTCGACCGGCACCCCCAGCCGCTGGCTCAGCCCGTAGGCCTCCATGCCGTAGGCCAGGCCGTAGGAGACCATTTTGGAAAACTCGCGCTGGGTGTGGGTGACCTCGTCCTCGGGGACCCGGTAGACCCCGGCCGCCACGACCCGGTGCACGTCCGAGCCCGAGGTCATGGCCTCGATCAACCCGGCGTCCGCGGCCAGGTGGGCGATCACCCGCAACTCGACCTGGTCGTAGTCGGCCACCAGGAAGGTGAACCCTTCGGCCGGCACGAAGGCCCGGCGGAACTGCTTGCCTATCTCGCTGCGCACCGGGATGTTGTGCAGGTTGGGGCGGTCCGAGGCCAGGCGGCCGGTGCGGGCCACGGTCTGGCGGAAGGAGGCGTGGATGCGGCCATCGGCGGCCACTTCGGCCAGCAGGTTCTCGCCGTAGGTCGAGCGCAGCTTCTCCACCTCGCGGTAGGCCAGCAGCGCCGGGATGATGGGATGGGTCTCGCGCAGGCTCTCCAGCGTCTGGGCGTCGGTCGAGTAGCCGGTCTTGGTCTTCTTGCCCGGCGTCAGGCCCAGCTCGTCGTAGAGCACGGTGCGCAGCTGGGGGGTGGAGTTGACGTTGAACTCGTGGCCGGCCAGATCCTGCACCGTGCCCTGGAGCTCGGCCGCCGACTGCTTGAGGTTGTCGGCGATCTTCTGCAGCTCGACCCGGTCGATGCCGATGCCGGCGACCTCCATCTTGGCCAGGACGCGGACGAGCGGGGTCTCCATCTCATCGTGCAGGGGGCCCATGTGCTCGGCGTCCAGGCGCGCCCGGTAGCCGGGTGCGATGTGGGCCACGTCGTAGGCCTCGCTGGCCGCCTCGCGGGCGATGTCGCGAGCCTGCTCGCTGGGCTCCGTATCGCCCTCGCCACCACTCATGGTCAGCTCGAGCTGCTCGGCCGGAGCGGGAGCGGCCCGCAGGTCGCTGAGCTCGTACTCGCCGGTGGAGGCGTCCAACAGGTAGGCCGCCACACCGGTGTCCATGGTCAGCCCGGTCAGGTCGATGCCCAGCGGCAGCAGGGACCGCATGACCTCCTTGACCTGGTGGCCGACCACGGGCTGGGCCAGGGCCGCGGTCACGTCCTTGGCCACCGAGTCGGTCTTGAGCAGGTCGTCGGCGATCATGACGGCGTCGCCCTCCCCGTTGACCAGGGCCAGGCCGACCAGGGGGCTGCGCCCGGGCGTCCCGGCCCAGCGGGCGGCCACGCTGAGCGGCTGGTCACCTCGGCGCTCGACCAGCGCGGCCAGCGCCTTGGTGGCCTCGCCGGCGGTGGTGGGCAGGGCGACCTCGCCCAGCGGGGGGCCCTCGGGGATGATCGGTGTGCTCGCGGGCGTCAGCGGAGTCGCGGTCGCGGTCGGGATCGCCCTCGGAGCGATGGGGGCCGCGTTCGGATCCGGGGAGCCCAGGGCTCCCGACTCCAACATCTCGCGCATGATCCGCCACTGCGTCCTCAGCTCGAAGCGGTCGAACACGGCCTCGGCTGCCGCCATGTCCCACCCGCCCAGCTGGAGCTGGTCGACGTGGACCCCCAGCGGCACATCGCGGACCAGCGGGATGACCAAGGCGTTGGAGCGGGCCAGTCCTTCGTTGGCGGCCAGGTTCTCGCGCAACTTCGGCGTCAGCTCGTCGAGGTGGGCATAAATGCCGTCAAGGTCGCCGTACTTGGTGAGCAGCTTCGCCGCCGTCTTCTCCCCCACCCCTGGGATGCCGGGCAGGTTGTCGGAGGGGTCACCCCGCAGCGCCGCCAGGAGCACGTACTGACTCGGCGGCACCCCGGTGCGCTCCATGATCCCCGCCTCGTCGTAGAGCGAGTAGTCGCTCACGCCGCGACGGTTGTAGAGGACCCGGACGTGCGGGTCCTCAATGAGCTGGAAGCTGTCCCGGTCCCCGGTCACCACCACCACGTCGCACTGGCGGTCCCGGGCCTCGGTGGCCAGGGTGGCCAGGACGTCGTCGGCCTCGAAGCCGGGCGCCTCGACCACCGGGATGCCGAGCGCCGTCATGACCTCCCGGATCATCTCGAACTGGGGCGGCAACTTGTCGGGCGTCTCGGCCCGCCCGGCCTTGTAGTCCTCGACCATCTCGTCGCGGAAGGTGTCGCCGGGTAGGTCGAAGGCGACGGCGAGCGAGGCCGGGCTGTGCTCGCGCACAATGAAGGAGACCATCGACACGAAGCCGTGCACGGCATTGGTGAAGAGGCCGGTCGAGGTGGCCAGCGTGTCGGGCAGGGCGAAGTAGGCCCGGAAGGCCAGCGACATGCCATCGAGCAGAAACAGTGCCCCGGAGCGGTCCCCCTCGGCTGGCACTTAGGGCGTCAGCGTGCCGTCGACGATCTGTTGGGCCACATCGCGCATGCGGGCCCGGTTCTGCATCGCCGTCTGCTGAATGAAACTGAAAGCCTCGTCCTCGGGCAGATCGCTCTGGTCCATGAGGAGGGTCTTGGCCTGGTCGACCACGCGGCGCGTGGCGATCTTGTCCTCTGCGCCGGCCGTGCCCTCCTCGGCCGCCAGCGCCCACTCCTGGCGGGCCCGCGACAGCACGTCGGCCACGGCCGGCAGCAGCTCGCGGGGCTGGAAAGGCTTGACCAGGTACGCGGCCACGCCGGCGTCACGGGCCTCTTCAATGAGGTCGCGCTGGCTGAAGGCGGTCATGAGCATCACGGCCACCTGGTGGCGCGAGGTGATCTCGCGGGCCGCCCGCAGGCCGTCCATGCCCGGCATTTTGATGTCGAGGATGGCCAGGTCGGGCTGGTGCTGCTCGACCAGCTGCACCGCCTCGTCACCCCGGCCGGTTTCGCCCACCACCTCGTAGCCGGCTGAGGTAAGGATCTCCTTGAGGTCCAGCCGGATGATGGCCTCGTCTTCGGCGATGACGACGCGGGCCAAGGTGACCGGGGTGCTCACGTGGCCACGTCGGCCAGCAGCTCGTCCTGGCGGTGCTCGAGGTCGACCACGGTGCCGGCCAGCGCGGCCCGGGCCCGGGCCATGGCGTCGGCATGGCGGGCCGCCTCGCTGTGCTCGTGCGCGGCCAGCGGGGTCTCCGAGACCAGCGAACGGACACGGGCCTCGTCGGCCGACTCCATCACCACGGCCAACTGCTCATCCAACACGGCCAATTCCTCCCGGGCGCGCACCAGCCGGGAGTGGACATCTCTGATCCGTCGCTCCAGGAGGGCACGATGCATGGAGCGTCAAGTGTACGTGGCAGGGAACCATTCGCGGTGCGCCCCCAGATGGCCCAGGGTCAGCTCGTCGGGGCCCGGTCCCACCCCCGGTTGGTCGGGCACGCGCACCCAGCCCCGGCGCACCTCGGGGTAGCCGCACGGGTCGACCTCGAGGTAGGTGGCGGGATCAGCCAGGTCGCCGACCAGCCCCACCGCGTCCTGGGCCAGGCGGGCGGCCAGGGCCAGATTCGAGGCCCGTCCCAACCCGGTCTCGAAGAAGCCACCGACGAAGACCGACACCCCCGCGTCGACGCAGGCGGCATGGGCCAAGCGGGCGGCCCGCACCCCGCCCAGGCGCCCTGGCTTGAGACAGGCCACCGCGCAGGCCTGGTTGCGCAAGGCGTCCTGCACCCGGCGGGGCGACGAGAGCGACTCGTCGAGGGCGATAGGCACGTCGATCCGACGGGCCAGCTCGGCGTGGGCCACCAGGTCGGCTGGGGGCAGGGGCTGTTCCAGGCAGATCAACCCGAAGGAGGCCAGCTCGTTGAGCCGATCAGCGTCCTCCATTTGGTATGACCCGTTGGCGTCGACCTGCAGTGCCAGCTCCGGGTGGTCGGCCCGCACCGCCGCCACCGGTTCGGTGTCCCAGCCCGGGGCGATTTTGAGGCGGACCCGGGCCGCGCCCTGGCCGACCACCTCGGCCACCTGCTGGCGGAGGGTGCCCAGGTCGTGTCCGGGCGGGATCCCGACGGCCGCCCCCACCGGCATGCTCTCGAACCCGGTCCCCACCTCGATCGAGGCGGCCAATGACCGGCCGGCCCGGCGCAGCTCGACGTCGGCTACCGCCATCTCGAAAGCGGCGCCCAGTTGCCGGTCGACCGGGGAGCTGCCGAAGAGCTGGGCCACCTCGGCCTCGAGCGGCAGATGGCCCCCGCGGGCGGCGCTCGCGTCGACCAGCCTTCGCGCGCCTCGACTGCGGGCGGCTTCGGCCACCTCGTCGGTGCTGGGGTCCACGCTGGTGGCCTCGCCCAGCGCGGCGCACTCGCCCCAGCCCTCGGCCTCATCGGCCAGCACCCGGATATAGAGGAGCGACCGGGTGCGGTGCACCAGGGTGGCGGTGCCGATCTCGTGCCGGAAGGGCACATCGACCCGCACCAGCTCAATCCCGACCAGCTTCATCTCAGATCCCCAGGCGGGTTCGGCGCACTCGGTCACCGTAGATCGCAGCTTGTAGGCTCTCCCCTCCGGCCCGGATGGCGGAATCGGCAGACGCGGCGGCCTCAAAAGCCGTTGTTCGAAAGGACGTGCGGGTTCAAGTCCCGCTCCGGGCACCGAATGAGCAGCGCCTCGCGGCGGGCGCGCCATGCATTAGCGAATGTAGAAGACCAGGAACAGCAGGGACCCCACACCGAATGTCAGCGCCATGGACACGATGGTGAGTCGGAACAAGATTCGCATCAGGGTTTGTTCCTACCCAACGTGATAACCAGGGTAAACGTCGAGGGGGGGCGGCCCACATCTGTGCGCCGGACTACATCCGGTTGGCTGACCGGGGCGGAAGTGCTCTTGGCATCGCCGTGCTCCCAGCTGAGTCGTCGCCTGCAATACCGATGCAATGTGAGTGCAATGTCCGCCAGTCATCCTGAAAGGACCAGCCCACTCACAGGGTGAGCGGTGACAGAGGAGGCGGGCCCGATGCACACTTCAGAAACGACGCGCAACATGGCGACAGGGCGCACCGTGGCCGGGGCCTGGCTGGCCAGGGCGGGGTGGGCCTTGTTGGTGAGCCTGCTCTGCACGCTCGGACTGTCGGCCTCCCCCGCCGGTGCGGCCCCGACCCCTCTGACCTGGACCCCGCCTACCCAACAGATCCACTTGGTCCCAGTGAGTAGTGGAGAAGACATCGGGTCCCTCTCCTGCCCGGCATCGAACCAGTGCACCACGCTGACCGGCAATGGCGTTGACTCCCAGGAGCTGACCTTCAACCCCCTTTCCCCCGGATCCCCGGTCCCCGTGACCATCAACGCCGGCATCGTCGCCGAATCCATGAGCCAGGTGGCCTGCCCCTCCCCGACCCAATGCAGCGCAGTGGGTGAAGGCTACGAAGCGACGTTCAATCCCCAGTCCCCCGGCACAGTTACGCCGGTCCCGATCTTCTACCAGGGCGATTCCTTCTCCGCCTTGGCCTGCCCGACCACGGGCGACTGCACCACCGTGGACACCCAGGGGTACGAGGTGACCTTCTACCCGGCCTCCGCCACCAGCCCGATGCCGGTCAACGGCATCAAGTCGGCGCTCCTCGACGAGAACCATGAGTTCTTCGGGCTGGCCTGCCCGGCGGTCCAGCAGTGCACCGCGGTGGACAACGTGGGCCAGGAGTTCACCTTCAGCGAGGACGACGGCCAGAGCTCACCGACCCAGCCGACAGGGATCTCCATCGACGGGACCAATCCCCTGAACGCAATCTCATGCGGCAACCCGGGCTCCTGCGTGGCGGTGGACCGTCTGGGCCAAGAGGTGGGCTTCGATCCGGGGGCGGTGGCCGGAGCCACGGCGACACTGATCGACTCCAGCTCCGGCAACGAGTTCTTGGGGGTGTCGTGCCCGGCCTTCACGGAGTGTGTGGCCATCGACCAGCAGGGCAACGCGGTGGAAGGCGACCCGAACACGCCCAACAGCTGGGTCGTCACCCCGGTGGTCGGCGAGCCCCTGGCCGATATCACATGCCCTTCGGCCGGAGAATGTGTCGCTATCAGCACGAACGGCCAGGAGTTCTTGGGCCTGTCAACGGCCAAGGCGGCGACCACGGTCACGGCCTCGCCGGCCACCGTCAGCGGCAGCACGATCACGTTCTCGGCCACCCTGACCAGCAGCAGTACCCCGGTGAAGAGCGAGACCCTGAGCTTCGCCATCGCCGGTTCGACCATCTGCTCCGGGGTCACCAACTCCAGCGGCATCGCCACGTGCGGTGGTTCCGACGTGGGCATCGGACCCAGCCCTGGCACCTACACGGCGACCTTTGCCGGTGACGGCAGCTATGTGGGGAACTCCGGCTCAGGCACCGAGCCCGGGGTCCCCGCCCCGCCTCCCGCTGGGGCTCCTCCGACCCTCTTGGCCAAGCTGTTGGCCGCGTTGGCTGCCCTGCTCGCCAAGATCTGACCCAGCTCCTCCCGAAACGGTCGCGACCTGAAGCGTCGCGAACCAATCTGAGCCTGTGGTTACCGCCCGGTACGCCAATGGTCGTACCAAGGAGATCCTTCTTGCCAGGCACACCTTCGACCTTTAGCGGCCTTCCGATCGACGTTTGGTCGTACCAGCGGTAGGAACCGGCCGATTCCAATAAGCCCGGCCCTGCTCCGGCGTGCCACACTGTGACTTCGTAGCCGCCCGACGATCGGAGACGTCGTAGCAGTGTTGGTCTTCACCTTCCCGGGACAGGGATCGCAACGCTCCGGCATGGGCGAGCCTTGGGTCGACCATCCTTCGTGGGAGTTCGTGGCGGAAGCCTCCGAAGCCGCTGGGCGCGATCTGTCGTACCTCCTCCTTGAGGCGCCCATTGATGAGCTGACCAAGACCGACAACGCGCAGCTGGCCACCACCGTGCTCAGCCTGGTCGTGCTCGATGCAGTCGAGCGCATCGGCCTGGCCCCCGCCGCGTGCGCCGGACACAGCCTGGGTGAGTACACCGCGTTGGTGGCCAGCGGGGCCCTGACCTTCGAACACGGGATTCAGCTCGTGGTGGCTCGCGGCAAGGCGATGGCCCGAGCCGGCGAGGAGAAGCCCGGGACCATGGCCGCCCTCCTGGGCATCGCCGACGACGACGCCGAGGCGGCCTGCCAGCGGGCCGAGGGCGACGTCTGGGTAGCCAACTACAACGCCCCCGGCCAGGTGGTCATCGCCGGCACCGTCGAGGCGGTGGCCCGTGCCGGTGCCCTGGCCAAAGAGCTCGGGGCCAAGAAGGTCATGGCTATCCCAGTCTCGGGGGCCTTCCACACCCCGCTCATGCAGAGCGCCCGCGAGCCCCTGCGCCAGGCTCTGAGCGAGGTCACCTTCCTGGTGCCCGAGGTGCGGGTGGTGGCCAACGTCGACGCCCGGGTCCACGACGACCCGGCCGACTGGCCCGGCCTGCTCTCGGCCCAGCTCTGCAGCCCGGTGCGGTGGCGCCAGACGCTCGAGACCTTCGCCGGGCTGGGCCTGACCTCCCTGGTCGAGCTGGGCCCGGGCGGCGTGCTCAGCGGTCTGGCCAAGCGCAGCCTGCCCGAGATCCAGTCGCTCTCGGTGACCAAGCCGGCCGACCTGGACACCCTGATGGACCAGATCGGCGCCGCCGGCACCTGGCGGGCCGAGCCCGCCCTGCACCAGGGTGAGCACCTCTACATGTCCGAGCGGGTGGTGGTCAGCCCAGGCAGCGGCATCTTCGCCCCCGAAGGCTCGCTGCGGGCACCCGGCACCGGGCTCCTCCCGGGTACCGACAGCGACCCCAACGGCGACCCCAATTCGGTGGTGGCGGTGGGCGACCTGGTGGGCCGCATCGGGGTAACCGAGGTGCGCACCCCCTTCGCCGGCCAGGTCATCCGCTGGCTGGCCGTCGACGGCGAGCGGGTGCAAGAGGGCCAACCGCTCGTCTGGCTACGCGTGCCGGAAGGAGCCTGACCTCATGGCCGTCGTCCTGGTCACCGGGGGCAATCGGGGTATCGGCGCCGCCTGCGTGGATTGGTTCCTGGCCAACGGCGACCAGGTGGCCACGACGTACCGCACGGGCGATCCACCCCTTCCCCCGGCCGGGAGCGACGCCAGCCGCTTCTTTGCCGTGCCCTGCGACGTGACCGACCCCATCCTGGTCGAATCGGCCTTCGCCACGATTGAGAGCACCTGGGGTCCGGTCGAGGTCCTGGTGGCCAACGCCGGGATCACCCGCGACGGCCTCATGCTGCGCATGAGCGAGGACGCCTTCACCGAGGTCATTGACGCCAACTTGACCGGCTCCTTCCGGGTGGCCAAGCGGGCACTGGCCAAGATGTTGCGACTGCACACCGGCCGCATCATCTTCCTATCCTCGGTCAGCGCCTACGTCGGCCTCCCGGGCCAGGCCAACTACGCCGCCTCCAAGGCCGGCCTGGTCGGCATGGCCCGGGCGATCGCCCGGGAAGTGGGCAGCCGCCAGATCACGGTCAACGTGGTGGCGCCGGGGATCGTGAACACTGACATGACCGCTGCCCTGGGCGAGGACCGGATGGCCGTTATGACCAGCCAGGTCCCCCTGGGCCGGGCCGGCACGGTGGATGATGTCGCCAGCGTGGTCGGCTTTTTGGCCTCGCCGGGGGCGAGTTATGTGACCGGGGCGGTCATCCCGGTCGATGGCGGCCTGGGCATGGGCCTCTAGAGTCTGATCAACCAACCAGAACAAGGAGCTATACGTGGACAGCGACGCAGCGTTCGAGAAGTTTCGCGAGTGCGCCGTAGAGGTGCTGCAGGTGCCAGCGGAGAAGATCACCAAGGAAGCCAAGTTCGCCGAGGACCTCGACGCCGACAGCCTCGACCTGGTCGAGCTGGTCATGGCCCTGGAAGAGGCCTTCGACATCACGGTGGAGGAGACGGAGCTCGAGGACATCGGCACCATCGGCCAGGCCTTCGACCTGATCTCCTCGAAGCTCTAATGCAGCTCGGGATCGGAGCCGATGGCCCGATCCGGGGGCGCCGGGTGGCGGTCACCGGAATGGGTGCGGTCACCTGTTGCGGCGTCGGGGTGGAGGCCCTCTGGGATGGCCTCCTGCACCCGAGCGTGGTCGGCGG
>DASZMA010000065.1:0-9014 GCA_035552095.1 Acidimicrobiales bacterium | reverse complement strand
GGGGGGGGGGGGGGGCCGCGTCGGCGACGAATTCCATGATCCGGAACAACGCTAATGGTCGCTCCCGGGATGGTCCGGTCAGCTGGTGACGATTCCTTCTAGCCCGGGAAGATGAACTCCTGGGTGATGCAGTCGCCGGGCGCCGCGGCCACCGCCACGTCGTAACCGGACAGGGTGCCGTACGGGTAGACGGGCAGCGCCTTGCCGTTGAGGCACGAGTAGGCCGGATCAGTCGTGCTGAAGCTGATCATGGAGCCCAGCGCCAGCCCCTTGTCGACCGAGCCCGGGCCGACGGGCTTGAGCGTGTGCAGCGTTCCGTGGAAGGCGCCGGTGATGACCGGCCCGGCCGTGGTCGTGGTCGTCGTAGCGCCCGCCGGCTTTGTGGTGCTGGTCGCTCCCGGCGCCGCCGGTGCCCCCGGGGCCGAGGTGGTGGTCGACCCCGGGCCGGTGGTCGTGGGGGACGCAGCCGGGCCGCTGGCGGTGGCCACCGGCGTGGTGGGTGACGTCGAGGTGGCCGTGGGCCCGGTCCCGCCCGGGCTGCCGGCCGGGGCCAGGCCGTCCAGAGCGGCGATCATCTGGGGGCCGTTGCTCTCCATGCCCAGCGCCCAGATGCCCACGCCGCGCAGGCCGTAGTGCGCCGCCAGCTGGGCCACCAGGTAGAGCCCGTACGGGGTCTCGAAGAACGACTCGTGCCACTGCGGGCCCACCTGGTAACTGGTCCACCCGGTGCCGGTGACGGGGTCCCAGTAGAGCGGGGCCGTACTCGGCACCTGGGCGTCGGCGATGTCGGCGGCGGCGCCGGTCGGGGTGGCCTGCAGGGTGCCATTGGCAGTCGGCCAGTCGATGCCGAAGAAGGGGGTACCCAGGATCACCTTGGCCGCCGGCACCACGGCCGCGTACTGCTGCACGGCAGTGAGGTCGCTGAACATGCCGCTGGTCAGCGGCGAGGCGGCGGTGGCGGCCCCCTGCAGGTTCAACTCGTAGGCCATCACGAAGAAGGCGTCGACTGCGGGGGCCAGGGCCGGGATGTTGTAGAACCCGCCGGGATCCCCGGCCGACGAGGCGTAGGTGTCCATGGTGATCTGCCAGTGCGGGTCGGCGGCCCGCAGCGCCCCCGAGACCGACGTGATCAGGTTGGTCAGCCCGGCCTGGTCGCCGCTCCCCTCACCCTCGAAATCGAAGTTCACCCCGTCGAGGCTCTTGGCTTGGAGCACGGGCGTGAGGGCGGCGGCCAGGGTGGCGGCGGCCGTGGGTGACGATGTCAGCGCGTCCAGGGAACTCTGGCCGAAGTCGTTGACCGTCAGCACCACCCGCTCCCCGGCGCCGTGGGCCCGGGTGATGAGGTCGGCCAGGGCCTGGCTCTCATACCCGTTCCAACCCGGCCCGCTCTCCTCCAGCGTCCCGTTGGGGTTCACCCCGACCGAGAAGTAGGCCAGGGTGGAGAGCCCGGTCAGGGAGAAGGTGGCCGACTGGGGCAGGGTCCAGTAGGGGGCGAAGCCGAAGTTCTCCCGGGCCGCGATGGGCGGGGCGCTGACCAGGGCGGCCGGAGCGGCCACCGGCGCCGAGGTGGCGGCGGGCAGGTTGACGGCCTTGGTGCCGCCCACGGCGAAGCGGTTCCCCACCTGGGCGGCCGCGTTGACCGACCCGCTGCTCAGCGCGGCCCGGGTCGGCCCCGCCGGGTGGGAACCCGGGGGCTTCACAACGCCCAGCGCAGCCAGGAACGAGGCCCCGATCAGCACCGTCCCGAGCAGGCTGAAGCCGAACATGGGCGTCAGACGGCGCGCTTGGGCGCGCACGCCCGAGGACCCTCGCCCCACCCCCGCACAGATCGTCCCCCGGACGAGGTGGGCCAGCTTTCCAGCTAGCGCCATCACGGGGGGAACGCACCAGTACTGTGCTTTCTCACGGTGCTCCCCCCATTGCATTCCAGAACTTGTCCGTGACCTGGGCCGACTTTACGCGTCAGCGACCGCCGCCACCAGCTTCTGCAGGGTGTCCTTGGCGTCCCCGAAGAGGAGGGTCGTCTTGGGGTCATAGAGCAACTCGTTGTCGATGCCGGCGAAACCGGGCCGCATGGAGCGCTTCAAGAAGATGATGTTCTCGGCCTCCCCGGCGTGGATGATCGGCATGCCGTAAATGGGGCTGCCCGGCGTCGTCTGGGCCGCCGGGTTGACGGTGTCGTTGGCCCCGACGACCAGCGCCACGTCGGCGGTGGACATCTCGGGGTTGGCCTCGTCCATCTCCTTCAGCTCGTCGTAGGGCACGTTGGCCTCGGCCAGGAGCACGTTCATGTGCCCGGGCATGCGGCCGGCCACCGGGTGGATGGCGTAGAAGACTTCGACCCCCTTGGCCATCAGCGCCTCGGCCAGCTCACGGACCGTGTGCTGGGCCTGGGCCACGGCCAGGCCGTAGCCCGGGATGATGACCACCTTGCGGGCGTAGGCCAGCAGGACGCCGACGTCCTCGGGCGTGCCGGTGCGCACAGGCCGGGAGGCGTCGCCCTCCTCGCCACCGGTGGCCGTGATGACCGAGCCGAAGGCGGAGAAGAGGATGTTGGGCAACGAGCGGCCCATGGCCGAGCTCATCAGGCGGGTCAGGATGATGCCCGAGGCCCCGACCAGGGTGCCGGCCACGATGAGCAGGTTGTTGTCCAGCACGAACCCCGAGGCGGCCACGGCCAGGCCGGTGAACGAGTTGAGGAGCGAAATGAGCACCGGCACGTCGGCCCCGCCGATCGGCAGCACGAAGATCACGCCGAGGATCAGGGCCAGCAACAAGAGCACATAGACGAAGGCGATGTTGCCGGTGACCAGTGAGATCACGATGAGGGCGGCGATGGCCAGCCCGACGATGGCGTTGATGACCTGCTGGCCCGGGTAGGTGATCGGGCGGCCGGTGATGAGCTCCTGCAGCTTGATGAACGCGATGGCGCTACCCGAGAACGAGACCGAGCCGATGATGACGCCCAGCAGCACCTCGGCGGTGACGTAGACGGCGGGCTTCAGGCCGAGCGAGTGCAGGTGCAGCAACTCAATGACCGAGATCAGCGCCGCCGCGCCACCACCCACGCCATTGAAGATGGCCACCAGTTGCGGCATGGCCGTCATGCGCACCTTGCGGGCCACCGGCACCGCGATGACCGCCCCCAGCACCATGGCGATGAGGGCGAGCACCAGGTTCTTCCCCGAGTGGCGCAACTCGGGCAGGGTGAAGGTCATGGCGATGGCCAGGACGGCGGCCGCCGCGCCGAGCTGGTTGCCCCGGCGGGCGTGCTTGGGCGACCCCAGGCCCTTGAGGGCCAGGATGAAGCCGGCGATGGCGACCAGGTAGACCAGGTCCCTCCAGGTCGAGAGCGGGAAGGAGAGGCCCGTCATCGTCACGCCGGACCGCCCGGGTCGGGCGTGGCGCCCTTGTCCACGGCCTTGGCCGCGGCAGGCCGCTCGTTGGGCTTGCCCTTGAACATCTCGAGCATGCGGTCGGTGACCACGAAGCCGCCCACCACGTTGAGGGTGGCCAGGAAGACGGCCAGGAAGCCCAGGATCAGCTGCGGCGTGCCGCTGGCCTCACCCATGATGGTCAGCGCCCCCACCAGCACGATGCCGTGGATGGCGTTGGAGCCCGACATCAGCGGGGTGTGCAGGATGCTGGGGACCTTGGAGACGACTTCAATGCCGACGAACGCGGCCAGCACGAAGACGGTCAGGTACTCGACGATGCCGGTCACGACGCACTCCCCTCTGCCGAGCCGCCGAGCAGCTCCACCGCTACGGTCGACACGCCCCGGCCCTCACGCAGCACGCACATGCCGCTCACGATCTCGTCGTCCCAGTCGGGCACCAGGGTGCCCTCGGGCCCCATCAGGCCGAGCACGTTGGCCACGTTGCGGGCGAACAGGAAGCTGGCGTGGGTCGGCATGCCCGACGGCGGGTTGGCCATGCCGACAATGTGCACGCCGTGGTGGTCCACCACTTGCCCCACCTGGGTCAGCTCGCAGTTGCCGCCCGAGTCGGCCGCCATGTCCACAATGACGGCCCCCGCCGCCATGCCGTCGACCATGGCGGCGGTCACCAGCACCGGTGCGGCGCGCCCGGGCACGGCCGCCGTGGTGATGACCACATCGGAAGCACCGACCTCGGCCGCCAGGGCGGCCCGCTGGGCCTCGAGCTCTTCGGGGGACAGCTCTCGGGCGTACCCACCGGTGCCCTCGGCGGTCACGCCCAGGTCGAGGAAGGTGGCCCCGAGGCTCTCCGCCTCCTCCTTGGCGGCGGCCCGCACGTCGTAGGCCTTGACCACGGCCCCCAGCCGGCGCGCCGTGGCGATGGCCTGCAGGCCGGCCACCCCGACCCCCATGACCAGAACCTTGGCCGGCGGGACGGTGCCCGCCGCCGTCATGAACATGGGGAAGAACTTGGCCAGGTGCTCGGCCGCCGTAAGCCCCGAGCGGTAACCCGAGACGGTGGCCTGCGAGCTGAGGGCATCCATGCCCTGGGCCCGGCTGATGCGGGGCAGCAGATCGAAACTGAAGACGGTGGCCCCTTTGGCGGCCAGGGCCCGCAGGGCGGCTTCT
Organism: Acidimicrobiales bacterium; assembly: GCA_035552095.1. Taxonomy (GTDB): domain Bacteria; phylum Actinomycetota; class Acidimicrobiia; order Acidimicrobiales; family RAAP-2; genus Bog-473. The sequence goes on along the minus strand of DASZMA010000065.1, from coordinate 4,447 downwards.
GACTGCTTGGCCCCGAAGAAGCTGAGCAGGACGGCACCCTGGGGCACCAGGGCCACATCGGCCTCGTCCGGGGCGTTGACCCGCACGATGAGCCCGGCCCCGGCGTGGGTGGCGGCGGCGTCGGGCTCAATGCTGGCCCCGGCCGTCGTGTAGGCCGCGTCGGAGAAGGCTGCCTCCTGCCCGGCACCGGACTGGACGGCCACCTCCCAGCCGGAGGCGACCAACTTCTTGACCACGTCGGGGACGAGGGCGACTCGCCGCTCGCCGGAGCGGGTCTCGGTGGGGACGGCCAATTTCACGGTGGCTGTGTTTAGCAGCTGGGAGCGCTCCAGCCCAGATGGAACGAGCTGGCGATGACCTGACCAGGAGGGTCAGGACCCCGAGGGTTCCTCCAGAGCGTTGAGGAACGCCGGCCACTCGCCGCCCCCGTGCACCACCAGGTTGGCCCCGGTCACGTAGGCGGCCTGGTCGCTGGCCAGGAACAGGCAGGCCTGGGCCACGTCGTCGGCCCCACCCATCCGACCGAGCGGCACGGTGGCCGCAACCCGGGCCAGCCCGGCCGGCCCGCCGTAGTGTTCTTCCCCCTCGTCGGTCTGGAGGAGGCCGCCGGTGACGCAGTTGACCCGTACCGCCGGGGCCCACTCGACGGCCAGCGACGACGTCAGGTTGATCAGGCCGGCCTTGGCGGCGCCGTAGGCGGCCGAACCCGGCGACGGGCGCAGACCCGAGACGCTGGCCACGTTGACGATGGCCCCGCCGCCTTCCTGGCCCGCCATGACGGCGTGGGCGGCCTGGGCGCAGTAGAAGGGCGCCAGCAGGTTGAGCGAGACGATGGCTTCGATCAATCGGGGGGAGGCGTCCTCGGCCATGACGTGGGGCCCGCCCCCGGCGTTGTTCACCAGGACATTGAGCTGGCCGAAGCGCTGCCGCGCCGTGTCCATCAGGGCGGCGACCTGGTCGGGCTGGCGCACGTCGGCCACGACGAACTCCGCCCCCTCCACCTCGGCCTCGTGGCGCCCGCAGGTGAGCACCCGGGCGCCGGCGGCGACGAAGGCCTGCACAATGCCGGCACCGATGCCGCGGGAGCCGCCGGTCACCACCACCACCTGGTCGCTGAAGTCGAAGGTCGCCTGGGCCATGAGCGCCACCCTATGACACCGCCTCCGCTTCAATGTTGGCCCGGTTGACCAGCCTGACCTAAGTTCCCGGAGGGTTTCTGACGGGTCGTCAGGGCCGTGAGGCAGAGGAGACGACGGCGCACCATGCCCGTACACGTGGTCCAGGAACTCAGCGGGATCGCCGAGGTGGTCATCGACCATCCCCCGGTGAACGCGCTCGATGTGGCCGGCTGGTTCGCCCTGGCCGACGCCCTCATCGCGGCCGGGCGGGTGCCTGATGTCCGCGTCGTCATCCTGCGGGCCGAAGGACGCGGCTTCTGCGCCGGCGTCGACATCAAGGAGATCAACGCCAAAGGCGACGAGGCCCTGGTCGGGGTGAACCGCGGCTGTGCCGCCGCCTTCGCCGCCGTCTACGACTGTGAGGTCCCGGTCATCGCCGCCGTGCAGGGCTTCTGCCTGGGCGGGGGGATCGGCCTGGTCGGCAACGCCGACATGGTGGTGGCCTCCGAGGACGCCACCTTCGGCCTGCCCGAGGTCGACCGCGGTGCCCTGGGGGCGGCCACCCACCTGGCCCGCCTGGTCCCCCAGCACGCCATGCGCCGGATGGTCTACACGGCCAAGCCGATCACGGCGGCCGAACTGGCCGCCTACGGGTCGGTGGCCGCCGTGGTGCCCCCGTTCGAGCTGCACCCGGCCGCCCTGGCCCTGGCCGCCGAGATCGCCACCAAGAGCCCGACCATCATCCGGCGGGCCAAGGAGTCGCTCAACGGCATCGACCCGGTGGACGTGAAAAAGAGCTACCGCTTCGAGCAGGGCTTCACCTACGAGCTGCACGTGCGCGGCGTGGCCGACGAGCAGCGGGCCGCCTTCGTCGAGAAGCGCCAGGCGGACACCTCGACATGAGTGCCCGTGGCTGACAAGCGCACCACCATTGACGACATCGTCGGCCAGCTCCGGTCGGGCATGACCATCGGGATCGGGGGCTGGGGCTCGCGGCGCAAGCCCATGGCGCTCATCCGGGCCCTGTGCCGGTCCAACCTCGCCGACCTGACCATCGTGGCCTACGGCGGTCCCGATGTCGGGCTGCTCTGCGCCACCGGCAAGGTGCGCAAAGTGGTCTGCGGCTTCGTCACCCTGGACTCCATCGCGCTCGACCCGCACTGGCGGGCCGCCCGCCAAGGGGGCCGGGTTGAAGTGGCCGAGGTGGACGAGGGCATGTTCTTCCAGGGCCTGCAGGCGGCCGCCTGGCGGGTGCCGTTCCTGCCCACCCGGGCCGGGCTGGGCTCTGACGTGCTCGCCCTCAACCCCGACCTGCGGCTGGTCCGCTCGCCCTACGGTGCCGGCAGCCCCTACCTGCACGACCCGGCCGACGCCGACGTCGAGCTGGTGGCCATGCCCGCCCTGCACCTCGACGCCGCCCTGGTCCATGTCAACCGGGCCGACACCGCCGGCAACGGGCAGATCCTCGCCCCCGACGCCTTTTTCGATCCGCTCTTCCTCGGTGCGGCCGACCGCCGCTTCCTCACCACCGAGCGCCTGGTGGAGAACGGCGCCCTCGGCGACGAGGGCCCGCTCAGCGCGGTGGTCATCCACCGGATGATGACCGACGGCGTGGCCGAGACCCCGGGAGGCGCCCACTTCACGGCCAACCCGCCCGACTACGGGCGCGACGAGTCGTTCCAGAAGGAGTACGCCGGCTCGGCCGCCGGCCCCGACGAGTGGAACGCCTTCCGGGCGCGCTACGTCGATGTGCCCGACGACGAATACCGGGCTCACGTCGACGAGAGGAGCGCCCCATGAGCGCGGACGCCATGAGCGCGGACGCCGGCGGCACCGACCTGCCCTGCACCCGAGCCGAGTCGTGCGTCATCGCCTGCGCCGAGGCCTGGCGCGGTGCCGGTGAAATCATGGCCAGTCCCTTCGGCACCATCCCCGCCCTCGGCGCCCGCCTGGCCAAGTTGACCTTCTCCCCCGACCTGGTGCTCACCGACGGCGAGGCGGCACTGATGGTGGGCGCCCCGCCCATCGCCTCCCGCCCGGCCGACCTCACCCGGGAAGCGGCCATGACCTATCGCAGCGTGTTCGACGTGGTGTGGTCAGGCCGGCGCCACATCATGATGATGGCCAGCCAGATCGACCGTGACGGCAACCAGAACATCTCGGCCATCGGGCCCCATGCCCAGCCCAAGGTGCAGCTGGTCGGCATGCGCGGCGGTCCGGGCAACACGGTCAACCACCCGACCAGTTACTGGGTGCCCGACCACACCGTGCGCTCCTTCGTCGAACAGGTCGACGTGGTCAGCGGGGTCGGCTACGCCCGGGCGGCCGCCGCCGGCGCCGGCGCCACCCGCTTCCACGACATCCGGCGCGTGGTCTCCAACCTCGGCGTCTTCGACTTCGAGACGCCCGGGCGCACCATGCGCCTGCGCTCCTTCCATCCCGGGGTCACGGTGGACGACATTGTGCAGGCCACCGCGTTCGCCTTGGTCATCCCCGAGGCAGTGGCCGAGACGCCGCCGCCCACGCCGGCCGAACTCGACCTCATCCGCACCGTGCTCGATCCGGGCTCCCTGCGCGACCGGGAGCTGAAGAGCTGACCACCGACCATCGCGCCCTGCAGACCGAGCTGTGTGCCCGGGTCGGTGTGCGCTACCCCATTGTGCAGACCGGCATGGGTTGGGTGGCCGGGCCGCGCCTGGTGGCCGCCACGGCCAACGCCGGCGGGCTGGGCATCCTGGCCTCGGCCACCATGACGCTGGGTGAATTGGAAGCGGCCATCGCCGAGGTGCGGGCCCGCACGACGGCCCCGTTCGGGGTCAACCTGCGCACCGATGTGGCCGACGTCGGCGACCGCATCGCCCTGATGATCGAGACGGGGGCCCGGGTGGCCAGCTTCGCCCAGGCGCCCAACCCGGGCCTGGTGACCCGCTGCAAGGAAGCCGGCCTGTTCGTCATGCCCACCGTGGGCGCCCGGCGGCACGCCGAGAAGGTGGCTGAATGGGGGGTCGATGCCGTGATCGCCCAGGGCGGCGAGGGCGGCGGCCACACCGGCTCGGTGCCCACCTCACTCCTGCTGCCCCAGGTGGTCGACGCGGTGGGTGACCGCGTCCTGGTCATCGGGGCCGGCGGCTTCTTCAGCGGCCGCGGCCTGGTCGCCGCGCTGGCTTATGGCGCCTCGGGCATCGCCATGGGCACCCGCTTCCTGCTCTCGACCGAGAGCCGGGTCCCCGATGCGGTCAAGGCCCGCTATGTCGGCACGCCGGTCACCGGCACCGTGGTCACCACCAAGGTGGACGGCGCGCCGCAGCGGGTGGTGCGCACCGAACTGG
>DASZMA010000064.1:0-5086 GCA_035552095.1 Acidimicrobiales bacterium | reverse complement strand
CGAGTTGCCGCAGGCGGCCAACCCGAAGGCCGAGGCGGCCAATGCCACCAGCGACCAGCTGCGCAGACGAGTCATGGGAGATCCTTTCAGGAGGGGCCCGCCGCCGTGGGGTGGCGCGACGGTTTTGAGGGGTTCAACGGGTCGCCAGACGGTAGTTGACCCGGGCGGACCCGCCACGGCGGGTGGTGGCGACGGGCCTGCGGGCCGCCGCCGTCGGACGCTCAGACGGCGCGTCGCTGCAATTCGGCCACCAGGTCGTCAATGGGGACCCGTACCTGCTCGGTGGTGTCCCGGTCCCGTACGGTCACCGCGTCATCCTCCAGCGACTCGAAGTCAACCGTGACGCACCAGGGCGTCCCCACCTCGTCCTGGCGGCGGTAGCGCTTGCCGATGCCCTGCGTGGTGTCGTAGTCGCACATGAAGTGTGGCTGGACCCGCTGCAGCACGGTGCGGGCGAACGGCTCGAGCGGGTCCTTCTTGGACAACGGGAGGATGGCCACCTGGTAGGGGGCGAGCCGCCAGTGCAAGCGGAGCACAGTGCGCGACTCTCCCCCGACCTCGTCCTCGTCGTAGGCCGAAAGCAGAAAGGCCATCATGGTCCGCGTCGCCCCAGCGGCCGGCTCAATCACGTGCGGGGTGTAGCGCTCGTTGCTGGCCGGGTCGAAGAAGTCCAGCTTCTCCCCGGACGCCTTGGCGTGGGCCTTGAGGTCGAAGTCGCCCCGGTTAGCGATTCCCTCCAGCTCGTCCCAGCCCCAAGGGAACATGAACTCCACGTCGGCGGTGCCCTGCGAGTAGTGCGAGAGCTCGCTCTGCTCGTGGTGGCGCAGGTGCAACTGGTCGGCCGGGATGCCCAGGTCGATGTACCACTGCAAGCGCTCCTGCAGCCAGTACTCGAACCACTTCTGGCTCTCGTCCGGCGGCACGAAGAATTCCATCTCCATCTGCTCGAACTCCCGGGTGCGGAAGACGAAGTTCTGCGGGGTGATCTCGTTACGGAACGACTTGCCGACCTGGACGATACCGAAGGGCGGCTTCTTGCGCGTCGTATTGAGGACGTTGGAGAAGTTGGTGAACATGCCCTGGGCCGTCTCGGGCCGCAGGTAGGCCACGTGGCCCTCGTCCTCCACCGGGCCGGCGTGGGTCTTGAACATCAGGTTGAAGGCCCGGGCCTCGGTCAGGTCGTGGGAGCCGCAGTTGGGGCAGACGCCGTCGATCTTGTCCTCCCGCCAGCGCTCGTGGCAGTTGCGGCAGTCAACCAGGGGGTCGGTGAAGGTGGCCAGGTGGCCCGAGGCCTCCCAGATGGCCGGCGGCGACAGGATGGCGGCGTCGAGCCCGACCACGTCGTCGCGCAGCTGGACCATGGACCGCCACCAGGCGTTCTTCACGTTGCGCAGCATGTTGACCCCGAGCGGGCCGTAGTCATAGGTGGAGCGGAAGCCGCCGTAGATCTCGGCCGAAGGGAAGATGAAGCCGCGGTGGCGGCAGAGCCGCACCACCTTCTCCATCAGGTCGTCCGAGGTGGCCTCGGAGTCGTCAGTCATCCGGGAAGACTACCGGAGGCAATTCTGGCGCTGACCTCGTTGGCCAGGAGCCGGCCGCGCACCGTGAGCACCGCCCGGTCCTCCCGGCGGTCGATCAGTCCCGCCAGCTCGTCCGGTTCCGACAGCGCCGCCCACGGCACGCCTTCCGGCGTGCGTAGGGAAAGCGAGAGCGCCTCGAAGGTCCGTTGTTGCGCCGTGAGCCGCTCCCGACCCGCCTCGGCTGAGCGGCCGGCACTGATGGCATCGATGTAGCGATCGGGGGTACGCACGTTCCACCAGCGCTCGCCGTGGCGGTGGCTGTGGGCGGCCGAGCCGATGCCGAGGTACTCGCCCTGCTCCCAGTAGAGATGGTTGTGCCGGCAACGGTGGCCGGGTCGGGCCCAGTTGGAGATCTCCTCCCACTCGTAGCCGGCTGCGGTCAACACCTCGTCGGTGACTTCGTAGCGGGTGGCCAGGGTGTCGTCGTCGGGATGGCGGTCGCCGGCCCGGGCCAGCGGCGTCCCTGGCTCAACGGTCAGGGCGTAGGCGCTGATGTGCGGCGGCGGGTTGTCCAGGGCCAGAACGTCCTCCAGCGTGCGCCGCCAGTCGTCGTCGCTCTCCCCGGCCCCGCCGAAGATCAGGTCCAGGTTCCAGGTGGAGAAGCCGGCCTGGCCCACCGCGTCGGCGATGCGGCGGGCGGCGTCGGGCACGTGGCGCCGGCCCAGGCCGGCCAGCACGTGGGCGTTCGTCGACTGCAGGCCGAAGGAGAGGCGGGTCACCCCGCCGGCCCGGTAGGTCCCGAGGTGCTCCTGGTCGGCGTCCTCGGGATTGCACTCCACCGTGACCTCGGCGTCAGGGTGGCGCGCGATGGCATCGAGGACGCGGCACAGGGTCTCGGGGGCCAGGCGGGAAGGGGTGCCACCGCCGAAGAAGACACTGGTGGCCGGCGGAAGATCGCCTCCCTCGCCCTGGCGCACCAACTCGGTCACGCAGGCGTCGGCGTAGCGCTCCATGAGATGGTCGCGGTCGGTGTAAGTGGCGAAGGCGCAGTAGTCGCAACGCTCGCGGCAGAACGGCACGTGCACGTAGATACCGAAGGCCGGGGTCGGCGGGGCAGCGGTCATCGGCGGGGCGGGGTCAGAGCCCGGCGGAGGAGCGCACCGAGCGGATGCGCCGGTCCAGGTGGCCCTCCATCGCCTCGGTGGCCAGCTCGGCCACCTCGTCGGCCCCGGGCGGGGTCGGCCCGGACAGCACGGCGGCCAGGTCGCCGCCCAGGATGCGGCGCAGCAGGACCAGCGCGGCCGCGCTCATGGGCCGGCCGCTGCGGTGGGCGCGGCACAGGGTGCCCCCCTCGAGCAGATCGAAGGCCACCAGCTCGACCACGCCGTCGGGCTCGCCACAGGACACGCAGACATCGACCACGGGGGCCGCCCCCTCGAGGACGAGCGCCTTGAGGAAGAACGAGGGCGCCAGCAGGGTGGGGTCGTTCTTGGGGTCCGACAGCGCCCGCAGGGCGCCGACCAGCATGAGGTAGAGCTGCCGATCGGGATGGCGCTCCTGGGCCATCTGATCGGTCACCTCCAGCAGGGCGATGCCCTTGGCCACGCGGGAGAGGTCCTCGCGGACGGCCCGGAACGTATCGAGCACCTCGACCTGGTTGACGATGTCGAGGTCGCTGCGCCCCTGCCACAGCAGGAGGTCCACGTGGGTGAGCGGCTCGAGGCGGGCCCCGAACTTGCTGGTCGTCTTGCGGATGCCCTTGGCCACGGCGCGCACCTTGCCGTGCTGCTCGGTCAGGAAGACGACGATGCGGTCGGCCTCACCCAGCCGGTAGGTGCGCAACACGACGCCCTTGTCACGGAAGAGGCTCACTGGTCGCCTCCCTCAGTGGGCGGGGGGCCGGGGGGCTGGGCGGCTTGGGCTTCTAGGCGGCGGGCCTCGTCGATGGCCCGGTTGCGGGCCTCCTGGGCCGGGCGGATGCGGGCCTGGGCCATGGCCCCGTGCGAGTTCTTGCCGTAGAGCAGGTTGCCCCCGCCGATCAGGAAGACCAGAGCGGCCAGGGCGATGATCGGCGTGCGGGCGCCGTGGATGCCGAAGGCAATCAGGACCAGCAGCGCGACCAGGATGAGCAGCCCGATCGCGAGGGCCACCCGGCTCCTGGTCATGCGGACCCGGGCCCGGCGACCTGGTCGTTGGGCGAATCCGGGGCGTGGCCCGATCGGTTCATATGACCATTCTCATGGATTGACGTCACCGAAGCGGCGCACCCGGCGCTGGAACTCCACCACGGCCTCGTACAGGTGCTGGCGCCGCATGTCGGGCCAGAGGACTTCGGGGAAGATCAGCTCGCTGTAGGCGATCTCCCAGAGCAGGAAGTTCGAGATGCGCGTCTCGCCCGACGTGCGGATGACCAGGTCCGGATCGGGCATGTCGGGGAAGTAGAGATGGCGCCGGATGGCCTTCTCATCGACCTTGTTGGGCGAGATCCCTTCGGCCACGAGGGCCTTGACCGCATCGACGATCTCGGCCCGGCCGCCGTAGTTGAACGCCATCGTCATGGTCATCTTCTTGTTGTGCTTGGTCAGCTCAATCGACTCGTCCATGCGCTTGAGCACCCGGCGGGGCACCCGCCAGTCGCGCCGGCCGGCGAAGCGGATCTGCACGCCCTTCTCGTTGAGCTCGTCGCGACGGCGCATGAGCAGGGACTCGTTGAACCCCATCAGGTAGCGCACCTCGTCGGCCGGGCGGCGCCAGTTCTCGGTGGAGAAGGCGTAGAGGGTGAGCCAGCGCACGCCGATCTCGAGGGCGCCGTTCACCACATCGAGCAGGGCCTCCTCCCCGGCGGCGTGCCCTTCGGTGCGGGGCAGGCCGCGGGCGCTGGCCCAACGTCCATTGCCGTCCATGACGCAGGCCACGTGAACCGGGACCCGGGCGCGGTCGAGGGCGGCGGGGACGGCATCGGAGACGTCAGGGGATCCGTCAGCGGATCCGTGAGGGGACGTGGGGGTGGCCACCGGTTGAACCTACCGCGCCGCCCCTGTCACCACGCGCGGGCAGAATCGGGGGGTGGAGCCGGACTGGGACGAGGAGCCCGAGGCGCGGGCGGGCGTCAGTGAAGAGGCGCGCCAGGCCGGCGATGACGCGGTCGATGCCCTGGCCAAGGTCACGGCGCAGATGTCCAGCGGGGAACAGCGACCCGAGCAGCAGGAGATGTGCCGGGCCGTCGCCGAGGCGCTGGTCACCGGCACCCACCTGGTGGTGCAGGCCGGGACAGGGACGGGCAAGTCCCTGGCCTACCTGGTGCCGGCCGTGCTCAGCGGCAAGAAAGTGGTGGTGGCCACGGCCACCAAAGCCCTCCAGGACCAGCTGGCCGAGAAGGACCTGCCCCTGGTCGAGGCCGGGTTGGGGCAGTCGTTCTCCTACGCCGTCCTGAAGGGGCGGAGCAATTACATCTGCCGCCAGCGGGTCGCCGAGGTGGGGTCCGGGGGGATCCAGCCCGAGCTGGGGCCCGACCGGGGCAGCGAGGAGGTCGAGCCGGCCGAGGGTGACGGGGGGGCTGCGGCGGG
>DASZMA010000063.1:0-20336 GCA_035552095.1 Acidimicrobiales bacterium | reverse complement strand
CGCAGCTCGCCCATGGTGGCCGTGCACTCGAGCAGCCAGGTCAGCCGGGTGTGCTCGGGCACGTGGCTCTGGGCGAAGAGCGTGCAGCGGGCCGGATCGAGGCCGATGGCGAGAAGGTTGGTGGCCGCATCGAGCGAGTTGTGGCGGAGCACGGCGGGGTCGATGTCGGTGGTCAGCGCGTGCAGGTCGACCACGCAGTAGAAGGCCTCGGTGTCGGCCTCGTCCTGGAAGGCCACCCAGTGCTTGAGCGCGCCCAGGTAGTTGCCGAGGGTGAAGTCGCCCGAGGGCGCAATACCGGAGAGGACCCTGCTCATGGGGTGCCATGGTAGTGACCCGACCAGGGCCTTCGAGGGGTGCACGGAGCGGGGGAGGAGGTTCGGTATCGTCGGAGCGTGACCTTCGCCGTCTCCACGCCCGTGTTCGAGGGCCCCATTGAGCTCCTCCTGCACCTGGTGTCCTCGCACGAGGTCGACGTGCTCGACATCCCGCTGCTGCCCGTGGTCGACGGCTTCGTGCGCGTGCTGACCGAGCAGCGCGACCAGATCGACTTCAACCAGCTCTCCGAGTTCCTGCTGGTGGCCGCCATCCTGATCGAGCTCAAATCGCAGAAGCTGCTGCCCGGCCGCGAGATCGCCGACGATGACGACGAACTCATCGGCTGGGACGAGCGCGACCTGCTCCTGGCCCGCCTGCTGGAGTGCCGGGCCTACGCGGCGGCGGCCGACGTCTTCGTGGCTCTGGCCGAGCAGGCCAGTCGCTCGCTGCCGCGGGAGGTCGGACTCGATGATGACTTCGCCGTACACGCGCCCGACCTCCTGGCAGGGATCACCCCTTCCGATCTGGCCCAGGCCTACCTGCGCGGGGCGGCCGAACGCCCGATGCCCCGGGTCGACCTGTCCCACGTCACGGTGGACACGGTCTCGGTCTCCGAGGCGGTGGCCGACCTGATCGCCATCGCGCCCGAGCACCGGGCGAACTCGTTCCGGTCGCTGGTCGAGGGCTGCGGCACCCGCATGGAGGTCATCGTGCGCTTCCTGGCCCTCCTGGAGCTGTGCAAAATGGGCCGGGTCACCCTGGGCCAGGGGCACACCTTCGGCGACCTGCGCATCGAGTGGCTGGCCGCCGATGTGATCACCAGCGGGCGGGGCCTGGCCGAGCTGTCCGGCCTGGCCATTGACGATTACGAGGGATGAGGATCACGCCATGATGGAAAGTAGCGAGCTCGGACGGGCCATTGAGGCCGTCCTCCTGGTGGCGGTGGAGCCGGTGACCCCCGGCCTGCTGGCCGAACTGCTCGAGGAGCCGGTCGAGCGGGTCGAGGAGACCCTGCTGGTCCTGGCCGAGAGCTACCGGGGCGAGGGCCGGGGCTTCGTGCTGGCCCGCATCGCCGGCGGGGCCCGCCTGCAGACCCACCCCGACCTGGCGCCCTACGTGGAGCGCTTCGCCAACCGCGACGTCTCCCACCGGCTGTCCACCGCCGCACTGGAGACGTTGGCCATCGTGGCCTACCGCCAGCCCGTCTCACGGGGCCAGATCTCGTCGTTGCGCGGGGTCAACGTGGACGGCGTGAGCCGGCTGCTGGAACAGCGGGGCTACATCGAGGTGGTGGGCCGGGCCGACGGGCCGGGCCAGCCGGTGCTGTTCGGCACCACCGATCTCTTCCTGGAACGGCTCGGCCTCGACTCCCTGGCCCAACTGCCGCCGGTGGAGGACTTCCTGCCCGGCCCCGAGGTGGCGGGCGAATTCGAGCTGGACCTCCAGGCCGCCCTGGGCGTGATCAGCGCTGACGACGGCTGAGCTCCCCGAAGGCGAACGCTTGCAGAAGGTCCTGGCCCGGGCCGGGCTGGGCTCGCGCCGGGTCTGCGAGGACCTCATCGCCGACGGCCGGGTCACCGTCGACGGCGAGGTGGCCATCCTGGGCCGCCGGGTCGATATCACCACGGCCCGGATCGAGGTGGACGGGATCCTGCTCCCGGTGGCGCCCGACCTCATCTACTACCTCTTGAACAAGCCGGAGGGGGTCATCACCACCGCCGCCGACCCGCAGGGCCGGCCCACCGTGATGGACCTGGTGCCGGCCGAGCCCCGGGTCTTCTCGGTCGGTCGCCTGGACCAGAACACCGAGGGACTGCTCATCCTGACCAACGACGGCGAGCTGGCCCAGCTGCTGGCCCACCCGTCCCACGCCGTCGACAAGGAGTACGTGGCCGAGGTGGAGGGCACCCCGACTCCGGGCGCCCTGCGCCAGCTCCGCCAGGGGGTCGAGCTGGAGGACGGCCGGACCGCCCCGGCCGAGGTGGGCGTCCTGGCCCCCGGCATGCTGCGCCTGGTCATTCACGAGGGCAAGAACCGGCAGGTCCGGCGCATGTGCGAGGCGGTCGGCCATCCGGTGCGCCGGCTGGTGCGGACCCGCATCGGGCCGCTGCGCGACACCGGGCTGGCCCCCGGGCACTGGCGGGAGCTGACCGGGGCCGAGGTGCGGGCCCTGGCCGGGGCCGCCGGGCGGTCCTGAGCGACCCCACTAACATGAGCGGCCATGTCTGAAGCGCTGGTGGTCAGGGGTTTGCGCGGGGCCACCACGGTCGATGCCGACACGGTGGACCAGGTGACCGCCCGCTCCCAGGAACTCATGCGGCGCTTGATGGAGCGCAACGACCTGACCGAGGACGACATCGTCAGCGCGATCTTCACCGCCACCGCCGACGTGACCAGCATCTTCCCGGCCACCGCCGTCCGGGAGATCGGCTTCGGCGCCGTGCCGCTCCTCTGCGCCGCCGAGATCGCCGTGCCCGGGGCCATGCCGCTGTGCATCCGGGTCCTGCTCCACGTGCACACGGCCCGGACCAGGGACGAGATCCACCACGTCTATCTCCACGGTGCCCAAGGGCTCCGCGATGACCTCCCGGACTGAAGCCGGGGCGCGCCCGCGGGCGCTCGTCGTGGGGACCGGCCTGATCGGCGGCTCAATCGCCCTCTCCCTGCGCCAGCGCGGCTGGCACGTCTCCGGGCTCGATGCCGACGACGAACGGCTGGCTGAGGCGGTGGCGGCCGGCGTGATCGACGCCAGCGGGGACGATCTCGAGGCGCAGGTCGTCTTCGTGGCCACGCCGGCCACGGCGGTGGCCGAGGTGGTGCGCCAGGTGCTGGCCACCGAGGGTCGCCGGGACGACGCCGTGGTGACCGACGTCAGCGGCGTGAAGACGGCCATCGTGGCGGCGGCCGACCATCCGCGCTTCATCGGGGGCCATCCCATGGCCGGCTCCGAGCAGGTGGGGCTGCGCGGCGCCGATCCCGACCTCTTCGAGGGCGCGGTGTGGGTCCTCACCCCGACCAGCGAGACCGATCTGAACGCGTTCACCGCCCTGCAGGGGGTGGTCGCCGCCCTGGGTGCTGACGTCCTGGTGCTCTCACCCAGCGACCACGACCGCCTGGTGGCCGTGGTCTCCCACGTGCCCCACCTTGTGGCGGCCACGCTCATGAACGCCGCCGCCACCGGGGCCGAGCAGGACGGCGCCCTGCTCCGGTTGGCCGCCGGGGGCTTCCGGGACATGACCCGGGTGGCGGCCGGGCATCCGGGCATCTGGCCCGACATCTGCTCGGAGAACGCCGGCCCGATCGTCCAGGCCCTCGACGCCCTGGTGGCCGAGCTCACCGTGATGCGCGACCGGGTGGCCGGCCACGACCGGGACTCCCTCCTCCAGGTGCTGCAGCGGGCCAGCGCGGCCCGGCGCAACCTGCCCGCCCGCATCGTGCGCCCCGACCATCTCTCGGTGCTGCGCATCCCGGTGCCCGACCGGCACGGAGTGCTGGCCGAGATCACCTCGCTGGCCGCCGACCTGGGCATCAGCATTTACGACATCGAGATCGCCCACTCGGCCGAGGGCCCGCGCGGCGTCCTCATCCTCGTGGTCGATACGGCCGAGGCCCCCAAGCTGCGTGACGCCGTCGAGGCGCTGGGGTACCGCTGTCAGTCCGAGGTGTTGGCATGAGCGCACCGCGCATCCTGGTCGTCCACGGTTCGGTGGCGTGCCGGGGCTCGGTGCGGACGCCCGGTGAGAAATCCATTTCGCACCGGGCCATCCTCCTGGGCGCCCTGGCCGAAGGGACCTCGGAGGTCACCGGCCTGTCCGACGGCGCCGACGTGGCGGCCACGCTGGCCGCGGTGGAGGCCATGGGAGCCGGGGTCGAGCGCTCGGAAATAGGTGACGGCGGAGCGGTGGTCCTCCACGGCGGCCGGGACCGGCTCCACCAGCCGGCCGGCCCGCTCGATTGCGGGAACTCGGGCACCTCCATGCGCCTGGTGGCCGGGCTGGTGGCCGGGTTCGACTGGGAGACCGAGCTGGTGGGCGACGAGTCGCTCTCGACCCGGCCCATGGACCGGGTGGCCGAGCCCCTCTCGCTGATGGGGGCCACGGTGAGCGGGGAGGGCGAGCGCTGCCTGCCCCCGCTGCGGGTCAAGGGCGGCCGGCTGCACGGGATCGACTGGACCAGCCGCGTGGCCAGCGCCCAGGTGAAGTCGGCCATTCTGCTGGCCGGGCTGTCGGCCGAGGGGCCGACCATCGTGCGCGAGGCGGTGACCACCCGGACCCACACCGAGGAGATGCTGGTCGAGGCCGGCGCCGACCTCAGCGTCGAACCCTGGGGGGAGGGGCGCGTAGTCACCGTCCGCCCGTCCGCCCTGCGGCCGGTCGACCGCACCGTGCCGGGCGACCCGTCCGCCGCCGCCTTCTTCGTGGTGGCCGGGTGCGTGGTGCCCGGTAGCGCGGTCGAGGTGGCCGGGGTCTATAACGGCCCGGCCCGCCTCGGCTTCATCTCGGTGCTCCAGCGCATGAGCGGCCAGGTGGAGGTCACGCCCGATCCGGGCGGCGCCACCTCCGCCACCCTCGCCGCCCGCTTCGGGCCCTTGCGGGCGACCGACGTGCCGGCGGCGGAGATCCCCTCGCTCGATGAGATCCCGGCCCTGGCCGTGGCCGCCGCCGTGGCCGAGGGCACCACGGTCTTCCATGACGTGGGGGAGTTGCGGGTCAAGGAGGTGGACCGCCTGGCCGCCGTGGTGCAGATGGTCACCGCCTTCGGTGCCACCGCCGTCGTGGACGGCGACACCCTCTCCATCACCGGGGTCGGCCCGGACGGGCGGCTGCAACCGGCCCGCTTCGACAGCCAGGGGGACCACCGCATGGCCATGGCGGCCGCCGTCGCCGCGCTGGCTGTCGGCCCGGGCCAGCACAGCCTGATCACCGGGTTCAGCGCGGTCGAGACCAGCTACCCCGGCTTCGCCGACGATCTGCAGTCTTTGACCAGCCCGAGCCCGACCGCCAGCCCGACCGCCCTGATCATCGCCATCGACGGCCCGGCCGGGGCCGGCAAGTCCACCGTCTCGCGCGCCGTCGCCGCCCGCCTGGGCTTGGAACGGCTCGATACGGGGGCCATGTACCGCGCCGTGGCCGCCCTGGCCCTGCGCCTGGGCCTGGCGCCCGACGACCACGACGCCGTGGCCCGGCTCGCCGGCGACGCCGCCATCGCGGTGGGCGCCCGGGTCACCATTGACGGCCACGACGTGACCGACGTCATCCGCTCAGCCGAGGTGGGACGGGCCGTCTCCGTGGTGGCGGCCAACCCCGACGTGCGGGCGCACCTGGTGGCCCGCCAGCGGGCCTGGGCCGTCACCCACGGTGGGGGCGTGGTCGAGGGCCGCGACATCGGCACCGTCGTCTTCCCCGAGGCCCAGGTGAAGGTCTATCTCACCGCCTCCCCGGAGGAGCGGGCCCGGCGTCGCCACGACGAGAGCGCGGCCGGGGTGGCCCGGCGTGACCACATCGACTCCACCCGCTCGGCGTCGCCCCTGATGCCCGCCCCCGACGCCCACACGCTCGATACGACCGGGCATACGGTCCAAGATGTAGTCGAGGAGGTCCTGTCGTGGCTGTAGAGGAACCGATCGCCGAGCCGACCCCGGCCGCTGCCCCCGGCCGCCATCAGGAGTTCGCCATCGAACCCAGCCGCAGCGTGGGCTACCGCCTCCTGCGGGTCACGTTCAACGCCTTGCTGCGGCTCTGGTTCCGGCCCAAGGTGACCGGCAAGCAGTACATCCCGGCCACCGGGCCGGTCATCCTGGCCCCGGTGCACCGCTCCTTCGCCGACTTCGGGTTCACCTCGTTCTGCACCAAGCGCAAGCTCTTCTTCATGACCAAGGACTCCATGTGGAAGAACCAGTGGTTGGGCCGCCTGCTGCTCTACGTCGGCGCCTTCCCCGTCCACCGGGAGTCGGCCGACCGTGAGGCGCTGCAGCGGGCCGAGGAGGCGCTCACGCGCGGGCAGTGCCTGGTCCTCTTCCCCGAGGGTACCCGGCGCGCCGGGCCGGCCATTAAGAACCTGATGGAGGGGGCGGCCTTCCTGTCCGCCCGGACGGGCGCGCCGATCGTGCCCATCGGCATCGGGGCCTCCGACCTCTCCATGCCCAAGGGCAGCGCCATCCCCAAGCCGTACACGATCCAGGTGGTCATCGGCCCGGCCATCGCGCCGCCGGCCCGCACCGGCGGTGGGCGGGTCTCCCGGTCCTCGGTCCACGCCGCCACCGAAGACCTGACGCAGAAACTGCAGGTGGTCTACGACGAGGCCAAGGCCAAGACGGGGCGCTACTCGGACTGAGCGTCCTCGAACACCTCGGCGAAGTAGCGGTACATGCGCACGCCGGGGCGGAAGGTGAGCCGAGCCGGCTCGAGCGGGAGGCCCATAATGCCGCGCAGGTACTGGCCCACCACGTCGCAGCCGGCGGCCAACGTGAGCGGCAGGCCGCCGGAGAAGCGAGGGTTCACCTCCATGAAGGCCAGGCCGTCGGCCCAGGCGCTCGCCGGCGACGGATCGAGGAACCCCTGCACGTTGGCTGGCCCGCGCAGGCCGAGGCCGCCCAGCAGTTGGGCCACCCCGGCCACCACCGCCGGGCTGGCGAAGGTCTCGCCGCGCACCGAGATGCCGGCCTTGGTCTCATGGCGCCAGCGGGGGGCCGCCGCCACCAGGGTGCCGTCCCGGTCGACCAGGGCGTCCACCGTGAACTCCTGCCCGGCCAGGCGCTGCTGGACCAGGGCGTCGGGCACCCGGGAGAGCAACGAGGTGGCCTCGGCCTCGTCATCGGTCAGGTAGACGTCGCGCGACCCGCGGCCGTTGCGGGGCTTGATCACCCACGGCCCCGGGACGCCCGCCGTGCTGGCCAACGCCGTCTCGGGCACCGGCACCCCGCTAGCCCGGGCGGCCTGGTGGAAGAGCCACTTGTCGGTGCACGACTCCACCGCCACCGGATCGGGCAACCAGTGGTGCAGTCCAGCCGCGCTGAGCTCCGGCGTCAGGGCGTGGAGGGCGACCAGTTCCTCGGCCACGGTCGGGATCACCGCGGTGGCGCCGTGCTGCTCGGCCACCGCGCACAGGGCAGCGGCGAACCCCGGGTCATCGGCCCGCGGCAGCACCGCACGGTGATCGCCCAGCCGGAGGCCGACCGCCTCGGCCGAGGCGTCAACGGCCACGACGCGATGCCCGGCGCTCTTGAGAGCCACGATCACCGAGACCCCCGCCGGCCCGCCGGCGCCGGTCACCAGCACGGTCTGGGCGGGGAGGTCGTTCATGGGTATCCAGTCGGGGGCGGGGCGGACAAGGTGGCCCTACTAACGTGGCCGGACGCCAGCCTAGGTGCACCGGGTTTGTGACGTGAAAGGGTGGACTACGCATGTGCGGCATCGTCGGTTGTGTCGGGTACGGGGATTCGGTTCCCATGGTGATCGACGGACTGGCCCGCCTGGAGTACCGGGGCTACGACTCAGCGGGCGTCGCCGTCATTGCCGACGGGCAGCTCAAGGTGCACAAGACCAAGGGGAAGATCGCCGAGCTCCGCAGCGGGCTCCCCGTCGACTTCTCCGGCCCCATCGGGATCGGCCACACCCGCTGGGCCACTCACGGCGTGCCCAACGAGGTCAACGCCCACCCGCACCTCGACCCCGGTGGGCGCATCGCGCTGGTCCACAACGGGATCATCGACAACGCCCAGTCGATCAAGGAGTCGTTGCTGGCCGAGGGTGCCGTGTTCCTCTCCGAGACCGACAGCGAGGTGCTGGCCCACCTGATCGGCCGTTCCCCGGCGCGCACCTTGGCCGATGCCGTGCGTGATGCCCTGTCCGTGGTCGAGGGCACCTACGGCATCGCCGTCATCGACCTGGAGCACCCGGGCCAGATCGTGGCGGCCCGCAACGGCAGCCCGGTGGTCATCGGCATCGGCGAGCGCCAGCACTTCGTGGCGTCCGACGTCAGCGCGCTGGTCCGCCATACCCAGCAGATCGCCTACCTCGATGACGGTGAGATCGCCATCATTGAGCACGACCAGTTCCGCACCATGAGCATCGAAGGGGCGGCGCGGACCAAGAGCATCGAGACGATCGCGCTCACGGCGGCCACCTACGAGAAGGGGGAGCACGAGCACTACCTGCGCAAGGAGATCTTCGAGCAGACCGAGTCGGTGCAACGGACCCTGTCCGGGCGGCTGGACGCCCGCTTCGCCACCGCCCACCTCGGTGGCATCGACCTGAGCGCGCAGGAGATCCTGCGCATGCGGCGGGTCCACGTGCTCGGCTGCGGCTCGGCCTTCTACGGTGGGTTGGCCGGCGCCCAACTGATCGAGCGCATCGCGCGCATCCCGGCCGACGCCGAGCCGGCGTCCGAGTTCCGCTACCGCAATCCGATCATTGAGGCGGACACGCTCTACGTGGCGGTCAGCCAATCCGGGGAGACGCTCGACACCCTGCGAGCCGTCCAGGAGGTGCGCCGCAAGGGGGGCACCGTGTTGGGCGTGGTCAATGTCGTGGGCTCCAGCATCGCCCGGGAGTGCGGTGCTGGCATCTACCTCCACGCCGGCCCCGAGATCT
Organism: Acidimicrobiales bacterium; assembly: GCA_035552095.1. Lineage (GTDB taxonomy): Bacteria > Actinomycetota > Acidimicrobiia > Acidimicrobiales > RAAP-2 > Bog-473. Next base: position 11,430 of record DASZMA010000063.1, on the reverse strand, counting down.
CGGTCACCTCCAGCAAGTCCTTCGCCTCCACCGTCACCGCCTTCGCGCTGCTGGCACTGCATCTAGGGCGCATCCGGGACCTGGGTCAGGGCGACGGGGCCCGGCTCATCGCTTCCCTCGAGGCCCTCCCGGCCGCCATCACGGGCGCCCTGGCCAGCGAGGAGCGCATCAAGGAGATCGCCGCCCGTTACCGGGAGACGACGAGCGCCTTCTTCGTCGGCCGGGTGCGCGGCTTTCCGGTGGCCTGCGAGGCGGCCCAGAAGCTCAAGGAGGTCTCCTACATCCACGCCGAGGCCTATCCGGCGTCCGAGCTCAAACACGGGCCGCTGGCCCTCATCTGCCCCGAGCTCCCGACCTTCGTCGTCATCCCCGACGACGACCTCTTCGACAAGAACGTCGCCACCATCCGCGAGATCCAGTCCCGCCGGGGCCCGGTCATCGTCATCGGCCATTCCGACTCGCTCGGCCGGTTGACCGATGACGTCATCACGGTGCCCAAGCTGGAGCCCGAGATCGATCCGATCGTCCTCAACGTGCCGCTGCAGCTGTTGGCCTACCACGCCGCCCTGCTCCGGGACGTGGACATCGACCAGCCCCGCAACCTGGCCAAGAGCGTCACGGTCGAGTGAGGACCCCCGCACCGGCGCTAAATGAGCTCTATATGAGGTGCAGCAGGTCCAGTTCGACCAAGCCCCCGGTCAGCGCCAGAGCGACCAGCACCATCAGCGCGGTGAAGCGCTCGGCCCGGATCGACTCGGTCAAATCGGACCGGTAGGCCCTCTCCTCCCCGACCTTCCGGCTCATGCCGGCACCGAGACCCGGCCGGTCTTCTCGGTCTTGTCCCACTTCATCTCGGCGCCCCGGAACTCCTTCACGTAGGCGTTGAGGCTGATGGCACAGAGGACCGGCCCGTACCCCACGACGTAAATGAGCCACGAGGCCAACCGCTTGGCGCCCAGCCGCTCCAGGCGCAAGAGGCCGTAGGCGGCCAGCATGCAGGCCGAGACCCAGATGTAGGCGAAGAGGATCACGGCCAACCGCTCGTCGACCGACAGGTGCACCCCGCTGAGCGACTCGAAGTGCCGCAGCAGCCAGTGGAAGGTCAGGGGGAAGCAGGTGAAGAGGATCACCACCAGGGAGATCGCCCCGGGAAAGAAGAACGCCTGCAGCCAGGAGCGGCGGGCCGTGCGGCGGTCGATCAGCAGGCAGACCACGGTGGAGAAGAAGAAGCAGATGGCATTGGAGATCCACAGGACGTGGAAGGCGTGCTGGGCCGCCAGCCGGTCGGTGAAGAAGAGGATGACCAGCGCGGCGGAGGACACGATCATGATGTACGGCAGGAGGTAGATGGAGAACCAGATGAGGCCGAACGTCACCGAACCGAGCCGGTGGTCCGCTGACGGGCGGAACCACAGGTGCTTGAAGGCCTTGGTGATCTGGGCGTTGCCCCGGCCCCAGCGCGCCCGCTGCTTCCACAGCCCGTCAAGGGAACTGGGCTCCTCCGCCAGGACGATGGCATTGGGCTCGAAGATGACCTTGCGCCCGCCCACCTGGGTCAAGAAGGTGGTCCAGGTGTCCTCGGCCAGGGTGCTGGTGTCGATCCGCCCGCCGATGGCCACCAGGTTCTCCCGGGAGTGCAACTGGGCCCCGCCGGCCAGGCAGGCCACGGCGCCGATGGCGTTCTGCGCCCGCCGCCCGGCGGCCTGGGCGGTGATGTACTCGAACCCGATGAAGCGGGTGAGGTGGGAGAGGGGAGTGCTGCCCTCCCTGATGTACGCCGTCACCGCGCCCACCGTCGGGTCGGCCAGATGCCGGGTCATGCGGCGCAGCGAGTCGGGTCGGTAGGCCACGTCGGCATCCATGATGAGGATGGCCTGCATCCAATCCTCGGCCATGATGATGTCGAGCCCGTGGTTCAAGGTATGGCACTTGCCCTGCCCGCCCTCCTGGCGTCGCAGGTGGAAGATCGATCCGGGGTACCGCTCGGCCTGCTCGGCCAGGATGGCCGGCGTGTCGTCGGTGCTGGCATCGTCGACGATGTAAAGCCGCAGGCGGTCGGTGGGGTATTCGAGGGCCATGAGGCGGTCGACCGTGTCGTGCAGCACGGCGCCCTCGTTCCAGGCCGGGATCAGGATGGCCACCCGCGGGTAGTAGGGACCGGTCCGGTCGTAGTGGCTGCGCCACGGGGCCAACCCCACCAGCAGCGCCTGGTAGGCGTTCACCAGGAACGGGAGGGCGCCCAGCAGCACCAGCGCGATCAGGACGTCGTCGCCCCAGAGCCAGGGCACCTCAGGCCGACGGTTCTTCGAGCGCGTCGAGCTCCCGCAGCGTGGCCCGGACCTTGTCGTAGATGCCGATGGTCTCCACCCGGTGGCTGTCGGTGCTGCAGACCAGCCCGACACCGCGCCGGACGAAGTACGAGAGCGAGCGCGCCGAAGGGCAGTTCCAGCGCTCATTCACCTCGACCATCACCTCATGTTCGGCGCAGCGGGCGGCCAACCAGTCCAGGGCGGCCGGGGTGACGTCGTCCTCGCGCAACCCGGCCTTGGGCAGCACGCTGAAGAGGTGGGCCAGGATCCCCGAACCGGCCACCGGGCCCAGGCTGTTGCCCGTCGCCTCGACCAGGACCTCGAGCAGGTCCGCATCGGCCCAGGCGCCCTGCTCCCGGAGAGCCAGCACCTCCTTGGGATGGAGGGGACCCTCGGCCATCGGGAACTGATGGTCGGCCACCAGTATGTGGTCGAGCCCACTCAGGTCGGCCGGCAGGTCCAGATCGCCCGCCCGATTGAGGATCTTGGTCTCGACGCCGCGGCGGATGGCGATCGGGTGCTCCCGCCCCTCTTCGGCCCGGCGCAGCAGATCGGTCGCCGCTATGAATTCCGGGAGCCAGTCCGTGTCGACCCGCACATGGTCGACCAGGCAGATGGTGCGCAGGTTCTGCTGGCGCGCCGCCTCGACGTTCTCGGCAATGGTGCCCTTGCCGTCGGAGAAGGTCGAGTGGACGTGCATGTCCTGGCTCGGGTCAGCCCGCATGGGAGCCGTTCCGGCCGGGTCGGGCCAGCGGGCCCACGCCGACCAGCTCGGCCACCGGGCCCTGGACCGGCACGACCGTGTCCGACGCCGACGCCGACGCCGACCCCGACTCCGACTCCGACCCAGCGCTTTCCGGAGCGTGCCGCAGCGGCGCCAGGTAGGTGGCCACCGGATCGCTCAGCCCGGCCAAGGGCAGCTCGACCCAGAAGCAGGAACCGACCGAGAGCTCACTCTCGGCGCCCATGGTCCCACCCATGGCCTCGGCCAGGTGGCGCGACAGGGAGAGCCCCACGCCGGTCCCGCTGATGCGCTGGGCCTCGGCCTGCAGCCGCTCGAAAGGCAGGAAGAGCCGGTGCATGCTGTTGGGCGGGATACCGGCCCCCGAGTCCGTGACCGTGAAGCGGATGGTGGATGCTCCCGAGGGCACCGCGGCGATGACGATGTCGCCGCCCTCCCGGTTGTACTTGATGGCGTTGGAGAGCAGGTTCAACAGCACCTGGTGCAGTCGCTTGCGGTCGGCCGCCACCACGAGTCCGTCCATACCGTTCACGGTGACCGTGAGTTGGCGCTTGGCGGCCAGGGGGGCCACCAGGGAGACGGCATCGGCGACCACCTCGGCGGCCAGCAGCGGCTCCACCGAGACCCGCAGTTGACCGGCCTGGACCAGCGAGAGGTCGAGGATGTCGTTGATCAGGTCCAGCAGGTGGTAGCCCGCCTTGACGATGTGGTTGACGCTCTTGGCGTCCTCGACCTGGAGGCTCCGTTCCTGCAGCAGCTCGCCGAATCCGACCACGGCGCTGAGGGGCGTCTTCAATTCGTGGCTCATGCGCGACACGAAGGTGTCCTTGGCCTTGGTGGCCATGATGGCCTGATCCCGGGCCGACACGATCTCCTGACGCCGCTCCGCCAACAACAGCGACGTCCGCCGCAGGTCTCGGTCCAGGCGGCCCAGCTCGTCGCCAGCCGGAGGGAACGGGAGCAGCGGCAGCTCCTCCCCGAGACGCTCGGCGTTGCGGCCCACGTTGCGCAACCGGCGCACAATGCCGGTCAGGAACAGGAGCATGGCGAGCGCACCGCCCAGGACCCCCACCACCAGTCCGTAGGTGTAGAGCGCGCTGGTGATGGCCCGGGCGGAGGTGATGTGGCCCGAGAGCGTGGCCAGCCGCACCGTGTCGCGGTCGAGCGCACCGCCGATGACCCGGCTGATCTCGGCCATCAGCCCCTGCTCGTGCAGCAGGGCGGCCTTCAGCGCATCCGGGCTCAGCGAGTGGTCGCTCACCCCGGCGGCGATGGAACCGAGCGCCCTGACTTCGGCCACGCCGAGCGACTTCAGCTCTTGGCCCTGGCCCGACGTCAGGAGGTCGCGCGTGTTGGGCTCCTTGAGGACCGGGACCAGCTGCCGCAGCGCCGTGTGGAAGGGCGTCAGGAAGGTGGGGTCAAGGGTGGCGGCGTAGCCGCGCATGCCGGACTCCGCCGCGGTCAGCAGCGCCAACTTGGTGCTCATGTCGGTGGTGGCCGTCTTGATGGTGCGGTTGGCCGCCACGTAGTTGTTGATCTGGGCCGAGAAGATGATCCCGGGCACCGTCACCGAGATCAGTGCGGCCAGGGGAATAGAGAGGACGACGAATCCCTTGGTGCGCAGGAGTGCATTGGACCACCAGTTTCGCATCGCTCGTACCCGTTCCTCACCCGCCCGGGGGCGTCGCCTTACCGTACGTGGCCCCCTGTCGTGGTTGGGTGGTAGTCGGGGTGCAGTCCGGTGGCGTTCCGCAACAGGAGTGTCCAGGCACCGTTTAGGCCTCGCAATTCTCCCCAATTTCAGCCGGGACGGGCACGATCTTCAGTAGCGTGTTTCGCATGGTCCAGGTCCACGTCCGAAGGCGACGCTCGGGGTGACCGTCCCGAGCAACGACGTGCCCACGGTGGAGGCCAGGATCCTGGTGGTCGAGGACGACGAGTCCACGCTGGCCTACATGGTCACCGCCCTGGCCCGTTTCGGGTACGCCGTGGATTCAGCCATGGACGTGCCCGCCGCGCTTGAACACCTCGACGGGCCCCCGTTCACCGTGCTGCTGGCTGATATCGGGTTGCCGGGACAGACCGGATTCGATCTGGTGCGTGAGGCGCGGCGCCGGTTCCCCGACATGGCCATCGCGCTCATGACGGCCAATGCCAGCGTCAACGTGGCCATCGACGCGCTGCGCAGCGATGTCGATGACTTCCTGCCCAAGCCCATCGCGCTGAGCACACTGCGCGAGCAGATGGGGCGGCTGGTCGCCCTGCGCCGGGAGCGGTCGAGCGCCAGTCAGGAGCGGGTCCTGGCCATCGGCGCCCATCCCGATGACGTGGAGATCGGCGTCGGCGGCATCCTGTTCGGGCACCGTCAGGCCGGGGACGCGCTGGCCATCCTCACCATGAGCCGCGGGGCCAAGGGGGGCGAGGCGAACCAGCGGGCCGACGAGGCCGCCGCCGCCGCGGCCATGTTCGGTGCCACGTTGCACCTGATGGATCTGGAGGATTCGACCATCCCCCAAAGCGATCCCACCGTCGAAATGATCGAGACGGTGGTCCGGGAGTTCGACCCCACCATCGTCTACACCCACACCTTCTGCGATGTGCATCAGGACCACCGCAGCGTGAACCGGGCCACCCTGGTGGCCACCCGGAGGGTCCCCGCCGTCTACTGCTACGAGAGCCCGTCGGCCACGGTCAAGTTCGAGCCGGTGCGTTTCGTGTCGATCGGCCCGTATCTCGACGACAAGGTGGGGGTGATCGGCGCCTACCAGAGCCAGACCGAGCAACGGGCCTATCTGGCCAGCGACCTCATCCGGGCCACGGCCCGCTACTGGGGCCGATTCGGGGGGACCGATTTCTGCGAGCCGCTTGAAGTGGTGCGCGACCGGCCCCGGGCCCGGTAGTCACCGAACCGCACGCGCACCCTCAGGGGTGGGCCACCTCACGCCGCTCCCGCCACCACGTGGCCAGCACCACCCGGCCGTAACGGAACCCGAAGAGGTAGTTCTTGCCCTTCTTGGTGGTGCCCGAGGCCCGGGGCAGCCACACGGTGGGGCGCTCGGTGACCCGCCAGCCCCGCTTCATGCAGACGATGAGCAACTCGGCCGTCTGGTACTGGGACTGGGTCAGCTTGTGCACCACGTCCTCGAGCATGGCGGCCCGTAGGGCCCGGTAGCCGTTGGAGGTGTCGGTGAGCTTGGTCCCGCCCATGGCGCTCATGACGGCCGAGAACACCCGTACGCCCACCTTGCGGAAGCGATCGGTGGTGGTGTCCTGGCCCAACCGGCGGGAGGCCACCACGAAATCGGCCTCGTCGTCGACCAGCGGTTGGAGCATGACGGGGATCTCGGCCGGGTCGTTCTGGCCGTCGGCATCGAGCGTGACCACGAACTGGGCGCCCAGCTCCACGCAGAGGGCGTAGCCCACCCGCAGGGCGTAGCCGTGGCCCAGGTTCTCGGTCAGGACGAAGGTGATGGCGCCCGAGTCGAGGGAGACCTGATCGGTCCGGTCACCGCCGCCGTCGACCACGACCAGGGTGGACACGGCCAGCCCGCAGGCTTCGACCGGCATGGCGGCGAGCACGGCGCCGATGTTGGCCTCTTCCTCGTAGGCGCAGATGAGCCCGACGGCGGGGGAGAGCTTGAGGTCGGGGTAGCGGGCATCGAAGGCCAGCCGCGACTGGGCGATGACCCGCCGCGCCGTCTCGGGATCGGTCTTGATGCTCGCGCTGGGGGCGGAGGCGGCTCCGGTCCCGCTCAAGAGGAAGAGGCGGCGGCGTGCAGCGACCCGAAGACCTCACGCACCATGGGCTCGAAGTGCGAGAGCGGCTTGGTGGGGTAGTCGGGGTCGAAGCTGGTCTGGTCCCAGTCATCGGCGAACTGCTCGGCCAGGGCGTACCACTCGGCCCCGACGTACTGGTCGCGGGCGTTGGGGTCCTGTCCCAGGTACTCGTAGTAGTGACGTCCCTGGAAATCCTGGTGGGCCAGGATCATGAAGTACGTGTCCGCGCTCACATAGGGCCGCAGGATCTCCGCCGCAATGCGGGGGTGGTTCATGACCGAGACGGCCTTGCCGATGTCGTGGCACAGCGAGGCCACCACCACCTCGGTCGAGGCCCCGGCCTCTTCAGCCCGGGTCGCCGTCTGGAGCGAGTGCACCAGCTGGTCCACCGCGAAGCCGTCGGTGATCTCTTCCAGCGAGGCCAACATGGCCAAGATCCGATCGGCCACGCGGGGCTGGTGTTCCATCGTCTCGACCACGATTTCCTGCCACTGGGCGGCGGTCGACTGGTCCATCCGGGTAAAGGTCACGGCCCAATCATCGCACCGAACAGCCTCATGAGGCCAACATGTCGAGGACATCGGCCGCCGAGATGGAGCGGTCCTCGGCCGCCGGATCGGCCCGGGGGCCCTCGGGGCGGCCGGCCAGAAAGCCCAGCGTGCTGCCGACGGCCCGCAGCAGCTCCCGCAGCTCGGGCGGGGGCGGGAAGTACTCGTCCTCGGTGGTCACGGTGACCTCGGTCACCCCCTGGCGGGGAGCCAGGCGCTGGATCACCTCTTCCACCAGGGCTTCGGGGGCCGAAGCGCCGGCCGTCACCCCCACCGTGCCCACCAGGTCGTCGGGCAGCTCGTCGGCCTCGTTTATCCGCAGCACCCGGGGGCAGCCGCAGGCCAGGGCCACCGTCTCGAGCGCCACCGTGTTGGAAGAGTTGGCCGAGCCGATGACCACCACGGCGTCGGCCTCGCTGGCGATGGACTTGAGGGCGGCCTGGCGGTTGGTGGTGGCGAAGCACAGGTCGCTGCGGTTGGGCATCCACAGATCGGGGAAGCGCCGGCTGGCCGACTCCATGAGGCCGCGCCACTCGTCGTGGCTCAGCGTGGTCTGGGCCAGGAGCGCCACCGGCGTCCCGACCGCGATCCCGGCCCCGCCGGCGCCAGGCTCCAGCGCATCGAGGTCGGACTCGTGCTCGACCAGGCGCACCGAGTCGGGCGCCACCGCCATGGTGCCCACCGCCTCCTCGTGGCCGGCGTGCCCGACGTAGAGCACGGTGTAGCCCTTGCGGCTGCGCACCTTGAGCTCATGGTGGACCTTGGTCACCAGCGGGCAGACGGCGTCAACCACCACGCCGCCCCGGCCCCGGGCCGCCTCGACCACCTCGGGCGCCGAGCCGTGGGCACTGAGCATGAGGGGCGAACCCGGCGGGACCTCGGCCACATCGTCGACGAAGACCACGCCCTGGGCCCGGAACCGCTCGACCACATGGCGGTTGTGGACGATCTCGTGGTAGCAGTAGACCGGCGGCTCGAAGACCCTGACCATCCAGGCCAGCGCCTTGATCGCCTTCTCCACGCCGGCGCAGAACCCCCGTGGCTCGGCCAGCAGGACCCGCTCGACGCGGGATTCGGGCTCGGTCACGCTCACGCCAACCACGCTACCGGCGTCAGCCCTCACCAGGTCCCCGGTCCCGGCCATCTGCCAGAGTGGTGCCCATGCCCGACTTCTCCCTCCAGGACAGAGCGGCCGACTGGGCTGCCGCAGCGCCGGTGGTGATCACGCGCCAGTTCAGCGTCCCCGCCCCGCCCGACCAGGTCTTCGGGCTCATGGCCGACATCGGCGGCTGGAGCAAATGGTGCGGTGGCATGCGCAAGGTCCGCCTCGATCTCGACCAGGGTCCGGCCAGCGGCGTCGGAGCGGTCCGTACCGTCTGGGTGGGCACGACCAGGGTGCAGGAGCGCTTCATCGTCTGGGAGCCCGGCCAGCGGATGACCTTCGTCATGACGAGCATGAACGTGCCTGGGCTGGTGGCCATGGTGGAGGACTACGCGCTGGCCCCCGAGGGCACCGGGACCAGCGTCACCGTCACCATCGGCGTCCAGGGTGGCGCCATCTTGGGGCGTCTCCCGGGACTCGTCCGCGCCATCATCGGCTCCTCCACCAAGGGCATTACGGGTCTGGCTTCGCAGTTCGGCTGAGACCCGCCGCATCCCCGCCGCATGGGGGAGCCAAAAGGGCAGTAACCTGCACAAATGTCCGCTCCCACGGTGACTTCGGTCACCGAGGCGTCGCCGGCAGCCCGGGCCGGCCTGGCCGTGGGTGATGAGCTCCTCTCCCTCAACGGGCAGGAGCCGCGCGACGTCATCGATTTCCAGCAACTCTGCGACGCCGACGACCTGAGCGTTATGGTCAAGCGCGCCAACGCGGCCCTGCCCCGCCTGGTCAAGATCGACAAGCAGCCGGGCGAGCCGTTCGGGGTCGAGGTTTCCTCGGCCGTGTTCGACCGCATCCGCACCTGCGACAACCACTGCGCCTTCTGCTTCATCTACCAGCTGCCCAAGGGCATGCGCCGCAGCCTCTACCTCAAAGACGACGATTACCGGCTCTCGTTCCTTTACGGGAACTTCACCACCCTCACCCGTTTCACCGAGCTCGATGCGGAGCGCATCCTCACCGAACGCCTCGGCCCGCTCTTCGTCTCGATCCACAGCACCGACCCCGACCTGCGCGCCCACATGCTGCGCAACCCGAAGGGGGCGACCAGCCTGCGCTGGCTGCAGGTCCTGCTCGACGGCGGCATTGAGGTGCACGGCCAGATCGTCGTCTGCCCGGGCGTCAACGACGGCGCCGCGCTGGAGGACACCCTGGCCGGCATCCTCGACCAGTACCCCAAGTTGGCCACGGTGGGAGCCGTCCCGCTCGGCATCAGTCAATTTTCCAATGAATCCGAGATGCGCGCCCACACCACTGCGGAGGCGGCCTACGTCGTCGACCTCGTGGCCGAGTGGCAGAAGATCTACCAGAAGACCTTGGGCCGCCGGTTGGTCTATGCCGCCGACGAGTACTACCTGCTGGCCGATCGTCCCTTTCCGGCCGCCAAGGTCTACGACGAGTTCCCCCAGCACGAGAACGGCATCGGCATGGCCCGGGCCTTCGTGGACGCCTTCATCCGCCCGGCCGGGCCCGCCTCCGCGCTCGGCGGCGTGCGCCACGGCTTCTTCGCCTCGGTCGACGCCGCCCCAGCCGAGGGCTACCGGGCGCCCAAGCTGGCGGCGTCCGCCGGTGCCACCAGGCCCGGTGGGACCGACACCCGCCCGGTGACCGTGCTGACCGGCACCTACGGCGCCCGCGTCCTGGGCCCGTTGCTGGCCCAGCACCCGCGCCAGGACATCGCGGTCAAGGAGATCGCCAACGACTTCTTCGGCGGCAACATCGGCGTGGCCGGGCTGCTGACCGGCGAGGACCTGGCCCGGGCGCTGGCCCAGATGCCGACGTCGCCTGAAACCCGCTACCTGCTGCCCGACGCCTGCCTCAACGAGGGCCGCTTCCTCGACGGCCTGACCCTGGCCGACCTGCCCCGCCCGGTCGAGGTGGTGCCCAGCGACGGCGCCTCGCTGCGCCACGCGCTCGACGGCAGGTCGTTCCGATCGGCCTGTGCGGCATGAGGAGTCCCATGAGGCGGGTCGACGGCATGAGCGAGGGCGTCCAGAGCGGGCTGCCGATGGTGGTGGTGGCCGGGCGCCCCAACGTGGGCAAGTCGTCGCTGGTCAACCGGATCGTGGGCGAGCGGGCCGCCGTGGTCGAGGAGGAGCCCGGGGTCACCCGGGACCGCAAGGTGCTGACGGCCGAGTGGGTCGGTGTGCCCTTCTCCATCATGGACACCGGCGGCTGGCTGGCCGGCGGCACCTCGCTCGATGCCAAGGTGAGCGAGCAGGCCGAGCGGGCCCTGGCCGAGGCCGACGTGGTGCTGCTGGTGGTCGACGTGACCACCGGGGTGACCGACGAGGACATGGCGGCGGCCAAGATCATCCGTAGGGCCGGTCCGCCGGTGCGCCTGGTGGTCAACAAGGTCGACGACACCAACCGGGAGTCCGCCGCCTGGGAGTTCGTGGCTCTCGGGGTCGGTGACCCCTTCCCGATCAGCGCCCTGCACGGGCGGGGGACCGGTGACCTGCTCGATGCCGTGGTCGACCTGCTGCCCCCGCCGCTGCCCACCGAGGAGCAGGAGGAAGCGGCCGAGGCGGCGACGCGCACCGGGCCCGGTGGCACACCGCGGGTCGCCATCATCGGCCGCCCCAACGTGGGCAAGTCCACCCTGTTCAACAAGCTCCTGGGCGAGGAGCGCTCCGTCGTGCACGACATGCCGGGCACCACCCGCGACGCCATCGACACGGTGGTCGAGACGCCGGACGGTCCCGTCTGCTTCATCGATACGGCGGGCCTGCGCCGCCCCGCCCGCACCGAGCGCGGCACCGAGCACCACGCCGTGCTGCGCGCCCTGCGGGCGCTGGAGCGGGCCGACATCGCCATGCTGGTCATTGACGCCACCATCGGCGCCTCGCACCAGGACCAGCGGCTGGCCGAGCGCATCGGCGTCTCGGGCTGCCC
>DASZMA010000062.1:0-69125 GCA_035552095.1 Acidimicrobiales bacterium | reverse complement strand
CGCGGCACCGCGGCCAATCAGGTCGAAGGGGCCGAGGTGGTGCTCATGACATCGAGTGGCGGCACCGGCATACTCGCACCGGATGCCTGAGGACCCCTCGGACCGCTGAGTTCTCCCCGGCCCACCGGCACCGAGCCCAAGGCCCGGGCGGATTCACGTCGTCGTCGTCACCGGCGGCCGCGGCTTGGTCGTGGTCGTCGTGGCGCTGGCCGCTGGCTTGCGAAAGTGGAACGACACGCCGTCCTTGCCCATGGCGCGCACGGCCGACTTGAAAGCCGCGGCACCGTTCTCCAGGTCAGCAATCGCCTCGTTCCGTTCCGTCACCGTCGTCATGACGCTGCAGATGCTGGCCCCGCCGGAGAGGTCGACCAGGCCCTGCTTCCATGTGGTGCGAATGGCGGCCGAGGGGATCCTCGGTAGGCGCGACACGTTTCCCAGCGCTCCGACCAACGCACCGCATTGGGGTTCGCCCGCCGTCAGCGTTCCACTGAAGGCGTAGACGGCGTTGCCCAGCGCCGTCACGGCCTTCTGGTGGGCGTGCGCCCAGGCGCGGACCGCGTGAGCGGTCGACTTCGTCGACGCCCCCGCACCAGAGGACAACGCAAGCAGAGCCACAGCGGTTAGCACTACAGCGGCCAGGGGCCGACGACTTCGGGCGCGGCGCATGGGCATCGGCGCGTGCCCGTTGATCGGCCAGTCCATGGTGTCCTCCCGGTGTGCGGTGGTGCTAGTCCTTGGGCGCCCCCGGCAAGATTCGAACTTGCGCACACGGTTTAGGAAACCGATGCTCTATCCCCTGAGCTACGGGGGCGGGACGTATGCGGTATCCCACGCACGCTTCCACGCCTTTGGCGACAGCGTCCAGGCTACTGGCAATCCCCCCTTGGCCCGGGCTACGACACCGGGCCGGCCGGGGTGACCGAATCCGGCCTGGGCGCCCCGGGCAGCTTCAGCCGCAGCGCCGACGGGGCGAATCTGGCGTGGGCCACGATGACCGCCCCCGACGCCACCATGATGAACAGGGTGTCGAGCAGCGTCTGCAGGGTGGAGGTCCGGTCCCCGCCGATGCTGCCGAAGATGCCGGGCCCCGCCAACTCGAAGACGAAGTAGATCGTGAAGCCCAAGGTGATGATGGCCACCACCAGGAACACGAAGGTGACCGCCATTGAGTAGGTATGCAGAATGCGGGCGTTCGGCCCGTCCGGGCCGTCGTCACCCTGGGCGATGGTCACGCCTTTGCGCAGGTGGTAGGCCAGGGTGCCACCGGCGATAAGCACGAAGAGGATGCCGATGACCACCGAGCGGGCCACCCCGTCGGCGATGGGCGAGTCGTGCGACCCGATGAAGGAGAGCAGGGACGTGACGATCATGACCACGCCGACAAAGGTCAGCACCAGGGTCACGAAGGCGGTCCCGAAGAGGTAGACGCTGAAGGGCCGCAAGCCACGGGGATCGGGCTCGGCCCGGTTGGCCACAATGAGAATGATGAACAGGACGACCACGAAGGCCAACAGTCCGAACACCGCGAAGATCCCGGCGAAAATTCCACCGATACCACTGACAATCTGAGTCGACCCCACTGCTGCCCCCTTGCGGCCCTGAGCCTCAGAGCCAACCCAGAACGTAGGCACCGAAGTGGAGCGAATTGGCGGATGGTCGGCCTATGACCCCTCGCCGCCCGAGGCGGTGCACGACCGGGGATCCCACGGTTGCAGGGCCTCGTTGCTGCTGGTCGGGGCGGCGAAGGCGCCGTTGCCCGGGCTGGTCGTGGTGGTGGTCGGGGCCGCGGTCGGGGCCGCGGTAGTCGCCGATCCCGGGCTGGGCCGGGCCGCCGGGGCGTTCACGGAGAAGCCGGTGCCGGTCACCAGGGTGACCTGGGCGCCATCGACCACCAGGGCCGGGTTGTAGCCGAGGATCACGGAACCCGTGAGCTGGCGGGCCACCGTTTGGGCCGCCGCCACCACCGACGGCGACTTCGATCCGTAGTAGACGACCGTCTCGGACTCGGGTCCCACCGGCGTGATGTCACCCGCCCCCATCACCCGGAAGCCGAGCGCGCTCAGCGCGGCTGAGGTCGTGGTGGCCTGATCGGTCGCCCCGGTGCCGTTCTCGACCGAGACGCTGACCGCCCCGGGCCGGGGCAGCGGGAACCCGGTCATGGAGTTGGTGGCCGAGTTGATGCCGAGGAACTGGTCGACCACCGACTGGTCGTTGGGCTGGGCCGGGAACTCAATGTCGCCGTAACTGCCACCCTTGTACTGGTAGCTGCCGAACTGGTCCACCGCCACCGGCATGGTGAGTTGGGGCGCCTGGTCGATGTTGATGGAGTGGTACGTCAGCACCAGGTTCAGCATGTGGCTCACCGACAGCCCGCTGTCCACCGTCAGGTCGGGGGCGACCCCGGCGATGATGTCCCGGTCGGCCAACGGATTGCCCAATCCCTTGTTGGCCACGGCGGTGGCCAGGACGCGCAGGAACTCGTGGTCGCGCCGGATGCGGGCCAGGTCGCTCTGTCCCTCCGGGGTCCAGTCGGCCGTGTTCTCGGTCGTCACCCCCGGGCCCTTGTGCACCAGGTGGCGGGCCCGGACCACCTGGAGGGCGTGGAAGCCGTCCAGGTGGCGGCACCCGATGGTCTGCACATCCAGGTCCGAATTGGGGTCGTACACCGGCTCGGGGAAGTACATGTTGATGCCGCCGAGCGCGTCGACCACGCTGGCGAAGCTGTCGAAGTTGAGCTCGACGTAATGCTGAACGGGGATGCCGAAGTCGTCCTGGATGGCGGCCACCAGCTGGGTCGGGCCCTCGAAGAGCGCGGCGTCGATCTTGTTCGCCCCCTCCACCCGGGCATTGGGGATGAAGAGGTCGCGCGGGATGGAGAGGACCGACACGGCGTGGGTGGCGGGGTTGAGGTGGAGGATCATCACCACGTCGCTGTTGACGCCGGTCACCCCCTGGTTGCAGATCCCGTACCCGATGTACTGCGTCTTGAGCGCACAGCGGTCGGTCGATCCCACCAGGAGGATGTTCTCGGTGCCGTTCTCCGCCCCCTTGCTGGCGCCGGCGCTCAACCCCTTGACCGTGATGCGGTGCACCAGGTGGTTGAGGTACAAGGCGTAGCCCCCCACGCCGGCCACGATCAGCACCACCACCGCACCGAGGATGCCGAGCGTCCAGCGCAGTCGGTGCCGTCGGCGCCGCGGCGCGGCGTGGGCCCCCCGTCGGGTGGGCCCCGGGGGGTCGGGACGGTCTCCCCCGCCGACCGGGAGGGAACCCGAGGCTGGGTGGGGCGACCCGTCCTCGTCCATGGCCGGGCACGCTAACGCTCGGACCCCGGCGCCGAGAGATCGGCCTGGTCGGAAGGGGTGGGTCGGCGTCGGCCGCCCCCTTTTCACCTCGGGTGGCGCGGACGATCTATTCTGGCGCCGGGTACACGGCCTCCGACAGAGGTCGGAGCACGTGCGTTGCGCTGCCGCCGTATGGCCCACACGAGGCCTGCGCGCCCGCGCACGTGAAATCCAACCTAAAAGGAGCTGCAATGCCTAGTCCTCAGACCGCGCCAGATTTCAAAGTGGCGGACCTGTCCCTGGCCGAGTTCGGCCGCAAGGAAATCGTCATGGCCGAGCACGAGATGCCCGGACTCATGGGGATGCGGGCCGAGTTCGGGGCCAGCCAGCCTCTGGCCGGCGCCCGCGTCACCGGCTCCCTGCACATGACCGTGCAGACGGCCGTTCTCATTGAGACCCTGACCGCGCTGGGCGCCCGGGTGCGCTGGGCCAGCTGCAACATCTTCTCGACGCAGGACCATGCCGCCGCCGCCATCGCGGTCGGGCCCGACGGCACCCCCGAGGCCCCCCAGGGCGTCCCGGTCTTCGCCTGGAAGGGCGAGTCACTCGAGGAGTACTGGTGGTGCACCGAGCAGGCCCTGCTGTGGCCCGGCGAGGGCGGCCCCAACATGATCCTCGACGACGGTGGCGACGCCACCCTCCTGGTGCACAAGGGCGTGGAATTCGAGAAGGCCGGCGCCGTGCCGGACCCGTCGACCGCCGACTCCGAGGAGTTCCAGTTCGTGCTGGCCCTGCTCGGCCGCAGCCTGGCGGCCGATGCACAACGCTGGACCTCCATCGCCAACGGCATCAAGGGCGTGACCGAGGAGACCACGACCGGCGTGCACCGCCTGGTCGATATGGCCAAGAAGGGTGAACTGCTCTTCCCGGCCATCAACGTCAACGACTCGGTGACCAAGTCCAAGTTCGACAACAAGTACGGCTGCCGGCACTCGCTGGTCGACGGCATCAACCGGGCCACCGACGTCCTCATCGGCGGCAAGGTGGCCGTGGTCTGCGGCTACGGCGACGTCGGCAAGGGCTGTGCCCAGTCGCTGGCCGGCCAGGGCGCCCGGGTCGTGGTGACCGAGGTTGACCCGATCTGTGCTCTGCAGGCCGCCATGGAGGGCTTCCAGGTGACCACCCTCGAGGACATCCTGCCCAAAGCTGACATCATCATCACCACCACCGGCAACAAGGACATCATCACGGCCGCCCACATGGCCGGCATGAAGCACCAGGCCATCGTGGGCAACATCGGCCACTTCGACAACGAGATCGACATGGCCGGGCTGATGAAGACCCCCGGCATTGAGCGGATCAACATCAAGCCCCAGGTGGACAAGTGGGTCTTCCCCGACGGCCACGCCGTGATCATCCTGTCGGAGGGTCGTCTGCTCAACCTGGGCAACGCCACCGGTCACCCGAGCTTCGTGATGTCGAACTCCTTCACCAACCAGACCATGGCCCAGATGGAGCTGTTCAACCAGACCGGTCAGTACGTCAACGACGTCTACGTCCTGCCCAAGCACCTCGACGAGAAGGTGGCCCGCATGCACCTCGACGCCCTGGGCGTGAAGCTGACCCTGCTCAGCCAAGACCAGGCCGACTACATCGGCGTGCCGGTCGAGGGTCCCTACAAGCCGGACACCTACCGCTATTAGGTGAAGGTGGCGGTGGCCACGACGGCACCGCCGGGCGTCACCACTTCAGCTGTGCGTACGTCCTGGGGCGCCACCGGTAACGGGGCGCCCCAGGCTCCGTACCCGTCCTTGGCCGTGAACGCGCCTACCCGGTGGGTCACCCCCTGGTCGGTGACGATCTCGCAGATGACGCGACCCCGGGCCGACGAGTCGGTCAGGGTCATGAACATCCAGGGGGTCGAACCGGCGTAGGTGAAGACGCGGCCGACCCCGTGACCGCCTTCGCGCAGGCTGACGCTCGACACCAGCGTCCCGCCACCTGGCGGCGTCACCGCCACCTGGGCCGGCGCCTTCGGCCCACCACCGGTCAGCCCGAGACCCAGCCCGAGCCCCAGGGCCAGCACGGCGGCCGCGCTGGCCAGCAACCAACGGTTGGGGAACCGGGTGGGGCGGGTCTGGCGTCGGGCCGCCACCTCGTCCACGCCCATCCGGCTGAACAGTCGCACCTCGAAACCCACGGGGGGATCGATGGCCGGGGCCACCTGCACCACGGCGTCGGCGGCCCGGGCCAGTTGCTCAAGCTCTTCGGCGCAGCGCGGGCATGAGTCGACATGGGCCAGGGCGGCCGTCCGGGCCCTCCCGGTCAGGATGCCCAGGGCCAACTCGGCCAGGTCGTCACCGTATTCGTCGCATGAGTGCTCGTGCGGTTCCTCGTTCATCGCTCCTCCTCCACTTCCCTCACTCCTTCGACGGCGGCGCGCAACCGGATGAGGCCGGTGCGTATGCGCGTCTTGGCCGTGCCCAGAGGGATCCCCTCTTCCTCGCTGATCTCCAAGGCCGTGCGGCCGTACACCGAGGCCAGCACCACCGCCCGCCGCTGCTCGAGCGGCAGGCCGGCCAGCGCCTCACGCACGACGTGACGGACATCGCCGCGCAGGACGGCGTCTTCTGGGTTGTGCTCCAGGCTGATCATGGCGGCGGCGGCGAAGTCGTCGGGGTCGGTGGGGACGGCCCGGCGCATGCGCAGGGTGTCGATGGTCAGGTTCCGGGTGATGGTCAGAACCCAGGAAGCGACCGAGCCCCGGCGGGCGTCGAAGACGGGTGCGTGGCGCCAGACCCTGATCAGCGCCTCCTGCGCCACCTCTTCGGCCACGCTGGCGTCGCTGGTCATGGAGTAGGCCAGTCCGAAGACGCGTCGCTGGTAGCGGCGCACGAAGGACACGGCGGCGGCCTGGTCCCCGCCCGCCATGCCGGCCAGCAACGCCTCGTCGGTCGGTCCATCTTCGGCCACGGTGAATTCTCCCATCCAAGGGTGTACGCCTGAAGTCGCTACCGGGATTCCCCCTTCCGGGCCGGCCATCCAATCCCGGGGCGCCCCGCGCCCGTATCCCCTGCCATGGGAAACCTGGCATCCGGCCGGCCCGGCCGCCACGGACAGGAAGCATGAGAACCGACCTGCTCTGGCGCGGCCCCGGCCGTGCGACCAAGCCGGCCGCCCTGGTAGCCAGCGTCGCCTTCGTGGCCGGCGGGCTCCTCCTGGTGTGGTCGGCCTACATCCACTTCCACCTGTGGGACGAGACCGACGGCTACCGCCATATCGCCACCATCGGCCCCCTCTTCCTGCTGCAGTCGATTGCCGGCCTGCTGCTGGGGCTATTGGTGCTCGCCGCCCGCCGGGTCTGGGTGGCCATCGTCGGGATCGGCTTCGCCGTCGCCACCATGGTCGGGTTCCTCATCTCAGTCGATCACGGCCTCTTCGGTTTCAAGGAGTCCTGGCGGGCGCCCGACGCCCATCTGGCCTTCGACGTGGAGATCGCCGTCATCGTCGTCCTTCTCATCGCCGGGGCCCTGAGCTCCGTGAGATCAGCGTCCGTGACCAAGGGCGGCGCCACCGCAGCCGTCCCGACGTCGTCGGGCGCCTAACGAGCCGGGTCTGCGCCTTCTTCTCCCAGCAGGGGCGCGGGCCCGGCTCGCGTTCGCTCAGCGCAGGCCGGCGAAGAGATCGACCTCGGGTGTCGCCGAGCCGGTCTGGTCCAGCACCCGCACGAAGCTCTCGTTGCCCATGATCCGCCCGAAGAGCTCCTCGCCCATGCGCAGGAAGAAGATGTTGTCGCTCTGGCTGGCGTGGGCGGCCAACGAGGCGAACTTGCGCCCAGCCACCGCGCCGCAGTCGATCGTGGTGGTGATGAGCTCGTCCGGGGTGCCGAAATCGGGGTTCTCCTCCACTTCGGCCGGGGTCTCAATCCCGGCCTCGGCCAGCGTCTGGCGGAAGCTCTGGAGGAGGGACCGGGACACCGCCGTGTAGTACAGCTTCTGGGGAATCCCGCACTCGGCTATGGCGGCGTGGGTGATCCGGTTGGCCTGAATGTGGTCGGGGTGCCCGTAGAAACCGTTCTCGTCGTAGGTGACCACGACCTGGGGCTGGTACTGGCGCATCAGCTCGGCCAGGCGATGCCCGGCTTCGGCCACCGGAGCCTGCCAGAAGGCGTTGGGGGCCTTGTTCTGGGGCCAGCCCTCCATCCCCGAGTCGTGGTAGCCCAGCAGTTCGAGGTGGGCCACCCCCAGCACCCGGCAACTGGCCTCCAGCTCCTGGCGCCGGAGCGGGACGACCACGTCCTCATCGTGCGCCGGGTCGTCGGGCTTGATCCCCCCGGGCGCGTCGCCCAGCTCGCCGTTGGTGCAGGTGACCAGCACGGTCCGCACGCCTTCGTCGCTGTAGCGGGCCAGGATGCCCCCGGTCCCGATGGCCTCGTCGTCGGGGTGCGCGTGGACGGCCATGAGCGTGAGCGGTGGAGCGGGCATGGATGGAGCGTATGGGAAGTTCAGTCCTCCATCTGCAGCAGCGCCGATGCCCCCTCGAAAAAGCCCGGGCTGCTCCAGCGTCGGGTCCGGCGGCAGAAGTCGGCCTCCCAGGTCCATTCGGCCGGCCCTCCGGGCGACGCCGCCGCCAATTCGGCCTCGTTGGCGTAGGTCAGGTCGACGAAGCGGGTGACATCCTGGGCCGACGGCGCCAGATCCCCTCCGGTGAAGCGGTCCCGGAATCGGAGGTC
The DNA here is from genome assembly GCA_035552095.1 of Acidimicrobiales bacterium. Classification (GTDB taxonomy): domain Bacteria; phylum Actinomycetota; class Acidimicrobiia; order Acidimicrobiales; family RAAP-2; genus Bog-473. The sequence continues at coordinate 61,109 of DASZMA010000062.1, read as the reverse complement.
ACCCAGCCGCGTCTCGGGCCCTTCCAGTTGGGGATAGAAGAGATCGCGATCACACGAGGCGTAGAAGTAGACCTCGGCTTCAGCCTCGGGCCCGATGATGGTGGCCAGCACGGGGCGATCGGCCAACTCGAGGAGGTGCGGCTCGAAGCCGTGCGTCCCGTAGGTGGCATGGGCCAGCGCCACCAGGCCCAGCCGGTCGGAGCCGCCCCAGCGGTGCACCAGTTCCTCCACGCCCAGCAAATGGCTCAGCAGATCCCCGAACAGGTGCGGGGTGCGCTCGGCGTCGTGCTGGCGCAGGAACTCCAGGACGGCCTCCCGTTGGCCGGTCGTCGTCGAGCTCACGTCTGGAGGTCGCCCACGGCCGCGGCCAGCGCGTCGAGCTCGGGCCGCCAGTCCGGCGGTGGGCTGAGCGGTCGCACAATGAATTTGGAGAACCCGACGTCGAGGAACGACTCGAGGAGCGTGCGCAGGCCGTCCAGGCCGACCGGGATGATCTCCGCCAACGGGCGGCCCCGGGCCCGGCGGACCAGCGCCGCCGGGGGATCGGCCGTGAAGTCGGTGCCCGGCGGGGCGTAGGAGAGGCTGACCCCGAAGTGCTCGGGGCTGATCGCCCGCCCGTGCTCGGCCGCCACCCGGTCGATGACCGCCTTGCCGGCGGCGGCGTCCTCGGGCGTGCACAGCGCGGGGATCCACCCGTCGCCGATGCGGCCGCACCGTTCCAGGGCCGCCGACGCGTTGCCCCCGAGCCAGACGTCGAACGGGTCCTGCACCGGGCGCGGTGAGACCGAGACGTCGGTGAAGGAGCCCGTCGGGCCCTGGTGGCTGACCACTTCGCCGGCCCAGAGCCGGCGCAGCACCGGCAGCGCCTCGTCCATCAGGCCGCCCCGCTCGGCCGGGGGGACGCCCACGGCCGCCCGCTCACCTCCGATGGAGAGGCCGGGCACGAAGGTGAGCAGGAACCGCCCGCCGGAGAGCAGGTCGAGGGTGGCCACCGCCTTGGCCAGCCAGATCAGGTTCCGCCCGGGCAGCAGCATGGTCGTGCCGATCTTCAGGCCCGGGCAGGCGCCCGACACCCAGGCCAACCCGACCAGGGGGTCCGGGCCCGGACGCGACAGCACTTCGGGCAGCCACAGCGAGTCGAACCCGAACTCGGTGACCGCCGTGCCCAGCGCCGTCATGTCGGCCGGGCTGAGAGTCTCGCCCCCGGCGCTGATGCCGATGCGGATCTTCATCGGTCCGGCCTCAGTCCGGCGCGCCGGTCAGCGCGCCGATGGCCCGCACCACGCCGGCGTCATCGATGTCGTGGTGGGTGACCAGGCGCAGGGTGTTGGGGGCGATGGTGCCGGCCAGCACACCCTCGGTCTCCAGGTGGGCCAGGACCTTGTCCGGCTCACCGTGGGTGAACGTCACGATGTTGGTGCGCACCGAGGCCGGGTCCAGCCCGCACTCGGGCCAGCGTTGGGCCACCGCTTCAGCCAGCCGGGCGGCCCGGGCGTGGTCCTCCCCCAACCGATCGATCATCTGCCCCAGGGCCAGCAGTCCGGGCGCGGCCAGCACCCCGGCCTGGCGCATGCCGCCACCCAGGCGCTTGCGTTCCAGGCGGCCTTGGCTGATCACGTCGACCGGGCCGGCCAGCAACGAGCCCACCGGCGCGCACAGCCCCTTGGACAGGCAGCACATGACGGTGGTGACCGGCGCCGCCCACTCGGCGGCGGTGATGCCGGTGGCCACCTCGGCGTTGAAGAGGCGGGCCCCGTCCAGGTGGACCGGCACGTCGCCCGCCGCCGCCACCACGGCTCGCAGTTGGTCCATCGACCAGGGCGCGCCGCCGGCCGCCATGTGGGTGTTCTCAAGGCTGACCAGCGACACGGCGGGCTGGTGGTAGGCCGAGGCCTCCCGGGCCCAGCGCACCTGGTCGGGCGCCAGCGTGCCGTCCTCATCACCCAGCGCGCTGAACTGGATGCTGGCGTTGCGAGCGGCCGCGCCGTACTCGTAGGCCACCACGTGCTGGCGCCGGCCGGCCACCACGGCGGTCCCGGCAGTGGCCAGCACCCGGAAGGCGATCTGGTTGGCCATCGTCCCCGACGGCACGAACAGGGCAGCCGGCTTGCCCACCCGCTCGGCGAACGCCTCTTCGAGCGCCCGCACGGTCGGGTCCTCGCCGTAGTCGTCGTCACCCACCACGGCCTCGGCCATGGCGCGGCGCATGGCGCGCGTCGGTTGGGTGACGGTGTCGCTGCGCAGATCGACCAGACCGGGCACGCGCCGAGCCTAAACGGCGCGCCCCTAACATTCGGCCGTGCCCAGTCCCGACGTTGACGCCGATCTCCCCCAGCCGCTCCCCGCCGCCCACGACATCCACCAGCTCCTCGACGTCGAGGTGGTCGAGCTCGGACCGGACCGGGTGGTGCTACGGCTCCCGGTGACCTGGAAGGTGCACCAGCCCTACGGCATCCTCCACGGCGGGGTCTCCGCCCTGCTGGCCGAGTCCGCCGCCAGCCTGGGCGGCGCCGTGGCCGCCGGGGCTGACCGCAAGGTGGTCGGGATCGAGCTCAACGCCAGCCATCTGCGCTCGCTGCGCGACGGCCACCTGACCGCCACCGCCACCCCGCGGCGGATCGGCCGCACCGTGCAGGTCTGGGGCATTTCGCTGACCGACGACGAGGGCCGGGCCATCTGCGAGGCGCGTTGCACCCTGGCCGTGCTCGGTAACCCGGGCGGCGCCACCGGTGCCGTCGGCGCCCCGTCGGGGGGCGGGTAGGCACCACTCCCGAAGCGGCGTAACATGACGGTGTGACGCCGGTAGGAATCGGAGGGCGTCGTCCGGCCCTCGGACTGATCCTCCCCGCCACCTTGCAGGAAGAACTTCCTGTTGGAGGTGGTACTACTCTTGGTAATACTCAGGGAACGGCCGGTGCGCTCTCCGACCTCTGCCGCCGGGCCGAAGCCACCGGGGCCGACTCGCTGTGGGCGGTCGACCACCTGTACTGGCCCCATCCCATCAGCGAGTGCCTGACCACCCTGACCATCGCGGCCGCGGCCACCCGGCGTCCCACCCTTGGCAGTTGCGTATTGCAGCTGCCCCTGCGCCGGCCGTCGGTGGTGGCCAAGGCCGCCACCGACCTGCAGCTCCTCTCCGGCGGCCGTTTCACCCTGGGGCTCGGTGTCGGCAGCCACGCCGAGGAGTACGCCCGGGCCGGGGTCGATTTCCACCAGCGGGGCCGGCTCATGGACCAGGGCATCGCCGAGCTGAAGCGGGCCTGGGCCACCGCCGGCGACCCCAGTGCCCGCTACGACCAGCAGCCGACCTCGCCGACGGTGCCCCTGTGGATCGGCGGCGCCAGCCCGGCCGCCCGCCGTCGGGCCGCCGCCGTGGGCGACGGCTGGGTCCCTCTCTTCCTCACCGCCGAGGACTACCGGCCCGCCCTGGCCGCCCTGCGCCGGGAGACCGAGGAGGCGGGTCGGCCAGCCGACGCCGTCGAGCCGGCCGCCGTGGTCTTCGTCCGGGTCGGCCTCGAGGGCGACGCCCACCAGCGCGGTGCGCAGTGGCTGTCGGAGCTCTACGGCGTGCCGCCCAAGGCGTTCGAGCGCCACCTGGTGGCCGGCCCTTCCGAAGAGTGTGCCACCGCCCTGTCCCGCTACGTCGAAGCCGGTGCCCGCCACGTGGTGGTCATGATGGCGGGGCCGCAGGCGGTCGAGCAGTTCGGCTTTCTGCGCTCGGCCTTCCTGGCCAGCGCCGAGGACATGCTGACGGGAGCGGCCGTATGAGCTTCACCGAAGTCGCCATCCTGGGCACCGGCATGACCGACATGAGCCGGCGTGACCTCACCCCCGAGACCATGGCCTACCAGGCCACCCACGAGGCGCTGGCCGACGCCGGGATCGAGCCCCACGAGCTCGGGCTGGTCATCATGGGCAACGCCATGGCCGGGCGCCTGAGCGACCAGGCCTGCGTCCGGGGCCAGACCTGGCTGCGCAAGGCCGGCCTGAGCGACGTGGCCATCATCAACGTCGACAACTCGTGCGCCGGCGGCAGCTCCGCCCTCCACCTGGCCACCATGGTGGCGGCCGCCCAGGACCGGCCGGTGCTGGCCCTCGGGGTCGAGAAGATGTGGACCGGCAACCGGTCCGAGACCATGGCCGGGATTGAGGACGGCCTGCCGGCCGACTACCGCCACGATCTGCACGACCGCCGGCACGCCGATGACAACCCGGCCGGCAGCATTTTGATGGGGCTCAACAACTCGTGGGCCCAACGGATCATGGAGGACCGGGGGGTCACACCCCGGCACATCGCCGCCGCCGCCGTCAAGGCCTTCGACCACGCCTCGCGCAACCCGCTGGCCCAGTGCCAGCGCACGGCCACCATTGAGGAGGTGCTGGCCTCCCCCCAGGTGGCCGGCGTGCTGACCCGGCTCATGTGCAGCTCGTTCACCGACGGGGCCGCCGCCGTGGTGGTGGCCGGCCCGTCCGTTCCGGCGCCGGCCTCGGCCCCCCGTATCATCGGCTCGGTGGCGCGCTCGGGAAATGGACTGCTCGACTATCACGACCGCCTGGCCCAGGCGGCGGAGGCGGCCTGGGCGGCCGGTGGCTTCGGCCCGGCGGACTTCGATCTGGTCGAGCTGCACGACGCCACGGCGGCCGAGGAGATTTACGCCCTCGAGTCCCTCGGCCTGTTCGCCCTGGGTGACGCCGGACCGGCCACCGAGGCCGGGCGGACCGGCGTGGACTCGGCCGGCCTGGTGGTGAACTCGAGCGGCGGCCTGGTCGGGCGGGGGCACCCCCTCGGCGCCACCGGGTTGGCCCAGGTGGTCGAGCTGGCCACGCAATTCCGGGGCCGGGCCGGCGCCCGCCAGGTCAACGGGGCCCGGTTGGGCCTGTGCGTGAACACGGGCGGCATCATCGAAGGCGACGCCGGCTTCGTCGGCATCCACGCCGTGCGCGCCGGCTCGGCGTGACCGGCATCCGCATCACCGGGTGGGGCATCGCCCTGCCGGACAAGGTGGTGACCAACGACGACATGGCGGTCAGCCTGGACACCAGCGACGCCTGGATCGTCGAGCGCACCGGCATCAAGGAACGGCGCATCGGCGGCACCACCTCGGGGTTGGCCATTGAGGCGGGGCAGAACGCCATCGCCCAGGCCGGGCTGACGGCGGCCGACATCGCGCACGTGGTGCTGGCCACCACCACCCCCGACGGCATCGTCCCGGGCACGGCGCCCACCGTCCAGAACGCGCTGGGCATCAAGGGTGGCGCCTTCGATATCAACGCGGCCTGCTCGGGCTTCGTCTACGGCCTGGTGACCGTGGCCGGCCTCATCGGCGCCGGGTCGGGGCCCATCCTGCTCATCGGCTCCGAGACCCTGTCGCGGATCACCGACATGGACGATCGGGCCATCGCCATCATCGTGGGTGACGGCGCCGGGGCCGTGGTGGTCGAGCCGGTGGAGGGGCCCGGGAGCCTGCTCAGCTGGAACCTGAACTCGGACGGGTCGCTGCGCCATCTGCTCAAGTGCGAGCACGGCGGCACCCTCTACATGGACGGCAAAGAGGTCTTCCGCAAGGCGGTCCGGGTGGTGGTCGAGTCGGCCGAGCGGGCCATGGCCGACGCCGGGCTGGGCCCCGACGACGTGTCGCTGCTGGTGCCCCACCAGGCCAACCTGCGCATCATTGTGGCGGCCTGCCAGCGCCTGGGCATCCCCGAGGAGCGCACGGTGGTGGTCATCGACCGCTACGGCAACACCTCCTCGGCCTCCATTCCCCTGGCCTTGCACGACGCCATCAGCGCCGGCCGGGTGCACGACGGGGATCATCTCCTCCTGACCGGGTTCGGCGGCGGCATGACCTGGGCCAGCGCCGTGTTGCGCTGGGGCGGGTGAGCGCGGCAGGCAAGGGACCTTCGCTCGTCATCCTGGCGGGCGGTCGGGCCCGCCGGTACGGGGGCGTCAAGCCTCTGGCCCCGGTCGGGCCGCACGGCGAGGCCGTGATCGATCTGGTGGCCAGCGACGCCGTGGCCGCCGGCTTCGGCACCGTCGTCCTGGTGCTCGGCCCGTCCACCGGCCCGGCCATCCGCTACCACGTCGAGCGCACCTGGCCCACCAGCGTCGATGTCCGCTTCGCCCTGCAGGAGGCGCCGCTGGGCACCGTCCACGCCGTGCTCTCCGCCTCCGACCATGTGGGCGACACGCCGTACGGGGTGGGGAACGCCGACGACATTTACGGGCAGGCGGCCTGTGCCCTGCTGGCCCGGCACCTGAGCGGGACCGAGCCGTCCAACGCCCTGGTCGGCTACCTCCTGGCCAACGCCATTGTGGGCCCGGCCGCCGTCACCCGGGGCATCTGCCGGGTGGGCGCCGAGGGCCAGTTGCTCGGGGTCGATGAGCGGCGCCAGGTCAGCGCCACCGGTGACGGCGCCTTCACGTCAGCTGACGGCCTCCAGCCGGCGCAGCTCCCACCGGACGCCCGGGTGTCGATGAACCTGTGGGGCTTCACCCCGGCGTTCCACCAGACGCTGCGGGCCGCCATGGCGGCCGCCACCGGCGCCTCCGAGGACGCCGAGGTACTGCTGCCCGAGGTGGTGGCGGGTGCCCTGGATTCGGCCCCCTTCTCCGTGCTGCCGACCGCCGACCGCTGTATCGGGGTCACCCACCCCGAGGACCTCCCCCTGGTCCAGGCCGAGCTCAACCGCCAGGTCGGCCGGGGCGAGCGGGCGGCCCGCCTCTGGGCCGCCGCCGGCTGAGAACTTCGCGGGTTTGCGCGCAGCACGCCGTTATCACCGTGTGGGACGGAACCGGGGTGTGGGTCCAGACGCGACGCAACCCCGAGTAACCGTTCGGCCAAAGCCTCCCGTGCTCCTCGGGGCTGCATCTGAGACGACCCGCCGGCGTCGTGTCGGGATCGTGTCGGACAATCCCTCCCCGAGCCTGGTCCGGCGACTCCAGGGAAGTCACCTTTCCGCAACACGGTCCGTCTGTTGTCGGAGTCTTTCACCCGCTCCGGCCGCGAGCCCCTTGCGGGACTCAAAGCCGACCCTCGATCCGGCCTTGCGGCGTTCTCTCGGCCACCTTCGGGTCCGCCTTGCGGCGTTCCTTCCGGCTTCCCTTCCTCCCACCTTGCGGTGCTCGGTTGGGGTTCGGCGGGCTTCCGTTTCCGAACTGTTTTCAGATTGCGCTTCCCGACCCACAAGGTCAATGACAATTCGCGAAATCCAGATGTTCTCCCCACCTTTTCATCCGTCGTCCCCAACCCACACCACGGCAATCCCCAACTCATCCCCATGCTGAACCGGTTCCGCTCCCGGCCGCGGTCCCCCCGCGCTGCCCTCGCCTTCGTGGCCATTCTCTCCGCGCTCGCCCTCGCCCTGGCCGCCACGGCCATCTCGGTGCTCGGTTCGGCCAACGCCAGTGCGCCCCCCGCCGGAACCGGGACCGGGACCAACGCTGGGACCGACCACGTGACGCTGGCGCCGATCAGCCAGCTGGGAGCGGCAACCGGTGATGCCGCCATCGGGCTGCGCACCCCGTACTTCGAGCCGCCGACGGCCACCGACCCGGCCCACCCGGGGACGACCATTGTGTCCGGGGCCGACCAGCCCGACCCCTTCATGCTGGTCGAGGGTGGGCGCCACTACCTCTTCACCTCCCAGGACCGGGTGCCGGCCAACGTGCCCGTCCGCTCGGGGGTGCAGGTCGGCCAGTGGGGACCGGTCACCGACGCCCTGCCCGACCTGCCGGCCTGGGCCTCGCCCGGGGAGACCTGGGCCCCCGACGTCCACCGCTTCGGCTCCCACTACCTGCTCTACTTCACCGCCCTCCTGAAGGGCTCGGACCCCGGGATCGAGTGCATCGGCGACGCCGTCAGCACCAAACCGGCCGGCCCCTACCTGTCGGCGGCCACCCCGCTCATCTGCCAGAGCACCCAGGGCGGCTCCATCGACCCGCGCACCTTCGTCGACAGCAATGGTGACCCCTACCTGCTCTGGAAGTCCGACGAGAATTCCGATGTGAACGGGACCGCCCCCACCAACATCTACAGCCAGCCGCTGAGTGCCGATGGCATGCACCTGGAGGGTCAGCCCACCCGGATCTTCGGCCCCGATGAGCCCTGGCAGGGCCGGATCGTCGAAGCACCCGACCTGGTGCTGGTGCGCGGCCTCTACTACCTCTTTTACTCGGGCAACTGGTTCAACCAGCCGGCCTACGCCATCGGGGTCGCCCCCTGCGCCGGCCCGCTGGGCCCCTGCATCGATACGTCGTCCACCCCCCTCCTGGCCTCCAACGCCCAGGGCGCCGGTCCCGGTGAGGAGTCGGTGTTCACCGACGCCGAGGGGGTCTGGCTTCTCTACTCGCCGTTCCGCTCCGACCTCCCCCTCCCCGGTCCTCCCCGCCCGGTGGCGCTGGCCCGCCTGGGCTTCGGTCCGACCGGCCCCTACCTGGCCGCACCGACCGCCGCGCCCACCGCCGTGCCCACCGGCGTGCCCACCGGCGGCTGAGCCAACCGCACGGCCCGGCCTCAGCTCGCCGCCCTCAGTCCAGGTGGGCGATCCCGAGCCCCAAGGTCGCCGCCGCGGCCCGGAGCGCGCCATCCCCGGTCGCCACCACCAGGTCAGCGTCGTGCACCAGTTCGGCCGAGGCCAGGTGGATGGCGTCGAAGCCGCGGAGGCTGAGCTGTTCCGCCAGCGCGCCCGCCCGGTGGACGAGCGAGTCGGTCACCTCGACCAGGTCGATCTCCTCCACCAGGTCGTCCAGGATGCCAACGGCGCGCCGCAGGCCAGACGGGTCAATGCGCGCACTGCGGCCGGCCCGGGCCAGCGCGGTCCGGGCCTCGGCGTAGATGAGCCGGGACGAGACGACGCGATCCGCTTCGTCCCACAGGCGGGACGCCCGCTCGCTGGCCTCCTCTTCGATCACGATCGGCACCAAGCCGGAGGTGTCGAAGTAGACAATCAACGGCGCTGTTCCGCCACCAGGTCGCTGACCCCACCCTGAGCCCGGACGCGCCTGTTCGGCCGGGTGCGGGCCTTATTGGCGGCCGGCGTCACCAGACCCTCGTCGATCAGCCGGTCGAGCGCGCGGCCCCCGGCCACCGGGACGACCCGGGCCACCGCGGTACCCCGATCGGTCACCACCAGCTCGCCGCCCTGACGGACCAGCTCGAGATAGTCGCTGAGCTTGTTCCGGAACTCCCGGATGCCCACGTCCATACCCGCTAAGTGTACACATTCTGCCTCACAATGTGTACATCCTCCCGCCGCCACCTACAGCGGCGTGACGTAGGCCCCCGAGATCCCGCCGTCGACCAGGAAGTTCGACGCCGTCATGAAGGAGGAGTCGTCACTGGCCAGGAACGCCGCCGCGGCGGCGATCTCGCTGGATTCGCCGAAGCGCCCCATCGGGATGTGCACCAACCGCCGGGCCGCCCGCTCCGGGTCCTTGGCGAAGAGCTCCTGGAGTAGCGGGGTGTTGACCGGACCGGGGCTGAGCGCGTTGACCCGCACCCCCTGGCGGGCGAACTGCACCCCCAGCTCGCGCGACATGGCCAGCACGCCGCCCTTGCTGGCCGTGTAGCTGATCTGGCTGGTGGCCGCGCCCATGGTGGCCACGAACGACGCCGTGTTGATGACCGATCCCCCGCCCCGGGCCAGCAGGTGCGGGATGCCGTACTTGCAGCACAGGTAGACCGACGTCAGGTTGACCGTCTGGACCCGCTGCCAGGCCTCCAGGCCGGTCTCGAGGATGGAGTCGTCGTCGGGCGGGCTGATGCCGGCGTTGTTGAAGCAGATGTCGATACCGCCGTACTTGGTGGACACCGCCTCGTACAGGGCTTCCACCTCGGAGGCGGACGTCACGTCGACCCGGACGAACATGCCCCCGACCGACTCGGCCACGGCGTTGCCGGCGGCCTCGTCCAGATCGACCACGGCCACCTTGGCCCCCTCGGCCGCGAAGCGCTCGGCGGTGGCCCGGCCGATGCCGCCGGCCCCCCCGGTGATCACGGCCACCTTGCCGGCCAGGCGGTAGGCGTACGGCGTGTTCTCGCTCATTGCTCTCCTTTGTCGATCGGGATGGGGCTGGGTGGTCGATGGGGCTGAGTCAGTGCGGCTGGGACGGTTACTCGGAGCTGATGAAGACGTTCTTGACGTCGCTGAAAGCGTCCAGGGCGTCGGGGCCGAGTTCGCGGCCGATGCCCGACTGCTTGGCCCCCCCGAAGGGCGTCCAGTAGCGCACCGATGAGTGTGAGTTGACCGACAGGGTGCCCGTCTCGATGGCGCGGGCCACCCGCAGCGCCTTGCCGATGTCGCGGGTCCACAGCGAGCCGGACAGGCCGTAGGGCCCGTCGTTGGCCAACCGGACGGCATCGGCCTCGTCGTCGAAGGGGATGACCACCACCACCGGCCCGAAGATCTCGTCGGTGGCCGCCCGGTCGCCCGGGTCGACCGGGGCCAGCACGGTGGGGGCGAACCAGTTGCCCGGCCCGTCGGGGCACGTGCCGCGGAAGGCGACCGGCGCGTCGTCGGGCACGAAGGAGGCCACCGAGGCCAGGTGCGCCTCGGAAATCAGCGGCCCCATCTCGGTCGCTTCCAGCGTCGGGTCGCCCACCGTCACCCCGGCCACCGCCGGCTCCAGCAGGGCCATGAAGCGCTCGTAGCCCGACCGTTCCACCAAAATGCGGGAGCGGGCGCAACAGTCCTGACCCGCATTGTCGAAGACGCCGTAGGGGGCCCGGGCGGCCGCCAGCTCCAGGTCGGCGTCGGCGAAGACGACGTTGGCGCTCTTGCCGCCCAGTTCCAGGGTGACCCGCTTTATCTGCTCGGCGCAGCCGGCCATGATCGTCCGCCCCACCTCGGTGGAGCCGGTGAAGCACAGCTTGCGCACGGCCGGGTGGCTCACGAAGCGCTGCCCCACCACGCTGCCCTTGCCGGGCAGGATCTGCAGCACCCCTTCGGGCAGCCCGGCTTCGAGCCCCAACTCGCCGATGCGCAGGGCGCTCAGCGGCGTCAGCTCGGCCGGCTTGAGCACGACCGTGTTGCCGGCGGCCAGAGCGGGGGCGAAGCCCCAGCCGGCGATGGCCATGGGGAAGTTCCACGGCACAATGATCCCGACCACGCCCAGCGGCTCGTAAAAGGTCAGGTCCACCCCGCCGGCCACCGGGATCTGGCGGCCGCTGTGCCGCTCCGGGGCGGCGGCGTAGTACTCCAGGACGTCGCGCACGTTGCCCGCCTCCCAGCGGGCATTGCCGACGACGTGGCCGGCGTTGGCCACCTCCAACTGGGCCAGCTCCTCGCCGTGGGCATCGACGGCGTCGGCGAAGCGACGGAGGAGGCGGGCCCGGTCGCCCGGGGCCACCTGGCGCCAGGTCTCGAAGGCGGTGGCGGCGCGCCCGATCGCCGCGTCGACCTCGGGCTCGCTCAGGGCCGGGATGGACCTGATCACCTCTCCCGTGGCCGGGTTACGGACGGTCGTCACGCCGGAGTTTTCGTTTGGCACGCAGTGATTGTTGCCGATGACGCCGGGGTCCTCATTCAGGTCCGGCGCAGGAGGACCCGCGACACGTGGTGGTCGCGCCCCTTCTCCAGCACCAGGTGGGCCCGGCCCCGGGTCGGGGCCACGTTCTCACGCAGGTTGACCAGGTTGATCTCGGACCAGATCTGCCGCGCGATGGCCGTCACCTCGTCGTCGGGCAGGTCGGCGAAGCGATGGAAGAAGGCGTCGGGCTCCTGCAGCACGGTGGAGCGGAGGGCCAGCAGGCGCTCGGTGAACCAGCGGGCGATGTCCTCCTCCGCCGCGTCCACGAAGATGGAGAAATCGAAGAAGTCCGAGGCCACCACGTGCTCGGGCGGGGCCCCCTTGGTGTTGACCCCGAGCACGTTGAGCCCCTCCACGATCACGATGGCCGGTCGGCGCAACACGTGGACCTGGCCGGGGACGATGTCATAGGAGAGGTGGGAGTAGACCGGCGTGGCCACCTCGGCCTGGCCGGCCCGGATCGCGGCCAACGCCTCAATGAGGGCCTTCTGGTCGTAGCTCTCGGGGAACCCCTTGCGCTCCATGAGGCCGCGGGCTTCGAGGACGGCGTTGGGATAGAGGAAGCCGTCGGTGGTCAGCAGGTCGACGCTGGGCGGTCCGGGGCCACTGGGCGGTCCGGCGCTCTGGCGCAGCAGGGCTTGGAGGATCCGGGCGGTGGTGCTCTTGCCCACCGCCACGCTGCCGGCGATCCCGATGATGTACGGCACGGCCGGGCGATCCTGGCCGAGGAAGGCCCCGATGCGCTGGTCGAGCTCCCGCTGGTGGGCGGCCAGCAGGGTCAGGAACTCGGCCAGCGGGAGGTAGACGTCGGCCACCTCCTCGGTCGAGACGGGCTCGCCGGTGGCCACCAGTCGCTCGGTCTCGGCCACCGTCAGCGTGCTGGCGGCCCGATGGGGGTTGGGGTGGCGGTGGCGCTGGCGGTGGCCCAGGGCGGCCCACTGCTCCCGGGTGAACACCTCGAAGCCGCGGTCGAGCGTGGGCACGCCGTGATCTTTGTCGATACCGCTCGGCGCCCCCAATCCGGCCGGGTCGGCCGGCCGCGGCGCCGGTACAGTTCCGGCGTGCCATCAACCGAGACCCAGTTCAACCTGGCCCAGGCCTTCGACACGCTGGTCGAGACCTTGGGCGACCGGGAGTGCATCGTCTGGAAGGACCTGCGCCTCACCTATAGCCAGGTGGCCGAGCGCTCCAACCGGCTGGCCTCCTACCTGCACGCCCAGGGGCTGGGGGTGCGGACCGACCGGGCCGGCCTCCGGGGCCACGAGTCGGGTCAGGACCACATCGCCCTGGCCCTGTACAACGGCAACGAGTATCTCGAAGGGATGCTGGGCTCCTACCGCGCCCGCGTCGCCCCCTTCAACGTCAACTACCGCTACGTGGGCGAGGAGCTGCGCTACCTGCTCAACGACGCCACGGCGCGGGCCATCATCTATCACGCCTCGCTGGCCCCGATCCTGGGCGAGGTCCTGCCCACCCTCGACTCGCCCCCCGACGTGCTGCTCCACGTCGACGACGACTCTGGCCATCCCCTCCTCCCCGGGGCGGTGCGCTACGAGGAGGCCCTGGCGGGAGCCGACCCCGGCGGTCCCCCGGTCGAGCCCGACCCCGACGACCTCTACATCCTCTACACCGGCGGCACCACCGGCATGCCCAAGGGCGTGCTGTGGCGGCAGCACGACATCTTCATGGCCGCCATGGGAGGCCGCAAGGTCGGCACCTGGGAGATCGTGACCAGTTACGAGAACCTGACCGAGCGGTTGGGCGACGCCATGCCACTGAAGCTCATGGTGCTCCCCCCGCTCATGCACGGCGCCGCCCAGTGGGCTTCCTTCATGTTGATGGCCCAGGGCGCCACGCTCGTCTTCCCGAACGACCCCCGCCGGGTCGACCCCGACGACGTCTGGCGCACGGTTGAGCGCGAGAAGGTCAACACCATGACCATCGTGGGTGACGCCGTGCTGCGGCCGCTGGTCATGCAACTCGACAAGGCCGACTACGACCTCTCGTCGTTCTTCGCCGTGGGCAACGGCGGCGCCGCGCTCACCCCGGCGGTGCGCGAGCTGGCCCTGGCCCGCCTGCCCAAGCTGATGATCTCGGACTCCGGCGGCTCCTCGGAGACCGGGGCCCAGATGTTCGTGGTGCGCAGCGACGACAACAAGGCGGGGAACTTCCTGCCCGGCCCGGGGACCGTCGTGGTGGACGAGGCCTTCACCACCGTGCTCGAGCCCGGCCATGAGGGCAACGGGTGGCTGGCCCAGACCGGGTGGATCCCCCTGGGCTATCTCGGCGATGCCGAGAAGACGGCGCGCACCTTCCCGGTGGTCGACGGCGTCCGCTACTCCATCCCCGGGGACCGGGCCCGCCACCTGGCCGACGGGCAGATTGAGCTGCTCGGGCGCGACTCGGTGACCATCAACTCGGGCGGCGAGAAGATCTTCGTCGAAGAGGTGGAACGGGCCATCGCCGGGCACCCGGCCGTGGCCGACGTGGTGGTCGTAGGGCGGGCCAGCGAGCGCTGGGGCCAGGAGGTGGTGGCCGTGGTGCAGCTGGCCGAAGGGGCGGAGTCGACCGGCGACTCCATCGTCGAGCACGCCTCGGGGTTCATCGGCCGCTACAAGCTGCCCAAGGCGGTCCTCTTCGTCCCCGAGATCCAACGCTCGCCGTCGGGCAAGGCTGACTACCGCTGGGCGGCGGAACAGGCCGAGAAGGGCTGAGTCGGGAACTGCTTCGCACCGATCGGCTCCTGCTGCGCCCGCTGGTGGAGGCGGACCGGGAACCGTTCTTCGCGCTCAACACCCATCCGCTGGTCGTCGAGTCCCTGGGGTCGTCACCCACCCGGGCCGAGAGCGACGACATGGTGACCCGGTTCGCGGCCGAACTTGAGCGCGAGAGCTGGGGGCTGTGGGCGATCGGGGTGCTCGGCGGGCCGCCGTTCATCGGCCTGTGCGGGCTGCACCGGGTCAACGCCGCCCTCCCCTGCGCTCCCGCCGTCGAAGCCGGATGGCGCTTCGTCCCGGCGCAGTGGGGCCACGGCTACGCCAGCGAGGCCGCGGCGGCAGCGCTGCGCCACGGCTTCGAGGTGGGTCGGCTGGACGAGATCGTGGCCTTCACCACCACGCTGAACCGCCGCTCGCAGTCGGTCATGGAGCGCATCGGCATGACCCGGGACCCCGATGGTGACTTCGATCACCCTTCCGTGCCCGCCGGGAGTCCGCTACGGCGCCACGTGCTGTACCGGGCCCGCCCGCAGGATCCGGGCCCGGCCGGCCGACCGTGAGACACCGGCGGTTTAGCCTCACGGTGTGAGTCCCGTGCATCCCGTCACCTCCATCGATCCCGCCGCCTTCGTGCCCGACGACAAGGTGCGCTGCCACTGGGCTCAGGGCCCGTGGAACGTCCCGTACCACGACACCGAGTGGGGCGTGCCGGTACACGATGACCGGGTCCACTTCGAGTTCCTGGTGCTGGAGGGGGCGCAGGCCGGCTTGAGCTGGCTCACCATCCTCAAGAAGCGCGACGGCTACCGGCTGAATTTCGCCGACTTCGAGGCGGCGAAGGTGGCGCGCTTCACGCCGAAGCGGATCGAGAAGATCCTCCTGGACCCCGGCATCATCCGCAACCGGGCCAAGGTGGAGGCCACCGTGCGCAACGCCCGCGCCTTCCTGGCCGTGCAGGAGGAGTTTGGATCGTTCGACACCTACATCTGGGGGTTCGTCGGCGGGAAGCCGAAGGTGAACAAGTGGCGTCGCCTGGAGCAGCTGCCCGCCACCACCCCACTCTCAGAGGCGGTGAGCGCCGACCTGCGCCAGCGGGGCTTCCGCTTCGTCGGGCCCACCGTCTGCTACTCCCATCTGCAGGCCACCGGGCTAGTCAACGACCACCTGACCTCCTGTTTCCGCTACGCCGAGCTCACAACGAGCGGCTCATGAGCACCCGGGTCCCGAAGCGCCCCAACACCGGCGGCTCGGGCGGCAGACCCAGGGCGGCGTACCAATCGTCGACCGCACCGCGTTCGACGAAGCCCTCGGACGCGTAGAACGGCCCGTTCCAGGCCACGTCGCGGTAGGTGGCCAGGGTGATCTCCTCGTAACCGGCCAGGCCGGCCCATGCACATGCCGCTCGGAGCAGGGCCCGACCTCTGCCCTGGCCCGTGTGGTCCGGGTGCACCGACAGCTGCTCGAGATGGGCGCTGCCGGCCAGCGCGTCAATGCGGGCGAATCCCTCCGGCGGGTCGCCCACCACCAGGATCACCAGCGCATCGGCCAGCTCCTCGGGCGTGCCGGGGCCGGGCAGAGGGCCGATGCCCAGCGCCTCGAACATGGTGTCGGCCGCCGCCTCCAGGTCCGGCAGGAGCAGCAGTTCCTCGGCCCGGGCTACGCGCACGTCGGCCACCCGTCGACGGTAGCTCTCCGGGCGGAGGGACCGCACCACTAGGTTGGGCAACCGTGCGTGCCGTCGTCTGCAGTGAACTGGGGCCTCCGTCGTTGTTGACGGTGGAGGAACGACCCGATCCGACCCCGGCCGCCAACCAGGTCGTGGTGGCGGTGGAGGCGGCCGGCGTCAACTTCGTCGACGGTCTCTTCATCGCCGGGCAGTACCAGATCAAACCGCCCTTGCCCTTCGTCCCGGGCAGCGAAGTCGCCGGCCGGGTGGCCGCCCTTGGTGACGACGTTACGGGGGTGGAGGTCGGCCAACGGGTGATGATCACCACCGGCCTGGGTGGCTACGCCAGCCACGTGGTGGCCTCGCCGCTCTCGCTCATCACCCTGCCTGACGTCCTCGACTCGTCCCGGGCGGCCACCTTCACCCAGAGCTACTGCACCTGCCTCTTCGCCCTGCGTAACCGGGCCCACGTCGAGGCCGGCCAGTCGGTCCTCGTCCTCGGGGCCGGCGGCGGCATTGGCCTGGCCGCCATCGCGGTGGCTCGAGCGCTGGGCTGCCGGGTCATTGGAGCGGCATCGAGCCAGGACAAGCGGGACGCCGCGCTGGCCGCGGGGGCCGACGCCGTCATCGACACGTCGACCGAGTCAGTCAAGGACCGGGCCCGGGAGTGGGCCGGCGGGACCGGGGTCGACGTGGTCGTCGATCCGATCGGGGGCGGGGCAGCCGAGCCGTCCCTGCGCGCCCTGGGCGATGGGGGCCGTTACCTGGTCATCGGCTTCGCCTCGGGCGCCATCCCCAGTCTCCCGCTCAATCAGGTCCTGCTGCGCAACCGGTCGGTGCTCGGCATCGACTGGGGCATGTGGTCCATGCAGCACGGGACCAAGCAGATGGCGCTGCTGGGTGACCTGGTGGCGATGGTGGCCGACGGGCAACTCGACCCGGTCCACCCGGCCACCTACCCGCTGGAGCGGGTGGCCGAGGTGCTCGACGACCTGCTGGCCCGCCGCATCGTCGGCAAGGTGGCCCTCATCCCGTAGTGGCCCGAGTGCGCCGAAAAAGCGCAGGCGTTTGCAGCAGTCGCTAGTGGACGGCGATCTTGAGCGGGAAGGCGAAGTGCCCGTCCACCACCAGGGTGTAGGAGCCAGCGGGCACCCGCTTCAGGCCGGTGGGCTCGGTCTGGGCCCACATGCCCGTGCCGGCCACGGCGGCGTTGGGCTGCAGTTGGGCGAAACCCAGCGCCGGGCAGTTGAAGGCTTCCACCCCGGGCCAGACGTTGTGGTGGTGCGCCCCTTCGATCTCGTAACCCATGGAGCCGCAGGGCCCGACCTGGAGGGTGGACTGGGTCGGGCCGGGGGCCTCTCCGGCGTAAGGGGCGACGTAGTTGCAGGCGGTCGTCCCCACGTTCTTGACGATGAAGTTCACGGTGAGCACCTGTCCCGGGTGCAGGGTGAGCTTGTTCACCCCGATCAGCAGCGCCGTCGTCTTGGCCGGGCACTCCCAGAAGACGCCATGGCCCTGCAGGGTCAGTTGGCCCGGCTTGGCCAACTTGGGCGGTGCCGGCGGCTTGGCCGCCTTGGCTACCTTGGCCGCCTGCTTCGCCGCGCGTTCCTGTGCTGACGCCGGCGCTCCTCCCAATCCGACGGTGGCCAGGGCGGCCACCGCGGTCAGCGCAATGGCGGTCCAAGGCCGCAATCCCACGTGCATGGCCCACAGAATGCCTGATCGGCGGGCAAAAAGGTGGTCATTGCTGCACTACGAGTGGAATTTGGGGATCACCTCGGTGCCCATGAGCTCAATGGTCTGCATGACCGCCTCGTGCGAGACCTTGTAGGGATTGACCAGGCACAGGAGCAGGTCGACCCCGGCTTCCTCGTACTGGCGGCAGGACTCGATGCACTCCTCGGGCGTACCGAGCACGCAGGCGTTGGCGTCCATGAGGTATTCCAGGCTCAGCAGGTCCAACAGTCCCTGCTCGTCGTGGCTCTTCATATCGGCGGCGTAGGCGTAGTTGCCGAGTTCCTGGTTCCGCTCGGCCATCATCTCGGTCAGCGTGGCGATCTGGCGCGCTCCGGTCCTGGGGTACCACTCGAACGACTCGCGGGCGTTGGCGATCGCCTCGTCCCGGTCCGGGGCGCAGATGGCCATGGTGAAGGTGGCGGCCTGGTTGTTGACGAAGGCCCCGATGGGCTCGGTGCACGTGGCCACCGCCGCCCGGTAGATGTCGATCTTGCGCTTGACCTCCGCCGGCGGCAGCCCGACGGCGAATGAGCACAGCCCCAGACCGAGCCGGCCCATCTGGGCGTGCCCGTCGTCGGCGGTGGTGGCCCCCCACAGCGGCGGGTGGGGCTTCTGCAGCGGCTTGGGCTGGACCCGGCGGCGCGGCATCTGCCAGTGCTGGCCGGAGAACTCGTACTCCTCGTTGGTCCAGCAGCCCACCACGTGCTCAATCGCCTCCTGCCACATCTGGCGGCTCTCGGCCGGGTCGATCCCGAAGCCTTCGAGCTCGGCCCGGGTGGCGGACCGTCCCGTGCCCAGGTCGACCCGGCCGCCCGAGATCAGATCGAGCACGGCCACTGACTCGGCCGTGCGCACCGGGTGGTTGTACGGCTTGGGCATCAGGCGCACCCCGTAGCCCAGGCGGATCCGCTCCGTCCGGGCCGCGATGGCCCCGTAGAGCACCTCGGGGTTCGAGCAGTGGGAGTACTCCTCCAAGAAGTGGTGCTCCACCGTCCAGAAGGCGTCCCAGCCGAAGCGGTCACCCGCGATCGCCTGTTGCAGCGTGTTGCGGTAGGCGATGAGTTCGCTGTCGGGCTGCCAAGGCTTGGGCACCGGGATCTCGTAGAACAGGGCGAATTTCATAACGTCAGTCCTCTCTGGAGTGGCGGGGGGTCAGGGGGTGGCGGCGGGTCCGAGCCCGTCGACGATGAAGGCGCGCACGAAGGCCCGCACCTGCTCGGGGTGGTCGGCGTCGAAGGAGACGGCGGGCATGATGGCGAACGAGAGCATCATCCGCACGATCCACTCCGCCGCCTGGCGGTGGTCCACCCCGGATCGGATCTCGCCTCGGGCTTCGGCATCGGCCAGGTAAGGCAGCCAGAACTCGACCCACTCCTCGACCAGGTGTTCCAGGCGGCTGGTCAGCATGGTGGCCAGCACCGACTCCGCGTCGGCGGGCAGGCGCAGGGTCAGCACACGGTCGCCCATGTGCTCCCGGATGAAGACCGCCGCCTCGGCCACCTGGGCCACCAGGGTGCGGCGGCGGCCGACCGACTCGGCACTGCTGGCCACGAACCGGTTGGCGGCCCGGGTCAACACCGCGTCGAGAAGCGTCCTACGGTCGGAGAAATGCAGGTACACGGCGCCGCGGGAGAGACCGGCCTGGATGGCCACATCGGTCATCGACAGCCGGGCCACGCCCAGCCGGGCCAGGCACTGCTCGGCGGCCACCAGGATCCGCTCCGCCGTCCCGTCCGGCCCCGGGGACGACCCGTCGACCGGGGCCAGGGCGGCGCCGGCTCGACTAGACATATGAACATCTTTTATCATTTTGTACATTCGATCGCAACCACTCCGGGAGGCCAGGCGTGCGCGGACTAGAGGGACGGACGTTCATCGTGACCGGCGCCGCTTCGGGCATCGGGCTGGCCACGGCGGGCCGGCTGCTCGAGGAGGGGGCCCGGGTGATGGGCGCCGACATCGTCGACGCCCCGGCTGAGCCCGGCGCGAGCGCGCCCGCCGGCGCCTGGGGTTTCACCCGGACCGACGTCAGCGACGAAACCTCGGTCCAGGACCTGGTGCGCGCCACGGTCTCCTTCGGTGGCTCGGTCTCGGGCCTGGTGCACGCGGCCGGCGTGGCCAGCGGCGGCCCGGTGCACATGGTGCCGGCCCAGGAGTGGAACCGGGTCATCGGCGTCAACCTGACCGGCACCTTCCTCATGGCCAAATACGTGCTGACCCAGATGCTCAGCCAGCCCGCCGTCGAAGGCCGTCGAGGTGCCCTGGTGACCATCGCCAGCATTGAGGGGTTGGAGGGCACGGCCGGCGGGAGCTCTTACAGCGCCTCCAAGGGCGGCGTGGTGCTCCTGACCAAGAACATGGCCATCGACTACGCCGGGCGGGGCATACGGGTCAACGCCATCTGCCCGGGCTTCATCGCCACGCCGATGACCGACGGCATCTTCGGCGGGGCCGGCATGGAGGAGTCCCTGGCCGACATCATCCGTGAGCACAAGCTGGGCCGGATGGGGCGGCCCGAGGAGATCGCCGCCACCGCCGCCTTCCTCCTCTCCGAGGACGCCTCCTTCATCACCGGTCACGCCCTGCCGGTTGACGGTGGCTACACGGCCGGGCGGGACCACGGGGTCACCGCCATGCTCGGCCTGTCCGGCCCGGAGTAATTCTCGCTTACCTGATTGACCTGGCTGGCCTCGCCTGCAATAGTTAAGTGAATGCTTAACCAATCGGCCACCCTCGACCCGGTCTTCCGGGCGCTGAGTGATCCCACCCGCCGCGAGATGCTCGAGCAGCTGAGCCAGGGCCCGGCATCGGTGAGCCAGCTGGCCCAACCGCTCGACATGACCCTCTCCGCCGTGGTGCAGCACCTGGCCATCCTCGAATCGAGCGGCCTGGTGTGCTCGGAGAAGGTCGGTCGGGTGCGCACCTGCCGGCTGCAGTCGGTGCCCATGCGCTCGGCCGAAACCTGGTTCGCCGGGCAACGGGAGCGCTGGGAGCGCCGGCTGGACCGATTGGGAGAGCTGTTGAGCGAAGACGACGACCACACCCACCGAGGAGAGACAGATGACTGACCTGACTGAACGAACCGTCGAGCACGCCACCTTTGTCATTGAGCGCACCTACGCCGCCCCACCGGCCCACGTGTTCGCCCTCTGGGCCAGCCGGGAGGCCAAGAACCGCTGGTTCGGGATGCCCGACGAGGGCGGCTACACCCTCGACTTCCGGGTCGGGGGCAAGGAGAGCAACCGGGGCGGCCCTCCGGGTGGTCCCATCTACAGCTACGACGCCGAGTACCACGAGATCGTGCCCGACCAGCGCATCGTCTACGGCTACACCATGGACGCCGGCGCCGACCGGATTTCGGTCTCGGTCACCACGGTGGAGTTCGCCGTCACCGGTGGCGGGACCCGGCTCACCTTGACTGAGCAGGGTGTCTATCTCGACGGCCACGACACGGCGGCCATCCGGGAGAAGGGCACCGGCGAGCTGCTCGACGGCCTGGGGACCGCGCTCGGGTGAGCGCCGGAACGCTCCGGACCACCGAGCGGTAGGCGACTACCCCAGGACCAGCCGTCCGCCGGTGTAGTCGAAGATGACCCAGCCGAAGCGCTTGAGCGCATCGGAGCCGAGCAGGCCGTTGATGCCGCCGGCGCTGATGGGGCCGAAGGAGGTCACGCCCAGGAGCTGGCGGTGCAGGGTGACGCCGGGGATCGACCACTGGCCGCTCTTGACCAGCGGTGCGGTGATGGTCGAGCAGACCGTCGTCTGGCGCTGCGCCTGATCGGTCGGGGCCAGATGCTCGGCCGAGGCCACCGCCTTGCTGACCACCGACTGGGAGGAGCCGGTGTCGACCGCCACGTTGCGGGCGGCCCGGCCGTCGAAGCGCAATTTCACGTTGAGCGAGATGTCGCCCGGTGTGAGCACGACCGACAGCGGCACCGTCGTGCCCTGCTCCCCCTGGGTCAACACGCCGGGGGGTGGCGGTCCCAGCGGGCCGTGCACGTCGCCGCCGAGGGAGGAAGCCGCCTCCTGGGCATCGCCCAGGGTGAGCGTGTGCGCCACGAAGTCGATGCGCACGGCCCCGAACCGGCTCAGCACATCGGATCCGAGCAGTCCCACCGGTTGCCCCTTGGTCCCGAAGTCGGGCAGGGTCGCCGCCACCAGTGACTGCGGACTGAGGGTGACGCCGGCCACCGACCAGGCGGACACGGCCACCGGCTGGGCCGACCCCGTGCAGCCGACGCCCTCGAACTCGCTACGGGGACCGTTGTGGGCCAGGTGCAGGCGGGAGGCCAGGTGGGCGTCGATGATCGACTCGCCGGCGCCTGAGTCGATGACGAAGGGGTACGGCCCCTGACCCTCCAGGCAGATGTTGACCAGCTCCTCGACCTGGCCGGCCACCGTGCTGACTGTGATGGGCAGGCGCTGTGCCCCGCCGAACAGGGTGGTGGCCCCGCCGCAGCCGGCGCTGGCCGGCGGCAGGGCGAAGTTGACCAGCGGCTGCACATGGGTGGCGGCCACCGGGGAGCTGCAGGCCGTCAGCAGACCGGCCGAGACCGTCCCCACCAGGGCCAGCCGAGCCAGCAGCGGTCGCAGTCGCAGACGCAGCCGGCTCATCGCCGCAGGGCCAAGCGGGCGCTAGCCAGGGCCAGGCGCACCCCGAGGACCAGCGCCGCCAACGGCAGCGCGGCCCGCCGCCAGCCGGACGTGGTGCGGACGGTGAAGCGCAGGGCGGAGCGGTGGTGGGCCAGCATCATCTGGTAGGGGTGGCGCGCCGTGCTGACCCCCTGGACGTGGGTGACGCTGGCGGCGCCGGTGAAGCCGACCCCCCAGCCGGCGTGGTGGGCCCGCCAGCACAGGTCCATGTCCTCGTTGTACATGAAGTAGGCCTCGTCGAAGCCGCCCAGCTCCTCGAGGGCCCGGCGGCGGGCCAGGAAGCACGACCCCGAGATCCAGCCCGCCTCCACCACACTGTCGCCCTCCGGGGTTCCCGGGTTGTACCGCTTGGAGAACCGGTTGTCCGGGTTGAAGAGGGCCAGCAGGGCGTGGCCGGCGGCGTCGACAAAGGAGGGGAACTGGCGCACCGAGGGGTAGACCTCACCGTCGTCGGTGTAGATCCGTGGTCCCGCCATGGCCCAGGCCGGCCGGTCCTCGAGGACGGTCCGCAGGGCACTGAGCGCGCCGGGGTGGACCACCAGATCCGGGTTGGCGACCAGCACCCACTCGGGTGCGGGCGATTGGCCGGCCAGGACGGCCAGGCCGCGGTTGACCCCGGCCCCGTAGCCCGCGTTCTGGCCGGGCCGCACCACCACGACGGCATCTGGGCGTTCGTCCACCAACGCAGCCAGCGCCCGCGAGGCACTGAGGGGCGCCCCGTTCTCCACCACCACGACGCAGTCGGCGCCGTCACTCAGCAAGGAGCGCACGCAACCGTGCAGCAGTGGGCCGGCGTCGTGGTCCACGACGACCGCGGCGAGCGGGCCGGACACTCCGGTCTCAGTACTCCCTGGTGAAGCGGAACCGGATGAGAGCGGCCAACGCGCTGAACCCGTCACGCCAGGTGATCTTCTTGCCCTCGTGCGGTTCCCGGCCGGCGTAGGAGATGGGCACCTCGTAAATGCGGTGCCCCCGGCGCAGCACCTTGGCCGTGATCTCGGGCTCGAAGTCGAAGCGGTCCGACACGATGGTGATCCCGGCGATGGCCTGGGCGTCGAACAGCTTGTAACAGGTCTCCATGTCCGACAGCGTGGAGCTGTAGAGGATGTTCGTGGTCAGGGAGAGGATGCGGTTGCCGAACCAGTGCAGCGGCATCATGTTCTTGCGCTCGCCGGTGAAACGGCTCCCGTAGACGACGCGGGCCTTGCCCTTCAAAATGGGATCGAGCAGGCGGGGCCAGTCATCGGGGTCGTACTCCAGATCGGCGTCCTGAATCAGCAACAGGTCC
This sequence comes from Acidimicrobiales bacterium, assembly GCA_035552095.1. Taxonomy (GTDB): domain Bacteria; phylum Actinomycetota; class Acidimicrobiia; order Acidimicrobiales; family RAAP-2; genus Bog-473. The sequence continues at coordinate 37,521 of DASZMA010000062.1, read as the reverse complement.
CCGGTGGCCGCCGCCATGCCGGTGCGGATGGCGGCACCCTTGCCCCGGTTCTCGGCGTGGCTGATGACGCGGACGGTCGAGTCCTCCAGGGCCTTGAGCACCTTGTCCGAGCCGTCGCTGGAGCCGTCGTCCACCACGATGATCTGCAGCACCACGGGCAGCGGCACCGCCCGCATGCGCCGGATGATCTCGGCCACGGTGGCCCGCTCGTTGAAGACCGGCATGATCACCGAGAGCGATTTGTAGGTCCGCAACGGCGGCAGCTCGGAGTCGAAGGCGTGGGCGTCGGTCGTCATGCGATTCCAATTCTCTGAGCCAGGTACTCCATGGTGCGGCCGATGCCGTCGCGCAGCTCGACCGTGGGCGACCAGCCCAACTCGGCCCGGGCCAGCGTAATGTCGGGGCAGCGCCGGGTGGGGTCGTCTATCGGCAGCGGCTCGAAGACGAGCGACGACTTCGAGCCGGTCACTTTCAGGATCACGTCGGCCAACTCGAGCATGGTGTACTCGTCCGGATTGCCGATGTTCACCGGACCGGTCAGGCTGGAATCCAGCAGGGCCAGCAGGCCGGCGATCTCGTCGTCGACGTAACAGAGGGACCGGGTCTGGGTGCCGTCCCCGTAGACGGTGAGGGGGTCGCCCCGTAGCGCCTGCACAATGAAGTTGGACACCACCCGCCCGTCGCCCGGCGACAGCCGGGGCCCGTAGGTGTTGAAGATGCGCACGATGCCGACGTCGACCCCGTAGGTCCGGTGCATGGCCATGGTCAGGCTCTCGGAGAACCGCTTGGCCTCGTCGTAGACGCTGCGCGGCCCGGTGGGGTCGACGTTGCCCCGGTATGACTCCACCTGGGGGTGCACTTCGGGGTCGCCGTAGACCTCGCTGGTGCTGGCCATGAGGAACCGGGCCTCATGGGCCCGGGCCAACTCCAGCAGGTGCCGGGTGCCCTCGCTGCCGACGGCCAGGGTATCGAGCGGGCGGGCCAGGTAGGCCGGCGGCGAGGCCGGGCTGGCCAGATTGCACACCGCATCGATCTTCTCGTCCGTCTCCAGCTCCACCTTCTCGCTGACGTCGTTCACCACCAGGGTGAAGCGCTCGTGGCCGAGCAGGTGGGCCACATTGTCCCGGCTGCCGGTAGAGAGATCGTCGACGCAGACGACGGCGTCACCCCGCTCGATAAGGCGGTCGCAGAGGTGTGAGCCCAGGAACCCCGCTCCTCCGGCCACCACGACCCGGCTCATTGGCGACCGATCGCCGTGTACTCGAACCCGATGCGGCGCACGGCAGCGGGGTCCAGCAGATTGCGGGCGTCCACAATGAAGGGGACCGCCATCAGGCCGAGGACACGGCCGAAGTCCAGCCAGCGGAACTCGTCCCACTCGGTCAGCACCACCACGGCCGACGCCCCGGTGGCCGCCTCGTACGGGTCCGAGCGCAGGCGCAGGCCGCGCAGGTCGTCGGGCCCGGTATCGGCGTCGTGGTCGTGGTCGTGGTCGTGGTCGAGTCCCACCGTCACCGTCGGGTCGAACGCTTGGACCTTGGCGCCCAGACCGGCCAGGCGGTGGGCGATCTGCAGGCTGGGCGAGTAGCGCCGGTCGTCGGTGTTGGCCTTGAAGGTGAGGCCCCACACGCCGACGGTGACCCCGTCCACCGAGCCGCCGCAGGCCGTTTCCACCTTGGCCACCACCCGGGCCAGCTGCTGCTCGTTGCTGGCGATGGCCCCGGCCAGGAGGGAGAAGTCGTACCCCGCCTCGCGGGCGATGTGCAGGAGGGCGCGGGTGTCCTTGGGCAGGCAGGAGCCGCCCCACCCGGGCCCCGGGCGCAGGAACTCGAAGCCGATGCGCTTGTCGTAGCCCAAGCCGAGCATGACGTCGCGGACGTCGGCGCCCAGCTCCTCGCACAAGCCGGCCAGCGCGTTGACGTAGCTCAGCTTGGTGGCCAGGAAGGCGTTCGAGGCGTACTTGATGGTCTCCGACGTGGTGGCGTCGGTGACGATCAGGGGTGCCCCGGTGGCGGCGTAGAGCGCGCCCACCATGGCGGCCGCCTCGGCGTCGTCGGCCCCCACCACCAGGCGGTCGGGGTGGAGGCTGTCCGCCACCGCCGTCCCCTCGCGCAGGAACTCGGGATTGGAGACGACCCTGATGTCGGGACGCCCGATGACCTTCTCGACCATGGTGGCCGAGCCGACGGGGACGGTGGACTTGTTGACCACGATGGCCCCGGCCATCAGCGCGGCGCCCACCTCTTTGGCCGCCGCTTCCACGTAGGACAGGTCGGCCGAACCGTCGTCGGCCTGGGGGGTGGGCACGCAGAGCAGGACGAATTCGGCCCCGGCCACGGCCTCGACCGCCGAGGCGGTGAAGTGCAGGGTGCCGGCCTGGACGCCCTCGGCCACCAGCTCATCCAGTCCGGTCTCGACGATGGGCATGCGCCCGCTGCGTAGCGCGGTCAGCCGCACCTCGTCCCGTTCGGCCAGCACCACCCGGTGGCCGAAGTGGGCCAGAGTGGCCGCAGTGGGCAGCCCGACGTAGCCGGCCCCGATGACAGCGACCGTGCGACTGTTCGAAGATGCGGCGCGCGTGTCCGCCCGTGCCGTCATGCCGGTACCTCTTCCGCTCGTTGGAGTGCCGTCACCAGTCTGATCAACCCATCCTGCCAGTCCGGCAAGGGGGGCAGCCCGCTCAGGCGCAGGGCCATGTTGTCGAGTACCGAATTGGCCGGGCGGGGGGCCGGCAGCGGGTATTCGGCCGTCGTGATGGGCCGCACCCGCTCGGGGTCGGCCCCCACCGCGTCCAGGACGGCCCGCACGAAGCCCCACCAGGTCGTGGCCCCGCCGTTGGTCACGTGGAACGTGCCGGGCCGCTTGTCGGTCCCCAGGGTGACGATGGCCGCCGCCAGGTCGGCCGTGAAGGTGGGTGAGAAATGCTGATCGCTGACGAACGTGAGGTCGCCGTCGCCTTCGGCCAGCCGCAACGCTGTCTTCACCATGTTCTTGCCGTGCGCACCGCAGACTCCGGATGTGCGCACGATGGTGGACCCCGATGGGCACTCGCGCTCGCCGGCCAGCTTGCTGAGCCCGTAGACCGATCGGGGGTTGGGGGCGTCCCATTCCCGGTAGGGACGGTCCGAGGTTCCGTCGAAGACGTAATCGGTGGAGACATAGAGCAGATGCGCGCCCAGGGCCTGCGCCGCTTCGGCCACGTTGCGGGTCCCCATGCCGTTGACGCCGTAGGCCAGGTCGATTTCGGTCTCGCAGGCGTCGACCGCGGTGATGGCGCCACCGTGGAGCACCACATCGGGGCGAAAGGTCCGGAAGGTGTGCTGTACGGCGTCGCGGTCGTCGACCGGCATGTTGCCGATATCAGTGGCCAGCACCTCGTAGGTCAGTCCAGAGACGGGGCCTTCGGGGGCCCACAGGCTGCAGCGGCGTCCGCCGGCCGGTACCCGGCCGGCCAACGCGTCCTGCAGGTCGCGCCCGAGCTGCCCGTCAGCGCCGGTGACCAGAACTCGCATGGCAGCTCGGCTCAGCCGGCCGGCTTCTCGGCGGCCGGCGCCCAGCCGCCCTCGACGACGGGAGCCCGGGCCCGCAGCGGCTCCCACCAGGCCCGGTTGTCGGCGTACCAGGTGACCGTCTCGGCCAGCCCGTCCTCCCATCTGATGGAGGGGGCCCAGCCCAGCTGCGTGCGCAGCTTGGAGGAGTCGAGCAGGTAGCGGCGGTCGTGCCCGGGCCGGTCCGGGACGATCTCCTTGAGCGAATCGGGCTTGCCCAGGGTGGCCAGCACCAGATCGGCGATCTCCATGATGGAGGCCTCCACCCCGCTGCCCACGTGGTACGTCTCGCCGACCTTGCCCCGCTCGAGCACCGCTTCAATGGCCGTGCAGTGGTCCCGCACGTGCAGCCACTCCCGCCGGTTCTCGGTGGTGGCGTACAAGGTGAGGTTCTTGTCGTCCAGCGCCGAGGTGGTGAAGACCGGGATCACCTTCTCGGGGAACTGGTACGGGCCGTAGTTGTTGGAGCAATTGGTGATGGTGACCGGGAGCTCGTAGGTCTCGCCGTAGGCCCGCACGGCGTGGTCGGACCCGGCCTTGCTGGCGTTGTACGGCGTTCGGGGGCGGTAGGGGGAGTCCTCGGTGAAGACCTCATCGGTATCGAGCGCCAGGTCGCCGTAGACCTCGCAGGTGCTGATGTGGTGGAACCGGCCCACACCGACCTGGCGGGCCGCCTCGAGCATGGTCTGGGTCCCGATCACGTTGGTGCGGAAGAACAGGCCGGGGTTGAGCACGGCCAGGCTGTTGTGGGACTCGGCGGCGAAGTTGACGATGGTGTCGATCTCCTCCTCCCGCAGCGTCTTCTCCGCCTGGATACCGTCGCAGATATCGCCCTGGACGAAGACGATCCGGTCCTCAATGTCGGCCAGGTTGGGTCGGTTGCCGGCGTAGGTGAGCACGTCGTAAGCCACCACGTGGTCATCGGGATGCTGTTCGACCCAGTAGCGGACGAAGTTGGACCCGATGAATCCGGCACCTCCCGTGACGAGAAGGCGCATAAGGGCGAAACTTTAGTTCAGGGCCGCCAGGGGTACCGCCGCAGGCACGAATCACACGCCAGTTGTAGGCTCCGTGCAAACCGGGCGGGAGGTTGAATATGCGGATTCCCAGGCGGCAGCTGGCGGTTTTGGTGGCGCTGGGGGCAGCATTGTCGGTCTTCGGCCCGGTGGCGGGAGCACCGCTGGCCGGGGCGGTTGCCCCGACGACGACGCCGCCGGCCGCACCGGTGGCCGCCGGCACCCTGGTGATCTGCACCGGGACGCTCGGCCTCTACTTCGAGACGTCGACCCTGCCCGGGGCGACCGACCTCACGGAGATCAGTGGCGGGGTCACCTGTCTTTCCCCTGCTGGCCAGTCGTTCACGGCCGAGCTCGGGGGCTACGGCTATTCCGGCACCGACGGTCTCCGGCAGTGCCTCGGCGACATCTGGTTGCCCGGGCCGTTCCCCGGCGTTCGCGGTCAAGGGTTCCCGATCGACATCTCGCCGGGCACCGGCAATCCGCTGTACCTCCCCAACTGGGACGTGACCTGGGCGGCACCTCCCAGCCTGCAAGGCATCCCGAATCTCCCCGTAATCGGAACCCCGTCACCGGTGACGACCGGATTGCTCTACTCGAGCACCGGGGCACAACTCGGTTCGGCCACGGCGGTCTGGGCACCCGATTCGCTGCAAACCTGCAATATCTCTTCCAACTCGACGCAGACCTCGGTCACCGGTTTCATCGTCATGACGTTCACCGCTCCGCCCGCGACGGCGTTCACCCCCACGCCGCCTCCGGCGGGCTGACCACCCCGCCCCCTCAGCTCGGCCGCAGGTGGACCACGTCGCCAGCGCTGACCGTGCGGGGGCCGTCGGCCGTGCGCACCACCAGGTGGCCGGCGTCGTCGATCTCGGTGGCCAGGCCGACCACGGCCTCGGAGGCCATCTCCACCCGGACCCGCTGGCCCAGGGTGGCGCAGCGCTCCCGCAGCTCGGAGGCCACGGTGCGCCGGCCCTCCGGGGTGTCCAGCAGGGCCCGCCGGGGTGAGAGGGCGGTCAGCAGGGCGTCGAGCACCGTCTTGGGGTCGACCGCCTCCCCGCACAGCTCGTCCAGGCAGGTCCCGCCCACCCCGGCCGGCCCGGGCCAGGCCAGGTTGATCCCGATGCCCACCACCACCGAGCAGCTGGAGCCCTCGAATTCGGCCTCGGCCAGCACCCCGGCCAGCTTGGCCTCCCCCACCAGCAGGTCGTTGGGCCACTTGAGCACCGGCCCCACCCGGGCCACCTCCCGGCAGGCCTCGGCGGCCGCCAGGGCCATGGCCGCGGTGCAGAGGTGCAGCTCAGCGGGGTCGAACTCGGGCCGGAAGAGCACCGAGGCGAGCAGGGAGGCCCGTGGTGGCGCCTCCCAGCGGCGGTCCAGGCGACCCCGGCCGGCGGTCTGGTGGTCGGCCACGGCCACCACCCCTTCGGGGGCGCCGCGGCGGGCCTCGCCCCGCAGGTAGTTGTTGGTCGAGTCGATCTCCTCGAACCAGCGCACCTCCCACTCGCCACCCCACATGGCAGACACCATAGAGTCCGTGCAATTCTGAACACCCGCTTCAGAATCGAAAGGCGCAGCGTGCTCAAGAAGATCCTCATCGCCAACCGCGGCGAAATTGCCGTCCGGGTCATCCGGACCTGCCGCGAGATGGGCATCGCCACCGTCGCCGTGTACTCCACCCTCGATCGGGAAGCCCTCCACGTCCGCATGGCCGACGAGGCCTACGCCCTGGGCGGCGAGACGGCGGCCGACAGCTACCTCAACACCGCGGCCATCCTCGACGCCATTGAGAAGAGCGGGGCGGACGGGGTCCACCCCGGGTACGGCTTCTTCTCGGAGAACACCGACTTCGCCCGGGCTATCACCGAGCGCGGCGTGACCTTCATCGGTCCCCCGCCCGAGGCCATTGAGGTCATGGGCGACAAGATCAGCTCGCGCATCGCGGCCGAGAAGGCCGGCGTGCAGGGCGTGCCCGGTCGCTCGGAGCCGCTGACCTCGCCCGACGAGGTGATCGCCTTCGGCGAGGAGGCCGGCTGGCCACTGGCCATCAAGGCCGCCTACGGCGGTGGCGGCCGGGGCATGAAGGTGGTGGAGTCCGCCGCCGAAGCCGCCGAGGCGATGGAGTCGGCCGCCCGCGAAGCGCAGGCCTACTTCGGCCGCCCCGAGATCTACGTCGAGCGCTACCTGAGCTGGCCCCGCCACGTCGAGATGCAGGTCCTGGGCGACCAGCACGGGAACACCCTGTGGCTGGGCGAGCGCGACTGCTCGGCCCAGCGGCGCCACCAGAAGCTGGTGGAGGAGAGCCCGGCGCCGGACTTCCCCGACGAGGTGCGCCAGGCCATGGGGGCGGCCGCCGTCAAGGTGTCAGAGGCGTGCGGCTACTACAACGCCGGCACGGTCGAGTTCCTGTACCAGGACGGTGAGTTCTTCTTCCTGGAGATGAACACGCGGCTCCAGGTGGAGCACCCGGTGACCGAGCTGGTCACCGGGCTCGACCTGGTGGCCTGGCAGATCCGCATCGCCTCGGGGGAGGCCATCGACTTCACCCAGGACGAGGTCCAGCGCAACGGGCACGCCATTGAGGTGCGCATCAACGCCGAGGACCCCAGCGGCGGCCGCTTCTCGCCGTCGCCGGGCACCATCACCAAGTTCACCGCCCCCTCGGGGCCGGGCGTCCGGCTCGATGCCGGTTACGAATCCGGCGACACCGTCTCGCAGTACTACGACAACCTGGTGGCCAAGCTCATCGTGTGGGCCGGCGACCGCGAGTCGGCCCGGCGGCGCATGCTGCGGGCGCTGGACGAGACCCACATCACCGGCATCGCCACCACCATTCCGGCCGACGTCATCATCTTGAGCCATCCCGACTTCGCCGCCGCCACCCACTCCACCAACTGGGTCGAGAACACGCTCGACCTGAGCGGGTTGACCGTCGACCCGGTGGAGGCCGCCCCCCCGGTGCCGGTCGACGACGAGATCCCCACCGTGCAGCGCGACGTGACGGCCGAGGTCGACGGTCGACGCTTCGCCCTGAAGCTCTGGGTGCCCGATCTGGGACTGGGCCCGGCCTCGGTGGCCCGCGGCCCGGCCCGACCCAAGCGGGCCGCCTCGGCCGCCGCCGGGGGCACCGGCTCGGGCGACGTGGCCGTGCCCATGCAGGGCACCATCGTCAAGGTCCTGGTCGCCGTGGGCGACAAGGTCGAGGTGGGCCAGACCATCTGCCTGCTCGAGGCCATGAAGATGGAGAACGCGGTGGCCGCCGAGAAGGACGGCGTCATCAAAGAGGTGCGGGTCAGCGCGGGCGACTCGGTCGGCGCCGGCGACATCGTGGCTGTGATTGAGTAGCGCGATGGAGCGCACCGCCGCCAAGGAGGCGGCCGCGGCCGTCATTGAGCAGCACCTGCCCGATCTGGTCGCCCTGAGCCACTCGGTCCACGCCACCCCCGAGCTCTGCTTCCACGAGACCCGCTCGGCCAGCGCGGTGGCCGGCGCCCTGCGCGCCGGCGGCCTGGACGTCACCGAGGGCGTCTACGAGGTTGCCACCGCGCTCGAGTCCCGGGCCGGGTCGGGCGACCTGGTGGTGGCGGTGTGCGCCGAGTACGACGCCCTGCCCGACGTGGGCCATGCCTGCGGGCACAACATCATCGCGGCCACCGCCGTCGGCGCCGGGCTGGCCCTGGCCGCCGTGGCCGACCAGATCGGCGTGCAGGTCCGGGTGCTGGGCACGCCGGCCGAAGAGGGCGGCGGCGGCAAGATCCTCATGCTCGACCAGGGCGCCTTCGCCGGCGTCCACGCCGCCATGATGGTCCACCCCTGGCCGACCGAGCGCCTGACCGCCGAGTGCCTGGCCGTCTCCCATTTCGACGTGCGCTTCGCCGGGCGGGAGGCCCACGCTTCGGCCGCGCCCTGGGAAGGGGTCAACGCGCTCGATGCGATGACGATCTCCCAGGTGGCCCTCGGCCTGCTGCGCCAGCAGCTGCCCCCCGGCGACCAGGTCCACGGCGTGATCACCCAGGGCGGTGGCGCGGCCAACGTGATCCCGGCCGCGGTGACCGGGCGCTACATGGCGCGCTCCCGGACCATCCAGGGGCTCGGTGCACTCGAGCCGCGCCTCCGGGCCTGCTTCGAGGCCGGGGCCCTGGCCACCGGCTGCACCGTCACCTACGAGGCGCTCTCGCCCGTCTACTCCCACATGGAAGCCGATGACGGCCTCCTCGGTGCCTACCGCCTCAACGCCGAGGCCCTCGGCCGTACCTTCGAGGCCGACGACGCCGGCGTGCCCCGACCCACGCTCTCCACCGACATGGCCAACGTGTCGCTGGCCGTGCCCACCATCCACCCGCTCATCGGCATTGAGTCGGGGGGCGCCGTGAACCACCAGCACGCCTTCGCCGCCGCCTGCATCACGCCGTCGGCCGACGCCGCGGTGCGCGACGGCGCGCTGGCGCTGGCCTGGACCGCCATTGACGCCGCCACCGATCCGGCCCTCCGGGAACGGCTGCTCAGCGCCTGATGCCGGGCCACCCGGTCACCGAGCACGCCATCCTCCCGGTCATCCCCGGGCAGGAGGCCGAGTTCATTGAGACCATGGACCGGGCCAAGGCGATCATCGCCGCCAGTCCCGGGTTCATCTCCTTGCGGGTGCAACGCGGACTGGAGCAGCCCAGCACTTTCCTGCTCCTGGTCGAGTGGGAGTCGCTTGAAGCCCACACCGAGGGCTTCCGCGGCTCGGAGGCCTACCAGGAGTGGCGGGCCCTGCTGCACCACTTCTACGACCCCTTCCCGGTGGTGGAGCACTTCGAGACGGTGGCCACGGCGTAAGGGCTGTCGGCCGTCCATCCGTCCATCCGTCCATCCGTCCATAGGCTCAGGCGCCATGGACCTCATCACCACCCCGTTCGGGTTCTCATCCACCGCGACCGAGGTAATCGCCGGTATCGACCTCTCGGGGCGTCAGGCCATCGCCACCGGAGGCGCGTCAGGTATCGGCACCGAGACGGCTCGGGCCTTGGCCGGCGCCGGCGCCTCGGTCACCCTGGCCGGGCGCGACGTGGTCGCCGGGGCGAGAGTGGCGGCCGACATCGCGACGGCGAGCGGCAACCCGGACGTGCGCGCCGCCCACCTGGACCTGGCCGACCTAGCCTCGGTGAAGGCCTTCTCGGCCGCATGGGACGGCCCGCTGCACCTCCTGATCAACAACGCCGGGATCATGGCCGTGCCAAAACTGGAGCGAACGGCCCAAGGGCACGAGCTGCAGTTCGGCACCAATTATCTAGGACACTTCGCCCTGACCACGAGGCTGCACGCCGCTCTGTCCGCCGCGTCCGGCGCTCGGGTTGTCTCCTTGAGCTCAAACGGACACTTTCTGTCGCCGGTGGTCTTCGAAGATCTGGACTACCGAGACCGGCCGTACGACCCCTGGTCCGCCTACGGGCAGTCCAAGTCGGCCAATGTGCTGCTGGCCGTCGAGGCCACGCGGCGCTGGTCCGACGAAGGCATTTACGCCAACGCTGTCCATCCAGGCGCCATCGCCACCAACCTGCAGAGGCACACCGGCGGATTGCAGACTCCCGTCGAAATGCGTAAGACCCCCGAGCAGGGCGCCGCGACGTCGGTACTCGTCGCCACTTCTCCTCTCCTCGAAGGCATCGGCGGCCGCTATTTCGAGGACTGCCATGAGGCCGAGGTTGTCACCGAGCCGGTGATGTTCGGTGGGGGCATGGCCCCGTGGGCACTCAGCCCGGCCAATGCCGAGCGACTCTGGGATCTGTCACTGCCCCTGGTGCGGTGATGGTCGGGGCCTACCGGGCCTGGGCCTGCCTACCCGCTCAGCTTGCGCCCGCTTCCTCCAGGACATTGCTGCGCACCGTCGTGGCGAACTTGGCCAGGATGAGCAAGAGCAGGCCGGTCAGGACGAAGCCCCCCATGGCGGTTCGGGCCGAGACGTAGGCGGCGAAGTGATTGCCGAACCACAGGACCAACCACGGAAGAGCGAGCAGTGCGACGGTGGCGCCGGCGAGTCGGCGACTGACGGCCAGGCTGAAAACGGACAGGACGACGGCGCCGGTGACGGACCAGGCGATCCATGGGACCACGCCGTTGAGGGCAACTCGGTAGAAGTAGGTCCCAGGGTCCAACCCGGTGGAACCGGACCGGGCGACCCCCAGCACAATAAAGGCGGCGGGGAGGAACGGCAGGACCAACAAGGCCTTCTGCCACGGCTGGCTGGCGCTCCACACTGAACCCTGGTGCGGCACGGCCACATACGGGAGACCCAGGGCGACCAGGAACAAGAGGAAGAACATGGACGGCCGGCCCAAGGAGAAGAGGTGGCCGAAAGGCACCAGCACCGCCGTAAGGGCCATGCTCAACCCGACCAGGGCCCGGGTGAACCGCGGTCGATCGATGAGCAGCGAGAGTCCGGCCAGGATCCAGGCGAAGTAGACGATGGGGCCGGCGGTGAAGAACGGCCCCATGTGGCCCGGAGAGACCCAGGGCCAGGCGGCGAACGGTCGCCACTCACCGAAGTAGATGGCGATCATCGACATCAGCGAAGCCATGACGAGTTGGCTCGGGCCGACCACGACGAAGAGACGTCCGATCGGCTGCTGCTCCCCGATGGCCAAGCGCAGGCGCAGGGCATGGCCCACCAGGTCGACCGTGTCGCCGAACGTTGGCCGTTCGCGTTCGGGGTCGGCCGATTCGACCAGGGTGGCCAGGATCTCGTCGCCCCGTTGCTGGCGGTACGCCGCCGGGTAGAGCTGCAAGAGCCGTTTGTAGTGAGCCTCCAGAGCGGTCATGCGAACCTCGGGATCGCGCTCAGGCGCCGCAGCGCTTCGGTCGACACGGACACCATGCGGGTCGCGTAGGCGGTCAGCGAGGCGGTACCGCGCTCGGTCAGCGTGTAGTAGCGGCGCAGTCGACCGTCGACCACCTCCTCGCCGGACACGCTGACCAGGCCCTCGTCCACCAGGCGGTCGAGGGTCCCGTAGAGCGAGCCGGCCCGCAGCGTCACCTGGCCCTTGGTGATCTTCGTGACCTCGCCGATGATGGCGTAGCCGTGGAGCGGCCGGTCGGCCAGCGCGGTGAGCACCAGATACGTGGGCTCACGGAGTTCGGATACCATGGTAACCATTATATACGGGTTAACCGAGTATGCAAGAGGGACTGGGTCAATCGGTATTGGGGGTGGGAGGGGCCATCTCCCGCAACGCGAAGAACGAGGCGACGCAACTCACTGAGCAAAACTGCCAGAAGCGGTCCTCGAACTCCCGGTCGAACTCCTGGCGCACGAAGAACCACGAGTGGGGGGCGTCGTTGAACCGGGCCAGTTCCTCCTGGCGCTTGCACTCATCACATTGAGCCAGCCTCATTGGCCCATGCTGGCATGCGTCAGCCAGTGTTCGTCCCGAAGTCCTACGGGGTCGACGGGACCCGAAAAGCCGACAACATGCCGGCGATGTGCGCGTTGCCCTCTTCAGTCTCCCGCTGGTCGGAGCAGTACGAGCGGGATCTCCCGGTCGGTCTTGCGCTGATAGCCGGCGTAGTTGCGGTGCTTGCCGGCGATGATCGGCCAGATTCGTGCCCGTTCTTCGGCATCGGCAATCGTGGCGATCATGGATGCCGGCGGCTTGGGACCAAGTTTGACCATCACCTTCGGGTCGTCCCGGAGGTTGAGGAACCAGGCGGGATTGGTATCGTCGCCGCCCCGGGATGCCACAACCACCATGGTGGAATCCTCCTGGTATGGCGACGTGAGCATGGTCGTGCGCGCCTGACCGCTCTTGCGGCCGGTCGTGGTCAACTCCAGCACCGGCATCCCGGAGAACTGCCAGCCGATCCGTCCACCCGAAGCACCTAGCAATACCCGATGTACACGATTCATGGTTTTGAGGGCACGGTCCGAAGGCATGAGCGGAAGCCTAATGAGACTTCTCAGCGAACTCGGCGAGGCGGGCCAAAGTGGCGACCATGGTCTGACGGTTTCGCTCGGCCCGGTCGTCAACACCAGAGGTCTGCTGGCTGAACTCCATGACGGACTCGGGCCGCAGGTCCTCATTCCACTCGGTCACTCGGCATCCCGACTCGGTCGGCTCAATGCTGTACCCCCAGGTCGAGTAGTGGAAATCCATCATGGAGCACTCAAAAGCAAATTCCCGCCCAGGGTCGCCCATGACGACCTTGCCCTGCGTGGTCCATTGATGCTCGCCGTTCCTATTGTGGCCGTCGAAGGTAGCGCCGACGACAGGACCGTCGTACCCCTCGTGCCACTGGCAGGCATGGCATTCCTCCGACCACTCGCCCATGCGTGTCACGTCAGAGATGACGGCATAGACACTCTCGGGCGAAGCGGCGATGTCACGGAAGATCTCTTGCCTTTTGGTCATGAATCGAAGTTCACTACAGGCACCCGATTGGTGTCGAGCCGTCCGCGACAGCCGACGAATACGGCCCTGCTCCCGAAGGTCTACGAGGTGGGCTGAACCCGGAAAGCCGACAACATCCCGGTGACCAGCGCGTTCACCTCTTTCCGGGCCAGGGCGGGGTCGGGTGCGTCGGCGATGTAGAGGCACCCTTCTCGCAGCGCACCGAGGAGCAGCAGGGACAGGGGCCGGAGGGGCTGCTCGGTCAGCACCCCGGCGTGCACGGCCTTGCGCATGGCGCCCCGGAGGGCCACGGCGCCGAAGCGGTTCTCAATGGCCCGCACGTCCTCCCACCCAAGTACGGCCCGGGCGTCGTGCAGCACGATCCGGCGCACCGCAGGGTCGAGGTGGGAATCGATCCACAACGCGCAGCCCCGAATGAGCGCATCCCAGGAGTCGGGCCGCAGGAACTCGGCCACCGCCTTGTCCGACACCTCGTGCTGCACCTGCTCGAAGACGACCCGAAACAGGTCTTCCTTCCCCCGGAAGTGGTGGTAGAGCGCACCTTTGGTGACCCCGGCCTGGGCCACGATCTCGTCGTTGGACGTCTCGACGTAGCCCTGCCGCCCAAAGAGGTCCCGCGCCGCCTCAAGCAGGGCGGCCCTGGTGGCCTCCCCTTGGGCCACCCGCTTGTCTTTCCTATCTTTCTCCTTGACATTCATACTCACGGTACGCATACTGCCATACTAATGGTAGGTGAGAGAGATACTCTCAGTATGGAACGTGAGGAGTGCACGATGCCGAAGTTTATGATTGAGCGGGAGATCCCCGGACTCGGGAGCATGTCGCCGACCGAATTGCGCGAGGTCAGCCAGAAGTCCAACCAGGTCCTGTGCGACCTCGGGCCTCAGATCCAGTGGCTGCACAGCTACACCACCGATGACAAGTTGTACTGCGTCTACATCGCCCCGGACGAGGACATCATTTTCGAGCACGCTCGCTGCGGCGGCTTCCCGGCCGACAAGGTGTCCCAGATCGGTCAGGTCATCGATCCCACCACCGGGGACTGAATTACTCCCCGGGCGGATGGACCGAAGTCAGCTACTCGTGCACCCACCCGGGGAGACGACCCCGAAACTCACCCCGCCACACGCCCGGCGTAGGCAAGCAACGCGGCCCTGGACGCATTGGTGACCCGTTGCATGACGCCGCCCGACACCACGGCACACCCAGCGGCCAGGGCCTGGTGCTGCAAGGCCCCGATGCGATTGTTGAGGTCGAACAGGCGCCCTCCCGGAGTGAAGACCCCCTCCAGGTCAATGTCCATGGGCTCGGCTTCGGACTCCTCCGTCTCACCCCAGGTCGTCGTGTTCACCACGACATCCCAACCCGGAGAGCCGGCCTCGCCGTGAGCGACGTCGCCGAAAAGCTGACCGCCGTACATGGCGGCCAGGGCTTCGGCTGCCCCCCGGGAGCGGGCGGCTATCACGATCTCACTCGACGGCCAGGCCCGACTGACCGCCAGCGCCACCGAACGGGCCGACGCGCCGGCCCCCAGGAACAAGACTCTCCCCGGAACGGCGCCACCCGCCACCGTTTCCAACGCGCTCATCGCGGCCCAGGTGTTGGTGTTGAATCCCACCGCGCCGATGGAAGTACGCAGCACCGTGTCCACCACTCCGGTGGCTCGTGCACTCGGTGCCAGGGCGGCACACCGGTCGCCGATCTCAAGCTTCCAGGGGCTGAGCACCACACCGAGTTGCCACGACATGTCCTCGAAGAGCTCGTCGGGGTCCGCTCGCGGCTCGGTGGTGCCCAGGGTGAACCCCTCCGCTGCAACAGCCTGGGCCAGCAACTCGCCCCGCACGGCCCGGGCCGCCGTGGTACCGATGGCCGCAATGTCGACCGCCTCGTCCCGGACCGGCTGCGCCATGAGGGCGGGCCCGGAGGCGACGTCCTCCACCTCAGACGGTTGCACGACCTCGGCCTGCACGAAGCGCTGTGCGCCCCTTTGTACAACGTCGCTCACTCCGCCACTCATGACGCCGGGGCGGCTCCGACAGCCCGCCGGTGCGCGACCGATGTGACGAAATGCCCGATCGGATCGCCCAGGACCTGACCGTCCTTGGCAATGGGCGTCCCGCGCAGGTACGTGGCCCGGACGGCTCCGGTCGTCGACCACCCGTTGTAGGGACTGATGGGGTGGCGTGAATGCAGCTTGCTGTCGTCAATCACCCCTTCGGCTCCGAGGTCGATCAGGTTGAAATCGGCATCGGCCCCCACCGAAAGGTGACCCTTGCGATCGGCGATCTTCCAGATGGAAGCCGGACGCCACGAGCCCAGCCGGACCAGTTGCTCGAGCGACAGCCGTCCGTCGTTCACCTGCGTGAGCATCAACGGGAGCATCGTCTCCAACCCGATGAAACCACCCGGGGCCGCCCACACGTTTTCCGTCCCCTGTTGCTCGACGGTGTGCGGCGCGTGATCGGTGGCCAGCACGTCAACCTGGCCCAGGGTGACGCCCCGCCAGAGTGCCGCCACATCGCTGGCTGGCCGGATGGGCGGATTGAGCTTGATGAGATTCCCGTACGTCCCATACGCCTCGTCGTCGAGCAACAGGTGGGCGACCAGGACCTCCCCCGACACGTTCTGGCCCTGCTGGCGGGCCGCGTTGAGCAGCTTGAGCCCGGCCGCAGTGGACAGATGATGGATGTGCAACTGGGTGCCGGCGGCCCGGGCCAGGGTCAGAATGCGGGCAATGGCCTCCTCCTCAACGAAGGACGGGCGGGAGGCCAGGTGGGCGATGGGGTCCGTGCGACCCGACTTCCGGAGCTCATTGGCCAGCAGACGCAGCACCTTGTCGTTCTCGGCGTGCACGCCAACCACCAATCCGGCGTCCCGAGCCCGGCGCAGGCCGGTGAAGATGGCACCGTCGTCGGGACAGGGATTGTCTCCTGTCGTCTGGCCCATGAACAGTTTGAGGCCCAGTGCGCCCAACGCGGCCATGCCGGCGATCTCGCCGGCATTGTCCTGGCCGAGCATCCCGTACAAACCGAAATCGACGTGGGCCTTCGGGGCGACGAGGTCCAGCTTGGCTCTCAGAATTTCCGTCGTGGCCACGGGAGGAAGGGTGTTCGGCATGTCGATGACGGTCGTGACCCCACCGGCGGCCGCCGCCCGGGTGCCGAAGTGGAAGTCCTCCTTCTCGGTCATCCCAGGCTCACGGAGATGCACGTGGGCGTCGACCAGCCCCGGCATGACCACCAGGCCCGTTGCGTCGACGTCCGTGTCGGCCTCCCCCAGGTGGTCGCCCACCGCCACGACCTTCCCGCCACGCACACCCAGATCCACGCGCCTTGTGGTCTCGTGGGAGACGACGTCGCCGCCCCGGACGACCAGGTCGTAACGCATCAGGCGCTTATCCGCAGCGATGATTCGGCCGGGAGTTGCAGTGACTTCACTTCGGAGAACTCGAGGAGGCCGTAGACACCGCCCTCCCGGCCGATGCCGGATTTCTTGAAGCCGCCGAATGGTGCGAAGCCGTTGAAAACACCCGAGTTGATCTGGACCTGGCCGGTCCGGAGGCGACGAGCCACCCGTACCGCCTCTTCGTCGGACCCGGCCCATACCGCACCCGAGAGCCCGTACTGGGAGTCGTTGGCGATCCGGACGGCATCATCTTCATCGGTATAGCCGAGGATGGAGAGCACCGGGCCGAAGATCTCCTGCTGGGCGATCGTCATGTCCGGTGTCACGTGGCTGAAGACAGTCGGCGAGACGAAATACCCCCGGTCCAGTCCGTCCGGTCGGTCCGGTCCACCGCAGACCAGCGTGGCGCCTTCATCAATAGCTGAACGGATGAACCCCAGGACGCGCTCGTACTGCGCCGCATTCACAATGGGTCCGAGCGTGGAGGCCGGATCGTTTGGCGGTCCCGGGATGTAGCCCTGCGTGGCGGCATCGGCCGCGATGGCCGCGGCCTCCTCCATGCGATCCATGGGCACCAGCAGACGCGTCTGCGCCCCGCAGACCTGACCGTTGTTCATGTAGCAGTTCCACAGGGTTCCCCGGACAGCCTGTTCGAACGGCGCACCCTCCAAAATGACGGCCGCCGACTTGCCGCCCAGCTCCAGAATGGGACGGGTGATATTCGGGGCCACCGCGGTGAGAACCTGCTGCCCCGTCTTCACCGAGCCGGTGAACGTCAGGACGTCAATACCCGGATGACTGGCCAGGGCGGCTCCGGCGGTGGCGCCGGTGCCCACCACCAGGTTGAACACACCGGGCGGCAGGTCGAGCGAGTCGATCAGCTCGGTGAGCCGGTAGACGCTGAACGGCGTGACTTCCGATGGCTTGGACACAACCGTGCACCCGGCAATGAGAGCCGGCACCACCTTGGTGAAGAAGCCGAAGGGGTAGTTCCAAGGGCTGATACTGCCCACCACGCCGGCCGGCTCGCGCACGACTAACGACTGGGCGATGCCCTCATGAGCCGGCATCTGGTCGGCCAGCTTCAGCAGGTTTCCGATGTTGGCCGACAGGCGGCCGACGTGCACGTCTCGGGCCCAGGCCAGCGTGACACCGACCTCCGCCACGATCAGCGCGGTCAGCTCATCCGCCGCCTGGTCAATGAGCGGCCCCAGCCCGGCGAAGAGGGCGGCCCGGTCGTGCGCCGGCATGGCCGCCCACCCGTCAAAGGCACCGCGGGCCGCTTCGACGGCCAGATCGACATCCACGGCAGAGCCGCCCGGCACGCGGCCGATCGGCTGCTCGGTGGCCGGATTGGTGATCAGGCACGTCTCGGTGGAGGCACTGGGCACCCACCGGCCGCCGATGTACACGTCATGACGCGACGAGTCCCACTCCGCCTTCGCTTGGTCGGCTGCTGTTCTCTCATCCGTGTCCGCATCCATTCCACTTCACCTCTTCCCGTTCACGCTGCTTCGTGTTGCTCTCGGTTGGGCCAGCCCGCTCATCGCTGCCATCCCATCGCCATCTGGTCGACCCGGAACCCACGCCGCTCGGCCAAGGCGGACATGACCTCGACCAGAGCGAAGGAGACCAGGCTGAGCACCACCGCCATGAGGCACGCCGCCATGAGCAACTGGATCTCCTGGTCAGCGCTGGCCGTGATCATCAACGACCCGATGCCGCCGAAGCCGTCGAGCCACTCGGCCAGGAGGGCGCCGAGGACGGCCAGGGGTGCGGCAATCCGCAGACCCTGGAGGAGGCTGGCGGTCGCTCCCGGCAGGAGGGCGATCCGAAATCGGCGGCGGAACGAGGTCGCGTAGAGGTCGCTCAACTCGTTGATCTCGGGAGCCACCGAGGAGAACCCCTGAATCGTCGATATGAGCAAGGTAAAGACGGTGATGACCATGACGCAGAGGACCGACGTGGCCAAGCCCCGACCGGTGACCAGCGTCACGATGGGGGCCACGCCCACAATCGGCAGCGTCCGGATCAGGAGGGCGTAGGTGAGGATCACGTGCTCGGCGATGGGCCAGCGGATGATGGTGAGGGCCAGAGCGACCGCCAGTACCGCGGCGGCGGCCAAACCGAGGAAGGCGCTCTCCAGAGTCACCAACGAACGGCGAGCCAGCAGGGCGGCGTTGTCGCCGATGGCCGCCGCGGTCTGGACGGGGGTGGGCAGGACGTACGAAGGAACGTGGCTGACCCAGATGTAGACCTGCCAGGCGATCAGTAGCAGGGCCAGGACGATGGCAATGCTGAGGAATCCCCGCGACCGCTTCACCGGACCACCCGCCGCAGGGGCAGCATGAGCAACGTGGCCACCCCCAACAGGCCGAGCGAGCCCAGTGCGGCCAGGGCGATCGTGGCCCAGAGCAGGGGCGGCTCGTAACTGAACAGGGCGTTGGTCATCACCTCACCGAGACCGGATGACGTGGACGCACCGGACCATTCGGCCACGATCGACCCGACGAAGCAGTAGGGGATCATCGCCCGGATGCCGATGTCCAGCACGGGGATGGTCTGCCAGAAGCCGACGAAGCGCCACCAGCGCAAGCGGGAGGCCCCGTAGACCGCGCCGAGGTCTTCGCGGCCGCGCTCCCCGACGGCCGCCATGCCGCTCAACATGGCCGCCACCGGCACCAGCCCGGCCAGCACACACACGGTGGTCACCAGGGGCCGACCCCGCTGGAGGATCAAGGAGAGGATCGGCGTCAGGATGATCAGGGGCAACGTGCCGATGACAATGGAGAGGCCGGCCAGCCCCGGGGTGATCTGCGGCACCAGAGCGACGGCCAGCGCGCCGAGGGCGGTAATGGCCAGCAGGACGCCGACGCCGATGAGCGTGGCGTACAGCGTCGGTTGGGCGTTCATCCACAGGACCGACCATTGGCTGTGGATCTCCTTGACGGTGGCGACCGGCCCCACGACCGCCGTGCCGAAGACATGGGTGTCGGCGACGATGCCCCAGATCGCCGGGATCAGACAGATGGCCAGGAGCGGGATGGCGAACCCGGGCTCCTGCCAACGGGGACGGGCCCGCCCGCCCCGCCCTGACCACGGGCGGTGCCCACCTGGGGGATCTGGGTTCTCGACCACCGGAGCGACACCCGACAGAACCGTCATGCGGCCCGTCTCATGCCGCCAACGCCGCCCGCACGGTGCGACAGTGGTCCAGGAAGGCCACGGTGTCCCGGCTCTCGCCCCGAGTGGCTCGCGGCTCCGACACGTCATGGCTCAGCTTCATGGCACACGGTCGCTGGGAGAGCACAATGATCTTGTCGCCCAGCAGTACCGCTTCGTCCACCGAGTGGGTGACCAGAAGGCAGGTGGTCCTGGTCGTCGACAGGATGCGCAGCAATTCCAAATTGAGCTCGCCCCGGGTGATCTCGTCCAGTGCGCCGAACGGCTCATCGAGCAGGAGCAGGTCGGGCTTCGTGGCCAGCGCCCGGGCCAGGGAGACCCGCTGGCGCATCCCTCCCGACAACTCACGCGGTCGACGGTTCGCCCAATCAGTCAATCCGACGATCTCGAGAAGCTCGTCAATCCACCCACGGTCGACCGGCAGCTTGGCCAAGTCGAATGGAAGCTCCACGTTGCGCCGTACCGTGCGCCACGACATGAGGGCAGGGTCCTGGAAGGCGAAGCCGATGCGCCGTTGTCGCCGGAGCTGGTCCGGGGTGAGATCGCCGAAACTGATCCGGCCGAGCGTGGGGGGCATCAGGCCGGCCGCCAAGCGCAGGATGGTCGACTTGCCACAGCCCGACGGTCCGACCAGCACGCCGAGCGCACCGTGCGCGATGGTGAAGTCGACGTCATTCACGGCTTCGGTTACCTGTTGACCGGAGCCGCCGTAGCTGAAGGAGACCCGGTCCACCCTGAGGTCGCCCGTACTGAGTGGTGCGGTCGACCCGGCCGGCCCGGGCGACGCGGGTGACGCGGCCGGGAGATCGGATGGGAGTACCGGGGGTGACGACATCGTCTTCGCCTCAGGCGTCATGGTGACTCTCTTCCTGGCCGGGGGTGACTTGGGAGAACGTCTGGCGCCCCCCTACCCAGACCTCACGCACGCGGGCCGGGCTGCCGGCCGCCACGAGGACGTCGGCCACCGACCAGCCCTTCTGGTCCAGCAGGTGTTGGTAACCACTCATGTCGACCAGCACGAAATCGGCCACGTTGCCGGCCCTCACCTCCTGCGGCGCACATCCCCCCAGGGCAGCCCGGCCGCCCGCGCCGACATCGTGCAGCATCTTTCCGGCATCCATGCTCCGGCCGGACTGCGCCTGCCCGATGCCCCGGAACAGTCGAAGCTCGTTCCAGAAGTCCCCGTCATCGCCCAGGGCCAGGCCGTCGAGACCGGCGGCGATGGCCACGCCCGCCCGCTGGGCCTCGGCAATCGGGGCGATACCCGAGGCGAGGCGCAGGTTCGAACTCGCATTCAGGGTCAGCACACAGCCGCTGGCCGCCAACCGAGCCATCTCGTCGGGCCGCAACTGTGTCCCATGAGCCAGGCACACGTGAGGCCCGAGCAGGTCGACGTCGGCCAGGAAATCCAGCAACCCGGCGGGGTAGGTCTCGTCGGCCCACCGGCGCTGAGCCCGCGATTCGAGGAGGTGCATATGCACCCGTCGTCCGGTCTGCCGGGCGTGGGTGCCGATGGCAGCCAGGGTCGACTCGCTCACCCATTGCGGTCCGACCGGGCCGAGCTGCAGCTCAACCAGCGGGTCGGCACACCGCGCCGCCACCGATTCGAAGAGGTCGAGGCGCTGTCCGAACTCCGCCGCGCTCCAGCCCGGTGCGTCGGCAGCCCGCCCGTACAGGTCCGTCATGGCGTCAGCGAAGGGAAAAACGATCGCCGCCCGTATGCCGGCCTTCACCGCGGCCGCCGCCGCGGCCTCGACCTCCCCCGCCGTGTCGTCACTCTGCGGGTTCACGCAGATCACCGTGCCGCCGACGCCGGCCGACAACATCATCCGGGAGGCATCGCCCACCAGGGACTCCTGGGTGGACTTCACCCCGAGGTCACGGAGCGAGAGGATCCACGGCTCAAGGGGCGCGTCCGGCACCCCAGCCAACACGTTCCCGCGACCGCGGCCATGGTCGTGCCCGTTGACGAGGAGCGGGGCCAACACGAGTCCGTCGTCGCCGGACCCGCGTTGACCCTCCGCCCCCTCAGACCACTGCAACGTCGTGATGACGCCGCCCTTCACCACCAACTCTGCCGGACCGTCCTGGAATGCACCTTGAGCGTCCGACGCGCCCAAGGTGCCGGCCAGGAGCCAACGGCCGTCCTGCGGCGGATGCGCCCGAGCGGCGGCGAGGGTGGGGGCGAGTGTCATCGTGTCGTTATGGTGTCGTCATTGTCCGTGTTATGCCTTTTCGCCGGCCTTGATGAGGAACTTCTGCGTGAAGACATCGGCCGGGTTGACGGTCCCGGTGATCACGCCCGAGGCCTTGTACAGCTTGTAGACCTGGCTGAAGGACTCCTCGTCGACCCACAGGAGCCCATGCTTGGCCGCCGCGCCGCCGTTGATGAGCGGAACCGAAGCCTTGGCCGAGAGCTTCTCGTTGGCCAGCACCGCCTGCGTCTGCTTGTGGTACAGGTTCCACGTGACGGTGGCGGCCTTCATCGGGTTCTTGACGAAGTCCTGCCAACCCTTCAGGTCGGCCTTCATCCACCGGGTCACGATGTCCGACTTGCCCGTCAGCGTGCTCGACTTGGCGAAGTACGCGTTGCCGTAATCGGGGTCGCCCAACTTGTCGAAGTACACGATCTTGACGTCGGTACCCGCCTGCTGCAGATCGAGGCCCTGCTCGGTCCCGTAGCCGATATAGGCATCGACTTGCCCCGAGGTCAGGACCGACGGGTCGGTGCCGACGACGACCAGCTTGACCGTGCTCGGATCGACCTTGGCCTGGGTCAGCATGGCGGTGATCAGTTGCTGCTCACCGTTGGGCAGCCCGACCGTCTTCCCCTTCAATGAGGCCAGGGTGGTCAACGGCGCCTTGCCCAGGGACATCAAGGCATTGGGCGTGCTCTGGTAGATGGTGCCGAAGCACTTGATCGGGATCTGCTTGCTGACGGCGGTCAAGACGTCTGAGCCGTTGGCGTCACCCATCATGACCTGTCCGCTCTCAACCAGGGTCAGCGGGTTGATACCGCTCCCACCGGAAATGAACTGCGCGTCGATCCCCTCATCCTTGAAGTAGCCGTTCTGCAACGCCATGAAATGGCCGCCGAACTGCGCCAGCTTCAGCCACCCGAGTTGGAAGGTAACGGTGTCGAGACCCTTGGCCTTCGTGACCGCCGCTCCACTCGGAGTGGCGGTCAACAGCCCGCCCGTTGACATCGCAATCGTGGTCCCTGCGGCCAGCATTCCGCCTCGAACGAGGAGTTGCCGCCGCGACATCTGCACATCTCTTTCCATCTTCACGCCTTTCATCAGGGTTGTTGTTCTTCCGGCATCGGGTGGGGCTCAGGTAAAGGCGAGGTCTGTTGGGGGCACGCGTGGGTCAGGTTCCAGACGAGGCCACCTTGCGTTTTCGGTCCAGGACCCAATCGCCCACCGCAATGGGCGCGGCATCGGGCTCGACGAAGGAACGGACAATCCGCTCGTCGTTCGGGCGGTAGAAGAACGGCACGGAAATGCGCCCGACCGGCTGCGGTGCGCCGTCCGAAGTGACAGTGACCTGGTGGGGGGGCGCACGCCATCGTCCCCCGCTCAGGTACGTGAGCAGTTCGCCGACGTTCACCACGTAGGTGCCCGGCACCGGCTCGACCGGTTCCCACGAGCCGTCGGCCGCCTGGACCGAAAGTCCGCCGGCCCGGCTCTGGTCCTGATGCAGGATGGTGAAGACAGTGAGATCCCGATGGGCGGCGTTGTAGACGGTCTCCGCCGCGCCCTCCCGCTCGCCGAGTGGGGGGTAGTAGTTGGCCGCCAAGTCAGCCCAATTGTCCTGCATGGCAGCAAACCATTCCGCCGGATCGACCCCGAGGAGGACGGCCAGGGCCGAGCCGAGCCCGGCCGCCACCCCCTGCATGGCGGCGTAGTAGTCGTGCCAGATGCCAATGAACGCGTCCGGAACGGCTGGCCACAGAGCACACGTGGCCAGCGCCTGCTCGGCAATGTCCACCACCGCGACGGGCACGGAACCGTTGTTCCCGTGCACGGCCAGCGTCGGCGCCACCCGAGGCCCGATGTGGAACATCTCCTTTCGGTCAGCCGATCCGTACTGGCTCAGGAACTCACCCCCACACCAGCCCACGTACTGGTCCTCGACGTAGCGGTAGGTGGCCTTGACGTCCATCGGCAGTTCAAAGAACGCATCCGTCACCTGGTGCATCTCTTCGACCATCGCTTCGGTCAGCGGCAGATCGGAGAGGCGGAACGCACCGGGATCGATGAGCGCAGCGTCGAGCGCAGCCAAGAGGTTCTTCCCTTCAGGAGAGGAAGAGCGCCCGGCTTCGACGATGGCGGGGAACGAGAACGACGCCACCGGCATCAGCCAGCGCCGCTCCCGTCGGATCGACCGGCCGTGCTGTAGGTGGTCACCTTGAGGCTCATATGAGGAAGGTAACGGTGGACTGTTTCCGGGAAATGAGGCGAATGTTTCGGCTCAATGAACCGTATGGGGTGACCGGACAAAGTAGTGAATGAAGGATGAACTATGCCCAGACTTTCCAGCCCAGGCGATCGCCTCCGCCACGGACACCCGCAGCTATCCCGTCGGACGGGATAGGGGTCCCATTACCGCGTCTGGCCTGGACCTACGCTCGTTACCGACGAGAAGCAGGGCGCTGGGACGGAACATCCTGGCTCCCCCCCGTTGACGCACTTTCGACCATCCATTATCCCGAAAGGAGAGGATCAAAGAGTGAGGTTCTTATTCCGGATTTCCCGGGTGACGCGAACCAATAGAACCGCTCCGCTATTTCGACCGATTATCGGTTGTCGCATCCGTCTACCGGTCACCGACAGATTAACGTCCCTACCGCCACTCGTCAATGCAGCTCCCCGCCCAGACTCAGGCGCCGTTCCAGCTCGTCGGTGACCTCACGCACGAGCCGAGCCGTCTTCGATTCGTCCAGGGCCTGGGCCGAGATCACGCCGACGCTCATTTCGCACCGACCGCCCGCCGTCATGACCGGAACGGCAAGACCCCAGGTGCCCGGCATGATCTCCCCCGCGCTGACGACGTACCCCGACCGGCGGGCGTGCGCCACCTCGGGTCGCTCCCCCTTCTGCGGAGGGTTCCCAGCCAGGATGGCCATGCCCTCTGCCCCCTGACGCAGGAGGTGACGCGAACCGAGACGGAAGAGAAGGCGCAGGTCGGTGTGCATGGGTTCGACCACGCTGATGACGACCGCCTGGTCACCGTCGCGGACGACGAGGACAACCGTCGCACCCACTTGTTCGGCCAGTCCTCGGAGCACCGTGGCCGCCAACTCACGCATGTCGGACCGCACCGCTCTGCCCAAGGCGATCAGTTCGGGACCGAGCCGGTAGGCCAACGTCTCGGTTCGCTCCACGTACCCCTCGTCCTCCAGCGTCACCAGCAGACGCGTCACGATCGGCCGATGCAACTCGAGTCCACGAACCAGCTCGGCCACCGAAAGCCCGCTCGGCGCCTCACGTAGGGCCCGGAGGATGCGAAGACCCCGGGCCAGCGTCTGCGAGCCTCGCAGCGCCTCCGGCTTGGCTGGGTCAGGCATGAATCCTCCAGAGTCGGCAACCAATGGCTCGCGTTTCAAACGCGTGAACTAGCACGGGAGGCAGATGCTACGTCTCGGGCGGCCTATATCCTCACCCAATGTCCGACCTCTCCGTCGACCTCCCGGTCGACCTTCGCAGCGACACCGTCACCCGACCGACGCCGGCCATGCGCCAGGCCATGGCATGGGCCGACGTGGGTGACGACCAGTTTGGCGAGGACCCGACCGTGCGAGCCCTGGAGGAGGAAGTGGCGGCCAGGTTCGGCCATGAAGCGGCGATCTTCGTGCCGTCGGGGTCCATGGGTAACAACATCGCGCTGCGATTGTCGGCCGAGCCGGGATCGGAGATCCTGGCGGACAACGACAGCCATGTCGTCACGTTCGAAATGGGCTCACTGGCCGCCGTCGGCGGCATTCAAACGAGGACGCTGGTCAACGACGGAGGAGTTCTCCGCGCCGCCACGGTGGCCGCTCAACTTAGAGTCGACCCTTCCGGCCCGAACGGGAACGGATCGAACTATTCGATGGTCGAAACGAGGGCCGTGGCCATTGAGAACACGCACGTCCGCTCGAGTGGTCGCCCCTGGAGACTGGCGGAGATTGATGCCCTGGTCGAACTCACGGCACCACTCGGCGTGGCCCTCCACTGTGACGGGGCCCGGATTTGGAACGCAGCCGTGGCGACCGGTATCAGCCTGGAAGAGTACGGCCGCCGCTTCGCCACTCTCTCGGTGTGCCTGTCGAAGGGCCTGGGAGCCCCCGTCGGTTCCCTGGTAGTGACGAACGCAGAACACGCCCCAAAGGCTCGGGCCATTCGCCGGCAGCTCGGCGGCGCCATGCGGCAATCAGGCATTCTGGCCGCCGGCGGCCTCCATGCACTCCACCACCACCTCGAACGACTCGTTGAGGACCACCGGCGCGCCAAGGAACTGGCTCACGCCCTCAGCCAGGCGGCACCCGATCGGGTCAAGGCCGAGTTGGTGGAGACGAACGTGGTCCTCTTCTCGGTACGTAAGGCAAATGTGTTCGTGGCCGAGGCGGCCCAACAGGGCGTGCTGCTGGGTGCCATCTCGCCGACCGTGGTCCGGGCCGTCACGCATCTCGACCTCACCGACGACCACATTGCCGCGGCCGGCCCGATCCTGTGCCGGATGCTGGCCGCCGATGCGGAGTTTGCGCTCCCAGAGGAAGGCTCCGCCTCCCCATAATCGGGCCAGTGGCGGTTCCCGACCGACCGGCAACGCCTCCTGCGTCCCCTACGTCACACGACCAGAACGATCTTGCCGACCGACTGGCGGCTTTCCAGCGCGCGTTGGGCCTCTGCCGCCGCCTCGAGGCCGTCCCGTTGGTCAATCGCCAGCGTGAGCGCACCGGCGGCGATCCACCCGAACAGCTCATTGGCTCGAGCATCGAATTCATCCCGGGCGGCTGTGAAGTCCCGCACACTCGGCCGCGACAGCCCGATCGACCCCGAATGCATGAGACGCATGATCTCGAATGGCGGGACCGCCCCGCTTGAGCCTCCGTACAGGACAAGCATGCCTCGCGTCCGGCAGGCGGCCAGACTGGCATCGAACGTCGTCTTCGCCACCCCGTCATAGACGACGTCGACCCCTCGCCCGTCGGTCATCTCACGGACCAGGGCGGCCACGTCGACGCCGGGGTCCTCGTACCGGATCACCTCGTCAGCCCCGGCCGCCCTGGCCGCAGCCTCCTTTTCCGGGCTGGAGACGGTGCCGATCACCCTGCCGCCGCGCCGGGTGACCATCTGGCTTAGGAGGGAGCCCACCCCTCCCGCCGCCGCGTGCACGAGAGCGACATCCCCCGGGGAAATCGGGAATGTTGTCATGGTCAGGAAGTGCGCGGTCAGGCCCTGGAGCAGCGATGCGGCGGCCTGCAAGTCGCTCACGTCCTCGGGAATGACCACCGACTCGCTGGCGTGGACCACGACCTGGTCCGCATAGCTCGCCCCGGACTTCCACGCCACCCGGTCGCCCGGTCGGAAGCCGCCCACCGATTCGCCGACCCGCACGACACGCCCCGCGCCTTCAGTGCCGGCCACGAAAGGGAGGACCGCGCCGAACGTGCCGGTGCGGTGGAGCAGATCGCGAAAATTCACGCCAGCAACGGCCACCTCGACCAGCAACTCTCCCGGCCCGGGTTCGGGGGACGCCTGGTCGACCACTTGGAGCACTTCTGGGCCCCCGAACGCAGCGACCACTACGGCGCGCATGTCACGTCCATGCCGCAGCATTGCCGCAGCCCAGCGGGTCGAATCCCCTGACCGTCACGACGCTCCGGGCCCGGAATCACTCGTGCCCTGCTGGTGAGATCTCCAACCTCCACGGTCGCTGATGTCGACCACGCCGGGCAGGCCGAGCGCGTCCTCTCGCATGCGCATGGAGAGCGAGCCCTCTCCGTTGTCCAGCTCGATCACTCCCAGTTCCAGTTCCCTGGGCTCGTTCGGCAGTAGTCGTTCACGGAGCATCTGGTAGGTGACCTCGTAGAGCTCCCCGGGCACGGTCCGACCGCCTTGCGCAACGGGGTGGAGCCCGGGAAACTCGTCCCGGACCGAGAAGAACCGGTAGCCGGGGGCGGTCGATCGCTGGCCCAGGAAGGTGGCATCGGCTATCGCGTAGTGCAGCGAGCCTCCGGACATCGCCTCGCCATTGACGAACATCCGCACCGTCTCGCTCACGCGTGCCAGCATAAACACTGCTCGACATCGTCTTCGGCGAGTTGCCGGCACAGCTGAATCCACCGAGCAACGAGTCATTGCGGTCGCCAGCACCGCTGGTGGCCGATTTCCTTTTCCCCGAATGGCCCGGGGCCGGCCGGCGACGCGACAGTATGGGCTCATGATGGACGGACGTCGGTACGCCAATCGGTGAGCACTTCACCATTCCAGACCCGTCCAATGGCACTGGGTTTCCGCGGGGCCGTGTCGGCCCCACACCTCCTCGCCTCGCAGGCGGCGATCGAGGTGTTGCGCGCCGGTGGGAACGCGGTAGATGCTGCGGTGGCCGCGGCCGCCGTGAGCGCTGTCGTGCAGCCCTTCTCGAGCAGCATCGGGGGCGTGGGCTGGGCCACCGTCTACGAACGGGCCGCCGGTCGTACTTCCGTGCTGCAGTTCCACGGGTCCGTTCCGGCCGGTCTCGACCCAGCCTCTTTCCAGCCGGATGCCGCGGGAATCGTCGACTGGCGACAGTTGGAGCGGACGGGCGGGTCCCTACTGGGGAGCCTGGTGCCCGGCGTCGTCGCCGGCTGGGAGGAGCTTCTCTCGCAGAAAGGGCGATGGACGCTGGGCCGGGTGCTGGCACCCGCCATCGCGCTGGCCTCCGACGGATTTCCCGTCTCACAGCTACTGCACGGGCATCTGGTCAACAACGCCACCCGCCTCGGGCGATGGCCGGCCAGTGCGCAGGTCTTCCTGCCGAATGGCCGCCCACTCCAAACGGGCGACCGCCTCCTCCAGCGCGACCTGGCCACCACCCTCGAGCGCATCGCTCGCAACGGGGCCCAAGAAGTGACCCAGGGTGAGACCGCCGGTGCCCTGGTTGCGTTCTATCAGCAGCACGGCGGCGTACTCACAGGGGAGGACCTGGCCGGCTACCGGCCCAGTTGGCACCAGCCCTTATCCGTCGGGTTCCGCGATCACCTGGTCCTGTCCGCCCCCGCCCCCTTCGGGGACGTCTCGTTCGCCTCCGGCTTACAGCTGCTGGACTCGTACGGGCCGTTCAATGGACCGCTCGATCCTGACTACCTGCACACCAGCGTCGAATCGGCCAAGCACGTCAGTGCCGATCGAGTCCAGTACCTCGGCGACAAGGTCGATCCCGCGGTGATCAATTGGATGCTTTCGGCCGAGCATGTCGCCGACATGCGCTCCCGGATCGGGTCGACGGCTTCGGCGGTCCGCACCTTGATCCCATCGCAGGAGGACACCATCACGCTGGCGGTGGTGGACGATGAGGGCAATGCCGTTCACCTCATGCAGACGGTGGGAACCCTCTTCGGCACCGCAGCGGTGGCCGGCCCAACGGGGATCATGGCCAACAGCAGCCTCTACTTTGCCTATGCCCACGGTGTCGGAGCCAACCGGATCATTCCCGGTGGGCGCATCGAACAGAACCCGTGCCTGGGGATGGTCTTCGACGGGGACGGACAACTCAGCCTGATCGTCGGGAGTCCCGGAGGCAGAACGCGGGTCGAGACCGTGCGCCAGATGATGGTCAACGTCATGGACTTCGGTCTCAATATTCAGCAGGCCGTCGACGCTCCCCGCTTCCTCGGGTCGTCTGACCAAGCCTCGATCGATTTCGAAGCCCTATACGGTCCGGTCGACCCGGCCCTCCGCCAGGAACTCGAGGCACGCGGCCACCAGGTCCGGGTCATTGACGAACTGTTCGGATCGGGCCAGGCCATCGCCATCGACCACACCTCAGGGGCCTTGATGAGTGCCGCCGACTGGCGGCGGGAGTCGATCGCCCTGGCCTACTGAGGGGACCCGGCCTTGGCCGGCTTCCTCCGGTTGACGTGCGCCATCAGGAAGCGCCAGCCGGTCATGGTCGCGCCGAGAAAGACCAGAGCGACAATGACAAAGGCGACGGCCGTGCCCTGTCCGGCCCAGACCCGCAGGATCATTCCCACCGCCACGGTCGTGACGGTGACCACCATCCCGCCCTTCACGGATGATCCGCCACCGGGTGCCGCGCCAGGCCAGACGGTGACGACCAGCCACCCGAGGCCGAGTCCGATGGCGAACGGCCACGTGGTCGAGACGAAGCCCCCGAGGCGTAGCCCGTGGTGGTGGTTCGACCGGCCGATGCCGACGAAGAGGAGAACGACGACGACATCACACAGGAGACCAATCGGCCTGAGCCGCGCCATGCGCTGGCCCCGGGGCCGGACCGAGGATCGACTCACGGGTGGGCGGGCCATCCTCAGCCTCCCGGCGAGTAGACCCCGAATTCACCCCGCAGCACATCGGCCACCTCGCCCAGCGTGGCCATGGCGCCCAGCGCCACCTTCATGGGCACCAGCAGGTTGCCCTCACCTCGGGCCGTCTCGGCGATGTCCGAAAGCGCGGCATCAACCGCCGCCTGGTCACGGGCCGCCCGCACTGACTTGGTGCGGTCGATCTGGGTCTGTTGCAGCTTGATATCGATGGGGAACACCTCGGCCGGCTCACTCTCGGCGTCGGTGAAGCGGTTGACCCCGACCACGACCTTCTCGCCGTCGTCCACCGCCTTGGCGAAGCTGTAGGCCGCGCTCTCAATCTCGTCCTGCATGAAGCGCGCCTCAATGGCCGCCACCGCCCCGCCCAGCGCCTCGATGCGGTCCAGGTACTCGTTGGCCGCCCGCTCGACCTCGTCGGTCAGCGCCTCGACGAAGTAGGACCCGGCCATCGGGTCGACCGTATCGGCCACCCCGGATTCGAAGCCCACGATCTGCTGGGTGCGCAGGGCGATCTTGGCGGCCCGGGTGGTGGGCAGCCCGAGCGCCTCGTCGAACCCGTTGGTGTGCAGGCTCTGGGTGCCCCCCATGGCGGCGGCCAGCGACTGCAGGGTAACCCGGACGATGTTGTTCTCCGGCTGCTGGGCGGTCAGGGTCGACCCGCCGGTCTGGGTGTGGAAGCGCAGCATCTTGGAGCGCTCATCCTTGGCCCCGAAGCGCTCGGTCATGATGCGGGCCCACATGCGGCGGGCGGCCCGGTACTTGGCCACCTCCTCGAACAGGTTGTTGTGCGCGTTCCAGAAGAACGACAGTCGCGGCGCGAAGGCGTCGATGTCCATGCCGGCCGCCAGGGCCGCCTCGACGTAGGCGATCCCGTTGGCCAGTGTGAAAGCGATCTCCTGGACGGCCGTCGATCCCGCTTCCCGGATGTGGTAGCCGGAGATGGAGATGGTGTTCCAGTTGGGCAGGTTGGCGGCGCAGTAGGAGAAGGTGTCCACAATGAGCCGCATGGAGGGCCGGGGCGGGTAGATGTAGGTCCCCCGGGCGATGTACTCCTTGAGGATGTCGTTCTGGATGGTGCCGCGGACCTTCTCGCCCGGTACGCCCTGCTCCTCCGCCACCAGTTCGTACAGGAGCAGCAGGATGGCGCCGGTGGCGTTGATGGTCATGGAGGTGGTGACCTTGTCCATCGGCAGATCGGCCATGAGGAGGCGCATGTCGGCCAGGGAGTCGATGGCCACCCCGACCTTGCCCACCTCGCCCTCGGCCCGGGGGTGATCGGAGTCGTAGCCCATCTGGGTGGGCAGGTCGAAGGCACAGGAGAGACCGGTCTGGCCGGCATCGAGCAGGAATTTGAACCGCTCGTTGGTCGACTCGGCGGATCCGAAGCCGGCGTACTGGCGCATGGTCCAGAGCTTGGAGCGGTACATCTCGGGGTGGACGCCCCGGGTGTAGGGGAACGATCCCGGCTCACCGAGCTTGGTGGCGGGGTCCCAGCCGGCCAAATCGTCGGCTCGGTAGACGGGTTTGATCTCAATCCCCGAGTCGGTGCGGTGCTCCTGGCTGGCCTGCTTTTCCGGTGTCACGACTCTGACACTACGGACGTGGGGGCGGGGAGGCCAGACTGGGCCCATGGAACCGACCTTCTCCCACTTCGGCATCTGCGTCAGCGACCTCGATACCTCCCTGCGCTTCTACTGCGACGCCCTCGGCTTCGAGAAGGCCGAATCCCACGTCATCGGGTCTGAATTCGCCCAGTTGATGGACCTGCCCGACGTCTCGGTGACCTCCCAGTTCATCCGGAAGGGGACGGTGGCCATTGAGCTGCTGGCCTTCTCCGAACCCACGCCCTTCGGCGACAAGGTGCGACGGGCCGTCAACCAGCTCGGCCTGACCCACCTGTCCTTCCGGGTGGCCGACGTCGAGGCGGTGGCGGCCAAGGTGGTCGAGCTCGGCGGCACCGTGGTGGCGTCCAGCCGGACCACCATCGACTTCGGCGGAACACCGCTTGAGTTCGTCTACTGCACCGATCCCGACGGGGTGCGGGTCGAGCTGATGGACCTCAATGGGTGATGCCCACGATGTCGTCGAGGCCTAGGCCGCCGAGACTCCCGTAGAACCGCGCATCACCGAAATTGAAGACGCCACCATCAGCTGCCGTGAACGTGTAGCCCCCACCGTCGGGGGTGGGGGTCATGCCAACGATGGGTTGGTTCAGCTGGAGTGCGCCGGTCGACCCGTAAAACGGGGCGTCGCCGAAACTGAATATCCCTCCGTCAGAGGCCACCATCCAGTAGCCGCCGCCGTCAGGCGTGGCCGCCATGCCCACGATGGGCTGGTTGAGATGGAGGGCCCCGGTTGAACCATGGAAGGCGGCATCACCAAAACTGAAGATGCCGCCGTCGGAGGCCACCAGCCAGTAACCCTTCCCATCCGCCGTCGGCGTCATGCCCACGATGGGCTGGTTGAGATGGATCCCGCCGGTCGACCCGTAAAACGGGGCGTCGCCGAAGGCGAAGATGCCCCCGTCGGAAGCCACCAGCCAGTAACCGCCCCCATCGGGGGTGGCGGCCATGCCGACGATCGGCTTGTTCAGGCGGAGAGCGCCGGTCGAGCCATGGAACGCGGCATCGCCGAAGGCGAAGATGCCGCCGTCGGTGGCCACCATCCAGTAACCGGCACCGTCGGCCGTGGTGGCCATGCCGACAATGGGCTGGTTCAAGTTGGTCGTGCTCAAATCGCCCAGGTAGTTCAAGTAGGAGTCGTTGCCGAACGCACTCAGGGTGCCGTCACTCTCGTAGATGTAATAGCCCTGGCCCGGAGTGGTCGGCGTCAGGTCGAAGGCAGCTGTCCCGACATACTCGAGATCGCGACCGGAGAATGTGCAGTCGACATCGAACTCAATGCCGAGGGAAGTGGGCTGCCCGGCGTCGTCGTACGTGGCCTGGTCAATGAACACCGAGCTGTTGTTGTTGCCGGCGCTGCAGCCGGGCGTCCCCGGCACCGAGATGGCCATGGTGGTGCCGCTGTCGGTGTCGTACTCACTCCCGGCCGCCAATGTTTGCGAACCGGGCGGCGTGATGAAGAGAGACATCTGCTGGTTCGAATTCCCATTCGTCCCCTGCAGGCTGATTTGGCCATTCGACTGGTCGGCGCTCTGAATATCGAATTGGCTGGTGGCCGACAGGTTGCCGCCCGAGAACACTTCCACGTAGGCACTGTTGAGCGGGGCTGCGGCCGCGCCGGCGGTCCCCGGAGCGACCCCCACCGCCAATGGGGCGATCAGACCGGCCATGGAAAGGAGCACCTTGCGTATTCTCGACATGGGCCAAACGCTATCGGCGGCACCCGGCCGGCGCTTGGGACGGCCCGGCGCACGGCCCGGTCCGGCGGCGCGAGACCAATTCGGCGAGGAGCGCCATTAACCTTTTGGGCATGTCACGCCGCTGGCGCTGGATTCTCGTGGTGGTCACGGCCGCCACCGTGGGTGCTGGCTTCATGCCGCGGTTGCTCAGCTCGGGAGCGCAGGTTCCGGTCAGCCCGATGGCCCAGCTGGCGGAAGAGCCGACGGTGTTGCCGGGCTGTATGGACGCGGTCTGCGGCAAGGGAGCGCCGGCGCCGGCCGCCCCCAGCCTGACCATCGCCGCTCTCGGCGCCCTCATAGGGGGCGTGGCCGCCTTCGCCGCTGTTCGCCTGACCAGGCGGTTCCGTTCGTCTACCCCAGCGCTGGCCCGTGGCGCAGCCACGCGCTTGTTCCACCCCCCGCAGTTCTCCCCGTTCGACCTGATCTGAACGCGGTCGGCCACCAACGTGGCCGTCGCCCATCGAACGATTCGGGGCCGGCCCACCGCGCCGCCCCGACCTACCAAGGAGAACTCTCATGTCGAAGTCCCACCGCGGGACGGCGCGCCCGGCGCGCCCCAACCGCTCCGTAGCGCCCACCAGTTCCGGCCTGGCCGGATGGCGGGCGCAACACCCGCTGCTATTCAACCTGCTGCCCGTGGCCCTGGTCCTACTGATCATCGTCACCCTGGTCGTCATTAAGGCCACCGGTGGATCGGCCTCCCCGGCGGCGTCCACGCTGGCGCCCGGGGTCACTCCGGCCAAAACCGCCACCAGCACCGGCACGTCCGCGCTGCCCGCCGGTGTGCTCGCCGCCGTCACCTCGGTCAGCGCCTCAACCCTGGCCACCGTCGACGATCCGAGCGCGCTGACCGCCCCGACCCGGGTCTCGGGCAACCAGGCCGCCCTCACGGCGAGCGACGGCAAGCCGGAGATCGTCTACATCGGGGCCGAGTACTGCCCGTTCTGTGCCGCCGAGCGGTGGGCCCTGGTGGAGGCGCTCTCGCGTTTCGGGACCTTCAGCGGTCTGTCGGCCACCCATTCCTCGAGCACCGACGTCTACCCCGACACGGCGACGTTCAGCTTCTACGGCTCGACGTACACCAGCCCGTACCTGGACTTCAATCCGGTCGAGGAGGAGACCAACCAGCCCGCCGGTAACAGCTACGCCACCCTGCAGACGCCGACCGCGGCCGAGAACTCCCTCTTGACCACGTTCGACGCGGCGCCGTACACCTCGGACCCCGGGAGCATCCCCTTCCTCGATATCGGGAACAAGTACGTGGTCATTGGAGCCAGCTTCAGCCCCGAGATCCTCCAAGGACTGAGCATGAGCGCCATCGCCCGCGACCTCGATAACCCGTCGAGCGTCGTGGCGACCGCCATTGACGGGACGGCCAACCAGATCACCGCCAGCATCTGTGCCATCACCGGCAACCAGCCGGCCAGTGTGTGCAACTCCCCCACCATCGCCGCCATCGCCCAGAAGCTGGGGTCCTGACATGGCAACGCCGCGGACGCGGTGGATGACCCGTTGGGTCCAATGGTCGTCGCTCGGGCTGTCGCTGCTGGCGGTGGCCCTGGCGGCGTACCTGACCTTGACGCACTACACCGACCCCACGGCGCTGGCCTGCCCGGACTCGGGGGTGGTCAACTGCACCCTGGTCACCACCAGCAGCTGGTCGGTGGTCTTGGGCGTCCCGGTGGCCGTGCTGGGCCTGGTCTGGGCCACGGCCATGAGCGTGCTGACCGTGCCCGCGGCCTGGGCGTCCGGGTCGCCGTGGGTAGAGCGCCTGAGGACGGCGCTGGCCGGGGTGGGGGCGGCCATGGTGCTCTACCTGGTCTATGTCGAGCTATTCCGGGTGGGCGCCATCTGCCTGTGGTGCACCGGGGTGCACGTCACCGCGGTCGCGCTGTTCGCCGTGATCCTGGCCGCCCGCACGGCGCGCCCTGAGCACGCGTCATGAGCACGGGAGGGGTCAGAGTTCGGCGGGCTGGTCCAGTGATCTCTCGAACAGGGCCGCGGCCTCCGCCTCGGCGGCATCGATCTCCCGGTCCACCCGCACGGCCCGGCGTTCCTCCAGGTGCAGCCAGCGCAGGGCCACCGGGATCATCGGCCACAGCATCAGGGTGTCGCCACCCACCCACATGAGCACCCCGCCGATGTGCAGGTCGTCGACCAGCGAGGGCCCCCAGGTGCGGTGCAGGGCCAGGTAGGCCGGGAACATCTCGTGCACCGCACCGTTGAGCGAGAGCCCGGTGAAGGTGTCGATGGGAATGGCCAGGAACAGGTAGCCGAACTGCAGGGCCGGGTGCATCCGGTAGGCGTTGGGATCAGAACCGAAGATCTGGCGCCAGAAGAGATAGCCGACGCCGAGGAAGACCAGGTGCTCTGCGTTGTGCACCGACTCGTGCTGGAGCGTGTAGTTGTACCAAACCGTGAGGTGGGTCAACGGGATCATCACGGCGTAGAGCAGGAAGGCCACGCCCGGGTGCCCGAGCACCTTGGCCACCCGCGAGCGCAGCGCCTCGGTGACCACGATGTGCGAAGTGCCGGTGGTGGCGCGCCAGGCCAGCTCCAGGGGGGATGAGATGGCGAAGAGCGGAGCGGCCACCATGATCAGGATCAGGTGCTGCACCATGTGGTCCCAGAACAGCTCGGTGTCGTAGACGCCGATGAAGCTGAAGACGCCGATGCCGGTGCTCACCAGCCCGCCGATGAACGCCGCCGTCCTCAGGCCGGACCAGGGGTGGCGGGGGCGCAGCCGGTTGGCCCGCTTAACCCCCCACAGGTAGAGGACCAGGGCCACCAGGACCAGGGTGACCGGGACGAAATCGAACTGGGTCGAGAAGAGCTGGCTGCCCCGCAGCGGTGGCAGCGGGGCGTCAGCCAGGAGGGCGATCATGCCCGACCACCGTACCGCTGTGGGTACGGCTGGACCAAGGTCAGGTCAGGGTCAGGTCAGCCGTGCTGCCAGAAGCGCTGGGCGATGCCCCGCTTCCCGTAAAGGGCTACCGCGTCCAGCGCGGCCAGGTCGTCGTCGTCCATGCGCCAGCCCAGTGCTCCGGCGTTCTGCTCGGCCTGATCCCGGTTCTTGGCGCCCGGGATGGGGACGGCGCCCTTGGCGATGATCCAAGCCAGGGCCACCTGGCTGGGCGTGCGGTCGCCGTGGACCTTCCCGACCCGGTGCAGCTCCGCTACCACCTTGTCCACCGCGGCCATCGGGTGGTCCGAGAACGTGCGCTTGCCCGGAACCGGATTGGCGGCCGAGTACTTGCCGGTCAGACGGCCCTGCCCGATGGGCGAGTAGGCCAACGGGACCACGCCCAATTGGCGGCAGCAGTCCAGCAGGCCGACCTGCTCGGGCATGGTGCGCAGCAGCGAGAACTCGATCTGGTTGCTGGCCAGGCGCAGGCCCCGCTTGCGCAGGGCAGCGTCCATGGACCTGGTCTCCTTGACCGAATAGTTGGACACGCCAACCGCCTTGACCAGTCCCTCGGAGTGGGCGGCGGCCAGGGCGTCGGCCAGGGCGTCGTGATTGCGCAGGGAGATGGGCCCGTGGATCTGGTACAGGTCGATGTACTCAATGCCCAGTCGCGCCAGGGAGGCCCGGGCGGCCGAGACGAGGGCCGAGGTGACGTTGAGCTTCCACGGGCTGGGCATGAACTTGGTGGCGATGGTCACCTTGGCCCGGGCGGTCGGATCCTGAGCCAGGAGCCGGCCGATGATGCGCTCGCTCTCGCCGCCGCCGTAGACCTCGGCCGTATCGAAGAGGACGATGCCGGCTTCCAGGCAGGCCTGCCACGCACTCAGGATGGTCTCCTCGGAGTAGGACGAGTCGTAGCCGCCCATGCCCCAGGTGCCCTTGTCCCCCCAGGCCCAGGTGCCGACCCCAAGGGGCGGTATGGCGACGTCGGAACCGGCGAGCGGGATGCGGTCGGAGGCTTGGGGCGGGGGCGGGGTGGTCGAGGAGTCAGTCATGGGCGTGGGCCCCGACGTCGGTGTGGGCCAGGTGGTGCTCAATGGAAGTCAGCCACTCGGCCGGGTGGGTCAGCTGGGGCGAGTGGTACGCCCCCTTAATGACATCCAGGTGACCGTGCCCGACTTCGGC
>DASZMA010000061.1:0-12575 GCA_035552095.1 Acidimicrobiales bacterium | reverse complement strand
ATGCTCCCGACCACAGGAGGGTCCAGAGCGGTCGAGCGGCCCACCACCACGCCTCGGTGGCGTAGATGGCCACCAGGCCGGGAGGCGAGGTGATGTCACGCGAAGCGCCCCCAGAGTGGACGTGCACCACGAGGCCCAGGTCGGCACAGGCGGCCCAAATCGGCTCATAGCGGGCATCGTTGTACGCCGGCTGGCCGCCCCAGAGGGTCGGGATCATCATGGCCCGGAATCCATCATTGGCGATGCGCTTCATTTCGGTCAGCGCCTGGTCGATGTCGTGGAGAATCGGCACGGTGGCCACACCACAGCGCCGCTCGGGACTCTCCGAGCACAGCTCGCCCAGCCATCGGTTGTGCGCCCGGGCGCCCGCCATCACCAGTTCGCCGTCGAGGTCACCAGAGGACCCCAGCCCGGCCCCGAAGGGCGCCGATGCTCCCCCGCCCAGCACGTCGGCGTCGGGAAAGATGACCTCGGCCACGATGCCTTCACGATCCAACTCGACGTTGCGGGCGGTCGAGTCCCAGGAGGCCAACTTGCCGCCATCGCCGGTTTCCTTCTCCCACTGCTCTTCAAAGTCCCCGGCGTCAACCAGGTCCCGCCGGGCGCCGATGAGCTGCTGGCTGGCCGCCACATCGGCGTCGAACGCCTCGAAGTACTTAGGTTCCAGATAGTCGCGATAGCGCTGCGTCGGTGGGCCGGCGTGGGTATCGGACGAGATGACCAGGTACCTGTCCATGGTGAACTCCTTCACACTTTCGATTGATCCGGGACGGATGGCTAAACGTGGTCGTAACGGGAGAAGGCAAAGGGCGCGAAGGCTTCGGGGTCGACCGCGCAGGCGATCGCCGGCTTCACGCTGCTCTTCCGCGTTGTCCAGACCAGGGAGACCATCTCCTCGACCGGCAGATCGGCCACCGGAGCGGTGGCGACGTCACGCAGCACCAGCTTTCCCTCCAGGCACTCCATGGTGATGGGGGTGCGCACCTGATCGACCCGCACCATGAGGGGGCCCGCATCGAAGCCCGGGCCCTCAATGGCCGGCAGGTACTTGAACCAGAACTGCGTGGCCGGGTACGGATCCGGCACCGCCAGCTCGGCGGTGACGTCACCGACCATCTCAATGAAAGCCACGCCGTGGCGGGAGATGCTGGCGCTCACATGTGAGCCTTCGCGCTCCATCTCAATCTCGGCCAACTTCTTGGGCTCGCCGAAACGCTCCCGGCTAATGGCCACGGCCGACTCCAGGTCGATGGGGATCATCAGGGGGTACTCCCCGAGCGTGCCGTCGTAGACGGCGTCGACCGCGAAGAAGCCGACCTTCTCCTGGTGCCGGTGGCCGTTGGGCAGCGGGAGATCGATGGTGGTGACCCGCACGTGGACCCGCGGCTCAGGCGGCGGCTCGAGTGGAGGGGGCAGCACGGCGGCCAGCACCGACGGGTCGGTCAGGTACACCGCTTCGATCGATGGTAGGACGGGTCCCTCGGGCGTCGAGGCCGGTCGCCATGAAGCATTCGAGACCCAGCGGTTCTGCGGCATAGATACTCCCCTTTTTTGCGGTTCTTGGAACAGGTTGGACAAGAAATACGGCAGATCGTCAGTCGATGGCGAGCGACGGATCCGAATAGAACTGCTGGCACCACTCACGATGCTCAAGGATCATCTTCTCGTCCTTGATGATGATCGGACGCTCCACGTAGCGCTTGTTCTCCCAGATGGGTATGTCCTGGCTCAAGCCGGACGTGAAGTTGAGCGCCGCCTGCTGGGCCGCCTCCGGACCGTTGGCCTTCGGCGCCAGGAATGTCCAGCGGACCTGCACGTGCTCCTCGTCAATGGGCGTGGTCGAAGAAAAAAACGTCACGAAGTCCTGCACCCGCAGCACCCCGAGCCCCAGCCCGAAGGTCTCCCGCGTGAACCGCCCGTCCATGCCCACCACCCGCTTGTAGGTGCCCTCAATGTGTTCTTGCTGCTCGGGGATCGAGCTGGTGCCGTGCACAAACTGGAAGTGAGCCGAGTCGTGGTTGTTCTCCGCCATCTCCTGGCAGGCCGTCTTGAGGGTGAAATCAACGAGGTAGGGATCGCTGAAGGCCGGGTCCTCGAACTCGCCGACTACGGGCACGTCGTAGAAGGGCGGCTTCCCCTCCAGATGGAACCAGGCCCACACCATGTGATTGCGCTCAATGGTGGGGTAGGCCCGGATCTTGGCCTGGGTCGGGATCTTGCCCGTCCCGTAGGGGATCTTGACGCACGTGCCGGTCGCCCCGTCGTAGTTCCAACCGTGAAACGGGCAGACGATGGCGTCGTCCTCCACTTTGCCCCCGGCGGCCAAGTGGGCCCCGAGGTGGGCGCAGTAGGCGCTG
This sequence comes from Acidimicrobiales bacterium, assembly GCA_035552095.1. Lineage (GTDB taxonomy): Bacteria > Actinomycetota > Acidimicrobiia > Acidimicrobiales > RAAP-2 > Bog-473. The sequence continues at coordinate 10,218 of DASZMA010000061.1, read as the reverse complement.
ACCAGACGCGGCTCCCCGGCCGCGGTCCGGTAGAGCACGAGATCGCGGTTGAAGTAGAAGAGCGGCTTGACCTCGAGCGGGGCGATCTCATCGGCGGTGGCCACGATGAACCACCCGTTGGGTAAGGGGAACGGGAAGCGAGCCCCGGACTCCTGGCGGACGTTGGGTCGCTCGCCGGCGTTGGCGATGTAGTCCGGCCGACGCGGCATCCCCTTGGCCAGGGACTCGCCGAGGAGCCCTACGTTGCCATCCGTTTCCGTTCTGGTGTCCGTCACGGAATCCCCTTCAGTTGATCCCCGGCTGGGGATATGGACCAATTACCGAATCCGTTATCAATATACCAATATATAGTATGCAATGTTCAAGTCAAGGGGCCGTGGTCGTCTCGTCCACGCGTGCCCCGGGGAGGGAAGGACACCATGAAAGAGCTGAGTGGCAAGGTCGCCGTCGTGACCGGGGGGGCCAGTGGCATCGGGCTCGCGTTGTGCCGGGCCTTCCTGCACGAGGGCATGTCGGTGGTGATCGCCGACATTGAGCAGAAGGCGATCGACAACGCGGTGTCGGAGCTAGGACCCAGCGGCCCCGTCATTGGCGTGCGCACCGATGTGAGCAGCCTGGACTCGGTGGAGGCCCTGGCCGACCGGGTCTTCCGCACGTACGGCGCCTGCCACGTTCTGTGCAACAACGCCGGCGTCGGCGCCCCCAGCGCCAAGGTGTGGGCGACCACACCCAACGACTGGCGCTGGGTCTTCGGGGTCAACGTGACCGGAGTGGTGAACGGCATCCTCACCTTCGTGCCGCGCATGCTGGCGGCCGGAGAGGAGGGGCACATTGTCAACACGTCCTCACCGGACGGGCCGATATCCCCGCTGTCCTCGGCGTCGGTCTACGCGGCCAGCAAGGCCGCGGTGTCCACCATCACCGAATGCCTGGCCGCCCAGCTCCAGGCGGACGACACCAGTCTCCGGGCCTCGGTGTTCTACCCCTCCGGAGGACTCATGCGCACCGGTCTGTGGACCGCCGAGCGCACCCGTCCCCCGGAACTGGCCCGGGAGCGGCCGCGCGACACGACCCCGATGACCATTGAGGACCTGGAGGCGATGGCGCAGAAGGCCGGGCGCGAACTGCAATTCCAATCACTCGATGAGCTGGCCGACCTGGTCGTCGCCGGGATTAAGGAGCAGCGGTTCATCATGATGCTGGGACTCGACGAGACGGCCGCCACCCTCCGGTCCCGGGCCGACTCCATCGAAAAGGGTGAACTGCCGCTCACCAAGGCTCACCTCGGCTAGCCGGCCGCCGGTATCAGCCCAGTTCGTTACCCACCACCGAGACGAAGGAGAGCATCTCGCCGGGGTACCCACCCAGGTTGTGGGTCATGGCCAGGCCTCGGTCGGCGGTGGCGATCTGCCGATCAGCCGGCGCCTCGCCCCGGAGCTGGAGCCAGCACTCGAAGAACATGCGGAGGCCCGAAGCCCCCACCGGGTGACCGAAGCTCTTGAGGCCACCATCGGGGTTGATGGGGAGATCTCCGTCGAGCGCGAACGACCCGGCCAGCACTTCCTTCCAGGCCGTCCCCCGGGGGGCGAACCCGAGATCCTCCATGAGGACGAGCTCAGTCGGGGTGAAGCAGTCATGCACCTCGGCCATGGCCAGCTGGTGGCGCGGGTCGGTGATGCCGGCCTGGGCATAGGCGTCGGTCGCGGCCGCCTCGCATTCGGGGAAGTGCGTGTAGTCGTAGCCGGGATCGATCAATCCGGAGCCGCTCCCCGCCACGAACGACAGCGCTTTGATGTAGATCGGCTTGTCGGTGTACTTGAGCGCATCCTCGGCCCGCACCACGATGGCCGCCGCCGCGCCGTCGGCCACGCCGGCGCAGTCGAACACCCCGAGGGTGCCGGCCAACCGGGGTGACTTGAGCACCGTCTCCTTGGTGATCTCCTTGCGGAATTGAGCTCGCGGGTTGCGGGCCCCGTTGTAGTGGTTCTTCACCGCGATGGCGGCCAGGACGTCGGCCATGGTCTCGTCGTCGACGCCGTATTTCTGTCCGTAGGCCGGGGCGACCATGGAGAACATGGCGGCGGCCGTGAGGGTCCGCGCCGTCCCGTCATTTGGTGGATTGTTGGCGTTGAGCCCTTGAAACCCGCTGTCCTTAACCTTCTCGGCGCCGACCGCCATGGCCACGTCGTAAGCACCGGACGCCACGGCGTAGGCCGCCGCCCGCAAGGTCTCGGCCCCGGTGGCGCAGTAGTTCTCGACCCGGGTCACCGGCTTGTTGTGCAGCTGGAGTGGGCGGGCCAGCGCGATCCCGCTCATGCCGCTCTGGGCGGTGCCGAACCAGTAGGCGTCGACGTCGTCCTTCGAGAGACCGGCCGAAGTGAAGGCAGCGGTGCTGGCGTCGACAATTAGATCGTCGAGACCCTTGTCCCAATGTTCGGCAAAGGGGGTGCAACCCATGCCCACGATGGCCACTTGGTCGCGGATGCCGTGCGATCCCATCAGACTGCCCCTTCCTGGCGCACCGGGCGCGCCTTCCAAAAATAGTCGTGAATGCCGTCGGCGCTGAAGAGGCGCCGGAACGTCATTTCGACGCGACTGCCCACTCGGATCTGGGTGGCGTCAACATCGGTGAGTTCCACCGGGTAGCGGCCGCCGCCGTCAAAGTCAACGATGGCGAAGACGATGGGTGGGCTGGGGGAATAGGCCAGACGGTCGATGGTGAACGTCACCACGGTACCCGCCGTGTCGGCCATGGCCACCGGCTCCATGTCGTCCAGCGCCCCACCCTGCATGGAGATCCGGGACGGCGGCATGTGGACCACTCCCGAGCTCCGGTCGCGAGACCCGACGAAGCCAAACTTCCACTGCTCGCTACGGTGCGCCGCCGAGCTCGACACCCGAGCGGGCTCCGGGCGTCGAGGTGGTTCGGGGACCAGTTGGCCCCGCCAGGCCAGGAACTTGGAGTAGGGCAGGTCGGCCGCCTGACCGATCTGCTGGCTCACCGGACGTCGGGGCTGCCAGGTCGCCAGGGCCGCGGTCGTGCGCAGCACCACGGCGTCCGCCCCGTCGGCCAGGTGGAGCAAGACGACGTTGGCGCCGGTCGCACTCGGCCCGGAGCGGGCCAACGACTCGAGGACCGAGGCCAGCACCAGGTGGGGGTGCGCCGTCCCGACCTGCCCGACCGACTGCGAGAGATCATCGGACCAGGCGGCTTCGGGCACGCCCAACTTCCGGCGCAGCCCGGCTACGGCCCGACCATGCATACCGGTCACGATGAGGTGACCGATGTCAGTACCCTCCAGGCCGGCGGACTTGAGGACGCGGGCAAAGACATCCTGGCCGAGGGCCAGGTAGCGGTTCTCGCCGAATCGCTCCTCCCACAGCTTGGATACCGGCGCCCCCGGCGTGCGCCAACGGTCGGTAAATTCGTCGGTGACCGAGGCCGCCGCGACAAACTCGGCCACCACCTGGTCACCCTCGCCGATCAGGACCGCCGCCGCGCCGTCTCCGCCAGCCGACTCGTCCGCGCTGGTGGGCAGCCCGTCCCGCATGTCGGCGCTGACCACCAGGGTCGTACCGGAGCCCTTCAAGGCGGCCACCAGGCAACCCATGCCCGATCGCAAGGCTCCCCCGAAGTCATAGGCCGACACGTCTGAGGGAAGGCGGAGGGCGGCGGCAATCGCGGTGGCGTTCGTCTTGTCGAGGTAGGCCGGCGACGTGGTGGCAAACCACAGGGCGTCGGCGGCCGCGGTGGGCGCGTTGCTGAGGGCGGCCCGCGCCGCCTCCACCCCGAGCGTGGTGGTGTCCTCGTCATGGGAGGCCACCGCACGGGTGCCCTTACCGCCACCGGTACCCATGAAGGCGGCAATTTCGGATCGAGACAGCCGACGGTAGGGCACGTAACCGGCGGCGCTGATGATTCCTCGCACGGTACGAGAGCCTACCTGGTCGAGAATTGAATACAATTTCCAATTTCCCAGGTGGGTGGCGTGCCGGCGGCGTGCCGGCGCGATCGTTGCGGCGCGGCTGTAATCAGCATGGCCCGCCCACCGCGGGCTGCCGGTATGTCGCCTGGAAAGGAAGTCGTCATGTTCATGATGAGGTTTGCCATGCGCGCCGGATCAGTCGACGCGTCCGAGCGGGCCGACCTCTACGCGGCCACCCTGGCCATGTGCGCCTGGGCGGAGGATCGGGGTTGTGCCGCCGCGGTGGTGAGCCAGCATCACGGCGTGGAGGACGGCTATCTGCCCTCGCCGCTCCCGTTGGCCGCCGCCATTGCCGCTCGGACCTCCACCCTGGCCATCTCCGTCGCCGCGCTGCTGGTCGCGCTGTACGAGCCGGTGAAACTGGCCGAGGATCTGGCCGTGATCGACCTGATCGGGCGGGGCCGGGTCAGCTACGTGGTGGGCGTCGGCTACCGGCCCGAGGAGTTCGCCATGTTCGGCATCGACCCGGCCGGTCGGGGCCGGTTGGTGGAAGACCGGATAACACTGTTGCGTCGGCTCTGGGCCGGCGAGACGGTCGAGGTCGAAGGTCGCCCGGTCCGGGTCACGCCGTTGCCGTTCACCCCCGGCGGGCCCATGCTGGCTTACGGAGGTGGCTCCGAGTTGGCGGCCCGGCGGGCCGGCCGGCTCGGCATGTTCTTCGTGGCCGAATCACACGACGCCGGCCTCGAGCGCGCCTACAACGAAGCGGCCGCTCAGGCCGGCGTCACACCGTTGGGGTGCATGTTCCCGGCCGCCGACGTCCCGCTCACGGTCTTCGTGGCCGAGGACCCCGATCAGGCCTGGGATGAGGTGGGGATGTACCTGTTGCGAGATGCGTTGAGCTACGCCAGCTGGAATGCCGACCGGCCCGGTACCGCATCGGTATCGTTCGCCACGACCGTGTCCGAGCTCCGGGCCGAGCAGGGCGCCTACCAGATCATCACCCCGGACGAGGCGCGTGCGTATGCCGCTCGGGGAACCCTGCTCGGGCTGCAACCGCTCGTCGGTGGGCTCCCGCCCGACATCGCCTGGCGCTACCTGGAGACGGCAGCGGCCGTCACCGGGAGCGGCTGACTACGGCTGGCTCGGGTTGGCCTCAAACGGGCCGCGCCCCATCTGATCGCGCACCGTCACCACCGGCGGATTGGTCAGTGTCCGGCGCTGCCAATTGGCGCCGTCCACCACGAGGGTATGACCCGAGATGAAGCGGGCGTAGGGAGAGGCCAGAAAGGTGGCGGCCCACCCGAGCTCGCGCAGGCGACCCGTGCGCAGGGCGGGCTGGCAGGCCTCCTTCTCGCTGGTGCGGTCCAGATTGCCGGTGATGTCGGCCGTCATGTCCTCGTGCGGGAACAGCCCGGGCACCAGACCGTTGACCGCAATGCCGTAGGGGCCCCATTCCACCGCCAGCGTCTCCACCATGTTCTTGACCCCCGCCTTGGCCGCCGCCGAGTGCGCGAAGCCGGGGCCGCCGGTCCAGGCGTACGACGCGCCGACGTTGATGATGGAAGCGGGCGACCCGGCCTCCAGGTGGCGGCGGGCGAACTCCCGGGAGCAGAAGAACGTCCCGTTGAGCGTGATGTCGACGACCGTGCGCCAGGCATTGGGTGACATGTCCTCAGCCGGGACGGGGAAGTTGGCCGCCGCGTTGTTGACCAGCACACCCGGCAGCCCGAAGGTCGCGGTCGCCTGGTCGAACGCGGCGCTGATCTCGTCGGGGTCACGAATGTCGCAGGTCACGACCAGGACCCGGGCCCCCAGCGCCTGCATCGCCGCCAGGCCGGCCTCCAGGTGGTCGGCTTTGCGGCTGGCGATGACGATGTCGGCGCCCAGACGGGCGAACTCGGTCGCGATCGCCTTGCCCAGTCCGGTCCCGCCACCCGTCACAAAGACACAGGTGCTGGCAAAGGTTCCTTCGGGCAGGGCGGACGTGCCCGGCGGTGGTGGCTCACGAAGCCCAGCGAGCTCGGCCATGTTCAACTCCCCGTGTAGTTCGGCTGGCGGCCGTCTTCCCGGGCCGCCTTGAATTCGGCAAAATCTGATGACTTGTTGATAAAGGTCTGATAGATCAACTCGTCCGCCATGGAGGAGCGGACACCCGGCTCACTCAGGTGCTGCAGGACCCGGCGGGCCATCTTGACCGTCACGGCGGGGGCCGCCGCGATCTTCTCCGCCATCTCCCAGGCCGTCTCATCGAGAGACTCCGGCGCCACCACGCGGGAGACGATTCCGTGGCCCAGAGCCTCCTCCACCCCCATCGCCCGCCCGGTCAGCACCAGATCGCTGACCACTCCACTACCGCACATCTGGAAGAGGCGTCCGACCCCACCGGTGTCGGGGATGACGCCGTGTCCGACCTCGGGCAGCATGAACCGGGTGCCCTCGGCCGCGATCCGGATGTCACAGAGCAGAGCCCGTTGGAACGAACCGCCGATGGCCCAGCCGTGTATGGCCACGATGATGGGCGCTTCCAGGTCGAAGACCTGGAGTATGCCCCGATGCCCTCGCGTCATCAGCTCGTGGTGGCTGAGCGGGGTGGCGTTGGTGCCGATGACCGATACGTCACGCCCGGACGACCAGGCCTTCCCCTCGCCCCGCCAGATCACCGCCCGCACGTCCGACCGGGCCTTCAGCTCGGCCAGAATCTCAAAGAGGCGCGCATCCATGTCGTCGTCGAACGCGTTTCTCTTGTCGGGGTTGTTGTTGGTGATCACAGCCACGCCGCTGCGCACTTCCAGGAGAACTTTGTCGGTCATCGCTTCCCTTCGTCCACTTGAACTCCCGTGCACCCTATTGCCACCGCGGCAAGGATTCCTGCCGACACGCACCGTCTCACCCCTCCGGCCAGGACGTTTTGGTCAATCCGGCGCCTGACCATTGGATTTCTGGGCCGACCTGACAACCTTTGCCGCCGTCCTGGTGTCTACATGTATGTGACACGCTGGCCCGAGAGACGATGAACCGCCAGGAGCAGGAGTTCAGGGAGTTCGTACGTGAGCGGGCCCCATTGCTGCACCGAAGCGCCTACCTGCTTTGCGGCGATTGGCACCTGGCCAACGATCTGGTCCAGGAAGCTCTGGCCAAGACGTACCGGAACTGGGCGCGGGTGCAGCGGGCTGACAGCCCTGATGCCTACGTCCGGCGCATCGTCGTCAACGAGGCGCACCGCCATTGGCGACGGCACAAGCACACCGCACCGGGTGATCACGGGCACCTCGCAGAAGAGACGGCCTCAAGTGACTCCGCCGACGAGATCGTCCGGCGAGCTGGCCTGCTCCAGGCGCTCCTGTCCCTCCCACCCCGGCAGCGGGCCACCGTTGTTCTTCGCTACCTGGAGGGACTCACCGAACGGGAGACCGCCGCCGTCCTCCAATGCAGCGAAGGAACCGTGAAAAGCCAGACCTCCCGAGCCCTGTCAGCCCTCAGAACGTACCTGGAAAGAGAGGAATCAACGCTATGAATTCCCACATGGAAACGCTGCTCCGCGACGACCTTCATTCGATCACGGCGGATCAACCGTTCACCCCCGACGTCACGGCTATCGAACACCGCGCTCGACAACTGCACGGTCGGACAGTCACCGGCCGCGCCGTGGCTGGTCTCGGCGTAGCCGCTGTGACCGCCGTGGCCATCGCGGCCGGCACGGGCTCTCCAGGGCACACCGGCGGGCAACGGTCAGCGGGCGGACCAAAGGGCTCGACGACGCAGGCCGTGCTGTACCGGCTGGCCACTCTCTCGGCCGCCGCCGCGCCATCACCGGGTCGCTACGCCATTCTTTCCGAGACCGACACCGAGACGGGCGATCCCGGTGAGAGCAAGCGCACGTCGGTGATCGACACCCAGACCGGTGCGTCGACCACCTACCAGCAGGCGTACCCCGCCGACGGACAGGCCCCTGGCTCCGATTACACCAGCGAACCCTCCGATCTCACCGAAGGCCCCGACCCGACCTCGACCGAGGCCTGGTACACGGCTCTGCCGACCGATCCAACGGCTTTGCGCGCCAAGTTGTTGTCGGTGGCCAAGCAGCAGGCGGCACAAACAGCCCAAGCACTCGCGCAACAGGCGGCGAAGGTTGGCAAGTCCATGTCGCTGGGCAGCCAACCCGTGCTGAGCGACGACGACTACGTCTACCAGGAGGCCGACACCCTCCTCTGGAGTCCGTTGGTCCAACCGGCGCTGCGCTCAGCCCTGTACAAGGTCTTGGCCGGCACCAACGGTTTCACCATCACCACCGATGCCACCGACCCCTCCGGCCGGCCGGCGATCGCCATGACCCGGCATGACAACGGAGTCCCCGAGATCGACACCACCTATGAGGACCCCGCCACCGGGGCCGTGATCGCCCAGGTATGGGCCGAGAACGGCGACACCATCACAGCTGTCTACCAGCCGATCACCCGTACTGACACCATTCCAGCCAACCCCTACGCGAGCTGACGTTGGAGCCAAGCTCCACGGGCCGAGTGGACGTCAGCCGAGTGTGGCGATGGCTTCGTTGAACGTCCCGGAGGGTCGCATGACCGCTTCGGCCAGGGCAGGTTGCGGCTGGTAGTAGCCGCCGATGTCGACCGGCGAACCCTGGACCGCGATCAGCTCACCGACGATCTTCTCCTCCTGATCGGCCAGCGTCTGGGCCAGTCCGGAGAATGCTTCGGCCAGCTGCCCGTCATCGGTCTGGGTGGCGAGTTCCTGAGCCCAGTAGAGCGTCAGGTAGAAGTGGCTGCCCCGATTGTCGATGCCGCCCAGTCGGCGGGTCGGCGACTTGTCGCGGTCAAGGAAGGTGCCGGTCGCCCGGTCCAGCGTGTCGGCCAGGATCTGGGCGCGCTTGTTGCCGGTGCTCTGGGCCAGGTGCTCGAAGCTCGACGCCAGGGCCAGGAATTCACCCAGGCTGTCCCACCGCAGGTAGTTCTCCTTCAACAGTTGCTGGACGTGTTTGGGTGCCGAGCCGCCGGCCCCGGTCTCGAACAGGCCACCGCCATTGATCAACGGGACGATGGAGAGCATCTTGGCGCTGGTGCCGAGCTCCATAATGGGGAAGAGGTCGGTCAGGTAGTCGCGCAAGACGTTGCCGGTGACCGAAATGGTGTTTTCGCCACGGCGGATGCGCTCGAGTGAGAACGCCGTCGCCCGCTCCGGCGGCATGATCTCAATGCGGAGTCCCTCGAGATCGTGTTCGGGCAGGTAAGCCGTGACTTTGGCGATCAGGTTGGCGTCGTGGGCGCGTCCCTCGTCGAGCCAGAAGATCGCCGGATCACCGCTGGCCCGGGCCCGGGTCACCGCCAGCTTGACCCAGTCGCGAATGGGGATGTCCTTGGTCTGGCACATGCGGAACACGTCACCCACCCCCACCGGCTGCTCCAGGATGGCGTGGCCGGCGCTATCCACCACTCGGACCGTGCCATCGGTGGGAATCTCAAAGGTCTTGTCGTGGCTGCCGTACTCCTCGGCTGACTGCGCCATCAGCCCCACGTTGGGCACCGAACCCATGGTCGCCGGATCGAACGCCCCGTGAACCCGACAGTCGTCGATGACCACCCGGTACACGCCGGCGTAGCTGCTGTCGGGGATGACAGCCAGGGTGTCGGTCTCTCGTCCGTCTGGACCCCACATTTTGCCCGAGGTGCGGATCATGGCCGGCATGGAGGCGTCGACGATGACGTCGCTCGGGACGTGCAGGTTGGTGATACCGCGATCGGAGTCCACCATGGCCAACGCCGGTCCCACGGCCAGCTCGGCATCGAAAGCAGCCCTGATCTCCGCTCCGTCGGGCCCAAACTCCAAGCCCCCGAAAATTACGGCCAGCCCTTCGTTGGGACTCAGGCCGGCGGCGGCCAGTTGTTCGCCGTAGGTGGCGAACGTCTTCGGGAAGAAGGCCCGCACCACGTGACCAAAGATGATGGGGTCCGAGATCTTCATCATGGTGGCCTTGAGGTGGACCGAGAAGAGCACGCCCTGCGCCTTGGCGTCGGCGATCTGCTGCGCGAAGAACGCCTGCAGCGCCGCCCGGCGCATGACGGCGGCGTCGATGACCTCGCCGGCCAGCAGCGGCGTCGAGGCCTTCAGCACGGTCACCGCGCCGTCGGCGGCGACGTGCTCGATGCGGACGTCGGTGGCGTCGGCGACCGTGACGGAGCGCTCGGTCGAGCGGAAGTCGCCGTCGGCCATGGTCGCGACATGCGTCTTGGAGTCGCCCGCCCAAGCACCCATCGAGTGCGGGTGCTTGCGCACGAAC
>DASZMA010000060.1:0-8264 GCA_035552095.1 Acidimicrobiales bacterium | reverse complement strand
TGTACCTCCCGGTGGACCAGATCGAGGCCATCACCGCTTACACCGGCGGCGAGACCCCCACCCTCTCGAAGATGGGGGGAGCGGACTGGCAACGCACCCGGGCCAAGGCCCGAGCCTCCGCCGGCGAGGTGGCCGAGGAGCTGGTCGAGCTCTACCGCCGGCGCCTGGCCGTCGAGGGACACGCCTTCGGGCCCGACACCCCGTGGCAGGCCGAGATGGAGTCTTCCTTCGAGTTCGTGGAGACCGACGATCAGCTCAAGGCCATCGCGGACGTCAAGGCGGACATGGAGCAGCCGCGGCCCATGGACCGGCTGGTCTGCGGGGACGTGGGCTTCGGCAAGACCGAGGTGTCGGTGCGCGGCGTGTTCAAGGCGGTGCAGGACGGGAAGCAGGCCGCCGTCCTGGCGCCCACCACCCTGCTGGCCAGCCAGCACGCCCAGACCTTCGCCGACCGTTTCGCGCCCTATCCGGTCCGGGTCGAGCTGCTGAGCCGGTTCCTCTCGGCGGCCCAGCAGAAGAAGGTCATCGCCGGTTTGGCCGACGGGAGTGTCGACGTGGTCATCGGGACCCACCGGCTGCTCGGCCAGGACGTGGTCTTCAAGGATCTCGGTCTCCTGGTGGTCGACGAGGAACAGCGCTTCGGGGTCACTCATAAGGAAGCGGTCAAGCGACTGGCCGAGGGGGTCGACGTCCTGACCTTGACCGCCAGCCCCATCCCGCGCACCCTGGAGATGGCGCTGACCGGGATTCGCGATCTGTCCATGGTCAACACCCCCCCGGCCGACCGGCGTCCCATCCTGACCTACGTCGGCGAGCACGACCCGGCGGCGATCAGCGAGGCGCTGCGGCGCGAGCTGCTGCGGGAGGGCCAAACCTTCTACGTGCACAACCGGGTGTCCGACATTGAGGTGGTGGCCCGCCAGATCCGCGACCTGGTCCCCGAGGCCCGGGTGGCCATCGCCCACGGCCAGATGGACGAGGGCAGCCTGGAGACGGTGGTGCTCGACTTCTGGCAGCGCCGTTACGACGTGCTGGTGTGCACCACCATCATTGAGTCCGGCATCGACATGCCCTCGGTCAACACGCTGATCGTCGACCGGGCCGACCTGCTGGGCCTGGGGCAGCTGCATCAAATCCGCGGTCGGGTAGGCCGGTCCGGGCAGCGGGCCTATGCCTACCTCTTCCACCCGGCCGACCGGATCCTCTCCGAGCAGGCCTACGAGCGCCTCCGCACCATCGGCGAACACACCGAGCTCGGGTCGGGTTTCAAGATCGCCATGCGCGACCTCGAGATCCGGGGCGCCGGCAACCTGCTCGGGTCCGACCAGTCCGGTCACATCGCCGCCGTCGGGTACGACCTCTACGTCCAGCTGGTGGCCGAAGCAGTGGCGGAGGCCCGCGGAGAAGCCCGCCCGACCCCGCCCACGGTGGCGCTCGATGTGCCCGGCGACGCCCACCTGCCCAAGGACTACGTGACGGCGGAGGACGCCCGGCTGGAGGCGTACCGTCGCTTGGCCTCGGTGACCTCCGATGCCGACGTGGAGGACATCGGGGCCGAATGGGCCGACCGCTACGGGCCGCTGCCCGGACCGGCCATCGGGCTGCTGGCCCTGGGTCGCCTCCGCATCGCCGCCATGGCCCGCGACATCCGGGAGATCACCATGAGCTCGGTCCGACGGGGCGGATCGCAGCAGCCGGTGGCCCGGCTGCAGCCGGTGCAGCTCGCAGCCAGCGCACAGGTGCGGCTGCGGCGGCTCGTCCCCGGGGCCAGCTACCGGGAGGACCTCACCCAACTCCTGGTGCCGCTCCGCGCCGACGGTCTGGCCGCCGACGTCCTGCGCCAACTGGTGGAAGACCTGATCCCGGCCCCCGATTCCGACGCCGCCGGGGTCACCTTGTAGCATGCGCGGCGCGTGAAACGGCTCCTGATTCTCCTCATCGTCCTGGCTGGCGGCCTGGCCGCGGCATCCTTCGCCGTGCCGTCGACGGCGGCCTCGGTCAATGGCGTGACCATCTCCCAGAACAGCCTGAATTCCGACGTCGCCGCCATCGACGGCAGCACCAACAACCTGTACGCCTGCTACCTCAACGCGCAGCAGGTGGCGGCCACCCAGGGCCAGTCGGGGCTGCCCCCGATCAACGGGGTGGGCCAGTCCTCGACGCAGGGACCGCACACCACGGCGACCACCGCCTTCGTGGCCACCTACCTCGACACCGAGATCGGCCATGAGCTCGTGCAGCAGCTGGCGGCCAAGCACCACTTGACCGTGACGGCTCGCGACGTGTCACAGGCGCGCGTCGGTCTCACCGCCCAGATCACCTCGGTCCTGCAGGAAGTGGCGGCGAACGCCCCCCAGGACGCCTGTGGCGCGGGCACGCAAGCGGCCACCGGCGCCACCGTGCTGGCCTCCATGCCGGCCTCGTTCATCAAGTCGACCGTGCACTTCGACGCCACGGTGAGCGTGCTGGAGGAGTACTTCTCGGGCGTCGGCACCTCCACCGCTGATCTGCAGCGGTACTACAGCGCGCACCGGGCCAACTTCGACTCGGCCTGTTTCACCGTGGCTGAATACACCAGCCAGAGTGACGCCGCCGCGGCCAAGGCCAAGGTCACGGCCGGCACCCCCTTCGGCCAGGTGGCGGCCGCGGTGGCCGGCGGCGGCCCCCAGGGCTGCGACATCCTCTACGGCATCGCCTCGCAGCTGCCGAGCGCCAATCTGTACAAGCTCGCCCTCAACACGGTGTCGGCGCCGATCGCCGACGGCAGTTCCTACATTTTGCTGGAGATCACCTCGCGCACCCCGACCCCGTTCGCCACGGCCCGGTCCGAGGTCGAAGGCGCGGTGCAGAGCGCCGGTGCGACCAAGACCCGGAGCACCCTCACCGCGTCCGAGAAGAGCGCCGCCGTCTCGGTGGACCCGCGCTACGGCAGGTGGGTGGCGCCGAACGCCCAGGTCCTCACCCCCATGTCACCGCTGGTCGACGACGTCCTCAATGCGGCGGCGAACAGCCCCGTCACCGCCACACCGGCGGCGGCCACGCCTGGTGGCACCGGATCGCCCTCCACGGGAACGCCCTCGACCGGAACGCCCTCCACGGGAACACCCTCCACCGGATCGTCGGGCTAGGCGGTGGGACGGATCCGTCCCCGTGTCAGCGTGGTGGGTCTCGGGCCAGCCGGGGCGGCGTACCTGAGTGACGGCGCGCTGGCGGCCATGAACGGTGCGCCGCGCCTCTTCCTGCGCACCGCCCGCCATCCGGCCGCCGCCGCGCTGGGTGCGGCGGTGTCGTTCGATCACCTTTACGAGTCAGCTGACACCTTCGAGGAGGTCTACCGGGCCATTGTGGAGGAGCTGGTGGCGGCGGCTGAGGAGCAGGCCCCGGCCCCGGTCGTCTACGCCGTGCCCGGGTCGCCACTCATTGCCGAACGGACCGTCGACCTGCTGCGCCAAGACGCCCGGGTCGACGTCACCGTGATGCCCGGGCTCTCCTTCCTCGACCTGGCCTGGGAGCGGCTGGCCCTCGATCCGCTGAGCGCCGGGGTGCGCCTGGTCGACGCCGAGCACTTCGCCGCACTGGCCGGGGGCGAGCGGGGGCCCTTCCTGGTGGCCCAGTGCTGGTCGCAAGCGCTGCTGTCCGAGATCAAGCTCTCGGCCGGTGCCGACGAGGAGGGAGCGCCCGGCGAGGTGGTGCTGCTGCACCACCTCGGCCTGGACGACGAGCAGGTGGTGCGGGTCGACTGGTGGGATCTTGACCGCACCATCGCGCCCGATCACCTGACCTCGCTCTTCATTCCCGCCCGGGACGCGCCGGCCGGGGTCGAGCGCGAGATGGCCCGGCTGGAGGACCTGGTGCTGACCTTGCGCGAGCGGTGCCCGTGGGACCGGGCCCAGACTCACGGCACGCTGATGCCGCACCTGCTGGAAGAGTCCTACGAGGTGCTCGACGCCCTGCGCGAGCTGGTCGAGGTGGCCCCGGCCCCGGGGGCCGTGGCCAGCGACCCCACACCGGCCCAGCACCTCGAGGAGGAGCTGGGAGACCTCTTGTTCCAGATCGTGTTCCACGCCCGGCTGGCCCAGGAGGAAGGTCTCTTCACGTTGGCTGACGTGGCCCGGGGCGTGCACGACAAGCTGGTGCACCGCCACCCCCATGTCTTCGGTGACGTGGCGGCTGACACCGCCGAGGAGGTGGTGACCAACTGGGAGGCGATTAAGAAGCAGGAGAAGGGTCGCTCCAGCGTGACCGAAGGCATCCCGACCAACCTGCCCGCGCTCTTGCTCTCGACCAAATTGCAACGCAAGGGTCTGGCCGTCGGCCTGCCGGACCCGGTACTGGCCGAGGACGCCGCCGCGCTGGCCGACCGGATGAGCCGGCTGGCCCAGCTCGACCAGGCGGCGCCACCTGTGGGGGCCGATGCCACGCTCAACGATGACGACCCGGCCGGCGAGCAACTGGTGGGAGCGCTGCTCTTCGGTGTGGCCAACCTGGCCCGCCGTCTGGGCGTCGACCCCGAGCAGGCCCTGCGCTGGCGCGCCCTGACCTTCCGGGACCAGATTCTCCAACGCGAAGCCACGCTGCGTGACCTGGACGGTCGGGCCGGTGGGCCACCGCGTGACTAGTCGCTCGTCGCCGCGCTGACCCGAGGCGTCCGCAAATGCACCGGGTGCACCAACTAGTCTGGTGAATCGGTGTCCCACCAGGGCTGACGCCGAGGGAGTGACGTAGTGAGCGCCATTGAGCACGTGATCGGGCGGGAAGTCCTCGACTCCCGCGGGAATCCGACCGTTGAAGCAGAAGTGATGCTCGACTCGGGCGCACGCGGCCGCGCCATCGCCCCATCGGGTGCCTCCACCGGGATGCACGAGGCGGTGGAACTGCGCGACGGCGGGGACCGCTTCGGCGGGAAAGGCGTGCTGGGGGCGGTGGCCCACGTGAACGGCGAGCTGGCCGACGCGCTGGAGGGTCTCGACGGCCTCGACCAGCGCGCGGTCGACTTCACCATGATCGATCTGGACGGGACGCCCGACAAAGGCCGGGTGGGAGCCAACGCCATGCTGGCGGTGTCGTTGGCCAATGCCCGGGCCGTGGCCGACGAGTTGGGCCTCCCGCTCTACCGTTCGATCGGCGGCACCAACGCGCACGCCCTGCCGGTGCCGATGCTCAACGTGGTGAACGGCGGCGCCCACGCCAACAACACGATCGACTTCCAGGAGTTCATGCTGATGCCGGTCGGCGCGGCCTCGTTCAGCGAGGCGCTGCGCTGGGGTACCGAGACCTATCACGCCCTGCGGAGCATGTTGGCTGAGCGGGGCATGTCCACCGCGGTGGGGGACGAAGGCGGCTTCGCGCCCGACCTGCCGGCCAACGAGGACGCGCTGAAGTTCCTGGTGGAGGCCATCGAGTTGGCCGGCCGCGTGCCCGGCGAGGAGATCGCCCTGGCCATGGATCCGGCCACCAGCGAGCTATGGGACAACGGTGTCTATGTACTGCCCGGCGAGGGCCGGACGCTCAGCTCGGCCGAGCTGGTCGACTACTGGGTGGATCTGGCCGGCCGCTTCCCGATCGTCTCCATTGAGGACGGCATGGCCGAGGAGGACTGGGACGGTTGGGCCGCGCTCACCAAAGCGTTGGGCAGCCGCGTCCAGCTGGTCGGCGACGATGTCTTCGTCACCAACGTGACGTTGCTCGAACGCGGCATCAGCGAGGGCGTCGGCAACGCCATCCTGGTCAAGCTCAATCAGATCGGGACGTTGACCGAGACCCTCGAGACCGTGGCCCTGGCCAACCAGTCGTCCTACCGGGCGGTGATCTCGCACCGGTCCGGGGAGACCGAGGACACGACGATCGCCGACCTGGCGGTGGCCCTCAACGCCGGGCAGATAAAGGCGGGGGCACCGGCCCGTTCCGATCGGGTGGCCAAGTACAACCAGCTCCTCAGGATTGAAGAGGACCTCGGGACCTCCGCCACCTTTCCCGGGCGGAGCGCCCTGGCCGGATCGGGCGGTGGTCACGGTGCGCGCTAAGCCCCGCGCCGTGCGCAGCTCCCGGTTGATGCTGGTCGGCGCCGTCGTCGTCTCGGCCGTCATCCTCGGGGCCTGGTTCCCGGCCCACGCCCTCTTGCAGCAGCACACCAGCCTGGCCAGCGCCAACGCCCAACTGACCCACCTGCACCAGCAGGACGCCGCCCTGGCCCAGGAGCGCAAGAATCTCAGCAACGCCGACGAGATTGCCCGCATCGCCCGCGAGCAGTACCAGCTGGTGAGTCCGGGCCAGCAGGCGTATGAGGTCCTCCCGCCTTCGGGTGCCGCCACTCCGGGTGCCCCTTACGCCGGCGACCCGGGCACCAAGGCGCCGGTCGACCCGTCCGGCTCGGCCGAGTTGCCCCCGGGGGCGGTGACCACGACCACAGTGCCGGCCGCGCCCGGCGCCACCAAGTCGTCCACCGCCACCCACTCCGAGGGAGCCCTCGACCGCATGCTGCACGCGCTCGAATTCTGGCGTTGAACGGCGCGACATCGACCCCGGCCGACCTGGACGCGGTCACTGAGCTCCTGGGCCGGGTGCCCAACGGCAACTTCGAGGTGGTCGTACGCCGGGCCGACGGCCAGCCGATGGTCATCGCCAACGACCCGCTCTGGCGCGACGGCACGCCCATGCCCACCCGCTACTGGCTGGTCGATCCGGATCTCCGGGCCCGCATCGGGGGATTGGAGGCCGCCGGTGGGGTGAAGGAAGCCGAAGCCGCGGTCCCGCCCCGGCTCCTCGAAGAAGCCCATGCCCGCTACGCCGCCGAGCGCGACGCGCTGCTGGCGCCGGACTGGTCCGGCCCCCGACCCAGCGGCGGGGTGGGTGGGACCCGTCAAGGGGTGAAATGCGTGCACGCCCACGTGGCCTGGTGGCTGGCCGGCGGCGATGACCCGGTCGGAGACTGGGCGGCCGAGCGGCTCGGCCTGACCCGACCGGCGCCCTGACCGGGTGTGCTAGCCCAGTGGCATGAGTAGCCCGGGCATCGTCGCCGCCGTGGACTGTGGCACCAACTCGACCCGCCTCCTGATCGTGGACGGATCAGGGGCGACGCTGGTGCGCCAGATGCGCATCACCCGGCTCGGGGCGGGCGTGGACGCCACCCGTTCCCTGGCGCCTGAGGCCGTGGCCCGCACGCTCGCCGTGCTGGGGGACTATCGGGCGGTCATGGATGAGCAGAAGGTGGAGCGGGCCCGCCTGGTCGCCACCTCAGCCGTGCGCGACGCCAGCAACGGTGACGCCTTCCTGCGGGCGGCCGGCGAGACCATCGGCACCAGAGCGGAGCTGTTGTCGGGGACCGAAGAGGGCCGGCTCTCCTACGCCGGGGCCACGGCAGGACTGCCCGCCGAGGGGATCGACGATGTGGTGGTCGACATCGGCGGTGGCTCGACCGAGCTCGTCCTGCAGCGGGACGGGGCGATCCACGCCGTGTCACTCAACCTGGGCTGCGTGCGACTGTCCGAGCGCTACCTGCGCCACGATCCGCCGCGGGCCGAGGAGGTGGCCGAGGTGGTGACCGCGATCGGCGCCGAACTGGATCGGGCCGTCGAGGTGGTACCCGCGCTGGGGTCCCTGCCGGCGGACCGGCGGCTGATCGGACTGGCCGGGACCGTATCGACGCTGACCGCCCTGCAGCTGGGGCTGGTGACCTACGAACGGGCGCGGGTCCACCACGCGATCTTGACCCGCGACGAAGTGGCCCACTGGTGCGACGTGCTAGCGGCCGAGACCTCGGCCGAGCGGGCCCGGAGGGCCGGCATGCTCGAGGGGCGCCAGGACGTCATTGTCGGCGGGGCGCTGGTGCTGCGCGAGGTCATGACCCGTTTTGACTTCGCGCAATGCCTCGTGTCGGAGTCGGACATTCTCGACGGGTTGGTCCAGTCCCTCCAGGCCGGATGAGCAACCTCATCTCGTGGACGGCAAGACCTACGCCAGCGGCCCCGGGATGCTCAGGTAGCTGAGCATCTTGGCTTCCTTGCGGCCTCGGGTCACGGTGTCGAGGATCAGCCCGGTGAACAGGCTCAGCGAGGCGAGCACCATGAGGCCGGTGGCCAGCACGGCGGTCGGCAGCCGCGGCACCTTGTGCGAGTGGACAAAGGTGGCGACCACCGGGATGCCGAGCCCGACGGCGGCCAGGCCCAGCAGCGCGGCCAGTGCACCGAAGTAGGCCAGGGGCCGCTCCCGACGCAGCAGGCCGTTGATCGTCCTCAGGATCCGCAGGCCGTCGCCGAAGGTGTGCA
>DASZMA010000059.1:0-67144 GCA_035552095.1 Acidimicrobiales bacterium | reverse complement strand
CCCCTGCCGCCCTGCGATGGGTAGTGGACGGACAGCCTACGGGCAGAAGGGTCTCAGGTGTAGAAGGGGTTGTCGCCCTCGCCGTGGTCGGTCACGTCGACCACCCGGGTCAGCTCGGAGACCTCTTCGAGCAGCGTGGTCTCAATCCCCTGCTTCAGCGTCATCTGCGACATGGCGCATCCCTGGCAACCACCGGAGAGGCGGAGGTAGGCGATGCCGGCTGTCTCATCGAGCCCGATCAGGTCGGCCCGACCGCCGTGACTGGCAATGGACGGGTTGACCGCCTGCTCCAGCACGCTGACCACCCGCTGGGCCAAGTGCCCGGTGATGCCCTGGGCCAGGACCTCGGGCGGGACGCCGGGTGAGGCCTCTTCGACCGTGGGCGTGTTGGGGTTGACCAGCACCAGGCCGCCGTCGCCCTCCTCGGACCATTCCAGGCGAGCACCGCGCAACCGGTCGACACTGGCCGCCGGGACGACGACCTGCACGTCGCCGTCGGCGTGCACCTCGTCCTCGGCCGCGGCGTCTGACGCGGCCTGGAAGAAGAGGTCGTAGACGAAGGCACCGGCTTGTACGCCGCGCACCTCGAGCCACAGGGCCAGGCTGGCCGGCTCGGGCTCCTGGTCCAGGGCCTCGCGCACAATGCGGTGCGCTTCGGGTGTCATCGACACGATCGACGTGGTGGTGTGCAGTTCTTCGGCGGTGGTGGCCATGAGGCCAGTCTAGGACGTGAGGGCTCCCGAGCGGACCGGCGGGACGTTGTAACGTCATGGACGTGGCGCGACCCCCGGCGGACACCCATGAGTGGGTCAGCTTCGAAGACGAGGGCGAGGAGCGCACCTGGGTCTTCGATGTCACCTTCCTGACCAGCAACTGGATGTGCATCTTCGGGCAGGGCTGCCAGGGCGTGCTGACCGGGCCGGCGCCCGAACTGGTCCAGGGCTGCTGCAGCTACGGCGCCCACCTGGTCGACAAGAAGGACGCCCGGCGGGTCGAGAAGATCGCCGCCACCCTCACCGCCGAGGAGTGGCAGTACCGCGACCGCGGCCTGAAGAAGGACGTCATCCACAAGAACAAGGACGGCGAGCTGGTGACCCGCCTGGTCGACGAGGCCTGCATCTTCCTCAACCGTCCCGGCTTCGCCGCCGGCCCCGGCTGTGCCCTGCACCAGGCCGCCCTCACCCGGGGCGTGAACCCGCTCACGTTCAAGCCCGAGGTGTGTTGGCAGCTCCCGCTGCGCCGCGAGGACGCGGTCGACGACGAGAGCGGCCACGTCACCTCGACCCTGCGCCAGTGGGACCGCAAGCACTGGGGCAAGGGCGGCGAGGAGTTCCACTGGTGGTGCACCGAGGCGCCCGAGGCGTTCGTCGGCACCAAGCCCGTCTACCAGGAGATGGAGGCCGAACTCACCGAGATGGTGGGGGCCAAGGTGTACGAGCGTCTGGTGGCCTACCTGCGCCAACGGAACCGGCTGCAGGCGCAGCGGGTGCCGCTCCCCCACCCGGCGGTGCGCAACCGCCGGAAGCCGGCCGCGACCAAGGCGGTTTAGACCACCGGCTCAGTCGTTGAGCGGGTCTTCATCGGTTAGACCACCGGCTCAGTCGTTGAGCGGGTCTTCATCGGCATAGGAAGGTGACGGCGTGGAGCCGAGGATGCGGTCGTACTTGTCCTCCTCGGCCAGGCACCACGTCGCATGGACGTCATCGGGCTCGGCGCCGCATTCCACACAGCGCGCCGTGGACTCGGTGGCTGATCGCTTCAAACTCCGCGCCTCTTCAAACCGGCGGTGGCGTCCCTTTTTCACGAGAACTCCCTTGTTGTACCGGGGCCGGACTACCCCGCCCGGCCCGGTGACGCGGCCACAATCCAGGCTGGCCGCCGGTCCAGTGTAGTGCCTGATGAGCAGGGGTCCGTCGGCTGCGCTGGACTTTCTGTCCGCCCGAGATCCTCCATCAGGCGCTGAGGCGGCTGGCGGCGCTGGGGCGATCCTCGAAACCCACGATGTCGCTGACGCCGCGGGGGCCGACGGTCAGGATCTGCCAGCGTTCCGCCTCCACGCCCTCCCGCCGCACCATGAGCCCGACCAGGATCCGGTCGCCGTGCACCGAGACCTCGGTCACCCGGGCCCGGGTACCCGCCTCCTGCCCCCGCTGATACCAGGTCAGCACCTGTTGACGGTTGCGGCAGGTGGGTCTGACCTGGTCCGGCGCGCCCCAGGTCACTTCGGGGTCCAACAGGGCGCCGAAGTCGGCCAGATCGGCCGCCTCCAGGGCGGATCGGACCCGCCCGGCGATGGCCTCGGCGGTCAATGGCGCTCTCAATGGCAATGCTGAATCGGACTCCATGGCGACCTCCGGGGTCCAGTCTGCCTCCCCTCCCTCTACCATGGTCGACGTGTTCGATCCCGAGGAGATGGTGGCCCGTTTCCGGCAGCGAGCCGAAGCGGTACGGACCCGGGGCATACCCCCCATTGAGGGAGTGGAGCGCCAGCGCTTCCGCGAGCAGGCCCAACGCGATTTCACCGACTACGCCATGATCGGCGATGCCGAGGCCGACCTGACCGACGGCATCCTCACCCTGCGCATCGATCTGCGGCCCAAGGACGCACCGAGCGAAACGTCGTAGCGCCTGGCGTGGCGCCCTAGCCGCCGTAGTGCATGCGGGTGTCCTCCATGCGCAGCACGTCGGCCGGCTCGCCACCCACGTCGGTGACCGAGCCGATGAAGAGGGTGTGGCTGCCCAGCGCCTCCTGCCGGGCGAGCGTGCACACAATGTGGCCGACCGCCGCGGTGAGGATGGGCAGGTGGTCCGGGCCCACCAGCGTGACCGGATGACCGGCCATCGACGTCACCCCTCCGTCCGTTCCTCGCTCGACCTCTGCCACCGGCTTGACGAAGCGGCGCACCACGTCCTTGTCATCCCGGGCCAGCAGGCTGATGGTGAAGGCGCCGGACCGCGCGATGAGTCCGGACGTCACCGACTCCGCTTCGACGGCCACCGCCACCAGCTTGGGCTCCAGGCAGACCTGGACCACCAGGTTGGCCGTCATCAGATTGACGCGATCCTCGAACCGGCTGCCGATCAGATAGAGGCCGGTGGGCAGGGCCCACAGGACACGGCGGCTGTGCCGGTCGAAGTCGTCACTGCTCATCCGAAGATGCTCCCGGTCGCGTTCTCGGTGGTCGTGGTGGTCGACACCACGGCGCCGTCGATGGACTGGATGCGCACCAGGGCCCGCTGGAACAGCATCTCGGCCTTGGTGGCGTCGCGGGCGGCGCGGGCCAGCAACGTCTTGTTGGTCGCCCCGGCGTTGTAGCACTCGGTGCCGGCGCTGCCCTCCAGCCCGTAGGCGGTGGAGAGCCACAGCGTCACCTGCTGGTCCGGCGTGGGCAGCTCATCGTTGGCCATCTGGGCATCGTCATCCAGGGTGCCACAGGCGGCGTGCACCGCCCCGGTGCCATTGAGCACGTCCTTGGGCACCCGTTCGTTGTCGGCGATCAGGGTGCCGATGTCCTCGCCGAAGCCGGTCCCCCCCACCCACTCGCTCATCCGGTGCGCCGGGGTGCCCCGCTGGTCCTCGCCGGCGCAGGACGCCATGGCGAGGGCGAAGAGGGGCACCAGCCCGACGGCGAGCAGGCGCCGGGTCATCGGCTCGTCATACGGCGCGCAGCACGTGGACGTCGCGGCGGCCCTTGCGCAGGACGAGGTAGCGGTCGTGGAGGAGATCGGGCGGGCCGAGCGCCCGGGTCACCTCGGACTGGCGCACGTTGTTGACGTAGGCCCCGCCCCCTTCAATGGTGCGCCGGGCCTCCCCCTTGGACTTGACCAGGCCGGCTCGCTCGAGGGCGTCGACCAGGGGCAGGCCCTGGGTGATCTCCGCCCGCGTGACCTCACTGGACGGGGCGTCCTCGGTCACCGCCAGCAACATCTCCTCGGTCAAGGACGCGATCTCCTCGCTGAAGAGGGCCGCCGCCGCTTCCTCGGCCTTGGTTACCTCGCCGTCGCCGTGCACCATGGCCACCACGGCGCGGGCCAGGGCGCGCTGGGCCGCCCGGCGCTCGGGATGCTCCGACGTCTCCGTATCGAGCGCGGCGATCTCCTCATGGGACAAGAAGGTGAAGAAGCGCACGTACCCGCCAACCGAGTCGTCGGTGGAGTTCAGCAGGAATTGGTAGAGAGCGAAAGGGCTGGTTCGTCGGGCGTTCAGCCAGACCGTGCCCGACTCCGTTTTGCCGAATTTCGTGCCGTCGGCTTTGAGAACCAGTGGCGTGGTCAGGCCCCACACCTCGTCCTGGCAGACCCGGCGGATGTAATCGACGCCCATGGTGATGTTGCCCCACTGGTCGCTCCCGCCGATCTGGAGATCGCAGCCATGGTCCAGATGCAGGCGCAGGAAGTCATAAGCCTGCAGGAGCATGTAGCTGAACTCGGTGTAGGAGATGCCCTGCTCGGGTCGTTCGATCCGGCTCTTGACCGACTCCTTGGCCACCATCTGGTTGACCGTGAAGTGCTTGCCCACGTCGCGCAGGAACTCGATGGCGGTGATGGAACTCAGCCAGGCGCTGTTGTCGAGGAGCAGGGCAGGGTTAGGAGAGTCGGGACTGAGTTCGAGGAATTGTCCGAGTTGGGGACGTATGCCCTCAAGGTTCGCTGCGAGCAACTCGGCCGTGAGCATGTTGCGCTCCTCGGATTTGCCACCGGGGTCGCCAATCATGCCTGTGCCGCCGCCGGCCAGCGAGATGGGCCGGTGCCCGGCCTGCTGGAAGCGGCGCAGCGTACAGAGCTGGAGGAGATGTCCAATGGTGAGCGAGTCGGCGGTCGGGTCGAAGCCGGCGTAGACCGTGAGGCCTCCAGCGTCGAGCCGAGCCGGGAGCCCGGGGTCCGTCACCTGGTGGATCAGGCCGCGAAAGGCGAGGTCCTCGGAAAGCGTGGGCACGCGTCCACCTTGCCATAAGCCCGGTAGGTTCAAGGACTCATGGACCCGCCGCTGCCGATGGACGGCGTGCTCCCACCCGATCTGCAGGGGACCCTGCTGCGCATCGGGCCCGCTGCTGGTGCGGGCGGTGGAGGTGGCGGTGGCTACGGTGGCGCGCTGCACGCCGTCGAGCTGCGGGACGGGGTGGCGCTCTCCTACGTGAGCACCGGGTCGTCCGCCGACGCCAACGTGCTGTGGCACGCCGGATCGGTGCTGGCCCTGGCCGAGACCGGGTTGCCCGAGCAGTTCTCCCGCAATCTGGCCCCCGAGGAGTTCTCCGGTGGCCTGACGGCGCCCATCGCCTCCCACGTGCACCGCGACGCGGCCACCGGGGGCCGGATCCTCTTCGGGGTCGAGCAGGGCACCGAGACCGCCGCCCCCTTCCTGCGGGTGGGTGAGTGGAACCGGGCCGGCGAGTTGACCGACTACATGGCGGTGGAGCTCGACCGCGCCACGTGGCAACACGACCTCGGGGTGACGGCGCGGCACCTGGTCATCATCGAGTCGCCCACCGAGTACGCCGAGGAGCTGGCGGGACCGGGTGGCGGCGGCGGCATTGCCGGCGTGGTCGATGACGAGTCAACTCCGCCGCCCTCCCCTGTCCCTTACCGCTGGGTGCCCGGGGCCGAGACCTGGGTGACCGTGGTGGAGCGGCGCGGCGATGGGTCCGCCCCGCGCTGGTTCCGCCTCGACCCCTGCCTGGTCACCCACGTCCTCGGCGCCTACGACGATGGTGACGCCATCGTGCTCTACGTGTGCTGCTATCCGGCACCGGAGGTCGGGCAGCCCTTCGACCTGGCCTCCTCGGTCGTCGGTCCGCTCGGGATCGGCCAGAGCCTGATCGGCGGCGGGCTGGCGGTGCTCGAGCGTTGGCGCATTGAGGGCGAGACGTTGGATCGGATGCAGGTGGATGAGCGGATGGTGGAGTATCCACGAGTGGACCCGAGCTGTGAGGGCGCCCCGTTCCGCTACGGCTACTGCGTCGAGGTGGCGGTCGGGGCCGGCATCGGGGCGGCGGCCGATCGCGGCGCCGTCGGCGACGTCGACCATCTCGGCTTGTTGCGTTTCGACCTGGCCCGCGACGAGGTGGAGTCGTGGAGCCCCGGGCAGTACAAGACGGCCAGCGAGCCGCTATTCGTGAGGGCGGTCGACGGCCGGAGCGACGACGAGGGCTGGCTGTTGACGGTCGTGCATGACGCCACCCGGGCGGTCAGCGATCTCTACGTGCTCGACGCCTCCTCGTTGCGATCGTTGCGGTCCCCCCAAGCGGTGATCCATCTCCCGGCTGGGCTGCCGTTCCGGGCCCACGGGACCTGGGTGGGGGCCGAGTTGTACCGCTGAGCAAGTGGATGCGGGTGAGCCGGGTGGGCCGTCCCCGCGTGATCAATGCCGCTCATATCGTTCCATGCGTTGTCACACCCTTGGACCAGACTGCCTTCATGGCCCTCGCAACCGCCACCGACAGTCCCCGGCCCGCCACGGTCTCCCGTCGGACCGATGCCCTGGTGGCTTCGGTCGCCCAACACCACAAGGCGATCTCGGCCCACCAGCGCCGTCTTCTCGCCGCCGTAGCCGAGCTCAACCGTCGCAAGGCCTGGCGAGTCGATGGAGCCACCTCCATGGTGGCCTGGCTCGTCCAGCGCTGCTCGGTGACGGCCTCCACGGCGCGGGAATGGGTCACTGCAGCCGGGGCCCTCGAAACCCTGCCCAAGATCTCCGACGCCCTGGCCCAGGGCAAACTCTCCTTCGACCAGATCAAGCCGCTGGTGGAAGTCGCCAAACCCGAGACCGATGCCCGCCTGGCCGAGCAGGCTCCGCAATGGTCCGCCAAGCAGGTGCGCGAATTGGCCACGGCCGCCAAGAACCAGACCGATGAGCAGGCGGCAGGGACCTACAACCGCCGCTTCCTGCGTTTCAACGACCGTCGTCGCAGCTTCTCGGGCGCCCTCCCCGACGACCAGTACGCCGAGGTCAAAGGTCTCCTGACCCGCCGAGCCACTCGTCGCCTGCGCAGCGGTGTGACCTTCGAGCAACGCATGTCGGACGCCCTGGTCGAAGTCTGTGGCCAGCCCGGAGGAGGCGGAACGTCATCACCTCCTCGACCCACCGTGGTCGTTCACGCCGACCTGACCTACCTGGCGGGAGGCCCGGGTCAGGCCGAACTCGACGTGTTGGGACCCCTCTCCCCCGAAGTGGCCCGCCGACTGGCCTGCGACGCCAAGATCATCCTGTCCGCCGACGACGCCCAGGGCCACAGCATTCAGCAGGGTGGGGCGCGTCGGAGCCCGACCGGGGCCCAGCGCATCGAAATCCGCCGGCGCGACAAGGGCTGTCGCTTTCCGGGGTGCACCTATACCGAATTCACCGACGTCCATCACGTGGTGCCCTGGCCCGACGGTGGCCCGACCGACATCCCCAATCTTGTGACGTTGTGCGACCAGCATCACCGGGACGTGCACGAGTTGGGCTGGAAAATATCCGGTGACGCCAACGATTTGTTGACCTTCCGCAGCCCGACCGGTCGGGTGACCACGTCAATGCCCTCGCCGACCTTTACCCAAGCGCGAGACGGACCGCCTGGTTGACCGCGTTGTGCAGGGTGACGTTGTCGGCCCGCCCGGGCACCTTCACCCTGATCATGTTCGGCGCCGGTTGGTGCAACGCCGCCTCCAGTTCAGCCAGCGTGGTCACCTCGTCCACCGCCAGGCCGAAGCCGCGGGCTACCGCACCCACATCTGACGTCGGGGGCGTGCCGAAGAGCAGCTCGAATTGATCGTCGTCGAGCGCGGCGGCCTGGGGCAGGAACGAGAAGATCCCACCGCCATTGTTGTCGAGCACGACAAAGGTACAGGGCAGCTCGGCCAGGTTGACCAGGCCCGAGACGTCGTGCAGGAAGGCCAGGTCGCCCAGCAGCGCGAAGGTGCGCCGGCCCGAGGCGGCCAGCCCGAGGGCGGTGGACACCACTCCGTCAATGCCGTTGGCGCCCCGGTTGGCCTTGACCGCGGGCGGCCGCACCAGGGCCGGGGCGAACCATTCGAGATCGCGCATGGGCATGGAGGCCGACACCAAGATGGTGGCCTCCGCGGCCGCGGCGTGGCGGGCCAGGTGCTGGGCCACCAGCGGCTCACTCAATTGGAGCCCCAGCGTCTCGGAGATGGCCGACTGGGCCGCCGCCTCGTAGTGCAGCCAGGAGCCCAGCCAGGCCGGGTCGGCCGGTACGGCACTCTCCAGCGCGGCGACCATCCAGGCGTCGGGGTCGGCGTGGTACATCTCGCCCACCACGTGGCTGGGATCGACCCACTGCCACCAGGGGTCGACGGCGATGACCCGGGCACCGTCGGCCGCCGCGGCCGAGACGTACTCACCCAATGCCTTGGAGAGCCAGGGACCACCGAGCAGGAGCACCGTCTCGGGCCGGGGTATGTCGGCCCGCACGATGGCGTCGGCGGCGGCGATGGTCCGCTCCAGGCGGCAACCCGAGCGGGGGTCGGCCAGCACCGGCCATCCGAGTCGGTGGCCCAGCCGCACCACCCGCTGCGGGTCGGCGGTGGCGCGGTCGCCGGCGATGATCAGGCCGCGCCCGCTGAGGGGGGCGGCTAGGACCGGGGCCGGCAGGGGCGCGGTCATGAGGGCGGGTCCCCCACCGGCGGGAAGGGGATCGGGGGAGCCGATGAGAGGCTCCCGGAAAGCCAGGTTGAGGTGGACCGGCCCGGGGCCCAGCGGGCCCCGCTCGGCTTCAGCCAGGGCGCGTGCGGCCAACGGGCGCCAGGACGCCTCCTGCCCGGCTTCGGGCACCCCGGGGGTGCTGGCCCAACGGGTGGCTGTGGTGAACAACCCGATCTGGTCGATGGTCTGCGACGCTCCGACGTGGTGGAGCTCGGGCGGGCGGTCCGCCGTGCAGACGATGAGGGGCACCCGTCCCTGATGGGCCTCGACCACGGCCGGGTGTAACTCGGCTGCCGCCGTGCCGCTGGTGGTGCAGATCACGGTGGCCCGCCCGCTGGCCAGGGACCGGCCGAGGGCGTAGAAGCCGGCACTGCGCTCATCGAGCCGGACGTGGACCCGGAGGCGGCGGGCCAGGGCCAAGGCCAGCGGCGTGGACCTCGAGCCGGGGCAGACCACCGCGTCGGTGACCCCGAGCTCGGCCCACTCGTCAGCCAGGGTGGCGGCAAAGGTGGCCTGTACGCTCACCGGCGGTGCCCCTCCATGTCGAAGTGCGCGGCTCGGGACCGCCGCTGGTCCTGCTGCACGGCTTCACCCAGACTGGTCGGCTGTGGGGCCCGTTCGGTGCGGCCATGGCACAGGCGCACACCCTCATCGCCGTCGATCTGCCCGGTCACGCTGGCTCCGACGTGGCGCGGGCCGACCTGCCCGAGACAGCCGCCCTGGTGCAGCAGGCGGTCACGGGCGCCATCGGGGATTCGGCCTGCGCCCTGCTCGGCTACTCCCTGGGGGCCCGGGTTGCCCTGCACGTGACCCTCGGCACTGATCTGGCCCTGAGCCGGCTGGTGCTGATCGGCGCCACTGGCGGCCTGGAGGACCCGGCCGCCCGGCAACGGCGCCGGGAGTCCGACGAACGCCTGGCCGACGACCTGGAGGGTTCGGGCGACGTGGACGGGTTCATCGCCCGCTGGGTCAGCGGGCCGATGTTCGCCGGACTGGCCGCCGCGGCGCAGCCGGAGGAGCGACGGCGCAACCGCGCCGCCGGCCTGGCCTCGAGCCTGCGCCTGGCCGGGACCGGGACGCAGGAGCCGCTGTGGGATCAGCTGCCGGCGCTGACCGTCCCGCTGCTGGCGCTGGCCGGCACCGACGACACCCGCTTCGCCGCCCACGCGTTGCGCCTGGCCAAGAGCGTGCCCAACGGGGTGGCGTCCTTGGTGCCCGGTGGCGGTCACGCGGTGCATCTGGCCCAACCGGCTCTGGTCTCTCGTCTCGTCGGTCATTGGCTGGGGTCGCCTACGACGGATGCACCAGCAGGATACCGACCGTGAGGAGCAGACCGACGACCAGCTGGAGACGGCTCGTCGCCGCCAACATGGGCAGCAGACGCCGCCCGTTGCGGTCGCCGAGGGCCAACCGGATCGGGTAGAAGGTCAGGGGCAACGCGGCCAGGGCGATGAGCGCCCAGCCCCGGTAGTGCTGCACCACGCCGATGGAGAGAGCGGTGGCCATCAGGGTGGCCACGTAGAGATAGCCAGCCCGGGTCCGTCCGAGCCGGACAGCCAGTGTCTTCTTGCCGGACTCGGTGTCGGTCTCGAGATCGCGCAGATTGTTGGCCTGCAGGAGCGCTGTCGCCAGCAGCCCGAGCGGCACCCCCACCCACACGGTGAAATCCCAGGGGTAGTGGTACTTGTAGGCGTGGCCTTGCAACACGGTGATGTACGGCGCGTGCTGTACGTACGCCGATCCCACGGTGGCGACCAAGCCGAAGAAGATGAAGACGAAGAGCTCGCCGAAGCCAAGGTAGCCGTAAGGGCGCGGCCCTCCGGTGTACGCCCAACCGGCCAGCCCGCACAAGAGGCCAACCGGCACGAACCACCAGGAGACGCGGGTCGCCAGGATCAGACCGGCCACGCCCGCCACGCCAAAGCTGATGAGAGCGGCGTACTTAACCTGCGTCACGGTGGCCAGCCCACCGGCCACCAGGCGCAACGGACCGACCCGTACCTCGTCCGTGCCCCGGACCCCGTCGGCGTAGTCATTGACGTAATTGGTGCCTACCTGCAGGCCAAGCGCCACGATCAAGGCCAACAGAGCGTTGAGGAACACGAGGTGATGCTCGACCAGTGCACCTTCGGGGATGGTCTGGCCGTTCACCTTGAAGAATCCGACGAAGAAATGCCCACTCGAGAGATAGCCGGCGGCGGTGCCCACCACGACCGGCACCAGGGCGGCCGGCAGGGTACGCGGACGCGCGCCAGCCACCCACGTCTTCAGCGGAACGGTCACGGGCGCCGCGGGTACTTCGAGAAGTCGGGAGTCCGGTGCTCCACGAAAGCGTTGCGGCCTTCCTGGCCTTCTTCGGTCATGTAGAAGAGCATGGTGGCGTCGCCGGCCAGCTGTTGCACGCCGGCCAGGCCATCGTCAGCCGCGTTCATGCCGGCCTTGATCATGCGCAGGGCGATCGGCGACAGGCTGAGGATCTGGCGGCACCAGGCCACCGTCTCGGTCTCCAGATCATCCAACGGCACCACCGTGTTCACCAGGCCCCAGTCGAGCGCCTGGGCGGCGTCGTACTGGCGGCAGAGGAACCACACTTCCTTGGCCCGCTTGAGGCCGATGGTCCGGGCCAGCAGCGAGGAGCCGTACCCGCCGTCGAAACTGCCGACCTTGGGACCGGTCTGCCCGAAGCGGGCGTTGTCGGCCGCAATGGAGAGGTCGCACACCAAATGGAGGATGTGGCCGCCGCCGATGGCGTACCCGGCGATCATGGCGATGATCGGCTTGGGGAGCCGGCGCATGAGGATCTGGAGGTCCAGCACGTTGAGCCGGCCGATGCCGCGCTCAGCCACGCTGTCGTCGCCCATGTAGCCGTCGTCGCCCCGGATCTTCTGGTCCCCGCCCGAGCAGAAGGCGTCGGGACCCTCACCGCAGAGAATGATGGCGCCCACGTCGGGGTTGTCCCGGGCCAGGGTGAAGGCCTCGGTCAGCTCGAAGAGGGTCTGGGGCCGGAAGGCGTTGCGCCGCTCAGGGCGGTTGATGGTCAGCTTGGCGATGCCCTCCGCCACCTCGTAGCGGATATCGGTAAACGACCCCACCGGCTCCCATTTGGGCGGTGGCAGTGGACGCAGATCGTCGAGCGGATCGTGAGGACTTCCTGTGACCACGGTATGCACGGCGCCCTACGCTACCGGCAGTGCCAGAACTCGTCGCCCTCGACCTCCCTGGTGGAGCGGGCTTCGTCGATGCGCTGCGTGCCATCTGGGACACCGGCGACGCCGTGGCCCCGCTGGACCCCCGGCTGCCGGCGCCGGCCCGCGCCGCCCTGCTCGAGGCGCTTCGGCCCACCCGCCTGGTCGGGTCCGACGGTGAGCTGCACGCCCGGCCCGACGGCCAACCGGTGGAAGAGGGCGACGCGCTGGTCATGGCCACCAGCGGCTCCTCGGGGCGGCCCAAGGGGGTCGTGCTGACCCACGACGCCCTGCTGGCCTCGGCCCGGGCCACCACCGAGCGGTTGGGCGTGGACCCGCAGCGCCACCACTGGTTGGCCTGCCTGCCCCTGGCCCACATCGGCGGGCTGTCGGTGATCAGCCGCGCCCTGCTGACCGGGACCCCCCTGACCGTCCTGCCCGGGTTCGAGGCCGACGCCGTCGAGGCCTACGGGCGATCCGGTCGGGCCACCCACGTCTCCCTGGTCGCCGCCGCGCTGCGCCGCCTCGACCCTGGTGTCTTCGCCGGGATCCTGCTGGGCGGGAGCCGCCCCCCGGGGGAACTGGCACCCAACGTCGTGGTCACCTACGGGATGACCGAGACCGGCTCGGGCGTGGTCTATGACGGCGTGCCGCTCGACGACGTCGAGGTGGCGATCGCCCACTTCGACGACGGCGGCGGGGGCATCGGCGGCGACAGCGTCGACCAGACCGGCGGCGAGATCCTCCTGCGCGCCCCCATGCTCATGCGCTGCTACCGCGACGGCGCCTCGGGGCGGGTGACCGGCCCCGACGGCACGGCCACCTGGTTCGCCACCGGCGACGCCGGCTCCTTGAACGAGGACGGGACGCTGAATGTCTCGGGCCGGCTGGCCGATGTCATCAACACCGGGGCCGAGAAGGTGTGGCCCGATGCGGTGGAACTTGTCCTGGCCGGTCACCCCGGGGTGGTCGAGGTGGCGGTGTGGAAGCGAGCGGACCCCGAATGGGGCGAGCGGGTGGTGGCCTGGGTGGTGCCATCAACCACGCCGCCCAGCCTCGAGGAACTCAAGGAACTGGTCGCCTCGACCCTCGCCCCCTGGGCCGCACCCAGGGAGGTCGTCTTCACCGAGGCGCTCCCCCGCACCGCCTCGGGCAAGATCCGCCGGAGCGAGCTCCGCTAACGGCGTCCTGAGTGGTCAGGTCGAGACGCGGTAGCGCAGCTGCAAGACGCCGTTGCCGAATCGGTGCTCGTCGAGCAGCTCGAGGTCGATGCGGACGCCCGCCGGGAGGGCCGGCCTTCCGCCGCCGAGGATCATGGGCCAGACGAACAGCTGGCACTCGTCCACCAGGCCAGCCTGGAAGGCCCGGGCCGCCAGGTTCGCCCCGCCGATGGTGAGGTTGCTGGTGGCTTCGGCCTTCAGTGCTCGGACGGCGTCGGGGTCGAAGTGTCGTTCGAGGCCAGTGGTGGCGGTCGGGACTGCGGCCAGGGTGGTGGAGTAGACGACCTTGTCGGCCGCCCGCCAGGCCCGCGCGAAGTCGGCGGTGAGGTCTGACTGCTCGGCGATGGCCGGGTTGGTCTCCCAGACGGCCATCGTCTCGTAGAGCCGCCGCCCGTAGAGGAATGTGCCGACGGACCTCAGCAGGGCGGTTGACGCGGTGAACACGTCATCGTTGGGCGGAGCCCAGTCGAAGGCGCCGTGTGTGTCTTCGATGTAGCCGTCGAGGGACACATTGGTGGCGTAAATGAGTGTGGCCATCCGCTACCCCGGGGGTGTCCAGTGAACCAGCGTCAGGCCGCCTCGCCGTCGGTCAGGTCCTCCAGCAGGGTGCGTAGCTCCCGACCCATCTCGCGTGGGTTGCCCGAGAGCACACCGATCTCCTCCCCTTCCACATCGAGCGCATCGCCGGGCCGGTAGAAGGAGGCCCGCAGCCCCCGGCCCCCGGGCACCGCCATGACCACCCAGGGCTCCCCGATGCGGCCCGACTCCCGGGTCGCCATCAGGCCTGGCGGGGATACGACCACCGCCACATCCCACGAGTGGGTCGCCGCCGCGTGGGCGATCCGCTCCAGCTCACTCTTGGAGGTCGTCATGATCGGGCTCGTTCCGGCATGGCTCCACGGTAGGCCCCCGTTGTTCCGCCGCGATGGATGCCACCCCTTGACACGGCTATTGGCCTAGTTAGACTAACCAAGCGTGGCTAGAGCGATGCGGCGGGCGGGACCGGCCGGCGACATCACCCGCATGACGCTGCTCGGGCTCCTGGCCAGCAAGCCCATGTACGGCTATGAGCTGCGTCAGCAGATGAAGGGGCTCGACATGGAGCACTGGGTCGACATCCGTCCCGGCTCCATCTACTCGGCCCTGCCCCGCATGGCCGCCGCCGGCTTCTTGGAGATCACCGATGTGGCCCACCAGGGGAACCGGCCCCAGAAGACGGTCTACGGCATCACCAGCGCCGGCCGGGCGGAGTTGCTGAAGCTGCTGCGCGACGCCTGGGCCCGACCGGCCGGGATGGCGCAGCCGGTCGACGTGGCCCTGTTCTTCGTCTGGTTCCTTCCGCCGGCCGAGGTGGCGACGCTGCTGGTCGAGCGGATCAGCGTGCTCGACAACACCCTGGCGCTCATCGCCTCCAACCGGGAACGTTCCGTCGAAGCGATGGCGTCGGGGGCGGTCGACGTACCCCCGCAGTACGTCGAGATGATGACCGATCTACTCGATCACGCCCGCGAAGTCGTCCAGACGGAGCGGGACTGGTCCGAACGAACCCGGCAGCGGGTAGCGCGTGGCATCTTTGACTTCGCCCCGCCGGATAGCGAGGAGGCAACCCATGCACCCGGCGGCTGAAGGAGGCGGGACGTCGGCCGGGTCGTCGGTGCCCGCCCTCGAACTCGACGGCATCTCCAAGCGCTATCAGCAGGGGGGCGACGACGTGGTCGTGCTCAACGACGCCACCCTGCACATGGCACCGGGCGAGTTCGTGTCACTGGTCGGGCCGAGTGGCTCGGGGAAGTCCACCCTGCTCCACATCGCCGGCGGCCTGGACAAGCCCGACACCGGCCGGGTGCAGGTGGCCGGCATCGACCTCTCCACCCTCGGCGCCGGCCCCCTGGCCCAGGTGCGGCGGCGCCACATCGGCTTCGTCTTCCAGTTCTTCCAGTTGCTCCCTACCCTCTCGGTGCGCGAGAACGTGGAACTCCCCCTCATCTTCGACGGCAAGACCTCCCACCGCGTGGACGAGCTGCTGGAGCGCATCGGCCTGGCCGGCAAGGGTGACCGCCTCCCGGGCGAGCTGTCGGGCGGCGAGATGCAGCGGGTGGCCATCGCCCGCTCGCTGGTGGCGGGGGCGCCCCTCATTCTGGCCGACGAGCCCACCGGGAACCTGGACGCGGTGAACGCGGCCGAGGTCCTCGACCTGCTGACCGAGCAGGTGCGCCTGGCCGGCGCCGCCCTGCTGCTGGTCACCCATGACGCGGCCGCGGCGTCACGGGCCGACCGGGTCTTCACGCTGACCGACGGACACCTGTCGGCGCCATGAGGCGGGCCATCCGCCTGCTCAACCTGCGCCGGCTGGCCCGGGTGCGCCTGCGCATGGTGATCGCCGTGATCGCGGTGGCGGCCGGCAGCTCGCTCGCCCTGTCGGTGATCGTGGTCAACGCCAGCGCGTCGTACTCCCTCAACCGGTTGAGCCAGCAGGTGGGCGGGTCGGCCGCGCTGCGCGTCGTCGGCGCCACCTCCACCGGGGGCATCGACTTCGCCGCGCTGAGCGCGGCGGCCTCGACCCCCGGCGTGAAGGCCGTGGTCCCGGTGGTCCAGGCGATCTCGGTGGTCCGCCTCTCGAACGGGCACCATCAGACGGTCCTCCTGCTCGGCATCAACTGCAGCGACGGCTCGCTGGTCGACGGCATCGGCTGCACCTCGTCGGCCTCAACAGCGGCGCCGAGCGGCCGCCAGATGTTCATCGCCCGGTCGTTGCGGCAGCGGCTCAATGGGCGGTCATGGCTGGAGACGAACCGGGGCATCGACACCCTGGGCCACGCCACCGCGCTGGCCTCACTGGACTCGGTCAATCGGGGCGACGTCGTCGTCATGCCACTGGCCCTGGCCCAGCAGCAGTTCGACCGCAACGGGCGGATCGACGACGTCTATGTCGTCCCCGCCGCCGGGGTATCGACCACCGCGCTGGCCCACCGCCTGGCCCGCGCCGTCGGCCCGTGGGACGGCGTGGTCGATGCCACCGCCGTGCCGGCGTCGGTCTCGTTGGCCATCAGCTCGTTCACGCCGATCCTGGCCCTGCTGGCCCTGCTGGCCTCGGCCATCGCCGTCGTCCTGGTCTACAACGTCATCTCCTTGACCCTGGAGGAGCGCCGGCGCGACAACGCCATCGTGGCCGCCGTGGGCGCTCCCCCGGCGGTGCTGCTCATCGGGCCGCTCCTCGAAGCCGGCGTGCTGGGCGCGGTCGGTGGCCTCCTCGGCGCATTGGGCGGCATCGGGCTGGCCCAGCCCATTGTGGCCACGCTGAGCCACCTCACCGTGAGCCTGGCCGGCGTCCCCATCCAGGTGCACACCTCGTCCTCCACCTACATCACCGGGGTGGTCATCGGCGCCGTGATCGGGTTGCTGGCCGCGGTTCGCCCGGTGCGCAAGGCCATGCGGGCCGACATTGCGGCCGAGATCTCCGGCCGGGAACGGCGGGAGCGGACCTCGAGCCGGGCCACGGTGGGCTACGCGCTGCTCTACACCGCACTGGCCGTGGCCGGCGTCGTCGTGAGCTGGTTGGGCGACCGCAACGGGTCCTTGGCCCAGTGGCAACCGGTGGCGGCGCTAGCCGGCTTCATTGTGGCGGCGATCTTCGCCACCCTGGCCAGCGGCAGCTGGGCCCCGGTGGCCATCCGGGGCCTGATCCGCACCGGCCGGTTCCGCGGCGGGGTGAGCCGGCTGGGCCTGGCCAACCTGGTCCGCGAGCCCGGGCGCACCGGCGTCATGGCCGTCGCCATCGGTGCCGCCATCGGCGTGGCCTTCATCACCAGCAGCTACAACCGCGCCATCGACCAGGACATCGCCACCGGACTGGCCCGGTCCTCCCAGGCCCACAGCGTGCTGGTCTCCACCTACGCCAGCGCCAACGGGTACAACACCGACGGCCAACTGCCGGCGCCGATCCTGCGGACGTTGTCGAAGCTGCCGGGGGTGGCCCGCGTCGACACCTTCAACGGTGAGCTGTCGGGCCACGCCGTGGGCCAGCTCACCCTGGTCGAGGCGGACCGCTACCCCAGCTTCAACGTCGACGTGTTCGCCGGGACGGCCGACCCGGCCCCATTCGAGCGCGGCCAGGTGCTGATCGGGGCCAATCTGGCCCGCCGGGACCACATCCACCCGGGGTCGCTTCTCCGCATCGATACGCCGACCGGACTGGTGCCGGTCAAGGTGCAGGGGATCTGGAATGACGGCAACGCGGCGGGCGACAACGTGTACATGACGGCGTCGCTGCGCCAGCACCTGTTCGGCCCCCAGCAGCCGACGGCGGCCGCCCTGGTGCTGACGGCCCGGGCCTCACCCGCCCACGTGGCCGCGTTGGCCCGGGCCGAGCATCTCGGCCCCTACCTCAAGTTCCAGACCCCGAGCCAGCAGCTCACGACGTCGGACAACGGCGTCTCGGGCCAGCTCGCCCCCTTCGAGGTCCTGCAGCGGGCCCTGCTGCTGGTGTCGTTCATCAGCGTCCTCTCCACCCTGCTCCTGGCCGGCATTCAGCGCCGTCGCGAGTTCGGGTTGCTGGGGGCGGTGGGCATGACGCCGCGCGAGCTGTTCCGGATGGTGGTGGCCGAGGCGCTGGCGGTCAGCCTGGTGGCGCTGGTCATGGGGACCGTCCTCGGCCTGCTCCTGCTGTCCGCCCTGCTCGACGTGACGCCGCTCCTGGCCGGCTACCACGACACCTATGCCCCCGACTTCGCCTCGCTGCTCACCTACGGGCCGATCGCCATTGTGGTGGCGGTGCTGGCCGCGCTGTGGCCGGGACGCCAGGCCGCCCGCACCCCCATCCTCGAGGCGCTCAAGTACGAGTAGGCGCTCAGCGCGGCTCGGGCACCAGCGCCGCGCTCAGGCGTTCCAGCTTCTCGGGGTTCGACACCACCCGCACGCCGACCACCATGCCCTCGAGGATGTCCAGCACCAGCGCCATGACCACCCGGCCCGCCTCAATGAACACGGTGGCCGGTTGGCCGTTGAGCCTGGTTTCCTGGGGCAGCCCCGTCGCCTTCTTGGCCACGTTGAGCAGGAAGCGCGAGGCCCGGTGCGGTCCCACCACCGGTCGCAGGGCGGCCCGCACCCGGCCGCCACCGTCGGTCCAGACCACTACATCGTCGGCCAGCAGGCCCAGGAGGCCGTCCAGGTCGCCCGTCCCGCAGGCCACCAGGAAGCGGCGGGTCAGCTCACGGCCGTGGCCCAGGTCAGCGTCGAAGCGCTGCCGGCGGTCGCCGATGCGCTGACGGGCCCGAGCCGCCAGCTGGCGGCAGCCGGCCGGGGTACGGCCGAGCGACCGGGCGATCTCGTCGAAGTGGTAGCCGAACACGTCATGCAGCAGATAGGCCGCCCGTTCCGGCGGCGTGAGCTCCTCCAGCAGGACCAGGAAGGCCAGCGACAGAGTGTCGGCCTGCTCGAGCGCCGAGTCCTCCTCGACCACCACCGGCTCGGGCAGCCACGGCCCGGCGTAGGTGACGCGCTGGGCCCGGGCCGAGCCGAGCTGGTCGATGCAGAGCCGGGTGACGATGGTGACCAGGTAGGCCCGGACCGACTCGACCGGCTCGCCGCCCCGGGCCAGCCAGCGCAGGCCGGCCTCCTGCACCATGTCCTCGGCGTCGGCCGCGCTGCCCAACATCCGGTAGGCGATGCTGAAGAGGAGCGGGCGCCACTGCTCGAAGGCCGCCGCGTCCGCGTCCTCAGTTGACGGCAGCGGCACCAGGCCCATTCGCCCGCATCGGGATCTCACAGCTGTCCGAGAAGCCCTGGCTCTTCAGCCCCAGCCCGGCGTTGAAGCGGGAGCGGAAGTTCTCCAGCGCCACCCAGCCGGCCAGCTCGACCATCTCGGCGTCGCTGAAGTGCCGGTGCAGCCGGGCCGCCAGGTCGTCGGAGACCTCGGCCGGGGTGGCGGTGGCCGCCTCGGCGTATTCGAGCACGGCGCGCTCGCGCTCGTCGTAGAGGGAACTGTCACGCCAATTGGCCACGGCACGCACCTTGGCCGGGTCAATGCCGTGGTTCATGCCCTCGTAGTAGCCGAAGTCGGTGCACCACGAGCAGCCGATGCGCATCCCGGTCGCCTGCACGGCCAGCCAGCGCAGCGTCGGGTCGAGCTTCTTCCAGCCCCGGTCGACCGCGGTCTCCAGCAGGCCCATGGCCACCAGCACCCCGGAGTGGTGGGAGGCGGCGCCGACCGGATCGGCCGCCCGGCCGAACTGCCGCTTGCCGTAGCGCCGGGCCAGCCGGGGGATCAGTGCCCGGCGAGTGTTCTCCAACGGGACATGCGCCATGTCGCACCACCTTTCGTCCTCTTCGTCACCTACTGAGACGGAACTGCCCGGCCGAATGTGACAGCCGCCGAATGTGACAGCCCGGCCTCAGCCCACCCCGCCGGTGGGCACCCGGGTGGTGCCGCCGTCGACGACCAGGGTCTGCCCGGTGATCCACGACGACGCCTCCGACGCCAGGAAGAGCGCCGCCGTGGCGACGTCGTCGGGCAGGCCCAGCCGCCGCAGCGGGATGTGGGCGGCGATGCGCTCCTCCCCCGACTCCCACAGGGCCTGGGCCAGCTTGGTCTTGACCAGCCCGGGC
Organism: Acidimicrobiales bacterium; assembly: GCA_035552095.1. Lineage (GTDB taxonomy): Bacteria > Actinomycetota > Acidimicrobiia > Acidimicrobiales > RAAP-2 > Bog-473. The sequence goes on along the minus strand of DASZMA010000059.1, from coordinate 47,495 downwards.
GCCAGGGCGTTGACCCGGATGCCGGGGGCCAGCTCGAAGGCCAGCTGTCGGGTGATGTGCAGCACGGCCGCCTTGGTCACGTTGTACCAGCCGATGCCCGGCTCGACGCCCAGGCCGCCGATGGAGGCCACGTTGATGACCGAATCGGTCAGCCCGGCCTTGACGGCGTAGGAGGTCCACATGAGCACGGCCAGCTGGTTGACCTCGAAGGTCTTCTGGGCCCGGGCCACGTCGATGTCGATCATCGGGCCGTAATAGGGGTTGGTGCCGGCGTTGTTGACCAGGACGTCCAGGCCGCCGAACCGCTCGATGGTGGCCGCCACGCACCCCCGCGCCGCCTCGGCATCGCCCACGTGGGCCGCCTGCCAGGCCACCCGCGCCGCCGGCACCCCGGTCGCCTCCAGCCCGGCCACCGCCTCGGCCAGGTCGGCGGCCGTGCGGGAGGAGAGCATGACGTTGGCCCCGGCTTCGAGGAAGCGGGCGGCCGTGGCCAGGCCGATACCTCGGCTGGCCCCGGTGACGAGGGCGGTCTTTCCTTCGAGAGTGAGTTCCACCTCCGGAGCCTTGCACGCAGGGGCCGGCCCCGGTGGGCCGTAGCATCGAGAGCCGTGAACCATCTGGCGGACGAAACCAGCCCCTACCTCCGCCAGCACGCGGACAACCCGGTCGAGTGGTTCCCTTGGGGCGACGAGGCCCTGGCCCGGGCCCAGCGCGAGGACAAGCCGATCTTCCTGTCCATCGGCTACGCCTCCTGCCACTGGTGCCACGTCATGGCGCATGAGAGCTTCGAGGACGAGGCGACGGCCAAGGACCTGGCCCGCTGGTTCGTCTCCATCAAGGTCGACCGGGAGGAGCGGCCCGACCTCGACTCGCTCTACATGGCCGCCACCCAGGCGCTCACCGGGTCGGGCGGATGGCCCATGTCCGTCTTCTGCACCCCCGACGGGCGACCCTTCTATGCCGGTACCTACTTTCCCGACCAGGAGCGCCACGGCATGCCGTCGTTCCGCCGGGTCATCGAGGCGCTGGGCACGGCGTGGGAGACCGAACGCGAGCAGGTGCTGGCCCAGGCCGACGCGCTGGTCGACGCAGTCAAGCGCGAGGTGCGCCTGGCCGAGTCGATGGCGGCCGAGGAGGGCGGCGGCCCACTGGTCCCGTCGGCGGCCCTCAATCCCGACCAGCTGATCGATCAGCTGGTGGACAGCCTGGCCCCGGGTTTCGACCCCGACTGGGGCGGCTTCGGCCCGGCGCCCAAATTCCCCCGCCCCACCCTGGTCGAGCTCTGCCTGCGCCACCACCGCCGCACCGGGTCCGAACGCTCGCGCCAAATGGCGCTGACCACCCTGGACGGCATGGCCGCCGGAGGCCTCTACGACCACCTGGTCGGCGGCTTCTGCCGCTACTCGACCGACCACCGCTGGCTCGTCCCCCACTTCGAGAAGATGCTGACCGACCAGGCCCTGTTAGCCCGGGCCTACCTGCACGCCTGGCAGGAGACCGGGCACAGTGACTACCTGGCCGTGGTGACCGAGACGCTCGACTTCGTCCTGCGCGACCTCTCCACCCCCGAGGGCGCCCTCTACTCCTCCTTTGACGCTGACGCCGGCGGCGTGGAGGGCAGCCACGCCACCTTCACGCTGGCCGAGCTGCGCCAGGCCCTGCCGGCGGCCCTGGTCCAGCCGGCGGCCGAGTGGTACGGCATCACCGAGGCCGGGAACTGGGAGGGCCGCTCCATCCCCTGCCGGCCGGTCGGGGCACCGCTGCGCCGGCCCCCCGAGATTGAGGAGGCCCGCCGCCTGCTGGCCGCCGTGCGGGCCCAGCGGGTGCAGCCGGCCCGCGACGAGAAGGTGCTCACCGAGTGGAACGCCATGATGGTGGCCACGCTGGCCGAGGTGGCTGCCGTGACCGGCTCGGCCGAGTACGCCCGCCGGGCCGAGGAGATCGGGGAGTTCCTGTTGGCCGAGATGTACCAGGGCGGCCGCCTCATGCGCAGTTGGCAGGGCGGCCGGGCCCGGCACCTGGCCGTGGCGGCCGACCACGCCTGGCTCATCGAGGCCTGCCTGCGGCTCTCCGAGCTGACCGGGAAGGCGCAGTGGCGGAGCCGGGCCGACCAGGTGGCCACCGAGCTCCTCGAGCATTTCACCGACCAGGCGGCCGGCGGCTTCTTCACCACCGGCGACGACGCCGAGGCGCTGGTGGTGCGGCCCAAGGAGTTCGTCGACGGCGCCCTGCCGGCCACCAACTCCATCGCGGTGTGGGCCCTGCTGCGGGTCGACGCGCTGGCCGACCGGCTCGAGGTGCGGACCGCCGTCGAGGGCACCGTGTCCCTCGCCCTGCCGTTGCTGCGGCGCCACCCGAGCGCCCTGGCCGACCTGGTGGCCGCCCTGCCGCTGCTGGCCGGGCGCCAGGAGATCGTGGTGACCGGGGACCGGCCCGACCTGGTGGCCGAGGTGCGCCGCCACTGGCTGCCCGCCGCCGTGCTGGCCTGGGGCGAGGCCGACGGCTCCCCCCTCTTCGCCGACCGCCCGTCGGGGTCGGCCTACGTCTGCCGGGGCTTCGCCTGCCAGGCCCCGGCGGCCGACGTGGCCACCCTGGCCACCCAGCTGGAGGGGCTGCGCCCATGACCGGGGACACGCTCGACCCCATGGAGCGCCCCCACCCGACCACCACGGCCAATCCGGGGCAGCTGGTCCGGCGCTCGGCCCGGCGGCGGGAGCGCATCCCCACCTCGGGCGGGTCCACCCTGCACCTGTTGGTGTTGGCCTCGACCACCGAGGACACCACGGTGGTCGACCTGGCCACCCGGACCGTCATGCGGGTGCGGGTGCCCTGGCCCGACGACCACGAGCCCGATATCAAGGCCTTCGACGTGGTGGAGGTGACGCTGGCCGACGACCCCGAGCGGGACGACCTGGCCCAGCCCGAAGCCACCACGGCGGCCGACCTGCCCCGTCACGTGGGGACGCTGAAGGGCCGCCAGCTGCGCAAGCTGCTGCGGCGCATGGTGGCCAGCCCCGAGGGGCCCCTGCTGGGCTTCCCCGGGCCGTCCGCGCCCTACTGGGAGTTCCGGGGCTTCCGCCCCTCGGTGGCCCTCATTGAGCCCACCCGCAGCCCGCAACTGATCCGGCGCCAGGCCGACCGCTCCACCTGGGTGCGGTTCGGCTGGGATCGCGACGACGTGTGGCTCCCGGTGGAGGACGCCCACGCCGCCCGCGCCCTCGATGCGGCCCGCCGCGAGCGTCTCAGCGGCAAGGGGTTGGCCAACGCGCTCGGCTTCGACCCGCAGTACCTGCTGGTGACGGTGAGCCAGCCGCGTGACGGCCACTGCTACAAGGTGTGCGCCGCCGTACTGCCGCGCGGCTGAACGGCCTAACGGCCGAGCTTGCCCCCGGCCAGGTCCTCGGCCATGGCCCAACCGAAGGTGACCAGGCGGTCGCCCCGGCCGGCGTCGAAGTCACTGAAGTGGCTCTCGACGCCCTCGGGGATCTTCACCTTGGGCGCCACGAAGTCCAGGCCGCCGGCCACCGAGCCGTCGCCCTTGAGCACGAACGTGCGGTCGTCCAGGCGGCTCTCGCAGCCGAAGCGCTTGGACAGGCGGCGGGCCCAGGCCCGCTCCTCGCCCGACGACTTGTGCTCGGGGAAGGGCACGACGTCCTGCAGCCCGGTGAAGGCCCGGAACCCCTCCGGTGAGAGCAGCCGGGTGCCCAGCAGGACGTCCTCGTCCGGGAAGGCCAGCAGGGCCCGCCGGTACTGGTCGGCCATGATCCCCTTGAGGGCGGCCTCGGCCCGCGCCGTGCGGTCGACCAGGGCCAGCCCGACCAGGAGCGATGGCGTGCCACCGATCCTCTCGAGGGTGCAGAACGAGTAGCCCCGCAGCTTGTTCCCCTCCCGGGCGTGCGTGATCAACACCCACGACTCGCGCTCCTTGGACAGGAACCCGATATCGAACCCCGGGGGACGATCGGCACAAAGATCCGCCATCTCCCCCAGCTCAGCGTCGCTCAGCGCAGTGCAATCTTTGGTGCTCACTACGATCGGCATGAGGTGATTCTAGTGGTTGCGTCGAGGCCAGTCCCAACCGGCCCCGGGGGTTGCACCCCACCCGGGAGCCACCAGGGGGACCCTTCCCCCTGGTCAAGAGCGATTTAGGAGAGAACGGCGCCCTGTCCCAGGAGCCGTTTGAGCTCCCCCACCAGGCCGTTGCGGCAGTCCACGTTGAACTCGGGCGGCAGGCGCAGGACCTTGGCTCCGACGTGGAGCAGCACTGCCGAGGGGCCCGGATGCCCGCTCAGGACCTCCTTCAGCCCGACCACCTTGGTGTCGGTCAGCACGCCGAGGGGCAACGAGATGTGCAGGTCCTCCTCGCCCCGTTCCAGCAGGGGCCGGCTGACCTCCATGCAGACGATCTTGGGCTCCTCCTCCCGGGTGTCGAGGCGGCCCCGGACGACCAGGATGGCGTCGTTCTCGATCAGCGCCCCGAAGTCGGCCATGGTCTTGGGGAAGACGAAGACCTCCATGGCGGCCTGGAGGTCCTCCAGCACGAAGCGGGCCATCAGGTCGCCCTTCTTGGTGTAGCTGCGGCGCAGGTCGGTCACCACGCCGCCCACCGAGCGCACCGGCGAGCGGTCCCCCATCCCGGCCGGGTCCTCCTCGCGCATGTCCGAGAGGCTGCAGTCGGTCAGGCGGGCCAGCGCCTGCTCAAAGCCCATCAGGGGGTGGTCGCTCACGTAGAGCCCGAGCATCTCCTTCTCGAAGGCCAGCCGCTGGGACTTGTCGAACTCGGTGTCGGGGATGGCCACCTTGGCCGTGCCCCAGCCGGGGTCGGACTGCTCCGTCTCCTCGAAGGCGGCGAAGAGCGAGGTGATGCCGAGGTCGTGCTCCTTGCGCCGCTCCAGGGTGCGGTCCACGATGCCCTCAATGACCAGGCACAGGCCCTGGCGGGGATGGCCCAGCGCGTCGAAGGCACCGCCCTTGATGAGCGACTCCATGGTGCGCTTGTTGAGGACGACCGGGTCGACCCGCTGGCAGAAGTCGAAGACGTCCTCGAAGGGGCCGTTGGCCGTGCGTTCGGCCACGATGCGCTCGACCAGGCTCTCGCCCACGTTGCGCACCGCCGCCATGCCGAAGAGGATGGACCGGCTCCCGATCTCACCCGAGAGATCGGGCGCGAACTCGGCCAGCGAGCGGTTGACGTCGGGCGGCACCACGTCAATGCCGCGGGAGCGGCACTCGGCCAGGTACACCGCCGTCTTGTCCTTGTTGTCCTTGACCGAGGTGAGGAGCGCCGCCATGTACTCCACCGGGTAGTGGCATTTGAGCCACGCCGTCTGGTACGCCACCAGGCCGTAGCCGTAGGAGTGCGACTTGTTGAAGGCGTAGTCGGCGAACGGCTCAATGATGTCGAACAGCTCGGTGCCCAATTTGTCGCCGTAGCCCTCGGTCACGCAGCCGGCGACGAACTTCTCGCGCTCGGCGGCGATCAGGGCCCGGATCTTCTTGCCGCACGCCTTGCGCAGGTTGTCGGCTTCCTCCAGGGAGTAGCCGGCGAACTTCTGGGCCACCCGCATGACCGACTCCTGGTAGAGCATGAGCCCGTAGGTGTCCTTCAGGATCGGCTCCAGGTCCGGGTGCAGGTAGGTCAGCTCCTTGCGCCCGTTCTTCAGCTCGGGGTAGTCCCGGTGCATGTTGGCCGCCATCGGCCCCGGCCGGTAGAGGGCGACCAGGGCGGCCACATCGTCGAAGCTGGTCGGGGCCAGGGCGCGCAGGGTCTGGCGCATGGCCGTGCCCTCCAGCTGGAACACGCCCACCGAGTCGCTCCGGCGCAGCATCTCCAGGGTCGGCTCGTCGTCGAGCGGCACCCCGTCGATGTCGGGCCGGGTCCCGGTGGCCGCCTCAATCAGGTCGAGGCTCCGTTCGATGACCGAGAGGTTGCGCAGGCCGAGGAAGTCCATCTTCAGCAGGCCCAGCTCCTCGACGCCGTGCATCTCGTACTGGGTGACGATGGGGGCGTCCTCGGGCTTGCCCCCGGCGTCGGGCTTGCGCTGCACCGGCAGGTAGTCGGTCAGCGGGTCGCGCGAGATGACCACGGCGGCGGCGTGGATGCCGTCCTGGCGGCGCAGCCCCTCCAACCCGAGGGCCACGTCGATGGTCTCCTTGGCGTCGGGATCGGTCTCGTACATGGTGCGCAGTTCGGCGGCGGCCGCGAACCCCTCCTCGTGCCCCTCGGTCTTGGTCATACAGGCACTGAGCGGGGTGTCCCGGCCCATGACCAGGGGGGGCATGGCCTTGGCCACCCGGTCCCCCACGATGTACGGCTTGCCCAGGACCCGGGCGGCGTCGCGCACGGCGGCCCGGGCCTTGATGGTGGAGAAGGTCACCACCTGGGCCACCCGGTCGCTGCCGTACTTCTCGGCGGCGTAGCGCATGACGTCGGCCCGGTAGCGCTCGTCGAAGTCCATGTCGATGTCGGGCATCTGCTTGCGGCCCGGGTTGAGGAAGCGCTCGAAGAGGAGGTCGTACCTGATCGGGTCGAGGTCGACGATCTTCAGGCAGTAGGCCACGCAACAGCCGGCGGCCGAGCCCCGGCCCGGGCCGACCCGGATGCCCGAGTCGCGGGCGAATCGGATCAGGTCCCACACCACGAGGAAGTAGGCGGCGAACCCCATGCTGCCGATGACCCCGAGCTCGAAGTCCAGCCGGTCGACCACCCCGTCGGGCAGGGAGGCGCCGTAGCGCAGGCGGGCGCCCTCCAGAGTCAGGTGGCGCAGGTACTCCTGGGCCCGATCCTCGTAGGTGGCCCCGGTGAACTGCTCGGGGACCGGGAACTCGGGCAGGCTCGGCTTGCCCAGTTCGATCTGCACGTCGGCCCGCTCGGCGATCAGCAGCGTGTTGTCGCAGGACTCGGGCAGCTCGGAGAAGAGATGGCGCATCTCACTGGCTGATTTGAGGTAGTGCTCGGTGCCCTCGAAGTGGAAGCGGTTGGTGTCTGAGAGCAGGGCTCCGGTCTGCACGCACAGCAGGGCGTCGTGCGCCTTGGCGTGCTCGCGCTTGGTGTAGTGGCTGTCGTTGGTGGCCAGCAGCGGCGCGTCCAGCCGGCGGGCGATCTCTATGAGTTGGGGGTTGGTGCGGTGCTGGTCGGCGATCCCGTGGTCCTGGATCTCGACGAAGAGGTTGTCCTTCCCGAAGATGTCCTGCAGCCGGGCGGCGCGCCGTTCGGCCTCCACCGTGTCCCCGGCCAGCAGGGCCTGGAGCACCACCCCGCCCAGGCAACCGGTGGTGGCGATGAGCCCCTCGTGGTGGCGCTCCAGCAACTCCCAGTCCAACCGGGGCTTGTAGTAGTAGCCCTCCAGGTAGGCCGCCGACGACAGCTTGAGGAGATTGCGGTAGCCCTGCACCGTCTCGGAGAGCAGGGTCAGGTGGTAATAGAGCTTGCCGCCCTCGGCGTCGCCCCCGGTGTCGTCGACCTTGCCCCGCCGCACCGGGCGCTCGTGGCGCGACTCGAGCGCCATGTAGGCCTCGGTGCCGATGATGGGCGTGATGCCCTGATCGCGGCAGGCCTTGTAGAAGTCCAGGACCCCGTACATGTTGCCGTGATCGGTGATACCCAGCGCCGGCTGCCCGTCGGCCACGGCGGCGGCCACCAGCTCGCCGATCCGGGCCGCCCCGTCCAGCATGGAGAACTCGGTGTGGGTATGAAGATGCGTAAACGACCGCCCCGACACCGGCCCTCCTTTCTCAAGTGAAACTTACATACGTGTAACTCGAACCCGAGCCACGGACCTTACCCCGCGTTCCGGGCCCGGATGACAACCGTGCCGGCCGCCTTGTCGTGCAGGGTCTGGCGCCGGCTGTCCCACAGCGGGAAGAGCCCGTCGAGCAGCCACAGGATGACGGTGGGGCGGAAGATCTGCTCCAGCACGGCCCGGCCCAGGGCCCGGCCGTAGCCGAGCACGTCCAGGGTGTCGGCCCGCACCGCCCGCACCCCGACCGCCATCATGCCGACCGTCTGGCCCCGCCTGCCGCCGCAGAAGACGGTCGAGTAGATGACGTAGAGCACGGCGGTGATGAGCACGGCCAGGAGGGAGAACCGGTTGTGGTGCACCACGCCGTTGCTGGTCATCCTCATGCGCAGGACCAGCGTGTTCGACTTGTGGAGGAGGGCGCCCAGCGCCAGCTGGACCACCAGGAAGATGACGAAGTCGATCAGGTAGCCCCCGAAGCGCGTCCCCCACTGGGCGTAGGGCCCACCCGGCGGCGGGGCGAACGAACCGGGCGGCGGGAACTGGGCCTGGGGCGGAGGGTAGCCCCCGGCCGGCGGTGCGGGGTAGGACGGCGGGGCCGCCGGAGGCATCGGTGGCGGAGGCGGCGGTGCTGAAGTCGGTCCCCCACCCGGTGCGCCCGTTACGTCGTCAGCCATGGCACGAACCTCCCCGATGTCGCTGCCGCATCCTCGCAGAGATACGAGCCCGGATCAGAGATACGCGCCGGGGCGGGTACCCGTGCTCTCGCCGGCCTGGGGCAGGCCGCGCTGGCGGATCTCGTCGAGCTGGGCCCGGGCCGCCATCTGCTGGGACATCAGCGTGGCCTGGATCCCGTGGAACAGCCCCTCCAGCCACCCCACCAGCTGGGCCTGGGCGATGCGCAACTCGGCCTCGCTCGGCGCGGCATCATCGAAGGGCAGCGCCATACGGTCGAGCTCGGCCACCAGGTCGGGCGAGAGTCCCTCGGACAGGTCGTGGATGGACTGCTCGTAAATCTCACGCAGGCGGGTCCGGCTCTTCTCGTCCAGCGGCGCCTGGCGGACCTCTTCGAGCAGCGTCTTGACCATGGAGCCGATGCGCAGCACCTTGGCCGGCTCGGAGACCGACTCGGTCGGGGCCGGCGCCGGGCCACTATTGGCCCCCTCCGCGCTCGCCGATCCGGGCGCGCCGGACCCCGCGCCGAGGACTTCGTCAGGGGATACGGGCGTCGACTCTTCGGGCATCCCTTGATACTGCCACCAGCGCGCCCCGGCTCACGCCGGCGCCCAGCTGAGCAGGGGGACCAGCATCTCGTCGGGGGTGAGGGAGCCGTGGCGGGCCAGCAGCCGCAGCTCGCCGGTGTCGGCCGGATCCAGGAACGCGGTCGGGGTGAACGGCAGCAGGGCCACGTCGCCCAGCCGGGCCGAGACGGCGGCCGAGGGGACCCCGCCCAGCCAACCCTGTTCGACCATCTCGGCCTTGGTGCGCACCCAGGCCACATCGCCGAAGGCGGCCCGGGCCGCCGCGGCCGTCTCCTCGACGGCGCCCGGGCGCACATGCAGCCAACGGAACCGCCCCTCCCCGCTGAGCATGGTCACCGCGTCCATCAGGTCGGCCCCCAGCACCTCGACGGCGCCCCCGACCTCGACCTGGCCGTGGTCGGCCGTGACCACGAGGACGGCCCCGGGCGGCAGCACCGCCAGCACGTCGCCGACCAGCCGGTCGACCGCGGCCAGCTCGTCGTCGTAGTAGGCCCCCAGGCCCCGGGCGTGGGCCACCTTGTCGATCCCCTCGTAGTAGGCGTAGGCGAAGCGGGTCCCGGACTCCATCAGGGCACGCACGCCGGTGACCAGTCCGGCCGGGGTGTGCCAGCGGTGCAGCTCCATGTCGCCCAGGTGGGCCGCCGTGAACCCGGTGGGCCCGTAGTCGTAGCGGGTCACCACCGGCACCGGCACCGGTGAGCCGGGGAAGGTGGGGCAGGGTTGGAAGGCCGGGGCGGGCACCCGCACCCGGGCGTCCACGCCGCCGACCGTCCAGGCCAGGACGTTCATCAGCTCCCCTTCGTAGGCCACCCGGTAGCCCACCACTCCGTGTACGGCCGGGGGGCTGCCGGTGGCCAGCGAGGTCAGGGCGCAGGCCGTCGTGCTGGGCGCCACCGAGGTGATGGTCCCGCCCACACCGGCGGCCAGGGTGGGGGCCAGCGCCGGGCGGGCGGCCAGTTGCCGGGCGCCGAGGCCGTCGAGGACCAGCAGGACGACCTGGGAGGCCTGGCGCACCGGGGCCGGCATCCACCCCGGCGGCGGCGTGCCACCGTAGATGTGGCCCAGCAGTCCGGGCACCACGCCGGTCAGGCAGCCCCCACCGAAGTCGGGCAGGACCGGTGCGGGGGCCTCGACGGCAGTCACAGCGGCACACCATAGGACGCCTGACCTCAGGCCTAACACTCCGCGTCCGCCCTGGCGGCCATTAGCATCCCTTCGTGTGAGGGTCTCAACACGTGGTGACTACGCCAGCCGGGCCCTGCTGTCCCTGGCGCTGCACGGCGCCGACACCCCCACCTCGGTGCGCGACATCGCCGAGCGGACCGCGCTGCCCCAGCCCTATCTCGAGCAGATCCTGCTCGCCCTCAAGGGGGCGGGGCTGGTGCGCTCCAAGCGTGGCGTGGGCGGCGGCTACGTGCTGGCCCGCCAACCCGGCGAGATCACCCTGGCCCAGATCGTCTCCGCCGTCGACGGGCCCATCGCCGCCGGCGACTTCGGCGAGCCGCACGAGAACGGCGCCTGCGACCACGAGGGCCAGTGCGTCCTGCTGGCCGTGTGGGCCGATGTCGGCGAGACCATCCGGACCCACCTGCAGTCCTTCAGCCTGGCCGACATGGTGGCCCGGGCCCAGGGCAACGTGGCTGCGCCGGTGGCCTGAACCGGGCTCGACCGGACCGGTTAAGGAACCAGGGCTTGGCCCTGGTTCCAGTGGGCCACCACGGGGGCCTCGCGGTCCCAACTCAGGACGCACACCGAACCGGAATCGAGCGCGAAGAGGCGGCCGGCCACCGGCGGGAGCTCCAGCCAGCGCGCCGCCAGGACCCGCAGGACGTGCCCGTGGGCCACGCAGAGGGTGTCGCCGTCCACGGACCGGGCCCGGGCGATGACCCGGTCGACCCGCCGGCCCACGTCGGCCGCCCGCTCGCCCTCGGGCACCCCGTCGTTCCACAGGGACCAGCCCGGCTGCTCCACCCTGATCTCGTCGGTGGTCAGCCCCTCGTAGCGCCCGTAGTCCCACTCCATCAGGTCGGGCTCGAGCTCGCCCTCGAAGCCGGCCAGGGCGCAGGTCTCGGCGGCCCGGCGTAAGGGACTGGTCAGGACCTGGCCAAAGGTCCAGGCGGCCAGGTGGGCGCCGGCGGCTTTGGCCTGCTCACGGCCCAGATTTAGCAGGGGAATATCCGTCCGCCCGGTGTGTTGACCGCTGAGGGACCATTCCGTGGCCCCGTGCCGGAGCAGCACCATGCGCGAGGTCATTTCGGGCCCGAGGTCATAGGTGGAAGGTCACCACGGACCGCCCGGGCCCGCAATTCGGGGCGCGAAAACAGCCTCATGGAATGCTCGGAGGCTAATCGCTGTTGTACCAAACAGATTCATCCCGGTGCGCCCCGGGTACGTATGAATGAGAAGAGAGCGAAGAGCGTCGGGAGAGAAGTCGATGAAAAGCGCAGTGAGCACCGCTGACACCCTCGGGTTGATGCTAAAGGACCTGGACCAGTTCCCCATGCCCGATCACGAGCAACAGGTCGAGCTGGCCAAGCGGGTGGCCGCGGGCGATATGGAGGCCCGTAAGCAGATGGTGGCCGCCAACCTGCGCCTGGTCGTGCACTGGGCCCGGCGGTACCAGGACCGCGGGGTGGACATGGCCGACCTGGTCCAGGAAGGCTCGTTCGGCCTCATGCGGGCCGTCGACAAGTTCGACTGGGAGCGCGGTTTCCGCTTCTCCACCTACGCCACCTGGTGGATCCGCCAGGCCCTGCAGCGGGCTGTGCAGCAGCACGGCCGCACCATCCGCATCCCACTCGAAGTGGGTGAGCACATTCAGCGGCTGGAGCTGACCAAGGCCGAGCTGGCCACCTCACTCGGGCGCACGCCCACTGAGGCCGAGCTCGACGAGGCCACCGGCATGACGGTCGATGAGCGACGCCACCTCGAAGACGTGGCCCGGGTCACCGCCTCGCTGGACCAGCCGGCGGCGTCGGAGTCCGCCACCACGCTGGGCGAGCTGGTGGCGCCCGACGACTCGGACTTCGTGGCCGACGTGGAGCAGACCATGGTCTACGACCGGGTCCGCGACGCCGTCGAGAAGCTGCCCGACCTCCAGCGTGATGTGCTGCGGCTGCGCTTCGGGTTCGGGGGCGACTCCCCGGCCTCACTGCAATCGACGGCCGAGCGTCTCGGGGTCGGCGTGCGGCGGGTGCGGCGGGCCGAGGAGGAGGCGCTGGCCGCGCTGTCCTTCGACGCCGATGTGCTGGGCGTCCACCAAGCCGCCTGAGCCAGGGGCCGCTACAACCCTTCCAGATCGGCCGGGAGCGGGCTGGAGAACTCCACCCGTTCCCCGCTGGCCGGATGCACGAAGGCCAGCGCGAATGCGTGCAGGAAGAATCGCCCGGCCGGTAACCGTCGATCGGGCGTCCCGTACCGCGCGTCGCCCACCACCGGGTGACCGATGGCCGCCATGTGGACCCGGATCTGGTGGGTCCGCCCGCTCTGCAGTCGTAACTCCAAGAGCGTGGTCGGCCGCGGCTCCTCCCGCCGCTCCAGCACACTGAACCCGGTGCGGGCCGGGCGACCGCCGGCGGCCACCGCCATTTTGGTCGGGGTGCGGGTCGAGCGCCCGATGGGGGCGTCGACCTCGCCCCGGTCGTCGGCCACCGTGCCTTCCACCAGGGCCAGGTAGCGCCGCTCCATGCTGCGGTCGGCCAACTGGGCCACCAGGGCTTCGTAGGCCGGAGCCGTGCGGGCCACGGCCAGCAGCCCCGAGGTGCCCTTGTCCAGCCGGTGCACAATGCCGGGTCGATCGGGCGCGCACACGCCGGCCTCGACCAGGTCGGCCAGGTCGGGAAAACTCGACAGCAGTCCCCCGACCAGGGTTCCTTCCTGGTGGCCGGCGCCGGGGTGCACCACCAGGCCGGCCGGCTTGTCCACCACGGCCACGTGCTCGTCGGCGTACGCCACCCGGAACAGGACCCCGGCCTCGGCCTCCACCTCGACCCCGCCGCTCTCGGGCAGCACCACGGTCAGGCGGGCCCCTTCGCGCAACGGGGTGCGACCGACGCTGACGGCCACGTCGTCGACCATGACCCGGCCCGCCGCAATCAGCTCGGTGGCCGCGGTGCGCGAGACGTTGGCCATCATGGCCACCCCCCGGTCGACCCTCACCCCGGCCAGCAGGGCGGGTACCTCGAAGGCCACCACAGCCTCCTGGTCGCTCATCGGGTGGCCCCGGTACGCATGGGGAAGAGCAGGGCGGCGGCCACCACCACCACCCCCACCGAGATGCAGGCGTCCGCCGTGTTGAAGGTGGGCCAATGGCTCAAGGTGATGAAGTCGGCCACCTGCCCCTGATGGGAGCTGACCACCCGCTCGCTGATGTTGCCCAGGGCGCCCCCGAGGACCAGGCCGCCGCCGATGGCCTGGGGCGTGCTACGGACCCGGCCCACCACCACGGCCAACACCACCACGCCGATGCACAGCAGCACGGTGACCAGGGTGGCCCGCCCACTGAACAGGCTGAAGGCGAAGCCCGAATTAAAGGTGAGGCTCAGCCCGAACGGCCCCCACACATGGACCGGGCCGTGCAGGTGATGCTCCACCAAGGTGGTCGTCACCCGATCCGCCACCAGCACCACGGCGGCCAGGGAGAAGGCCAGCGTCCGGTGGCCCACGGCGCTCAGCGGCGCGACAACCCGCCGCTCTTGCAGGCCACGCAGAGCCGGGCGTAGGGCAGGGCCCGTAGCCGCGGCTTGGGGATGGGCTGGAAGCAACGCTCGCAGTAGCCGTAGGTCAGGTTCTCCACTCGCACCGAGGCATAGTCGATCTCCTCGACCGCCAGGGCGGCCTGGCCAGACAGGGCCAGGTTGCGCTCCCGGTCGACCGTCACCGTGCCGCCCTCGCCCGACTCCTCGTCGAACTGGACGTCACCGGGCTCGCGCTCGAGGGCCAAGGAGTCGGCCTCAGCCCGCAGCGAGGTGGCCTGCTCCTGGTAGATGGCGCGCTCCTCGGCCAGCAGCTCGGTGACCTCTTCCAAGAACTTGGGATCCTTGGCGTACGGGCCTGTCTTGGGCTTGACCGGTTCCGGCGGCTTGGGCCGGGGGATGAAGGTGGTGCGGGCCGGGGCCGGGGCCGCCGCCACGACCTCCTTGACCGGGGCGGCCTTCTTGGCCGGCGGGGCCGCCTTCTTGGCCGGCGCGGCTTTCTTAGCGGCCGGCGGGGCGGCCTTCTTGGCCGGGGGGGCGGCCTTCTTCGATACCGGTGCCGTCTTCTTGGCGACAGCGACCGTCTTCTTGGCTACTGACTTCTGCGTGGCGACCACACCTTTCTTGGCCGCCGGGGTGGCTCTGGCCGAAACGTTCTTCTTGGTCGGCGCGGCCTTCTTGGCCGGCGCCGGGCGCGATGCGGGCACCTTCTTTGCCGCGGTGCCCTTGCTCGCTGGCGTCATCTTGTCCTCCTTCCCGACCACGGAAGTGGCCGGTTCCCTGCGTCGAGGGAGCGGGTGACCATAGCGGACAGCGATGACACGGAGCAATAGCGGCCCCGCGACTGCTTAAAGGGGACGATTCGCTCCGGACGTGGCGCTATTGGCAACCGTGTGGAGACTAAGGGTGGGCGGGCCGTCATCGGGTTCGCCGGCCGGAGAGCCGGCACCGTCGGCACTGGCCGGCCGGGGCGGGGTCGGGTTGGCGGCCGGGTTGACCTTGGGGCGCACGCCCATGAGCGAGTTGGCCGGCTGCACGTTCTCGTCGACCCACTTGAGGATGTCCGAGAGTGCCCCGCGCAACCGGTTGCGCTCGGACTCGAGGTGACGGGCCATGCTCTCCACGTCGGCCGCCAGCTGGGTCCGGGTGGATTCGAGGCGCGCCACCTCCTCGCGCAACTTCTGCTGCGACTCGGCCTGGAGGGTCTCGGCCTTCTGCTCGGCGGCCGCCACGGAAGCCCGGGCCGTCTCCTCGGCCGCGGCCACGATGGCCGCCGCTTCGGCTTCGCTCTCGCGCTTGGTCTGGTCCACGAACCTCTGGGCCAGCACCAGCGTGCGCTGCAGGGTCTCGTCGGACAGGCCGGCATCGGACGGCGCCGCGGCGGCGGCCGGAGCCGCCTCCTCGCTCGGGGTGGTCCGCTTCTCGCGCTCGAGCTGCACGATGCGGTCGCCGGCCTGGCGCAGCCGCTCGTTCAGCTGGCGGGCGTGCTCCTGGAGGGCCTCGGACTCCTGGGCCGCCCGGTCGAGGTATTCATCGACCTCGTCGACGTTGTAGCCCTTGAGCCCGAGCCGGAACTCAACCGTGCGGAGCGTGTCGAGGATGGATGAGGAAGATTGCGAATTGTCCATGGAGGGCGAGTCTAACCATCCTCCCTTTGGCCACCATGGAATGGCCCCGGTGCAACGGCGTCAGCGCAGCGGTATCAGCGCGGTCAGCGCAGCAGGATCGGCACCAGGACGAACTGGGCCACCAGAATCACCACCATGAAGGAGATGTCCAGGCCGCCCATGGGCCGGATGACACGGCGCACCGGACGCAACACCGGTTCGGTGGCCCGGTAGAGGAAAACCTGGACCTTGCCCAAGGTGGAGTAGGGGGAAATGCGGAACCAACTCAACAGGGCCATAGGGAACATGATCAGCCAGAGGTAAGCCTCAACTAGGTATCCGGCCAGTCTGAAAGGGTCCACTACAGGGTAAGAGTAGTGGCCTCAGTCACGCCCGAAGCCGCGCTCCACCAGCCGTTGCCGCTCCTCGTCGGAGACCTTCACGTTGGTCGGCGCCAGCAGGAAGACCTGGTCGGCCACCTTCTCCATCTCGCCGCTCAGGGCGTAGGTCACCCCGCTGCAGAAATCGATCATGCGGCGCTGCAGGTCCCGGTCCGCCATCTGCAGGTTGACGATCACCGGCCGGTTGTCCTTCAGGCGGTCGGCGATCTCCTTGGCGTCCCCGAAGCGGGAGGGTGCCACCACGTGGACCCGGGCCGAGGTGTTGTTGCCGATGGCGGTCTCCACCGGCACGGCGCGCACGCTGGACGGCCGGGCCGCCGGCACCGGTGCGGCCTGGGGGCGGGACGGGCTGGGCACAGCCGATTCGCGCGGAATCGTGCGTATCCGGCTCATGCCCCCGCTGAACTCCTCCGGCTGGTCGTACTCGGCCGGACGGGTGTCCACCCGCGTGGCGGCCGAGAACCCCCGCGGCGCGCGGTCCTCCAAGTCGTCGTACTCGTCGTACTCGTCATCGAGTAGGCCGAGGTAGACCATGGTTTTCTTCATGAACGAGGGTGCCATACCTTCTCCTGTCCCGGCACAGCGTAGTGCCTGCTCGCGGGGGCGGGCAGGTCTGGCTAGGGCGCTACCCGGGGTTGCTTAAGGCGCTACCCGGGGTGAACGTTCCCCAAACAGCGCGCGTCCGATGCGCACCATGGTCGATCCGGCGCTGACGGCCGCCTCCAGATCGTCGCTCATGCCCATGGAACGCTCGGGCAGGCCCAGCTCGTCGGCCAGACGGGCCACGTTGGCAAAGGCCTCCCGGGCCGCGTCCGGGTCGGGGGGGGCCACCGTCATCAGGCCCCGGACCTCCAGGTCGAGGGCGGACAGGGCGCCGACCAGGGCCGGCACCTCGGCCGGGCGCACGCCGTGGCGACCCGGGACATCGGTGCAGTCGACCTGGACCAGCACGGCGGCTCCCGGGGCACGCTGGGCGATGCTCGCCCCCTCGACGACGCGGGCCACCCCGTGCCACAGCGTCACCAGTGGGGCCAGCTGCGGCACCTTGTTGCGCTGGACCGCACCGAGAAAGTGCCAGCGGGTCCCGGCCGGACCGGGCGCCTTGCCCAACAGCTCCGCGGCGTAGTTCTCGCCGATGTCGTCCAGGCCGACGGCGCGCGCGGCGACGACCGCCTCCGGGCCGAAGCCTTTGGTCACCGCGATCACGCGCACCGTGGCCGGATCGCCACCGGCCCGGGCGATGCGGTGGCGGACCGCGGCCAGCCGCCCCGCGACGTTGTCGCTAGCGGAGGAAGGAGGGGACGTCGAAATCGTCGTCGCCCAAATCGAACTCGTTGTCCGTACTGGTCGAGGCGTCGGCGAAGATATCCACCGACTCCGAAGGGCCGGAGAAGATCGACGGTCCGCGCTCGGCGGTGGCCGGCCGGCCACCTTCCTCCCAGCGCTCGAACCCGGCGGCAATGACGGTGACCCGCACCTCGTCGCCCATGTTGTCGTCGATCACGGCGCCGAAGATGATGTTGGCGTCGGGGTGGGCCACACCGTGGATGATCTCGGCCGCCTCGTTGACCTCGAACAGGCCGAGGTCCGATCCGCCCGCGATGTTGAGCAGAATGCCGCGGGCGCCTTCAATGGACGCTTCCAACAGGGGGCTGGTGATGGCGGCCCGGGCGGCATTGGCGGCCCGGCCCTCCCCGATGGAGGAGCCGATACCCATGATGGCGGTGCCGGCATTGGTCATGACCATCTTTACGTCGGCGAAGTCGGTATTGATCAGGCCGGGGACGGTGATGAGGTCCGTGATGCCGCGCACACCCTGGAGCAGTACTTCATCGGCCATCTTGAACGCGTTGACCATGCTGGTCTTGTCGTTGGAGACGGTGAGGAGGCGGTCGTTGGGGATGACGATGAGGGTGTCGACCTTTTCCTTCAGGATCTGGATGCCCTTTTCGGCCTGCATGGCCCGCCGCCGGCCCTCGAACGTGAAGGGGCGGGTGACCACGCCGATGGTCAGGGCGCCCAGGCCCTTGGCCACCTCGGCCACCACGGGCGCGGCCCCGGTACCGGTGCCACCACCCTTGCCGGCGGTGATGAAGACCATGTCGGAGCCCTGCAGTGCCTCCTCAATGTCGGCCCGGTGCTCCTCGGCGGCCTGGCGGCCCACCTCGGGGTCGCTACCGGCTCCCAGACCACGGGTGAGCTGGCGCCCGAGGTCCAGCTTGAGGTCGGCATCGCTCATGAGCAGGGCCTGGGCATCGGTGTTGGCTGCGATGAACTCCACGTTGCGCAGGCCGGAATCGATCATGCGGTTGACGGCATTGACGCCACCGCCACCGACCCCGACCACCTTGATGACAGCCAGGTAGTTGCCTTGGGAAGGAACGGTCGTCATGAACTCCCTCGTGTTCGGGTCGATCGCCGACCGATCGCTCGCTGAGTATGCCCGCCATGTGTCACCACTTGACCCTCACCTCGTATCCCTAATCCTTTGGGGAAGGTTGAGGTTCACAGTGCGGCAACGTGGCCCAACCATACGAGGGGTGTTCATGGAGGTCAAGCATCCTACGTCACCCCCCGGTCACCGTGGACGCACCGGGCACGCTGACATCGATGACATCCCCGTTGTGCAGGGTGGCATGGGCCAGAATTGAGGTGACGTCCTCGTATTTGGCCGTCAGTTGGGTCGCCGTGCCTATGTCGACCGCAATCGGGGTGGTCATCGACAGCTGGACCCAGCCCCCCGGCTCAACGTGCACGCCCGTCACCTGGGCGGCGAACGAGGCCGGCAAGGTGGTGGCCACCAACAGCCCGGACTGGTCCTGGTGGCTGAGGGTGGTCCCGGGGGCGCCGGGCGCTCCCGGCCCGGTCACCACCACGAGCCCGGCCGGTTGGGTGGCCGAAAGCGCCAGCACGCGCCCGGCCGCGCTGAGGGTGGCCCACTGGCCGTCGGCGGTGGCCATGGCCAACTTGGCCACGGCCTCGGTCACCACGATGCGCACGCCGTCGGGCCACTGCACGTGCACGGTCGCCGCGCTGACCCAGGGCAACGTCTCGACGGCGCGGGCCGCCGCGCCGGCGTTGATGCCGGCCAGCGCCGGATGGTCGGCCACACCGGCGGCCGCCTCAACCTGCGCCGCCGTCTCGTGGGTCGCCCCCACCACGGTGATGGCGCGAGCCGAGAACAGCGCCGAATGGACCAGGAACCAGCCGCCCACAACGAGCACGATCAAGGCGGCCAACGCGATGAGCACGCGTAGGCGTCGCTGTCCCTGCTGCCGGGTGACCGCCGTGCGCCGGGCCGAAATGCGCGGATCGACCGGGGCCCGCTTGCGCGGCGCCGGGCGGGCCGGGGGACGGGTGCGAGTGGTGGCCGGGCTCATCGACGGTGCACTGGAGTGGATGCCACCGCACCAGTCTCCCCTTCGGCGAAGCCCAACAGGCGGACCTCCGCCGTGAGCGCCACCCCCGACCGCGCCCGGACCGTCGCGCCGACATGGTCCATGAGGGCCCGCACGTCGTCGGCCCGCCCGCCCTTGTCGGCCTGAATGAAATTGGCGTGCTTCTCCGAGACGCGGGCCGTGCCGAGGCGGAATCCCTTGAGGCCGGCGGCTTCGATCAGCCGGCCGGCGGAGTCGCCCTCGGGATTGGTGAACACCGAGCCGGCGTTGGCCCCGCCCGGTTGGTGGTCCCGGCGCCAGCGCACGATGGCCGATACCTCGGCCTGCTCAGCCGCGGCGTCGGCCGGCGTGACCATCAGGTCGGCACTCAGCACCAACTGGGTGGCGATCACCGATGAGGACCGGTAGCCGTAGCGCAGGCGGGCCACCCCATCGGTGCCCTCCTCCTCGCTCACCAGGTCGACCCAGCGGTAGCGGTGGAGGCAGGCCGCCATGTCCGAGCCGTGGCCCCCAGCGTTCATCCGCACCGCTCCCCCGACCGAGCCGGGCACCCCGACCGCCCAGGTGAGGCCGGCCCAGCCGGCGTCGGCCGCCTGGCGGGCCAGCACCGGCAACGGAGCCGCCGCACCGGCGCAGACCAGAAACGGGGTGGACCCGTCATCGTCAGCCGCGGTCGGCCCGGCCGGCGGTGGCAGCTGCACCGAGGCAAAGCCGCGGCCCAGGTGGACCGCCACCCCGTCGAAGCCGGCGTCGGCCACCAACAGGTTGGAGCCCCGGCCCACCACGCAGACGGCGGCATCGGAGCCGGCCAGGACGGCCCGCACCTGGTCCAGGTCATCGGGCCCCTCGATCTCGACCAGCAGGGCGGCCGGGCCGCCCACGCCGTAGGTGGTCAGCGGCCCCAGGGAGGCCCGGCGGGTGGCTCGCGAGCCGAGCTGTTGGGCCAGGGCGTCGTAACGGCCGTCGGCACCGCTCACCACGACGGTGCGGCCAGGAGTTCATCGGGCAGCGTGGTCAGGTCCCCCGCCCCCAGGGTGAGGCAGAGGTCGCCGGGCGCCACCAGGCCGGCCACCACCCGGCGCAGCTCGTCCCAGCTCGGGGCGTAGGTCACCGGGAGCCGGGGGTCCTGGGCCCGCACGGCGTCGGCCACCAACCGCCCCGAGACACCCGGGATCGGCGTCTCGCCGGCGCTGTAGACATCGGTCACCACCAGGACATCGGCCTCGGCGAAGGCGGTGCCGAACGCCTGCGCCAGCTCGGCCGTGCGGGTGTAGCGGTGGGGTTGGAAGACGGCCACGATGCGAGACCAGCCCCCCGACTTGGCCGTGGCCAGAGCGGCCCGCACGGCGAAGGGAAGGTGGGCGTAGTCGTCGACGAAGGTCACACCGTTGTGCTCGCCGCGGAACTCGAAGCGCCGGCTCACCCCGGCGAACCGGGCCAGGGCCGCGGCCACCGCGGAGAAGTCCACGCCGACCCGGAGGGCGGCCACCGCGGCCAGGGCGGCGTTGCGGGCGTTGTGCAGCCCGGGCACGCCCACGGTCAGCTCGCCGAGCACGCCGTCGGGGCCGTGCAGGGTGAACGACACCGAGCTGCGGCTGAGGACGACCTGGTTCATGGTGAAGGTGGCGTCAGGGTCGGTGCCCACTGACACCGAGCCGCGCTCGCGCCCGATGGCGGCGGCGTGCCGGTCGTCGGCCGAGACCACCGACCCGTCCCCAGCCAGGCCGACGAAGGCGCTGAAGGCGGCGCGCAACGCCTCGAAGGTCCCGTAGTGGTCCAGATGGTCCGCCTCGACGTTGGTCAGGACGGCCAGATCGGGCGCGATGGCCTGGAACGTGCCGTAGCTCTCGTCGGCCTCGACGACCAGCCACTCCCCGCTGTCCCACACGGCGTTGGTGCCGATTTCGTTCACGTCGGCCCCGATGAGGAAGGACGGCCGCAGGCCGGCTTCGACCAGGATGAGCGACAGCATGGACGCCGTGGTCGTCTTGCCCTTGGTGCCGGCCACGGCCAGGCAGCGCCGGGTGGCGCAGATGGCGGCCAGCACGGCGGAGCGCGGCAGGACCAGGCCGCCCCGGGCGGCGGCAGCCACGATCTCGGGGTTGTTCAGGCCCACCGCCGGCGAGTAGGTCACGGCATCGACCGGGCCCACGTTCTCGGCCCGGTGGCCGACGGCCACGGCGATCCCCTGGGCCCGCAGGCGGTCCGCCATCGGGGAGTCCTTCAGGTCCGAGCCCGACACGGTGTGCCCCATGGCCCGCAGCACCAGCGCGATGGCGCTCATGCCGGCGCCCCCGATGCCGACGATGTGGATCCGGCGCGCCGTGCGCAGGTCCAGGGTCAGGGCGCGCTCAGCGGGCATGGGCATCGATCAACTCCGCCACCCGGGCCGCGGCATCGGGGTGGGCCAGGCTGCGGGCCGCCTCCCCCATCCGGGCCAGCGCGTGGGTATCACCGAGCAGCACATTGAGCTCGGCCGCCAGCCGGTCGCCGTCGCAGGCGGCGTCGGGCAGCACCACGGCCGCCCCGGCCGCCACCAGCGCCTGGGCGTTGCGGGTCTGGTGGTCGCGGGGCGCTCCGGGCAACGGGACCAGGATGGCCGGCATGCCGGCCATCACCAGCTCGGCCACCGTCATGGCGCCGGCCCGGCACACGAAGAGATCGGCCGCCGTGTAGAGCACCGGCATGCGATCCTCGAACGGCACCACCACGTAGGGCGCCCGGTCGTCGTCCGGCGCCGGGCGAGTGGACGCGGCGAACCGGTCGTAGTCGCGCCGGCCGGCCACGTGGTACACCGAGACCTCGTCGCGCTGGGGCCACTGCTGCTCCAGCTCGGCCACCGCCGCGTTGATGCGGCGGGCGCCCAACGACCCGCCGAAGACGGCCAGCAGGCAACGGTCGGCCGGCAGCCCCAACTCGGCCCGGGCGGCGGCCCGCCCGGCCACGGAACGGTCCAGCGCGGCCATCTCGGGACGGACCGGGGTGCCGGTGACATGGGCCCGGGGCAGCCCGGTGCCGGCGAACGCCACGGCGTTGGCGGCGGCGAAGCGGCCCAGCAGGCCGTTGACCGCGCCGGGGACGGCGTCAGTCGTCACCAGGACCAGGGGGACCCGGGTGAGCACGGCAGCCAGGCCGGCGGCGAAGCCGGCGTACCCCCCGACCACCACGACCACCCGGGGCCGCCGGACCAGGAAGGAACCGAACGCCCGCAGGGCGGCCCAGGCCAGCCCGAGCACGGCGCCGCCGTTGGCCCAGAGGGCGGCGGGCGCCACGCTGCGCCGGATGCCGCGTCCGGGCAGCAGGGTGTAGGGGAACTCGAGCGGCGGCCAGACGGTGGCCTCCTGGCCCCGTCGTGATCCGTAGAGCTCAACGGTGTCGGCCGGATGGCCCCGCTGCACCAGCGCCCGGGCGACCTGGAGCGACGGGACGATGTGCCCTCCGGTCCCGCCGCCGGCGATCACCGCGCCGCGCCTGCGCGTCATCGACCTCGCCCGCGGACAGCAGAAGAACGGCCCGTCGTCCGTTCACTGCCGCGGCGCGGCACGCTGAGGGTGCCGTGGGGCTGGCTGGTCTGCTCGTGCCGAGCGATGTTGATCAGGATGCCGGCCGCCACCATGGTGATGACCAGCGAGGAACCGCCGAAGGAGATGAAGGGCAGCGGGATCCCTGTGACGGGCAGGACGCCCACCACCGCCCCCACGTTGATCAGCGTCTCGCTGGCCACCCAGGCCACCAGGCCGATGGCCAGGAGCCCGCCGAAGCGGTCCGGGGATCGGGTGGCCGCCCGGATGCCGAACCAGACGAACGCGCCCAGCAGGAGCAGCACCAGGGCGGCGCCGACGAAGCCGAGCTCCTCCCCGATGACCGAGAAGATGAAGTCGGTGTGGGCGTTGGGCAGGAAGCCCCACTGCTGCTGGCCACCACCGAGGCCGGCCCCGAACAGGTGGCCCGAGCCCAGGCCGATCAGCGACTGCACCACCTGGTAGCCCGAGCCCGACCCATGGGCGGAGGGATCGAGGAAGGAGAGGAGCCGTTCCCGCCGGTAGGGGGAGGCGATGGCCACGATGAGGGCCAGGGCGGCCAGTACGCCCAGGATCTTGAGTACCGGGCCCAGGCGGACGCCGGAAACGAAGAGCAGCGCCATGGCCACGCAGCCCAGCACCAGCGCCGTTCCCATGTCGGGTTGCACCAGGATCAGGATCCCGGCGGCACCGGTGACCATGAGGAGCGGTCCCATGATGCGGCGGTCGCTGGAATCCTCATCGAGCCGGCGGGTGATGAAGTCAGCCGAGAAGACGGCCAGGGCCAGCTTCATGAGCTCCGAGGGCTGCAGCCGGAACTGCCCGAAGCCGACCCAGCGACTGGACCCCTGTACGTGGACGCCCAACCCCGGCACCAGGACGACGAGCAGCAAGCCGAAGGTCACCACTAGGAGCAGCGGGCTGAAGCGCCGCAGCTTGCGGTAGTCGAGACGCACGGCCACGCCCAGGGCGGCCAGGCCGAGGCCCATCCACATGCCCTCGCGGATGAGGATGGCCCAGGGGCTGCCGTAGATGGAGATGGAGATGACCGAGGAGGCCGAGCCCACCATCACCAGGCCGATCACGCAGAGCAGCGCCACCACGATGCCCAAGATGGTGGCGGTGGGCAGCTGGCGGATGGCCGCCGCCAGTCCGCTCGAGGGCGCCGTCCTGCTGCGGGCACTGGACCGGGTCGACCGGGTCGAGTGCCGCCCCGAGACCCGGGGCACGGCGGGCGCGGCCAGCGCAGCGCGGGAGGGCGTCATGGCGCCACCGGCGCGACGACGCGCCCGTCAGTCCGGTCCGACACCCGACACATGCCACCAGCTTCCTCCATGTCGCCTCCCAAGTGGTGGAGTGTCCTCACGTGAACTTCGCCACGGTCAGGAAGTCGCCGTAGAAGATGCCAAGGGCCAGCGCCACGAAGAGGCCGCCCAGCATCTGGAAGCGCACGATCACGGTCGTCTCGGGCCAGCCGGCCAGCTCGAAATGGTGGTGGATGGGCGCCATCCGGAAGATGCGGCGGTGGAAGACCCGGAAGCTCACCACCTGGGCGATGACCGACAGCGTCTCCATCACGAACAACCCGCCGATGATGGGCAGGAGCAGGTCCAGGTTGAGCAGGAGGCACAGGGCGGCCAGGCCGGCGCCGATGGCCAGGGAGCCGGTATCGCCCATGATGATTTTGGCCGGCGCCGCGTTCCACCAGAGGAAGCCGATGCACGCCCCGGCCAGCGACACCGCCACCAGCGCCAGGTCGATGGCCGAGGCTGGGAGCACGTGGTAGATGGACACGTGGCGGAAGATCCAGTAGGCCATGATGGCCAGCACGGCGAAGCAGAACGTGGACGTGCCGGCGGCCAGGCCGTCCACCCCGTCGGTGATGTTGACCGCGTTCGACGTGCCCACCATGACCAGCACGGCGAAGACCACCCATCCGATCTGCCCCAGGTTGACGCCCGGGACGGCGATGCGGGTGAACGAGAGTGCGGTCGAGGTGTGGGCCCAGTGCAGGGACAGCTCGGCGAACAGCACGGCAAAGGCCACCTGCGCCCCTGACTTCGCTCGCTTGTTCAGACCGAGGCTGCGCCGGTGGCGGACTTTGATCCAGTCGTCGAGGAACCCGATGCCGCCGAAGGAGACGATGGCCAGAATGGCCAGATAGCCGGTGCGGGAGAACCGGATCTCGGTCCCGATGTGCCCGATGGCGTAGCCGAGCACGACCCCGCAGAGGATGGCCAGTCCGCCCATGGTGGGCGTGCCGGCCTTGACGTTGTGACTGGCCGGCCCGTCCTCGCGGATGGGTTGGCCGATACGACGGATGCGCAACCAGCGCATGAGGGAGGGTGTGGCCAACACGGTGACCCACAGAGCGATGCCGCCCGACACCAGCAGCCCGAGCACGGGTTACCTGCCTTCGGGGGTTGCGTCGGGACGGGACGAGGGGACCCATGACAGCGGATCCGTGGGGTACCGGACCGACAGTGACTGGCGCGCCTCGACCACATCGTCGAACGGGAGCCGACGGCCCTCGACCTCCTGATAGGTCTCATGCCCCTTGCCGGCGATGATGACGACGTCGCCCGGCCGGGCCTCGTCGAGGGCACGGCGGATGGCCAGGCCGCGATCGGGTTCCACCATGAACGACGGCGGTCCGGGTTTGGCGACGACGCCGGCGCGGACCTCTTCAATGATGGCCAGCGGGTCCTCGTCACGCGGATTGTCCGAGGTCAGCACGGCGAGGTCGCTCAGGGTCGAGGCAGCCCGGCCCATCTTCGGCCGCTTGGTCCGGTCGCGGTTGCCGCCGCAGCCGAAGACGACCAGGACCCGGCCGCCCGGACCGGTCAGTCCACGTGCCTCGCCCAGTACGACCTCGAGCCCGGCCGGGGTGTGGGCGTAGTCGACCATGACGGTGAAGGGCGGGCGGCCTTTCCCGGCGACGGCCTCGGTCGGCGGGGCGGCCACCACCTGGAAGCGGCCGGGTACGGGCGACAGGTGGGCCAGGGCGCCCGCCACTTCGGCCACCTCGAGCCCGAGGGCCAGGGCCGCCTCGGCCGCTAGCAGCGTGTTGTCCACGTTGATAGAACCGGTGAGCGGGGTGGTCACCCGATGGTCGCGCCAGGTGAACTCGGTGTGGCCGGGCCGCAGCACAATGTCGCCGGCGTCACCGTGGTGCACCGCCACCATGGGGATGCGGGCCTGTGCCAGCAGGCGCCGGCCGTACTCGTCGTCGGCGTTCACCACGGCGCGCAACGCGTGGTCGGGCGAGAACAGGATGCTCTTGGCCGCGAAGTAGTCCTCCATGGTCCCGTGGTAGTCGAGGTGGTCATGGCTGAGATTGGTGAAGACGGCCACGTCGAAGTGGACCCCCTCCACCCGGGCCTGGACCAGCGCGTGGCTGGAGACCTCCATGGCCACGGCGTGGTGCCGGTTGTCCGAGCGCTGCCGGTCGCGCACCCCGGCCAGCACGCGCTGCACCTCGGTGGCTTCGGGCGTGGTCCGGGCCCCCGAGAGGGTGCCCATCACGTTGGTCGGGCGGCCGGTGGCCTCCAGCAGGTCCCCCAGCACACTGGTCACCGTCGTCTTGCCGTTCGTCCCGGTGACCCCGACCATGAGCAGCTCGCGGGCCGGGAAGCCGTAGAAGGCGGCGGCCAGCCGGGCCATGACGGGGCGGATGGTGCCCGGAGCGATCCGGGTCTGGACCACCGGCTGGTCGAGGAGCTCGGGGATGAAGTGTTCGCAGACCAGCCCGACCGCACCGCGGTCCACCGCCTCGACGGCGAAGGCGTGGCCGTCGCTGAGCTGGCCGGGCAGGCAGCAGAAGAGGTCCCCCGGGACGACCCGCCGGCTGTCGTGGGCGATGCCGCCGATGTCGACGGTGGCCGGGTCTCCGGCTGTCTCAATGACCTCTATATCGTCGAACAGGAGGTTCATCTGCACAGGTCGCATCGTCGCCGCCACAGCGATGCGAGCCCGGAAATTCCGGGCCACCCACTGTCGGCTCGCCGATGGTAGCGGGTCATGTGATGTCCTGGGCCTGATTGGTGGGGCTCTCCGTGGTCGTGGCCGGGGCCTGCTGGGGTGCTCCGGGCGTCGTCGGGATGTCGTAGCGGTGCAGCGCGTAGCTCATGATCTGGGAGAACACCGGCGCGGCCACCGTGCCGCCGAAGATCGGCGTGGGACGGTCCAGGACCACGATGATGGAGAGGGTGGGGTTGACCACGGGGGCGAAGCCGACGAAGGAGGCCATGTAGGCGCCCGTGACGTAGGAGTCCTTGCCCGTGGTGGGAATCTGGGCCGTGCCGGTCTTGCCGGCCACGGTGTACCCCGGCACCGAGGCGGTGGACCCGGTCCCGCTCTGCACCACTTGGGCCAGCATGGAGGTCAACTCGGAGTCGACCTGGGGCGAGAAGGCCCGGTGGGTCGGGGTGGGGGCCGTCTTGGTGACGGCGCCGGACGGGCTGACCGTGGCCTGCACCAGTTTGGGCTGGACGAAGATGCCACCGTTGGCCACCGCGTTGTAGGCATCGAGCACCTGCAGGGCGCTGACCGCGTCCACCTGCCCGATGGGCAGCGACACGTAGTCAGTGGGCTCCCACTGGGCGGCCGTGGCCAGAAGGCCGGCCGACTCCCCCGGGAAGTTGAGGCCGGTGGCCTGCCCGAAGCCCAGGTTCTTCACCTGGGCCAGCAGGCGCTGTTCGCCCAGCCCCTGGGCGATCTCCGACGTGCCGATGTTGGAGGACTGGGCCAGGATCTGGGTGGCGGTGAGCGACTCGGTCGGGTGGGGGTCGGCGTCATGGAAGGTGGAGCCGTCCAGCTTGATCTGGTCGGGGACGCTGAAGACGGAATTCGGGTTGATGAGCCCGTACTGCAGAGCGGCCGAGAACGTGACCAGCTTGAAGACCGATCCGGGCTCGTAGAGCTTGGTGACGGCGGTGTTGCTCGGCGCTTCGTCCACCGCGTTGGTGGGGCCGATCGGGATGACGCCGCCCACCGTGGTGACCGCCGGCGGCGTGGCCGATACCGGTGCGTTGGGGTGGGTCGAGACCAGGTTGGCCATGGACAGGATCTGGCCGGTCTTGACGTCCTCGACAATGACGGTGCCGCTGAGCGCCTGGGACGACTCAATGGCCTGGGCCAGGGCCTGCTCGGACTCGTACTGCAGCTGCGCATCGAGCGTGAGCTCAACGCCGGTGCCGGCCTTGCTGGCCACTTTGTCGGCCACCGGTGACTGCGGCAGCGTCACCCCCGACGGCGAGGCGATGATCGTCTCCTTGCCGGCGGTCCCGGCCAGCACGCCGTTCTCCTCCCCTTCGAGCCCGGCCCCACCGTCCCCGTTGGCGTGGGTGAAGCCGAGGACGGGCGAGGCCAGGTTCCCGTTGGTGACGATCCGCTTGGCGTCGTCGACCAGGGTGATCCCGGGGAAGGCGTCGGCCGTGATCTTCTGCCCGGCACTCTGCGAGAGTTGCTTGGCCAGCACCACGTAGCCCGAGTGCCGGTGCAGCTCGGCGGCCAGGGTGGCCGCCGGCACATGGAGCAGCGGTGCCAGCGCCTGGGCCGATGTCACCGGGTGCGCCACCTGGAAGTCGTCGGCGATGACGTCGACGGTGGGCACCGAGAGCGCCAACGGGGCGCCGTCGCGGGCGTAAATGCCGCCGCGCAGCGGGGTCAGGTTGATCGTCTTGGAGGACTCACCGCGGGCGGCCGCCTGGTACTGCCCCGAGTTGAAGACCTGCACGCTGACCAGACGGGCCACCAGGGCCAGCAGGGCGACCACGAGGATCAGCCGGATCAGTCGGATGCGGCGGTGAAAGGTGGCCCCGGCCCAGGCGGTGGTCCGGGTGGGTGATCGACGGGCGCGC
Source organism: Acidimicrobiales bacterium (assembly GCA_035552095.1). Classification (GTDB taxonomy): domain Bacteria; phylum Actinomycetota; class Acidimicrobiia; order Acidimicrobiales; family RAAP-2; genus Bog-473. Next base: position 19,012 of record DASZMA010000059.1, on the reverse strand, counting down.
GGCTTGGCCCGACGGGGATCCGGGGCGGGACGGGGCGCCCGGCGGGCTGGTTCGGTCCGGCGGGGGCGGCTCGGAGCCACCCGGGTCCGGGGTGCGACCGTCCGCGGTGCGACCGTCCGGGGTGCGACCGTCCGGGGTGCGACGGCGCGCGCGCGTTGAGCGGCGTGCCGCGTGGTGACGCTCATTGTCCCGCTGTCGTGGTGGGGGTGGTGGTTGCGGCGGTCGTGGGGGTGGTGGTTGCGGCGGTCGTGGGAGTGGTTGCGGCGGGGACCGGCGTCACCGCCGGGGTGGGCAGTGGCGTGTACAGGGAGACGTAGGGCAGCTGGTTGACCTTGGTCGGGTGCACCATGCCCGCGCCCAGGGCGTCGTGCACGATGCGCGAGGGGGTCTCGAGCTGCGAGACCTGTAATTCGATCTGGCGGTGCACGCCCTGAGCCACGTTCAGTTTCTGCTGAATGCCGGCCAGGCGGACCTGGCCGCTGGCCAGTAGGGCCTGCCCGACCACCACGACCAACAGGGCGCCGATCACCACCACGACCGGCAGCAGCGCCAAGAGCCGGCGCCGCGGGGCCCGCTGCCGCCCGGTGGGGACGACGCGGAGCGGGGGCGGGGGCGCGGCACCGGGCCGGGCCTCGCGGGGGGAACGGGCCGGCGCGGTCCGGCGGGCGGCGGCGGACTCGGAGGGCGTCATGCCGGCGCCGCCGTACGCTCAATGACGCGCAGGCGGGCGCTCTCGGCCCGCCGGTTGGCGGCGACCTCCGCGGCCGACGCCTTGCGGGCGCCCCGGTAGACCAGTTGGTGTTCGACCACGGCGCCGCACACGCAGGGCAACGTGGGCGGGCAGATGCAGCCGCCGGTGGCGGCGTTGGCGAAGACCTGCTTGGTCAGCCGGTCCTCACCGGAGTGGTAGCTGATGACAGCGCAGCGCCCGCTCACGGCCAGGCGCTCCAGGGTGGCCGGGAGGGCAGCGGCCAACTCCCCCAGTTCGTCGTTGACCGCGATGCGCAGGGCCTGGAAGACGCGCCGGGCCGGGTGGCCCTTGCGCCGCACGGCGGCCGGCACGGCCCGCTCGACCACGTCGGCCAGCTGGACGGTCGAGGTCAGGGGGCGGGCCGCCACCACGGCGTGGGCGATGCGCCCACCCAGGCGGCCCTCGCCGTTCTGGCGGAAGAGGGCGGCCAGCGCATCCTCGGGCAGCTCGTTGACCAGCTGCCCGGCGGTGCGACCGGCGGACTGGTCCATGCGCATGTCGATGGGCGCCTCGGAGCGGAAGGAGAAGCCCCGATCGGCCTGGTCGAGCTGGGGGGAGCTGACGCCGAGATCGAAAAGCACGCCCGAGAGCGGCCCGGACGTGACCTGGTCGAGCGCCGAGAAGGGGGCGTGGACCAGCGTGACCCGGTCGCCAAAGGGGGCCAGCCGCTCCCGGGCCGCGGCCAGGGCCACCGGGTCGCGGTCCAGGCCGAGGACCCGGAGTTGGGGGTGGGCCGCCAGGAGGGCGGCGCTGTGGCCGCCGCCGCCGACGGTGGCGTCGACCAATACCCCGGCGGGCACCGGGGCGAAGAGCGACACCACTTCATCGCGTAGGACAGGAATGTGTTCGAACGAGTGGGCCATCTGCAGCTCCCCGACTGGTGGGAGGAGCGAAGGGTGGAGTTCCGCTCGACCTGCGGGGAAGAGGGTGGAGCGATCTTCCTCTACGCCGGTCGAGGAGCTGCACATGGTCCAGCGGGCATTCGCCCTCGGTGGTGGGTTGATGGGTGCGGTGGCGGTCACTCCTCCTCGTCGTCGCCCAGGAGCCAGCTCTCCTCGGGGAGGACGCGCTCGGCCCACGAAGCGGGGTTCCACAACTCGATCCGGTCGATGGCCCCGTGCACCAGCACCCCGCTCACCAAGCCGGCGAAGGTGCGCAGGTGGGTCGGGATGGCCATCCGTCCCTGGCGGTCGATCTCCACATCGAGCGAGTTCGAGGCCCACAGCCGGGCCCGGTTGCGATCGGCCTTGGAGGTGGCGGACCGCTCCAGCACAATGGCCATCTGCCGCTCGAACTCGCCCGGGGTCCATAGCGCCAGGCAGCCCTCGGAGTGCTGGGTCAGGTACCCGCCCTTCTCGAACGGGGCGCGGAACTTCATGGGCAGGATCACCCTGCCCTTGATGTCGAGCGAATGCTCGTACCTGCCTAAAAAGCCTGCCACTGGCTAGATCTCCCACGACGCTCCCTGAACTGCGTCCTCAAACGCCCCTTCAAACCATTTCGCGCCACTTTACGCCCTTTCCCTCCCCTAATCAACAACACCCACCCACGTGACACCCGAGGCCTCCCCGCCAGGGCTCACACGGGGCGCGGCGACGCCACGCGGCGGATCAGATCAGTGAAAACGGGACGGGCGCCCTCCACCGGGGCGCAGCCAGTCAGAACCGGGAGGGTTGCCTCAGTCCGGGGAAGGCAGGTGGCTCCTCCCCCAGGCGGGGAACGAAGTCAGGAGCGCGGTCTGGAGGTCGGCCAGGCTGGGCCCGGGCGGGACCAGGTCATCCAGGCCGACGGCCAGTGGGACCAGGTCCGAGACGCCGGGGGGCGGGACCGCGGCGTCGCCGGCCAGCAGGGCGGCCAACGGTTCGGGGTCCCAACGGGCGTAGACGCAGGCGGAGAACAGGGAGCCCTCCTTGCTGCGCCACTGCGAGAGGCCCATGAGCTTGCGCCCCTGGAGGAACAGCTCACCGGGGCCGCGGCCGGCGAAGCAGACCAGGCGGCCCCAGGGCCCCGGAACGGGCCGGCCCTGGTGTACCTCGAGCGACCCGGCGGGAAGGCCCAGCCCGACCAGGGCCGCGGCCCACCAGGCGCCCACGGCGGCCGCCGCCCGCGTCACATCCTCGTCCCACAAGGGATCGACCCGGGGCACCCAGGCGTCGACCCAGAGGTAGCCGTCCGCCGGGAGGAACACTGCCCCGCCCCCGCCGCGGCGGCGGGCCACGTCAATGCCCCGCTCGGTCGCCGCGCCCTGATCGATCAGCTCGGCCGGCTGGGTGCTGCCCAGCACCAGGGTGGGGGGACCGGCCTGGCGCGACGCGGCATGGCGGACCGAGCGGGCGCGGTACGGCTCAACGTCGAAGAGGGAGCGGGGCCGCAGCAATCAGGAGGCGGTGGCCAGATACGGCTCCCACAACGGGTCCACCTCGGACAGGTGGCGCAAGCGCCACAGGTGCCCGTCGGGCGGCGCCGGCTTGACCCGCAGGGTCCAGCCCAGTTCCGAGAGGAGGAGATCAGCCTTGTGCAGATTGTCCCGCTTGCAGGCCGCCACCACGTTGGACCAGTCGTGGGTGCCGCCGCGGCTGCGGGGGATCACGTGGTCAATGGTGTCGGCCGGCTCGGAGCAGTAGACGCAGATGCCGCCGTCCCGGCGGAGGACGGAGCGCCGGGTCACCGGCGGCGTGCGGGCCCAGCGCGGGATACGGACCATGTGGGCCAACCGGACGATGGACGGGACCTCGACGTTGAGCGACGCCGAGTGGAAGACAGAGCAGTCCTCCCGGAAGGCCACCGCCTCGGCCCGGCCGGCCAGGACCAGCACGACGGCACGCCGGTCCGAGACGAGGGCCAGCGGCTCGTACGTCGCGTTGAGAAGGAGGACCCGCTCGCTCATAAGGCCCTGAACGGACGGCGGTCCGCCGCCCTCGCCGGCTCGGGCGCCGGCCCTCGGGGCAGTCTGGGGGAACGGCCGGAACGAGTCCGGGGATGTGCGCCGGTCAAGATGTTGGCTCCAGCCGTCAGAGACGTCACAACGAGGGAGAGGCTACCCGCGGTGGAGACGGGTCCTGCGGCACCATTGCAGATAGGCCACCACGTCCCGCCGGGTCAGGGCCGCCTCGTTGCCGGCACCGCCGAAGGCGGTGACCACACGAAAGTGCCAGTAGTCGTCGCTCGGCACCGGGAGGAAGGGCGGCCGGTGCCACCAGCCCCGTCGGGCCAACCGTCCCAGCGCGGCCAGGCCGGGGCCCCACAGCGACGGGTGGGGCAGGACGGCCCCCAGCACGACGGCGGCATCGGTCCGCCAACGATGGCGGGGGGCGGCGGTCATGTCGCCCGGCTGGTGCCCGCGGCCAGCCCATTCCAGCCCACGCTCCCGGCGCCGATCAGGGGTCCCTGGTCGCCCAGGCCACCCGGCACGACCCGCGTGCCGCGGGCGAACTCCAGACCACAGCGCCGGGTCACCTCCCGCTGGGCGGCGGCGAAGAAAGGCGCCCCGAAGCCCAGGGCCACCGAGCCACTGACCACCGCCAGGGGGAGGTCGAGCAGGTTGGCCACCGAGGCCACGGCCAGCCCGACCAGCGTGCCCGTCCGCTCAATCAGCGCCGCCGACGCCAGCTTGGCCGGTTGACCCGAGATCGCCGCCAGCGCGGTGCCCGACGCTTCGGCCTCCAGGCACCCCTGACCGCCGCAGGCGCAGTCCCGCCCGTCGGGCACCACCACCACGTGTCCGACGTGGCCGGCGTTGCCCAGCCGGCCCTCCAGGAGACGGCCGTCGAGCACCACGCCGCCGCCGACGCCGGTCGACACCACCATGGCCAGGAAGTCACGCTGCCCCGCCGCGGCGCCGATCCACCCCTCGCCCAGGGCCAGCGCCTTGGCGTCGTTGTCCACGTAGGTGGGCAGACCGGTCAGCTCACGCAGGCGGGCCCGTAACGGGAACTCCCGCCAGCCGCCGATATTCAGCGGCGACACCGTCTCGCCACCCGGGCTCATGGGACCACCGCACCCGACGCCGCAGACCATGAGCTGATCGCCGGCGCCGGCCCGCCCCATCATCGGCTGCGCCAGGTCGGCCAGGGCGCACCACAACTGGTCAGCGTCGCCGCCCGGCGTGGGGACCTGCCCGTGCTGCACCAGCTGGCCCGCCCGATCGACCAGGCCGGCGGCCATTTTGGTGCCGCCGATGTCGATGGCCAGGGCCAGGTCGGTCACCGGGAGTCAGCCATTATGGAAGCGCACGCAGGCGACGGCCGGGCCGCCGCCGGTTCAGCTTTCGCGCCGGTGGAACCGGGTGCGGAACCAGTCGCGTGCTTCGGTCACCGCGCCCTCGAGCCCGCTCGATGCCGCGGCGGCTTTCGACTGCTCACCATCCCGCGAGCGCGTCAGGTCGTGCCAGCCGGCCCGACCCATGCGGCGGAGGTTGCGCTCGAAGACCACGGCCGAGGCGAACATCACGACCACCCCGATGAAGCCGAGAATGACCGAGACGCTGTAGAAGCCGACCAGGATGGCGACGCCGAGCACGAAGGTCACGGCGGCCCACTTGCAGTAGCGGCCGGCGTGGCGGTACACGGATTCCGAGCGGACGCGCTCGGCAAACTCGGGATCCTGGCGGACCAGGGACTCCTCAAGCTCAGCCAGTATTCGCTGCTCGTGCTCAGAAAGCGGCACTAGCCATCCACCCCGGACTCAGCGCACCCATGCAGTGCCCATGTTTGCACGCCGGTACGGCGCGGACAATGTTCGTGTCCCGCCGCCTCGATTCATGCCTGGACCTCTTCACCGTGGGCCAGCTTAGGACCGAGCCGCCGGGCGTGGCACGCGGTCTCCGGCTCAGTCCCGCCGGGGCCGGCGGCGGGTGGCCAGCAGGGCGATCGCCGCGCCCAGGAGCCCCGAGATCACGATCACCAGGATGAGAGGCGCCTGGGAGCGGTGGACCCAGAACTCAATGGGCACGCGGCGCCAGTTGCCCACGGCGAACCACACCAGCAGGACGCCGGCCACGCCACCGGCGACGAGCCGGGCCCGGCGCTTGCGGTCGAGGCCAGGGCCGCCCTCCCCGTCACCCTGGTCCGACCCCGGGTCAACCTCCCTCTTGGCCATGCGCCATTCTGTCGCTGCTCCCCCGGCCCCGCTCGCCAGCTGCTACGAAAAGGGACCGAAAAGGAGAAGTGATGAGCACGAACGAGGTACTCACCGGCGCACGGACCATGTGGGAGCTGGTCGAGCGCCGGGCCGAGGCCTCTCCCGACCACCCCATGCTGATGGCGGCGGACGGCGAGCAGCTCACCTTCGGCGCCTGCCGCGACCGGGCGGCCCGGGTCGCCGCCGGGCTGGCCGGCCGGGGGATCGGCACCGGATCGGTGGTGTCGTGGCAGTTGCCGACGCGGATCGACACGGTGGTGCTCTCGCTCGCCCTCTCCCGCCTGGGCGCGGTGCAGAACCCGATCATCCACCTCTACCGCGAGCGCGAAGTCGGGTTCGCCCTGCGCCAGACCGGGGCCTCCCTCTTCGTGGTGCCCAGGGTGTGGCGTGACACCGACTTCACCGCCCTGGCCGAGCGGGCCCTGGCGGGCTCCCCCACGCCACCGGACCTGCTGGTCATTGACGACGGGTTGCCCGAGGGCGACCCGGAGACGCTGCCGCCCCCACCGGCGGGTACCGGCTCCAGGGACGCCCCCATCCGCTGGATCTACTACACCTCGGGTTCGACGGCCGACCCCAAAGGGGTCCAGCACACCGATCAGACCCTCATCGCCGGCGGCTGGGGGCTGGCCCGCGCCCTGCAGATGACGCCGGAGGATGTCGGCTCCATCGCCTTCCCCTTCGCCCACATCGCCGGGCCGGACTACCTGGTGACCATGCTCTCCTTCGGCTTCCCCGCCGTGCTGGTCGAGGCCTTCTCCGTCCCCGACGTGCTGCCGCTGTTCCGCCAGCACGGGGCGACCATGGTGGGCGGGAGCACCGCGTTCTACGTGGCCTACCTGGCCGAGCAGCGCAAGAACCCCGCCGTGCCGATCCTGCCCACCCTGCGCCTCATGTCGGGTGGGGGGGCGGCCAAGCCACCCGACATCCACTACGAGGTGCGCGACGAGATTGGCGGGCGCGGGGTGGTGCACGGCTACGGCATGACCGAGGTCCCCATGATCTCCAACGGCTCGCCCACCGACACCGACGAGCAGCTGGCCCACACCGACGGCAAGCCGGTGGAGGGGGCAGAGGTGCGCATCGTCACCCTGGACGGCCGGCCGGCCGGCCCCGACGAGGAGGGCGAGATCCGCGTGCGCGGGCCCATGGTCTTCCACGGCTACACCGATCCCGCCCTCACCGCCGAGGCCTTCGACGGCGACGGGTTCTTCCGCACCGGGGACCTGGGCCGGCTCCGGGCCGACGGCCACCTCGCCCTGACCGGCCGCCTCAAGGACGTCATTGTGCGCAAGGGCGAGAACATCAGCGCCAAGGAGATCGAAGACCTTCTCTACACCCATCCCAAGGTGGTCGAGGTGGCGGTCATCGGCCTGCCCGATCCGTCCCGCGGTGAGCTGGTCTGCGCCGTGGTGCAACTGGCCGAGGGGGTCGACGCCATGGCGCTCGCCGAGGTGGTGGCGTTCTGCCGGGAGGCCGGGCTCATGATGCAGAAGATCCCCGAGCAACTTGAAGTGCGCACCGAATGGCCCCGGGCCGGCACCGGCAAGATCGTCAAGAAGAGCCTGCGCGACGAGTACTCGGCGTGAGCCGCCCCACCTACGACAACCTGGTCCTGCCGCGCCCACGGAACGGCCCGCCCTACCGGGTCGTCTTCGTGTGCACCGGCAACATCTGCCGCTCGCCCATGGCCGAGGTGGCCCTCCGCTCCATGGTCGAGGACCTCGCCCTCACCGATGCCACCCGGCTCGGACCCCTGGTCGAGGTCACCAGCGCCGGCACCGGGCCCTGGCACGAAGGAGAGCCCATGGACCCGCGGGCGGCGGCCGCCCTACAGCGCGCCGGCTTTCCGCCGCACGCCCACGTGGCCCACCAGGTCACCCGATCGTCGCTCGGCCACATGGACCTGATCGTGTCGCTCGACCGCCGGCACCAACAGACCCTGCGCGGCCTGGGCAGCGACCCCGACCGCCTCCATCTGCTGCGGTCATTCGACCGGGCCGCCGGGGCGGCCGCCGATGTGCCCGACCCGTACTACGGCGACGCGGCGGAGTTCGACGCCTGCCTGGCCATGATCGCCGCCGGGTGCCGGGGCATCGCCACCAATCTGGCCGCCCGGCTGGACCCGACCCCTTCGTCCTGAGCGCAGGCACCGCCTCACCGAGTGAACGTTCCGCAGGGCGTGTGACATAGTGCCCACGTGGTCTCACGCAGGGTCCGCCGCAGACGACAACAGGTCGCAGTGGTCGGCGGCCTCATCTTCCTGCTCCTGATCTATGTCGTCTTCCTCTCCGGAGGGACCAAGAAGCCGGCCAAAACCAGCTCGGCCGGCACCCACCACACGGTGGTGACCTTCCCATCCCACTCCCCCCTCAACCCCAATTGGACGGGCGACGGCAAGGCCGTCACCCTGGCCTTCGGGGGCGACGTGCACTTCGAGGGAGCGGTGGGGGCCCGGCTGACCCAGAACCCGGCCACGGCGCTGGGCAACACCGTGGCCCAACTCCTGGGCGGCGCCCAGGTGCGCATGGTCAACCTGGAGTCAGCCGTGACCACGAGCACCTGCCCGACACCCCAACCCAAGCCCTACATCTTCTACGCGCCGGCCACCGCGCTGACCGCCCTGCACAACGCCAGCGTGACGGTGGCCTCCCAGGCCAACGACCACGGGTTGGACTGCGGCACCGCCGGGCTGACCCAGGACCTGGCCGCCGCCCAGACGGCCAACTTCCCCATCATCGGCATCGGGAACACCGCGGCCCAGGCGTTCGCGCCGTACCGGACGACGGTCAACGGGCAACGGATCGCCATCATCGCCGCCACCCAGGTCATCGCCGCCAATCTGGTCAGCACCTGGACGGCCTCGACCACGCAGCCCGGCGTGGCCTCCGCGCTCGATCCGACCGAGCTGATCAAAGCCGTGCAGCAAGCCCGGCGCACCTCCGACACCGTCGTGGTCTACCTGCACTGGGGCACCGAGCTGGCCACCTGCCCCGACGCCCAGCAGGTGCCGCTGGCCCAAGAGCTGGTCAACGCCGGGGCCGACATCGTGATCGGCACCAATGCCCACGTCCTGCAGGGCGCCGGCTACATGGGCGACGCCTACGTCGACTACGGCCTGGGCAACTTCGCCTTCTACGACAACACCGCCCCCGAGACCGACAGCGGCTCGCTCCTGGTGACCGCGGTCGGGCGCCACATCACCTCACCTGTGTGGCGACCAGCCACTGACCTCAACGGCCTGCCCGAGCCGCTCAGCGGCACACCCATGACCACCGCCCTGGCCAGCTGGAACGCGGCGCGGTCCTGCACCGGCTTGACGGTCACCCCGTCCTCCAGCTTGGCCTCCGAGAAGGGGGAGACCGCGCCCTTCGTCGCCCCGACGACCACCACCACCGTGCCCGCCGCTGCCACCACGACGACCACCGCTCCCGCGGCGGGCGCCCGGACCACCACGACCACGACGACGGCGACCACCGGGGCCAAGACCACCACGACGACCAAGCCGCCGTCGACCACGACCGCACCGACCGACAACGCCGGCTAGGGCGGCCGCGACCCGGGTGGCTACGCCGACTCGGGGGTGATGCCGACCGCCTTGAGCATCCGGCGCAGGTCGACCACCTGCTGCTCGCTGATGTCGTGATGGCGGGGGATGTCGAACGTCTCCTTCTCACTGCCCAGGGCCACCTTGTAGCGACCGTCTCGCTCTTCGGTCACCGTGGCCACGTTCTCCAGGAGTGAGAGGACGTCGTGCCACTGGATGTTGTGGCTCACCGGATGGCTGAAGATCTTCTCCACCGTGGCCCGATGGTGCCCGTCCAGCTCTTTGCCCTCTGTCATGTCACGCTCCTTGTCCTTGCGCCTTCGACCTTACGACCGACGCCAGAGCCGTCAATCGCCCTCCAGCACGTCCCGCAACACCGCCGCATGCGAGTACGGCAGCAACCTGGTGGCGGTGAGCAACCAGGCGTCGTTCCCGCCGATGCGGGTGCGCAGATCCTCCAACGCCTCGGCCCACGGGGAAACGGCGAGTTCGGCCCGGTAGCGATGCCCGAACTCTTCGAACCGCTCCTCCACGTGCCCGTACCACCGGCGCAGTGCTGCGCTCGGCGCCACCTCCTTGGCCCAGGTCGTGAACGGGGCGTCCGCTTTGGCCATTCCCCGAGGCCACAGTCGATCGACCAGGATGCGCGGCGCCGGATCCGGGCCGATTTCGTCGTACACGCGGGCGATGACGATCTTCCCCGGGGACACCCGACCAGTGTGCTGTGCCGCTCCCGCGACCGCAACCGTTGCCGCGGGCCGAGCCCACCGAGCAAGCCGGGCGGGCGGGGGCGGGTCAGTCGGGGAAGAACCGGGGCAGATGGTGCTTGTTGGCCGCCAGCAGGGCATCGGCCAGCTCAGCGGCCAACGGGTACTGCCCGACGATCGGATTGGCCAGGAGGGCGCGCACCACGTCGTCGCGGCTGCCCGAGCGGGCCGCCTGTACGGCCAGGCGCTCGTAGGCCTTGGCGTGCTGCATCAACCCCAACATCTCGGGCGGGAGCGGCCGCTGCGGCAGCGGGTGTGCCCCGTCGGCATCGACCACGGCCCGGGTCTCGACCACGGCATCGTCGGGCAGGCCCGGGATGGCCCCGTCGTTGCGCATGTCGACCACCTGCACGTCGCCGGTGTTGGCGTGCAGGGACGCCATGAGCCGCACCGCGGCCAGGGAGTAGAACGCGCCGCCCCGGTACGACAGCGCCGCCGGTTTGGTCACCAGCTCGGGGTTCCGGTACTCCTCGAGCAGTGTGGCCTCCAGCTCGGCCACCACGTCGGCCCGGGAGCGGTGGCCGGGAGCCGACTGTTGCGCCACCTCGGCGTCGTGCTGGTAGTAGTAGTGCACGTAGTACGAGGGCAGGGCCTGCTGCAGCCGGAGCACGTCGAGGGGGACCCCGCTCTCCAGTTCGAGCTCGGGGCCGCAGCGGTCGAACAGTTCGGGCAAGCGGTCCTCGGCTTCCCCGGCCAGGCGGGCCGAGCGGATCCAGGTCAGGTGGTTGAGCCCCACGTGCTCGATCTCCACCCCATCGGGGTCGGCGCCGAGATAGTGGCCCAGGCGGCGCTGGGCCCAGATAGCCACATTGCACAGCCCCACGGCGCGGTGACCGTCGTCGAGGAGGGCCTGGGTGACGATGCCCACCGGGTTGGTGAAGTCGACGAACCACGCTCCCGGATTGGCTCGCTTGGCCGTCTCCTCCGCCAGTTCGAGCACGGTGGGCACGGTACGCAGGGCCTTGGCCAACCCTCCCGCCCCGGTCGTCTCCTGGCCCAGGCAGCCGTAGCCGACGGGCAGCGTCTCATCGACATGCCGGGCCGCCTGGCCGCCGATGCGCAGCTGGACCACGACGAAGTCGGCTCCCTCCAACGCGGCATCCCGATCGGCCGTGGTGGAGAAGCTGCCGGCCCAGCCGCGGCGGCGCAGGATCCGTTCGGAGAGTCCTCCCACCGCGGCTCGACGTTCCTCGCTCGGGTCGAGCAGGACCAGGTCGTCGACGACCATCCGGTCCTCGTGATCACAGAGCCCGTCCACCAACTCGGGGGTGTAGGTGCTCCCTCCGCCGACCACGGCCACCTTGATCCCCACGCTCGGGAACCTACTATCCGTCCGTGAGCTCCGACCCGGTACCCGCCCTCCTGGCCCTCGACGGCGGGAGCACCAAAACCGACGCCGTCCTCGTCTCGGCCGACGGCACCCTGCTGGGTCGGGCCCGGGTCGGGCCGAGCAATCATCAACTGGTCGGACTCGACGGCGCGCTCGATGCGCTGGGCGAGGTGATCGCGGCGGTGACCCGGGACGCCGGCATCACTGATCCCCCCTTCCCCCTGTGCCCGCTCGGCGTCTACTGCCTGGCCGGCCTGGATCTGCCGGTGGACGAAGCCCGTCTGGCCCCGGCCATTGCGCTGCGCGGCTGGACCGGCACCGATCTGCTGCGCAACGACACCTTCGCCGTCTCCCGGGCCGGCACCATCGCGAACTGGGGCATCGGCGTGGTCTGCGGCACCGGGCTGAACTGCGCCGGGGTCGGGCCCGACGGGCAGTCGGTCCGCTTCCCCGCCTTGGCCGAGCTCTCGGGCGACTTCGCGCCGGGCGGTTCGTGGCTAGGTGTGCGCGCCCTGGGCCTGGCCCTGCGGGCCGGCGACGGCCGGGGCCAGCCCACCCTGCTGCGCCAACGGGTCGCCGCTCACTTCGAGCAGGTTGACGCCGAGGCGGTGCTGACCGCCGTCTACACCGGAGAGATCGGCTACGGGCGGCTGTTCGAGTTGGCCCGCGTCCTCCTCGGGGCTGCCACTGACGGTGACCAGCCGTCGCGGCTGGCCGCCGACATCCTGGCCGACGAAGTGGTCCTCTTCGCCACCGCCGCCATCACCCGGTTGGGCGTGGCCGGGGAGGACGTCGAGGTCGTGCTCGGCGGGGGCATCTTCGACACGGACGACGTCGCCTTCCACGCCCGGGTGGCGGCCGGGATCCAGGCGGTGGCGCCCCGCGCCCTGTTGCGACGGCTCAGCGCGCCACCGGTCCTGGGAGCCGCCCTGCTGGGCCTCGATGCCCTCGGCGCCGACGACGCCGCCCAACAGCGCCTGCGGGCCGCCCTCTCGGACGGGTGAACCGTCAGGCCGCTCCCCCGCCGCTCGAGGCGGCGGCCGTCTGGGGCAGCGCGTCGGCCACCAACCGCTTGTCGTCGGCCAGCAGCGCGCCCGCCAACTCCTTGACCATCTCAATGACCTCGGGATGCTCTTGGGGATTCCAACCCTCGAGCAGCTCGGTCAACCCGCTCCGGCGCGCCTCGACCAGGCGGGCGATGGCGTCGGAACCCGCAGGCGTCAGGGCCAGATCGCACTCAGTGCCCCGCTGGACCTCTTCGACCATGCCGGCCGAGACCAGGCCGTCGACCCCGGGTTGGATGATCTGGCTGTCCACCTTGAGCCGGCTGGCCACTTCGTGCACGGTGGCGGCCGGCTGGTCAGCCAGGCGGTAGAGGAGCCAGCACGATCGCGGCGGCAGATCGATGCCGGCCCGGCTGGCCAGCGTCTGGTAGAGCTCAGCCCGGTTCTCCTTGCTGGCGAAGCGATGCAGCGCCAGCTCAATTTCCTCGAGCGACGACCGGGTCTCCTGCAGCCCGAAGGCCTCGCCGGTGTCGACCGTCTGCACGGTCTTGCGCAGCTCGCGCTCGGGCAGGAGCCAGCTGAGCAGGAAGGCGGCGAAGGCGATGGGCACCGCCACCAGGAACACCCGCTGGGTGGCAAAGGTGATGGCGGCGATGACCTCGTGGTACACGGTGGGTAGGGCCCGGCGCAGCTGCGTCAGCGCGGCGGGATCCTGGGTCTGCAGGTTGACCGAGGCCCCGTGGACGCGGGGCAGGGAGGCGACGACCGGGGCCAGTTTGCCGGTCAGCACATTGGCGTAAATGGCCCCGAAGACGGCCGTGCCGAAACAGCCCCCGATCCCCCGGAAGAAGGTGGCGCTCGAGGTGGCCACGCCGAGGTCCTGGTACGACACCGCGTTCTGGACCGCCACCACCAGCACCTGCATGATCAGCCCGAGGCCGATGCCGAAGACGAACATGTAGGCGGCCATGACCCAGGCCCCGGTGTGCACGCCGATCAGGGACATGAGGTAGGCGCCCAACGTCATCATGGCCGTGCCGACGACGGGAAAGACCTTGTAGCGGCCCCACCGGGTCACCAGGCGCCCGGAGATGACCGAAGCGCCGAGCATGCCGCCCATGAGCGGCAGGATGCGCAGGCCGGACAAGGTGGGGCTGATGCCCTTCACGTTCTGCAGGAAGAGGGGCAGGAAGGTCAGGGCGCCGAACATGGCGAACCCCATGACGAAGCCGATGGCGCTGGCCGAAGAGAAGACGCGCTCACCGAACAGCCGGAGCGGAATGACCGGCTCCTTGGCCCGGTGCTCGGCCAGCAGGAAGAGGACGATGAGGACCACCCCGCCCAGCGCGCAGGCGATGCTCTGCGTCGAGGCCCACGACCACGAGATGCCACCCAGACTGGCGAAGATGATCAGCAGGGTGGCACCACCAGAGAGCATGACGGTGCCGGCGTAGTCGATGGCGTGGTGCACCCGGCGCAGGGCGCCCGGCAGGACCGTCCCGGTCACGAAGAGGGCCAGCACCCCCAGCGGCAGGTTGATATAGAACACCCAGCGCCAGGACAGGTACGTCACGCACAACCCACCGATGAGCGGGCCGATGACGGTGGCGACGGCGAACATGGCCCCGAACAGCCCCATGTAGCGGCCCCGCTCGCGCGGCGAGACCACATCGCCGATGATGGTCTGGGCGCCCACCATCAGCCCCCCGCCGCCCAGGCCCTGGACGGCCCGGAAGGCGATCAGCTCGGTCATGGTGTGGCTGAACCCCGACAGGGCCGAGCCCACGATGAAGATGGCGATGGCCGCCTGAAAGAAGAACTTCCGGCCGTACTGGTCACCCAGCTTCCCCCATAACGGGGTGGAGACCGTCGAGGTGAGCAGGTACGCCGTGACCACCCAGGCCAGATGGGACCCGCCGTGCAGCTCCCCCACAATGGTCGGCAGCGCCGTGGAGACGATGGTCTGGTCCAACGCGGCCAGGAGCATCCCGAGCAGGAGGGCGCCCAGGATGAACCACAGCCGGCGCTTGGTGATCTGCTCCATCACCGGTGGTGCGGCGGCGGTCACGTCGACCTCCCCGTCAGCCACGGTCCCCGCTCAGCCCAAAGATGTCCATCCGGGTGCAATCTTGGCAGGCCGGACCGGCAAGGATGACCTGATGCGTTCCGGGCATTCGGCGCCACCGGCTTGGCACCCTCTGGCGTGGGCCGATGCGCTGACCCAATTCGGTCAGACCGAGATGGCGGGCGGCCTCGTCCTGGTGGGGGCACTGCTGGCCGCGTTGGTCTGGGCCAACGCCGATCCCCACTCCTATTTCTCGGCCTGGGCCCACACGGTCACCAGCCACACCGAGCCGGTGCCCCCGGCGCTCCACACCGTGGCCAACGAGATCGACAACGGGCTGATGACCATCTTCTTCTTGGCCATCGGCCTCGAGATCGGACGCGAGGTGGCCGACGGCTCCCTGCGGGACGCCCGCAATGCCCTCCTCCCCGCCGTCGCCGCGCTGGGTGGCATGGCGGGCGCCGCCTTGGTCTACCTCATCACGGTCGCGGTGCTGCATCCGGTCGGCGGCGTCGCTCGGGGTTGGGGCATCCCGATGGCCACCGACGTGGCCTTCACGCTCGGGGCCATCGCCCTGCTGGGCGCCCGGGTGCCCCGCCCGCTGCGTACCTTCGTTCTCGCCCTGGCCATCGCCGACGACGTCGCCTCGGTGGTCGTCCTGGCCGTCGTGGCCTCCACCCGCCTGCAGCTGTGGTGGCTGGTGGGCGGGGTGATTGCTCTGGGCGCGGTCGCCCTACTCCGGCGCACGGTGCGTCAGGCCTGGTGGCCCTACGTGGTGGCGGCCATCGTGGTCTGGTACCTCTTCGTGCGCGGCGGGATCGAGCCGTCCCTGGCCGGAGCGTTCGTGGGACTGCTGGTCCCCGTCGCCGGCGGGGCCCGGGCCGGGAGACGCCTCGAAGGGCCGGTACACGCGCTCTCCAGCTACGTGGTGCTGCCGCTCTTCGTCCTGGCCAATGGCGGCGTGCTCCTCACCGGCGCCCTGTGGCACCACTCGGCGGCCACGTCGGTAGTCACGGCGACCTTCACCGCCCGCACGGTGGGCAAGATGCTGGGCATCACGCTGGCCGTGTTGGTCATGGTCCGCCTCGGTGTGTGCAACCTGCCCGAACGGACCAGCTGGCGGCAGATGATCGGGATCGCCCTCCTCTGCGGCATGGGCCTCACGGTTCCCCTGCTGTTCGCCCACGCCGTCTTCGGCCATTCGACCCTCTTCGCCGGCGCCCAGGTCGGCCTCCTCCTGGGCACCCTGGGCGCGGCCCTCCTGGGTGCCACCGTCCTCTTCAGCGCCGGCCGGACGGGGGGCCGGACGGCGGGGCGGGGGCTGCGAACTCCCGCGGAGAGCCTCGCCCGCGCTACGGTCCCGGCGGCGCCCGGCGCCCTGCTCACCCCTCCAGAGGACCACGACGTGAAGGAAGGCTGATCCCATGCGTACGCGACTGACCGAGCTGCTCGGCGTGGAGCACCCCGTGATGCTGGCCGGCATGGGTGGCGTGTCGTACTCCGAACTGGTGACCGCCGTCTCGGCCGCCGGCGGCTTCGGCTGCCTCGGTGCCTCCACCATGGGCAACGAGAAGATGGAGGAGGAGATCTCCGCCGTGCGCAAGGCCACCGACAAACCGTTCGGGGTGGACCTTCTCACCGCCATGCCCGGCGGCATGAGCGAACAGGTGCAGATGATCATTGAAGGTGGCGCCACCGCTTTCGTGGCCGGCCTGGGCGTGCCCACCGAGGTGGTTGACCAGTGCCACCGCAACAACGTGATCGTGGTCAGCATGTGCGGCAAGGTCGAGCACGCCGTGCGGGCGGTCGAGGCCGGGTGCGACCTGGTGGTGGCCCAGGGCACCGAGGCCGGGGGCCACACCGGGCAGGTGGCCTCGTTCCCCTTGATCCCCCAGATCGTCGACGCCGTCGGTGACCGGGTGCCCGTGGTGGCGGCCGGTGGCATCTTCGACGGCCGCGGCCTGGCCGCCGCGTTGGCCCTGGGCGCTGACGGCATCTGGGTCGGCACCCGCTTCATCGCCACCCCCGAGGCCCGCGGCGTGCTGGGCTACAAGGAGAAACTGCTCTCCAGCCGCGAGGACCAGACCACCGTGAGCCGGGCCTATTCGGGCAAGACCATGCGGGTGGTGCGCAACGCCTACACCGATCACTTCGAGTCCCATCCCGAAGAGCTCAAGAAGTTCCCCGAGCAGCTGGGTCTGGCCTACAGCTCGGGCGTCATGCATCTCGGCGGCGACTCCTTCACCGACGGCGTCGACGTCGACCAGGAGTGCTACCCCGCCGGGCAGGGGGTCGGAGCCATCAGCGAGCTGGTTCCGGCCGGTGAGCTGGTGCGCCGATTCGTGGCCGAGGCCGAGGCCGCGCTCGACCGCCTGCCCGCACTGCGCTAGGCGCGCTCGCCGCTGGTCAGCCCCCGTCGCGGGTGGCTTCGGAGAACCTCCCGCAGCGGGCACACCACGCGGCCGGCGTGCGTTCGTTCGACACGTGCACCAGGGCGCCACAGCGAATACACCGCCAGATCACCGGCGATTGATCTCTCGTTTCCGAGGGTCTGTCGCTAGACGGATCGCGCATCACGCGACTGCTGCGTCAGGAGCCGACCCGGCCCCGTGGTTTTGTCCTGTACCTGGTTCGTTCATGTTCGGGATCGCTATTGGAACCACCATAGTGGGTCTGCGCCGTTGGCTCTTAGACACCGAACGGTTGAGAAGCGGGGACCCAGCGTCGCGCCAACGGGCGTCGGCACTCTCGCCCCGGGCGCTGATGACCTGGGCTGCGTTGACGTCGGCGTGCTCATGGTGGCCACACCTACGGCAGGCGAACTGGGCCCGGTGCCGGTTGGCTGCTTCGGTATGCCCGCAGGCGGCGCACTGGCGCGATGAGTTCTTCGGATCCACCTTCCAGACTCTGCGTCCAGCCTCTTCCGCTTTGACGCTGATCCAGTAGGCGAGTCTTCCGAGCGCGGCGTCTTGGAGGCTCCGGTTCAGTCCTTTCTTGGCGGCTACTCCTTTCCCAGGGCGCTCGACTGTGCCCTTGGCCGATTTGGTCATATTGGTGAGGCTCAGGTCTTCCAGGCTGATTACCCCATAGCGGGCCACGACCTCTCTGGCAGTGTGGCGGGCCCAGTTCTCCGAGCGCCGATGCGCTCGTGCGTAGGTCTTGGCGATCGCCTTGTTGGCCTTCTTCCACTCAGAGGAGAACGGCTGGTGCATCTCGCGCTCCCTCTGCAGGGCGCCGATCTCCTCTCGGGCCCCCTTGAGGAACTCGGGGCAACGCAGCAGGGTTCCATCAGGCAGGGCGGCGGTGATGGTGACGCCCCGGTCAACACCGCCCACCTGTGTGTTCTCCGGAAGCGGCATCGCATGCACACCTCGGAAACCGACCGTCGCCCGCCAGGACCCCGTGCGCGTCCTGGTGATGGTCAGGGTCCGGGGCTCCCCGCCCCGGGCGAGGAACCGAGAAAGCTGGCGGGCTCCACGCTTCGAAAGTGTGAACTCACCCACCCCTTGGACGTAGAGGACCCGAGCGGGCGCCCCATGACTTTTCAAGCCCGAGTTCAGACCCCGGAGCGTCCAATTTTTTGGCTCGTCGTAACAGACGCTCCGAAATCGCCCCCGTGATCGAAAGCGGGGGTAGCCGGCCTTCCCTCCCTCGTCGACACGCCGGAAGAAACCGGCAAAGGCCTCGTCGACGAGCGATAGCGCGCCCCGCATGGGTTGGATTCCAAAGCGGACTGCCTGTGGATGATTCTCTCGCAATGTCGAAAGCTCAGCGAACTGGTCAAAACGACTCAGGGAGACCTGGGCGATCCGCCAGGCGTCCCGACGGTGCTGGAGAGCGCCGTTGTAGATCTGGCGTGACCACTCAAGCAGGGAGTCCAGGGTGCGACCTTGGACCCGGGTGGGTGTAAGTGCAATCTCAGCCTTGCGCACCAGGATCTCATCAGTCCCGTCAACCACCAGCTTGGCCGAGCCCACACGAAGGGAGGAGCGATTGGAAGCAATCACAGTGGTCAGTATGCCGAAGGGGTGTATCGATCTGGAGGCACCTCGCGCAGCATTAATGGTGAATCCGCCCGAACGACTGCCGGCGAGCCCTTGCCTGCTCGCGATCCCAGCTCCCAACCGCTGTGAGTCAATGGGCTAGGGCTCGCCGCCAGACCGATCGGGCTACCTCCCAAATTGGATCGCGAGGCGAGTCTTTATACGCATCCGTGTTTCACTTACTGAACTTTCGCGTGACATCGACAATGTATTGTGATATATCGTTAGTGTTACATTAAATACCAAGCCAGCCGCAGGGAGGTGCCATGACCGATGACGAGCGTCCGTTGAGTGCTTTCGACGACGAGCCGGTGCCACCGGCCGCCGCTCGGCGGACCAACCCGGCCAAAGTCAAAGCGGCGCGGG
>DASZMA010000058.1:0-2201 GCA_035552095.1 Acidimicrobiales bacterium | reverse complement strand
CCCGCCGTTGCCGGCGGCCCAGCAGTACGGCAACGCCGTGAGGTTCATCGTGGGTCCTGACGTTCCCCTCGTCGCTACCGTGCCGGTTCCCCCTGTCCCGGCGCCGCCTCCCCCCGCGGCCGCCTATCCCTACGCGCAGGTCGTCGCGCCCTTCGACGCCGTCGCGGTGATGGATCCCTCCTCCACCCCGGCCAGCGGGGACCTCGGCCCGGCCATGGCCGCCTTGGCACCTCTCGGCAAGCCCCTGATCGGCGTGGACCAAGTGCCGCCGCCCCCGGTCCCGCCGCCGCCGGTCCCGCCGCCCCCCGGCTGGACTCCTCCCGATCCGGCGCGCGACCAGCTGCTCGGTTTCATCCACGCAGCCGACGACGCCAATGCAGTGTCGGTTTCCTACTGGAGCTGGGAGACGGCCAGCCAGTCCGTCTTCGACACCATCCAGAGCGCTCCTCAGTTCAGCCTTCCGGCCGCGCCGGCCCTGATGACAGCCAACCAGGTGGGGAACTGGCAGGCGCTGCTCACTGGTCTCGGGTTCCCCGCACCGACCACTGGTAAGTGGGACCTCCCCACGACGACCGCCATCAGGGCGTACCAGCATGCTGCGGCCGCCCCCGTCACCGGGGTGATCGACGACGCGACCCGCACGACGATGCTGACACCGTTCCCCCCGCCTCTCCCGGCTGCCCTTCTGGCCAGCGCTGTGCCAGGCCCCGGAGGCGTGATAGGTCCAGGCGGCGCTGCGCTGCCGTTGCCAATCCAGTACCTGAGGGGCGGCAGCGTCGACCAGGGCGTGGACTACTCGGCCCCCGGTGGCACACCTCTCTACGCCATGGGCTCGGGCACCATCATCCAGGAGGGCATCGGTGGCTTCGGTCCCAACGCCCCCGTGCTGCAGATCACCTCGGGCCCCCTCGCGGGCAGGACCGTCTACTACGGCCACTCCGGGCCGGATCTCGTCCCGGTCGGAGCCCACGTCGTCCAGGGCCAGCAGATCTCCATCGTCGGCTACGGCATTGTCGGCATCTCGACCGGCCCGCACCTCGAGATCGGCTTCCTGCCGCTCGGGCGCATGGGAGCGGGCCAGCCCATGCTCGACTACATCAACGCCATCCTGCCCTCCATCGGCGCGTGAGAGCGCTGAGGCGCACGCCCGAAATTCTTTAGGCCAGCAGTCGCTCCCGCACCTCGGCCCGCAACGGGGGAGGGCGGGTGCAAAGCGCTTTGCCCAGCGGGTGCACGAAGCGCAGGATCTCGTCCGGGTGGCCCTCGACGTGCCAGCCTCCCTCGTGCAGTAAGCGGTGGTGGTAGCTGCACAACATCACCAGGTTGTCCGGGTCGGTGGATCCCCCTTGGGCCCAATGTCGTAGGTGGTGGGCGTGCAGCCACCGGGTGCGCTGACAACCGGGGAACCGGCAGCCCCCATCCCGTCGACGCAACTGGCGGGACAGCCAGCGGGGCACCTGGCGGGTGCGGCGCCCCAGTCCGATGGCGTGGCCGTCGGGTCCCTCGGCCACCAGCTGCCAGCGGGAGTCACAGGCCAGGCGGCGAGCCGTCTCGGCGGCAATGGGCGGACCGTCTTCGATCTCCGCCCAGCCCTCACTCCCGCCCAGCACGGAGGGTTCGGAGTGGACCACGATCGAGGGCGTGTCCGCGTCGGCGTTTGCCCCCAACGACGTCGACGCCAGCTCGACCAGGGCGTCGGCGCAGCGGGACTCGAAGGGGTCGTAGACGCCGCTCACCGGATCGGGCGGGGCGGCTTCGGCGAGGCGGACGATCGCCCGCTCAACCACTGCTCCCTCGGCAGCGGCCAGGGGTCCCGAGAGCCACAGCCAGTCACGCTTGCCGTCCCAGCGCATACGCACGCCGCGCCGGCGGTGGGACTCGTTGGCCTCGGCGGTGCTCACTGGCCGAGCCCGGCGGGCGGCCGCCTCCAGCTGGGCCGCCGTGCAGGCGGGAGCCTGTTCGGCCATGGCCTGCTCGGTCTCCGGCCCGGCCAGCTTGGTCAGCGGGGCGAGCTGGTCGAAGGACAACCGGGCCTCGGAGTACGAGGCGGCGATGGCCGGCAGCTCCTCGAGGCGTCGAGCCACCCGCACCCACTCCGTGGCGTGGCGGTGGGCGATGCCCAGGCGGGCCACCAGCCAGGCGGCCATGGAGGTGGCCCCGTCCTCGCGCCACGCCTCCCGCCGGTCGTAGTCGGCCACCAG
>DASZMA010000057.1:0-7005 GCA_035552095.1 Acidimicrobiales bacterium | reverse complement strand
GCCTCGTCTGCAGCTGGTCAACCTGGCCTGCTCGGGGGAGACGACGCAGACCATGATGGCGCACTCGCTCTGTGCACCGGGCGGCTCGCAGTTGCGCAACGCCGTCAGCTTCCTGCGCACACATCGAGGCGCAACGGCGCTGGTCACCATCGATATCGGCGGCAACGATGTCGTCAACTGCGTGAGTGCCGCCAACTCGACCACCTGCTTCACCAAGAACCTGGCCGTCATGAAGGGACAGCTCACCTACATCCTCGACGCCCTGCGCCAAGCGGCCGGACCGAGTGTGCCCATCGTGACTGGCTCGGTCCCCGGGCGTCGCGCACGGAAGCCAGCACCGGGGTGTCGGCCGTCAGCATGCTGGACTCAACGATGAGCGCCGACTACCGCGCTGTCGCCTCACCGGTGGCCGACGTGGCGACCGCCTTCGCGTCGACCGACATGACGCACCTCGTCTCGTCGCGGTGGGGTCGGGTACCGGTTGCGGTGGCCCGCGCCTGCACCCTGCTGGATATCACGTGCCAGCGGGGACAGCCCGAAGGCTTCGGCGACGACCCTGATGGGGCCGGAGCGAGGGTGATCGCCCGGACCTTCGAGACCACCATCGGGCACCTGCGGCCGCCGGCCTGAGCCGGCGATTGAACTGGGGCTGGTTCTAGCCGGCCCGTTGCCCCCGGCGGGCCACCGAGTCGACGGTGACAGCGGCAATGAGGACCAGGGCGGTGACCATGTCCTGCTCGGCGGCGCCCAGGCCCAGCAGTCCCATGCCGTTGTAGATGGCGGCGATGACGATGCCACCGAGCAGTGCGTGCACCATTTTTCCCCGGCCGCCGAACAGGCTCGCCCCGCCGATGACCGCAGCGGCCACGGCGTAGAGGACGAGGGTGCCGCCGTCAATGTCGGTGGAGATGGAACCGAGGCGGGAGGCGAAGACGATGCCGGCAATGCCCGAGGTCAGGCCCGAGAGGGCGAAGGCGGCCGTGCGCACCCAGGGCAGGCTGATGCCGGCCCGGCGGGCCGCCTCGGCGTTGCCACCGATGGCGTAGAGGTGGCGACCGAAGCGGGTCCGCCCCAGCAGGAACGACCAGCCGGCCACGATGGCCAGTACCAGCACCACCACCCAGGGGATGCCGCGCAGGCCGACCAGCGAGCCCCGGTTGGTGTTGCAGATGAGCACCAGCCCGACGCCGATCACCACCAGCACCACGATCTTGGCCAAGGTGAGGACGGGTGGCGATGCGGTGAGCCCGCCGGCCCGCCGGCTCAGGTCGCGCCGGACGATCAGGGCGGCGAACGCCACCACGACCACCGCCATGACGATCCATCCGGCCGCGATGCTGAGGTTGCCGTTGACGATGTCGTTCAGGACATGGTTGGTGATGGGGATGGTGCCGCCGTTGGAACTGCCGGCACTTTGAATGAGATAGATCAGCACGCCTTGCCAGCCCAGGAGGCCGGCCAGGGTGACGACGAAGGAAGGCAGTTGTAACCGGGTGATCAGGGTGCCCTGCACCGCACCGATGGCGGTCGTGGCACCCAGCCCGGCCAGAATGCAGACCCACCAGGGCAGGTTGTGCGGATAGGCCGCCAGCTCACAGGTGATGACCGCCCCGATGCCGGCTACGAAGCCGGTGGAGAGGTCGATCTCGCCGAGGATGAGCACGAAGACCTCGGCCATGCCGAGCAGGATGAATACGGCGCCCTGGACCAGCAGGTTGGTTAGGTTGCCGGCCGAGAAGAAGGCCGAGTCCTGGGACTGGAAGATGATGGAGAGCAGGACCAGACCGGCCACCACCGGGAGGACGCCGGTGTCACCGCCCCGCAGCTGAGCCAGCCGGGCCCGGATGAATGCCCCGACCGACTCCGGCTGTTCCATGCCCGTTTCGAGATTCGGTTCGCTGGCCATGGGGTCAGTCCTTCGCTTCGGCTGGCGTCACGGGCCCAGCATCCGAACCATTGGTTTGACTGGCCACACCACCGGTCGTGATCAGCTCGAGCACCGTCTGCAGGTTGAGCTCGGACACCGGTTGGGATCCGGTCGTCCGCCCCAGATAGAGGACGGCGATCTCGTCGGCCATAGCGAAGACGTCATTGAGGTTGTGACTGACCACCATCACCGCCACGCCCTGCTCGGCCAAGTGCTTGATCAGTTCAATGACCAGTGCGGTCTGGGTCACCCCCAGCGCAGCCGTCGGTTCGTCCATGATGACCAGCTGGGCGTTCTGCATGACGGCTTTGGCCACCGCCACCGCCTGGCGCTGGCCACCCGAGAGCGACCCCACCAGTTGGCGGATGGAGCGGACGGTGACCACCTTGAGATCGGCCAGCGCCTGCTTGGCCTTGCGCTCCATGGCGCCCTCGTCCAACAGGAAGTGGCGGCGCAACTCGCGCCCGAGGAAGGCGTTCTGGACGATGTCCAGGTTGTCGCAGAGGGCCAGGTCCTGGTACACGGTGGCGATACCGAGGTCGGTGGCCTCTTTAGGAGTGCGGACGTGGACCTGGTTGCCCTTCCACGTGATAGTGCCCCCATCGGGCTCGGAAATACCCGAGATGGCCTTGATCAGGGTCGACTTGCCGGCCCCGTTGTCCCCCACCAGCGCGGTGACCTTGCCGGCGAAGACGTCGAGGTCGACTCTTTCGAGGGCCTTAACCGAGCCGAAACTCTTGGTGATGCCGCGCAAGCTGAGAATCGGCGTCCCGTCCGGCGCACCCCCGGCCGACGGCGTCGGTCCAGCCGGAGCCGGGCCCGCTTTCGCGGGCCCGGCATCTCCGGTCGGATCACTTTCAGGTGTCATCAGCGTGCGCTGAAAACTAGTGCAGCAGGCCCGCTAGGGCGTGATGTTGGCAGCCGTGCAGAGCGCGGCGTACGTCCCAGCACAGAGCTGGGCGGCCGGCACGGCCTGGTCGGCCACGACGGTCGAGGCCATGTTGGTCGGCGTGACCCACTCGGGCTTCAGCAGCACCGACGACACCTTGGTGTTGGTGTTGGTGTCCTTGGTCGTCCCGTTGACCAGGCCCTTGGGTGGCTTGGTGCCGGCCCGGGTGTAGATAGCCAGGGCGACCGCCGCCTGGGCTTCCTCGTAAATGGGCTTGTACACCGTGCCGCACTGGTAGCCCGACAGGATATTCTGCAGGCCAACCAGGGTGGCGTCCTGCCCCGTGATGGGGAACGACTTGGCCGGGATGTTCAGCGTCTTTAAGTACGTGATGATCGGCGCTGCGTTCTCATCGTTGGGCACCACGGCCGAGTTGGTGTTCTTGTGCGCCGTGTACTGCTGCTGGAACTCGGTCTCGGCGGTAGGTGGATCCCACGTGCCGGCCGGTGTCCCGACCTCGACGTACTTGCCCGACTTGAAGTAGGGCGCCAGCACTGCGTTGTAGCCCTGGGCGAAGAGCGTGGCGTTGTTGTCCGTTGCCGCGCCCCGCATGACCAGCACGTTGGGCTTAGCCACTTTCCAGGCCGTGTTGCAGGCGACCAGGCCCTTGCCGATCAGCGTGCCGACGGTGACGTTGTTGAAGCTGATGTAGTACTGCCGGTTCCCACCGAGCGTCAGCCGGTCGTAGTCGATCACCACGGCGCCGTGCGACTTGGCGTAGGACTCAATGCTGGCGCCGGTCCCGGAGTCGAGCGGGTCCATGATCAGCACGGTGGCCCCGTTGGAGATGTCGGACTGCGCATCGGTCAACTGGGTGGCGTCCATGCCCTGGGCGTTCTGCACAATGAACTGCGAGCTCTTGAACCCGGCGGTGGTCAGCGCCTTGGTCAGGTCGGGCGCGTCGAACTCGGTGTAGCGGGCCGAGGACACGGTGTCAGGCAGAATCACGCCGATTTTCCCCTTCCCCTTGGCCACCAGAGACTTCAGGCTCTTCATGGCCGTGAAGTTCCGGTTGAACGAAGTCACCGAGATCGATTTCCCTACGGTGGCTCCGGCCGGACTACCCAGCCCGACCGATGCCAGCAGCATTCCTGCCGCCATCACTACCGGCGCTGCGACGCGCCTTGCCATTGATGATGTACCCATGACCCCCCTTGTTGGTCGTGAGTGCAGCTCCCAGCCGCACTCTTCTCGGAGCATATGTGCTGTGTCGGACCTGTGACGGATTTGTTGCAAAAAAGAGTCGGACGCCCCTCGGCGGTAGGGCCGCGCGTGGCTGGTGGCTGAACTGGGAGAACGACGCGCCGCAAGTGAAAAGCGTGTGAACCGTTTCACCAGCGGGTAAACAGGGGGTGATGAGAATGATGCGTGGGGGACGAACTCGGGCCGAGGAACGGCCCACCATCGGCCTGGTGCTCGGGGCCGGCGGCGTGGTCGGCCAGGCCTACCAAGCCGGGGTACTGGCCGCGCTGGAGCGTGAAGTCGGGTGGGATCCCCGCGACGCCGACATCATCGTCGGGACCTCGGCCGGCTCTGTCACAGGGGCTGCACTCCGGGTGGGCGTGCCGGCCACCGACCTGGCCGCCTCTTCCTACGGCGTCCCGCTGTCCCGCCGGGGCGGCGCCCTGCTGCAACGGATCCTCCCGCCTGACGCCGGCCCGCTCCCCACCCCTTCGGTGCGATCGCTGCTGCGGTTGTGGAGCCCACCCTCACCGGCCTTGATCAACCGGGTGGCCCACCGGCCCTGGGCCTTCCGGCCCGAGGTGGCGGCCATGACCATGATCCCGCGGGGCCAGGTGGACATCACCCCCCGGGCCAAGGGACTGGACGACCTCATTGGCGACCGGTGGCCCGAAGGGTTGCGCATCTGCACCGTGCGCCGCTCGGACGGGGCCCGCGTCGTCTTCGGGCGAGCGGGCTCGCCCCCGGCCCGGCTGGCCGACGCCGTGCTGGCCTCGTGCGCCATCCCCGGCTACTTCAAACCGATCACCATCGGCGGCCAGGAGTACGTCGACGGCGGGGTGCACTCGGTGACCAATGCCGACGTACTGCGCCAGGAAGAGCTGGACATCGTGGTCATCGTCTCCTCCATGTCGGCCTCCCACGGCAACGCCCACGGGGCGGACGGCATGCTGCGCCGGAGCGTCCACCGCCGCATGGAGCGTGAAGCGGCCCGGCTGGAGGAGAACGGGGTGGCCGTGATCCGCCTGGAGCCCGGGGCCGAATCGCGCCACGTGATGGGACTCCAAGCCATGGCCGAGGACCGGGGCCCGCGGGTGATCGAAGCCGCCTACGAGGAGACCCGCAAGCGGGTCCTGGCCAACCCCTTCCTGGCCAGCCTGGGCGAGCCGGTCCGGGCCACCGCCGCCGTCTGAACCTGGGCCGCCTTTGGGCGGTCTGACCAGGTGAATCTGCCGGTGGGCCATGGTACCGTCGCTGCCTGGAACCCAGCAGTTTCTCCTTGAAGGGAGAGCCCCATGAGCACTGACCGGCTGAGCCCGCTAGACGCCTCGTTCCTTCACCTGGAAGACGACGTCAGCCACATGCACATCGCCTCGGTGGCCATCTTCGAGGGCCCGCAACCGCCCTTCTGCGACATCGTCTCCATGGTCGACGCCAAGCTCGGCCTGGTGCCCCGCTACCGCCAGGTGGTGAAATTCGTCCCGCTCGACCTGGGCCGGCCGGTGTGGGTCGACGACCCGCACTTCAACATTGAGTACCACATCCGGCACACGGCACTGCCGGCCCCGGGCGGCGAGTCCGAGCTGCGCAAGCTGGTGGGCCGGGTCATGGGGCAGCAACTGGACCGATCCAAGTCGTTGTGGGAGATCTGGGTGGTCGAGGGATTGGAGGACGGCCGTTGGGCCATGTTGTCCAAGACCCATCACGCCATGGTGGACGGGGTGGCGGGCACGGACCTGCTGGCCGTGATTATGGACCTGTCCCCCGAGGTGACCCGGCCCGACGTGGCGCCGTGGCACCCCCGGGCCACCCCGAGCGGGGCCGAGCTGGCTCGCGACGCCCTGGTCAACATGGTGCGCTCCCCCTACGAGCAGCTGCGGGCGGCCCGGGCCTCGACCCGCGCCCTGCGCCACGGCCTGTCCTACGCCAAGGAGGTCGGGCAGGGCGTCGTGGCCATGGCCGGCCTGGTGGTGGCCCCGCCGGTGTCGTCGCTGAACGGGCCCATCGGGCCCCATCGCCGTTACGCCTGGGCGACCACCTCGGTCGAGGACATCAAAAAGGTGCGCAAGGGGCTAGGCGGAACGTTCAACGACGTGGTGCTGGCCTCCATCACCAACGGCTTCCGCGAGCTGCTGCTCTCCCGGGGTGAGGAGGTCGACCGGGTGGTCCGCACGCTGGTCCCGGTGTCGGTCCGGCCGCGCGACGTCAGCGGCAAGGCGGTCGGTGACGGCACCTTCGAGAACAAGGTATCGGCCATGTTCGCCGAGCTCCCGGTCAACATTGAGGACCCGGCCGAGCGGCTGGCCGCCATCACGGTGCAGATGGACGGGTTGAAGGACTCCAAGCAGGCCCTGGCCGGCGAGGCGCTGACCTCCATGTCGGGCTTCGCCCCGCCCATGCTGCTGGCCATGGGCATGCGGTTGGCCACCCGGGCCGCCCAACGCAACGTGAACACGGTCACCACCAACGTGCCCGGGCCGCAATTCCCGCTCTACGCCGCCGGGCGCAAAATGATCCGGGCCTTCCCCTACGTGCCGCTGGGCGGGCAGATCCGCATCGGCATCGCCATCTTCTCCTACGACGGCGAGGTCAACTTCGGGATCACCGGCGACTACGACACCACGCCCGATCTCGATGTGCTGTCCGGCGCCATTGAGGACGGCATGAGCCAGATGGTGAAGCTGTCGGAGAGGTAGTCAGCCGGGGATCCACCGCTTCATGTACTGGTCGAAGAGCGGGACGGTGAAGGCGATCTCCCCCCACTTCGGCGAGTAGCACAGCGCCCGCTTGATCAAGGCGTCGCGGACCGGACTGACCTGGCTGCGCTGCTTGTTGAGCAGGGCGGCCACGTCCGACGAGCGCACCGGTCCCGAGCCGAGCTCGGCCATGGCCCGTAGGTAGGCGCGCTCGGACGCCGTGGTCGATCCGGTGCGCACCCGGAAGAAGC
>DASZMA010000056.1:0-13445 GCA_035552095.1 Acidimicrobiales bacterium | reverse complement strand
GCCCGCCCGCCCCGCCCATCGCTTCCCCCGGCTCCTGAAGACCCAACGTGCCTTGCAGGTGGTACTGGGGCTGTTCTGGATCCTCGATGCGGCGTTGCAGTTCCAGCCGTTCATGTTCGGCCGGAGCTTCGTCACCAATTTCATCCTGGCCAACGCCAGCGGGCAGCCCACCGTCGTCAGCTGGGCCATCACCAACGTGGGCCATTTCCTGGAGCCGCACATCGCGGTGTGGAACACCTTCTTCGCCCTGATTCAGGTGGTCATCGGGGTCGGGCTGCTGTTCCGCCGCTCGGTGCGCCCGGCCCTCGCCCTCTCCTTCGTCTGGGCACTCGGCGTCTGGGTCTTCGGTGAGGGTCTGGGGATGCTCCTCACCGGCGCGGCCAGCCCGCTGACCGGCGCCCCGGGCTCGGTCCTCATCTACGGGCTGATCGGAGTCCTGGCCTGGCCCCGCGCCGCGGGGGCGGCAGATTCGAACTCGGGGGAGAGCCCGGTCGGCGTGGCCTCGTCGGCCGCCGGCCGGGGCTGGGGCGGTTCGGCCACCGCGCTGGGCCTGTGGAGTGGCTACTGGGTGCTGGCCGCCATCCTGTTCATTTTGCCGGACAACCGGACGCAGACGTCGGTCTCCAGTGCCATCGTCGGCATGGCGCCCGGCACGCCCGGCTGGTACTCCCACTTCCTGACCAGCTTCGGCAACTTCTTCAACACGAGCGGGACCGAGAGCGCCTGGGTGCTGGCCGTGATCTCGCTGGTCATCGGGTTGGGTCCGTTGGTGCGGCGGCGCATCGGCGTCTTCCTCTTCGCCGGAGGTGTGCTCTCCCTGCTCCTGTGGATCTCCGGCCAGGGGTGGCTGGGCGGGGTCTTCAGCGGCACGGGGACCGATCCCAACACCGGCCCTCTGGTCATTCTGCTGGCCTTCGCCATGGTGCCGGCCGCCGAGCCCGATCCGGCGACGTGGCGCTCCCCGCTCTCCTCGCTGCTGCGCTGGAATCCCGTCCTCACCGCGGTCGGGGCCGGCGGGGTGGTGCTGGCCATGGTGCTCGGTGCCGTCTACCCGGTGGCGGCCCAGGAGTCGAGCGGCACCGCCATGAGCGGCATGGTCGGGATGTCAGGCTCAAACGGCGGGACCGGTGGCTCCACGGCTAGTTCGGCCAGTTGCACCTCGGCCAACAACGGGGCGCCCCGGACGGGGCTGGACGTCAACAACACCCCGAACATGATCATGAGCGGCACCCTCGGCATGAACATGAACGGGAATGACGCCACGGCGGCCGCCGGGCTCAACACGACCAAGGCCAACTGGCACTACACCGGCCCCGCCCTGCCGGCCGCGCTGGCCCAACAGCTCCTGGCCCAGGGCGGCAACGGGTCAGAGGATCTGCGCATGGCCTCGAGCGGGTGCGCCACCGAGCCCACCTTCTCCCAGGAGATCAATTCGACCCAGTACGTGCAGTCGACCAGCCAGAGCGTGTCCCGTTACACCAATCCGTTCCAGGCTCTGGCCGCCGGATACGTGGCGGTCTCGCCGACTGACTACCCGGTGGTGTACTACGTGAACCCGACCATCATGGCGGCCAACGCGGCGGCCAAGCGGACGCTCAATCCGCAGCATGTCGACGGCCTGGTCTTCGCCAAGACGCCCTCGGGCTCCGAAGTGCTGGCCGCCGCCATGTACGTGCTGCCGCCCACGGTCACCCAGCCCCCCATGCCCTTCGGTGCCCTGGTGCAGTGGCACGAGCGCACCGACGTCTGCGTGGCCCAGAGTGCTGCGTCCACCGGGTCGACCACCGGCGGGTTCGACATCACCGGGGTCACCCCCTGCGCGTCGGGGACCCTCAAGGGAGCGACGCCGTACCTGAGCATGGTCTGGCAGATTCCGGTGGCCGGCGGCCCCTTGGCCATTCAGCCTCCGGACATCCAGATCGTCGAGGCCTCGATTATGCAGGGAGCCAACCCGTAGCGTCGTCGCGTCGTCGCTGAGCTCAGTCGGCTGGCGGCCGAGTCAGCTGGTCCACCCATTCCCGGGTGCCCCCGGGCGCATTTCATCCTCAGGGATGATGAATTCGAAAGGGCGGCCCTCGTAGCCTTAGGCAATGGCCTCGCCTGCTCCCGTGACCGAACGAACACTGACCCTCTTACGCCTGGATACCTCGCCCGAGCATCGGCCTCCCTCGTTGCCCCTGGTGGCGCTGGCCACCGTGTTGTCCGTCGTCGTCTCGTTGCTGGCCGACGCCGCCGTGGTCGCCGTATGCACCCGGGTGGCCCACTCCACCAAGGGCTACTCGCACTTCCAGTTCCACGACTACGCCAAGCTGACCATCATCGGCGTGGTGATTGCGGGAGCGGCGTGGCCGGTCGTGGTGCGGATCAGCTCTGCGCCGCGCTGGCTCTTCTTCCGCCTGGCCATCCTGGTCACCGCGGTCCTGCTGCTGCCCGACCTGTACATCCTGGTCCAGGGACAGCCGCCGCGGGCGGTGGCCGCCCTGATGGTGATGCATCTGCTGATCGGGCTGATCACCTACAACCTGCTGGTCCGTCTGGCCCCGCCCCGAAGGCGACGCGGCTCGACTCAGCGCGGGGCGATGACGTCGACCTGAGCCAGCACCTCGGCGCCGGGCCGCCACTGTCCGGCGGCCACGTTGGCTACGACCTGCTCCGGCTTGGTGGCCCCGGCGATCACCGACGCCACTGAGGGACGGGTGAGCAGCCAGCCGAAGGCCAGGTCGAGCACGGTGTGGCCCTCGCTCTCGGCCAGGGTGCTGAGGGCGGCCACCTTGGCCATGCGGTCGTCGCTCAGCTGGTCCTTGGCGCGGTCGCCCCAGGCGGCCAGGCGGGTGCCCTCGGCCGGCGTCTCCCCGGCCCGGTACTTCCCGGTCAGCAGGCCGCTGGCCAGAGGGAAGTAGGGCAAGAAGGCGGTACCTGAGCGGTCGCACTCGGGGAGGACCTCGTCTTCGGGGTCGCGGTGCAGCAGGCTGTACTCGTTCTGCACGCTCACGAAACCGGGGGCATCACCGGCCGCCGCCCTGGCCTCCTGCAGCATGGCCGCCGAGAAGTTGGAACAGCCGAAGTGGCGGATCTTCCCCGCCGTCACCAACTCGCCCAGGGCGCCCAGGGTCTCGGCAACCGGGATCTTGGTGTCCGGGGCGTGGAGCTGGTAAAGGTCGATGCGGTCGGTTCCCAGCCGGCTCAGGCTGTCCTCGACGGCCTGGCGGATGTAGGAAGCCGAGGCCCCCCCTTCATGGCCTTCGTAGGGGACGCCGAACTTGGTGGCCAGCACGATCTCGTCCCGCCGGGTCCCGAGGGCGGCGCCCAGATAGGTCTCGCTCTTGGTCCCGCCGTAGATGTCAGCCGTGTCGAAGAAGTTGATCCCGGCGTCGAGGGCGGCGCCGACCACGAGGTCGGTCTCGGCGCGACCGATGCGCATGCCGAAGTTGTTGCAGCCCAGGCCCACCACGCTGACGGTGAGCGAGCCGATGGTGCGGGTGTCCATGGTTGCGATGCCTCCCGTTGGGTGACCGAATGCAGGTGCGCCGGGTCGGCAGTACTGTACCGGCGGCATTGAATGGGCGATCCGGCCCAGGCGAGGAGAGAGCAATGGCTGAAGGCGCAGTGGACGTGACAGTGGACGCTGCACCCGACGCGGTGTGGGCCAAGGTGGGCGACTTCGCCGGCGTGGCCGATTTCCTCCCCGGTATCGACACCTTCCGCATGGAAGGCGACGACCGCATCATCGGCATGTTCGGCATGGAGATCCGGGAGCGACTCCTCTCGCGCGACGAGGCCACGCGCTCCATCACCTACTCGGTGGTGGACGGCGTGCCGGTGGAGAGCCACACGGCCACCATGAAGGTGGTGGCCGAGGGTGACGGCTCCAAGGTGACCTGGTCGTACAACGTCGAGCCGGCCGAGATGGCTCCCATCTTCGGTGACACCTACCAGGCCGGGTTGGCGGCCATCGCCGCCGCCTTCGCGTAAGCAAGGGCCTCGACCCTTCCCGGGCCGGCGGGCGTCGGCACGGCCCGGCCCGCCACCTGACCTACCCTGGCCCACCATGACGCCGCGCGCCGAAGCGACCCCCGGACAGGGCGAACCGCCGGCCAAGCAGGCGGCCGCCAAGAAGGCAGCGACCAAGAAAGCAACCGCCGAGAAAGCCCTGGTCAAGCGACCCTTGACCGAGGACGTGCCCCGGATCTACCCCCGGCGCCTGCCCGAGCCCAGTAGCCGGGACCTCATACGGCGGGGCGCCACCATCTCCAAGGTGGTGGCCACCCACTTCGCCCCCACCGCACTGCGCCAACTCCGGACCATCCGCCAGGGCGCGCTGCCCGGGGCCCAGCTGGCCCGCCCCCTGCGCAAGAGCTTCCAGGACCTGGGCGGGACCTTCATGAAGTTCGGCCAGATCATCGCCTCCTCGCCGGGCATGTTCGGCGATGACGTGGCCGACGAATTCCGGGCCTGCCTGGACACCGGCCCGGCGGTTGCCTTTCCCGACGTGCGCCAGCGGGTCGAAGAAGATCTGGGTCGACCGCTGGGCGACGTGTTCGCCGACTTTGAGCGCGAGCCCATCGGCACCGCCTCTATCGCCGTGGTCCACCGGGCCCGCCTGCACGACGGGACTGTGGTGGCGGTCAAGGTGCTGCGGCCCAACATTGAGCACGTGGTGGCGACCGATCTCGACCTCATGCAGCCGTTGATGGAGATCCTGGTGCGCCAGACCGGTGACCAGCTGGCCGGTTCCACCTTGCAGATGCTCGATGGCTTCCGGGTGCAGATCGGCGAGGAGATGGACCTGCGCAACGAAGCCCGCTCCATGGTGCACTTCCGTCGGTTGCAGAACGAGTTCGACCTGACCTTGATGGCGGTGCCCGAGCCCTACCCCGAGCTGTC
The DNA here is from genome assembly GCA_035552095.1 of Acidimicrobiales bacterium. Classification (GTDB taxonomy): domain Bacteria; phylum Actinomycetota; class Acidimicrobiia; order Acidimicrobiales; family RAAP-2; genus Bog-473. The sequence goes on along the minus strand of DASZMA010000056.1, from coordinate 8,561 downwards.
CGGGCGCAACGTGCTCACCATGGAGTTCTTTGACGGGGTGCCCATTGACGATCTGGCCCAGGTGGCCGATCTGGGCTTCGACCCGACCCCGCTGGTCCAGGAGGTCATGCGCGCCTTCTTCCTCACCACCGTGCGCTGGGGTGCCTTCCACGGCGATGTGCACGCCGGCAACATGATGCTGTTGCGCGACGGCCGCATCGGGGTCATCGACTGGGGCATCGTGGGGCGGCTCGACCCCTCCACCCACCGCTTCTTCATTTCGCTGCTGGCGGCGGCCATGGGTGACGAGGCGGCCTGGACCGATGTGACCCGCCACATCATCAACGCCTACGGCCCGGCCATCGGCGTCGCCGTGGGTATGACCGACGAGCAGCTGACCGGATTCGTGCGCAGCATCATGGAACCGGCGTTGACCCGGCCCTTCGGCGAAGTGAGCCTGGCCTCAATCATGCAGACCATTCAGCTGGAGGTGGCCAAGGCGCAGGGCATTGAGGCCCACACCCGCACCCTGCGGGCCATCGTGCACCGCTTGCGTTCCCAGCGGCGCATCCGCCGCCTGGCCGATGAGTCCGGCGGTCTCATGTCCGAGTTCGACCGGGGCACCTTCCTCCTGGCCAAGCAGCTCATGTACTTCGAGCGCTACGGACGCATGTTCATCTCGGAAATCCCCATCCTCAACGACCGCGAGTTCATCGGCCACCTGCTGGCCGGGGTGGACCTGGAGGCCCTGCGCCAGTAGCACGGCGACGCTCCTGGCACGGAACTGGAATCTGTTCTAGTTTTTCCCGGGGCCGCAGGGGCGGCCACCACAGGGGGAGGTGACGATGGCTGACGAAGAGATCCACTACAGCGCAGACCATGTCCTGGAGTATCCCTACGTCCGTTCGGTGGGCCCGGTGGTCGGCGCCTTCCTGACCGGGCTGCGCGACGGCAAGATCGTCGGTATCCGGGGCACCGGGGGCAAGGTCATTGTGCCGCCCACCGAGTACGACCCCGAGACGGGCGAGGAGACGACCGAGATCGTCGACGTGGGCCCCGAGGGGACCGTGACCTCGTGGTCCTGGGTCCCCCAGCCCCGGCGCCGGCATCCGTTGGACACCCCCTTCGCCTGGGTCCTGGTCAAGTTCGACGGGGCCGACACCTCCTTCCTGCACGTCATGCCGGCCGCCTCGGCCGACGAGGTCACCACCGGCATGCGGGTGCGCCCCGAGTTCGCCCCGGCCGCCGACCGGGTGGGGCACGTCAACGACATCACCCACTTCGTGGCGGCGGGAGGTGCGCAGTGAGCGACACGGCGAGCGGTCCGGTGACCCACATGGCGGCGCCCATGAAGCTCGACTACATCTTCACCCCCGGCGTGGCCCAGAGTAAGAACCTGCACGGCCTGGAGCAGGGCAAGTTCATCGGCCAACGTTGTCCCAAGTGCAAGAAGGTGTACACACCCTCACGGGGGGCGTGCCCGGTCGACGGGGTGGCCACCGACGAAATCATTGAGCTCCCCAACACGGGGACCGTGACCACCTACTGCGTGGTCAACGTGCCCTTTGCCGGACAGTCCATTGAGCTCCCTTACATTTGCGCCCAGATCCTCCTGGACGGGGCCAACATCGCCTTCATGGGGCTCATCCAGGAGATCCCGGCCGGGGACATCCGCATGGGACTACGGGTTGAGGCGGTGTGGGTCGCCCCCGAGGAGCTGGGCCCGACCATGGCCTCGGTGAAGTACTTCCGGCCCAGCGGCGAGCCCGACGCCGCGTTCGAGACTTACAAGGAGTACCTGTGAGCGCATTCCCCGATCTGACCTCGGGCCGGCGCCCGGTCGGCGTGGTGTCGTTCGCCCAGTACGACAACGTCCGCCGGGAAGATCAGCGCAACGAAGTCGAGATGCTGCTGCCCGTGGTGTCTGAGGTGTTCGGCAACATCGGCATCAACAAGGACGACGTCGGCTTCATCTGCTCCGGATCGACCGACTACCTGATTGGCGGGCCCTTCTCCTTCGTCAGCGCGCTCGATGCCGTCGGGGTGTGGCCACCTCGGGCTGAATCGCACGTGGAGATGGACGGGGCCTGGGCGCTGTACGAAGCGTGGGTCCTGCTGCAGGAAGGCGAGATCGACGCCGCGCTCGTCTACTGCTTCGGGCGATCGTCGCCCGGCGACCTGACCGAAATCATGGCCCTGCAGTTGGATCCGTACTACATGGCTCCACTGTGGCCGGACCCGACATCGTTGGCGGCCCTGCAGGCGCAGTCGATGATTGACGCCGGCCTGGCCACCGAGGCTGACTTCGCCGCCGTGGCGTCCCGGGCCCGTCGTTCCGCCCTGAGCAATCCCAAGGCTCAGGTGGCCTACAACCGCTCGCCCGAGGAGCTCTTGCGCGAGGAGTACGAAGTGGCGCCGCTCCGACGCCACGCCCTGCCCCCGCTGACCGACGGCTGTGCCGCCATTGTGCTGGCGGCGGGCGATCGGGCCTTTGAGCTGTGCGAGCGGCCGGCCTTCATCACCGGCATCGACCACCGGATGGAGACGCACGCCCTCGGCGCACGCGACCTCACCCACTCACCCTCCACCAAGCTGGCCGGTGAGAAGGCCGGGGTGGCCAAGAAGAAGGTCGACGTGGCCGAACTGCACGCCCCCTACGCGCACCAGGAGTTGATCCTCACCGAGGCCCTGGGGCTGGACGGGGATGTCGATATTTCGCCGTCCGGTGGCGCCTTGGCGGCCAACCCCATCATGTCGGCCGGCCTCATCCGGATCGGCGAGGCGGCCCAAGTCATCTGGTCGGGCCGGGCGGATCGGGCCGTGGCCCACGCCACCTCGGGCCCGTGCCTGCAACAGAATCTCGTCTGCGTCCTGGAGGGTGTGTGATGTCGGAACGCTGCGCAGTCATCGGGATCGGCCAGACGGTGGCCAAGTCCAAGCGGGAAGATGTGTCGATCGCCGGCCTGGTCAGGGAAGCGGCCATGATGGCCCTCGAGGACGCCGCCCTCACCTTCGCCGATATTGACGCGGTAGTGATCGGCAAGGCCCCGGACATGTTCGAGGGCGTCATGATGCCCGAGCTGTATCTCGCCGCCGCGCTCGGCGCGGTGGGCAAACCGATGTTCCGGGTCCACACCGCCGGCTCCGTCGGCGGGTCGACCGCCATTGTGGCGGCCCACCTGGTGGCATCGGGCATTCACGAGCGGGTCCTGACCGTGGCCTTTGAGAAGCAGAGTGACTCCGACGCCATGTGGGCCCTTTCGGTCCCCCAGCCGTTCGCCACCCCGCTCCTGGCCGGTGCTGGCGGTTACTTCGCACCGATCATCCGGGCTTACATGCACCGCTCGGGCGCCCCCCGGGACACCGGCATGAAGGTGGCGGTGAAGGACCGGCTGCACGCCCTGAAGAACCCGTACGCCCACCTGCACCTGCCCGACATCGACCTCAAAATGGTGGAGGACTCCATCATGTTGTGGGATCCGCTGCACTACCTCGAGTCGTGCCCCTCGTCCGACGGCGCCGCCGCCATGGTCATCGGCTCGGAGAAGGCGGCCACGCAGGCCACGTCGGAGACGGGCAAGCGCCCGGCCTGGATCCACGGCATGGCCATGCGTTCGGAGCCGACCATGTTCGCCGGCCGGGACCAGGTCAATCCCCAGGCGGGCCGGGACTGCGCCGCTGACCTGTACCGCCAGGCCGGCATCACCAACCCGCGGGCCGACTTCGATATGGCCGAGGTCTACGTCCCCTTCAGCTGGTACGAGCCCATGTGGCTGGAGAACCTCGGCTTCTGCGCCGAGGGGGACGGGTGGAAGCTGACCGAGGAAGGAGCCACCTCCATGATCGCCGGCGGTGACATCCCGTGGAACTGCTCGGGCGGGGTGCTCTCGTCCAACCCGATCGGCGCTTCGGGCATGCTGCGCTTCTTGGAGACCGCCCTGCAGATCCGGGGGTTGGCCGGGGAGCACCAGGTGCCTGACGCCAAACGGGCCCTGGGCCAGGCCTACGGTGGGGGTTCCCAGTTCTTCGCCATGTGGGTGGTCGGGGTCGACAAGCCCTAAGCCCCCGGGCCGCGGCCGATATGCTCGGCGTTGCCCTGCAACCCAATGACCAGGAGGTCGTCTGTGAAGGTCGTCGTGGACTTCGACGAGTGTGCCAGCAACGCCGTCTGCATGGGCATCCTGCCCGAGGTCTTCGAGGTCCGTGACGACGGCTACCTCTACATCCTCAACGAGAACCCGCCCGAAGAGCTCCGTGAGAAGCTGCGCGAAGCGGTGAACGGCTGCCCGACCGGCGCCATCTCCATTGCCGAGGACGGCTGACGCACCGTCGCACTGAGCCGATCCTCTCCGGCGCCTGGCTGCGCCGCTACCCGGCATGACTGACTCCATTCCGACCACCGCCCCCCGGGTGCGCTTCGCGCCGTCGCCCACCGGGTACTTCCACGTGGGCGGGGCCCGCACCGCCCTGTTCAACTGGCTGTACGCCCGCCAGCATCAGGGCACCCTGGTGCTGCGCATTGAGGACACCGACGAAGAGCGCAATCGGTCCGAGTGGACCGACGGGATCATCCGGGCCCTCGACTGGCTCGGCCTGCATCCCGATGAGGGGCCCTACTTCCAATCCGAGCAGGGCGAGGCGCAGCAGGCCGCCATTGAGGCGCTCTGGGCCAGCGGCGCGCTCTACGCCTGTCGCTGTACCCGCGAGGAGATTGACGAGCGGACCAAGTTGAGGGCCGCGGCCGGTGATCCCACTCCGGGCTACGACGGGCACTGCCGCGATCTGGGCCTGCCGCGGGGGGAAGGGAACTCGCTCCGTTTCCGCACGCCCGACGAAGGTGTCACCACCGTGGTCGACCTGGTCCGGGGCGTGGTGGAGTTCCCCAACCGCTCCACCGAGGACTTCATCTGCGTCAAGGGCAACGGGAAGCCGCTCTTCGTCATGGCCAACGCGGTCGATGACCGGACCATGGCCATCTCCCATGTGCTCCGGGGAGAAGACCTCTTCCCGACCACGCCCAAGCAGATCATGTTGTGGCAGGCCCTGAACGAGGCCACCGATGCAGCCCTGGCCCTGCCTGTCTTCGCCCACCTTCCGCTTCTGGTCAACGAGCAGGGCAAGAAGCTCTCCAAGCGGCGCGACCCGGTGGCGGTCGAGATGTACCGCGAGCAGGGCTACCTGCCCGCGGCGTTCCGGAACTACCTGGCCCTACTGGGCTGGAGCCCGGGGGAGGAGGAGATCGTCCCGCTGCAGACGCTGATCGACAACTTCGCACTGGAGGACGTGCAGCGCTCGCCGGCCTTCTTCGACTTGAAGAAGCTGACGCACATGGACGGGGTCTATATCCGGGCCCTTTCGGTGGCCGATTTCATCGCGGCGTCACGACCCTGGGTCGATCCGGTGCCGGGGGAGTGGGCGCCCGGGGGCTGGCGCGACCCCGACGGTGGCACGGTGGACGTGACCGGGCCGTTGTGGCCGGCCGATCGCTTCGACGCCGAGGTGTTCGCCCGCATCGCGCCGGTCGTTCAGGAGCGGGTGTCCGTGTTGAGCGAGGTGCCGGCCATGGTCGACTTCCTCTTTCTCGAGGACCCGGTGATCGACGAGGCCAGCTGGCAGAAGGCCTTCGGGCGAGACGAGGTGGCGGCGCAGATAGTGCAGGGCGCGCTCGACGCCTACGCCACCTGCGAGTGGACCCGCGACGAGCTCCATGCGGTCACCAAGGCTCTGGGGGAGTCGCTGGGCCGGGGTCTCGGGAAAGCGCAGGCACCGATCCGGGTGGCGGTAACCGGGCGGGGGATCGGCCCGCCGCTGTTCGAGTCGCTGGAGGTGCTCGGGCGGGACGAGACGAGACGGCGCCTGGAGACTGCCCAGCGTCGTCTGGGTGCCGACCGCTGATGCTGTTGGCGCCGTTCCGGCTGGCCTTCAAGATCGCCAGCCTGGTCGTGGCCGCGCTGGTGATCTACTTCGCGGTCACGGTGGTCCAAGTGTGGTTGACCTCGCGTGAGTACGATCCGCACCCCGCCGGAGCCATCCTGGTCATGGGCGCGGCCCAGTACAACGGGGTCCCCTCGCCGGACCTCAAGGCGCGCCTGGACGAAGCGCTCACCCTCTTCCACAACGGCTACGCCCATCTGATCATGGTGACCGGCAACAAGGAGAAGGGCGACGTCTTCACCGAGTCCGAGGCCGGGGCCCGCTATCTGGAAGAGAACCACGTCCCGGCCGATGACATCCTCCAGGCCGGAGGGGACGACAGCTATCAGAACGTGGCCGACGCGGCACCGCAACTACTGGCCCGGCACGTCGGCACGGTGCTGGTGACGACCGACCCATTCCACGAGGCGCGCTCCATGGCCATCGCGTCGTCGTTGAAACTCAACCCGTCGCCCACGCCGACCCAGACCTCTCCGATCACCGGCTGGGCCACGGTGCCGTACTTCCTGAAGGAGGCGGTCGGCGTCGGCTTCGGTCGCGTCATCGGGTTCAACCACCTGGAGTGGCTGCACGCGGCGTAGTTACTTGAACGTGATTTTGGCGACCGTGCCCTGGCCGGCGACGTCGCCCACGCCGATGACACAGGTGAGATGGCCGGGCACCCCGCACATCCCATCGCCCACGGTCCCGGTGGCCACCTTGAAGGTGGTGGTGAAGGCGCCCTTCTTGGAGACCTTCAACGACTTGGCCAGGGTGACATCGCAGTGAGGCGTATCGGCCACGGTCAGTTCCCCGGTCACCAGGGCGTTGCACTCGTCGGCAAAGAAGGCGTTCTTCTTCCCGCCGGTGGTCACCGGGAGCCCCGAACCCACCACCTTTACCGTCTGGCCGTTCTTGAGCCCCTTGGCCGGGGATACCTTGACCACGATGCCCGAGGCACCAGCGGGCGGGGCCACGGTCAGCAGGGACACGGCCAGGGCGCCCCCGAACATGAGGGCGGCAAGCGGACCTCGGTACAGCATGACAACCCCCCCACCCCAGGCCGACCTCGCGTCAGCCCAGCGCAGGCATCATTCCACCGCCCGGCCAGCCCGGCCACCCCGACCAACGAGGGGCGGTGAATGGAGCGGAGCGGACCCCCCCAACTGGCTCGGCTAACCTGATCGTCCACCCATTCGGGGGTGGTGTAATCGGCAACACGACTGGTTCTGGTCCAGTTATTGAGGGTTCGAGTCCTTCCCCCCGAGCATCGGAGGAATCCCTCGGGATCCTCCGCAAGGTCCCATCGTCTAGAGGCCTAGGACACCACCCTCTCAAGGTGGCGACACGGGTTCAAATCCCGTTGGGACTGCTTAAGAAAGACCAGTTCAAAGGCTAGAATTAGCCTTCTGAGTAACAGGGTGGACAATTGTGTCCATCTATTTGTCCATCTATTCCGATACACTGGGATGGACGGAGATGGACAAATGGGACTGGAGGGGCCATGCCTGGCTCTATGCGCCAGCGGGGTGAGGAGTCTTGGCAGCTTCGGGTGCACGCTGGCCGTGACCCGATTACTGGCAAGAAGCGCTACGTCGAGCGAACGTTCCGTGGCAACAAACGACAAGCTTCGAAGGCATTGGCAGCGCTCGTAACTGAGACTGATGAATTGGCGCCTCGGGCCACAAAGGAGGGCACCGTGGGAGCGCTCCTGAATGAATGGCTTGATTTTGCAGCGCCAAGCTTTTCACCAAAGACGGTCGCCACATGTCGGATGTACATCGACAACCCGATCATCCCTGCCATCGGTTCGATTTCGGCCAGCAAGCTGACGGCGAATGACTTGGACCGTTTCTACCGGCACCTATTGGAGGTGGGTGCAAACAACGGTCCTTATGCCCCGGCCACCATCAAACGAGTTCATGGAATCATTCGCCGGGCCTTGACGCAAGGGGTGCGCTGGAACTGGATCAGCCGAAATCCTGCAATTGATGCCTCCCCTCCACGAGTACCGCTCCGAGAGATGAAGCCGCCGCGTCCAGACGAGGTCGTGAGGCTCTTTCGTCTGGCCCATGAGTCGGATCCCGATTTGGCCACGTTCATAATGCTGGCTGCATCTTCCGGTGCCCGTCGTGGTGAATTGATCGCACTTCGGTGGAAGGACATCGATTTGCATCGAGCCACACTCACGATTGAACGTGGGATTGTCCTCGTCAATGGCGAGCTCATCGAGCAGGGTACGAAGACGCATCAGAGCCGGCGGATCACGCTCGATGCAGCGACATTTGAGAGTTTGATACAGCACCGTGCTCGAATGGAAACGATTGCTTCGTTAGCTGGTACGACGATTAGTTCGAGCGCATTCATATTTAGCGAGGTTGCTGACGCGAGCCTTCCCTGGCGACCTGACTCGACCACGCGCGCATTTCGATCGCTTTGCAAAAAGGCGCAAGTTGAGGGTGTTCGACTACACGACTTGAGACACTACGTGGCAACACGTCTCTTATCGGTAGGTGTTGATGTTCGAACAGTTGCCGGTCGTCTTGGACACCGAAATCCAAGCACAACCCTCAACGTATATTCACACTTCGTTCCAGAGTCAGATCAGTTGGCGGCCGATGCGCTTGGCAACATCTTCTCTGATGCCGAACGAGAAATCGACGGACATT
>DASZMA010000055.1:0-6459 GCA_035552095.1 Acidimicrobiales bacterium | reverse complement strand
ACGCCGCGGGTGCCCGCGTGCATGAGAGAGGTGGTGAGGCCGCGGTCGGAGACGTAGAGGGTGACCTGCCACCAGTGGTTGAGCATCGGCTCGAGGCCCAGGCGGACCTTGCCCACGATCTGGGTCCACAGGTGCAGGGTGTCGCGGGTGTCGGACCAGTCGGCGATGGTGAGTTCAGGCCACGGGTTGTTCGGGGTCACGGTTCCCATTCAAGCGCGGCGGTGCCGGGAGGCGCCCGGGCCGAACGCAGCGTGGCCGAACGGTGACGGTTGGTGACGGAACGGGAAACTCGGGCCGGCGGGCCGGTCGGTCCTGGTTCGAACCGGGGTTGGTGGGCTAGAAATCGGACCTATGCAGCCCATCTCCCGGCGCACCTTCCTCCAGAGTGCGGCCGCTGCGGCCGGCACCTTCGCCTTCGCCACCGTGGAGCCCTCCGCCTCCAACCCGTTCCCGTCCCCCATCCCGTCCATCCGGCGCGCCCCCGGGTCGGTGCCCGACCCGACCCGCCCGGTCGGCGCGGCCAACGCGGCGCTGCCCTTCGACCACATCGTGATCGTCATGCAGGAGAACCACTCCTTCGATAACTACTTCGGGATGTTGCCGGCCCGCGGTCAGCCCCTGGCCGACGGGTTCACCTTCGACGCCAACGGCAGGCCGCTCAACGACAACCCGGTCCGCGGCGGGCGCCAACGGGCCTTCCGGCTGGAGGGCACCTGCCAGCCCAACGGCGTCACCCAGAGCTGGGACGCCACCCACCAGCAGATCAACGGTGGCGCCATGGACGGCTTCGCCATGACCGACTCCGAGGCCATGGGCTACTGGGACGAGTCCGACATCCCCTTCTATTACTCCATGGCCAACACGTTCTGCATCGGCAACCGCTACTTCTGCTCTGTGCCGGCGCAGACCTATCCCAACCGGCGCTTCCTCTACGCCGGCTCGGCGGCGGGCATGACCTCGACCAGCGGGGCGACCTTCTCCCTGCCGGCCCCGCCCAACGGCTCGGTCATGGACAACCTGCACCACCACGGCGTGTCGTTCAAGAGCTACTTCACCGACCTGCCCGACCTGGCCATCATCCCGTCCAACCTGGAGCGCTACCCGACCCACTTCACCTCCATCGCCGACTTCTACCTCGACTGCCTGACCGGCAACCTGCCGAGCGTCTCGTGGGTCGACACCGAGATGGGCCTCACATCGGACATCGGGGGCCCGCTGGCCAGCTTCATCAAGGACCTGCCGGCGCCGCTCTCGGGCATCGCCGGCAACCTCGACCAACTGCTCGAGTCCCAGGGCGGCGACGAGGAGAACCCTGACGACGTGGCCATCGGCGAGGCTCAGGTGGCCCGCATCGTCAACGCGGTGCTGCGCTCGCCGGCGTGGCCCCGCACCCTCCTCATCTGGAACTACGACGAGCACGGCGGCTACTACGACCACGTGGCACCGCCCACGGCGATCATGCCGGACGCCATCCCGCCCAACATCGCCCAGGGCCACGGCCGGACGCCGGGGGCCTACAACCTCTACGGCGTGCGGGTGCCCAATGCGGTGGTGTCCCCCTACAGCCGGCCCCACGCCGTCACCAACGTGGTGCACGACCACACCTCGGTCATCGCCACCATCGCCAACAAGTGGAACCTGCCCGCGCTGGGCTGGCGCGACGCCAACGCCAACGACATGACCGACTACCTCGATCTGACCTCGCCCCCCGCCTTCCTCCACCCGCCCAAGTTGGCCACGCCGGCCCGGGCCGCCATCCTCAAAGGCGACTGCGAGGTCACGCCGGCTCCGGTGCACCTGGAGCAGTAGCGGGTCGGGCCCAACCCCGGGACCGCTCGACGGCGCGCCGCCAGACGGCGTAGACGGCATCGGTCAGCTCGACCGGGAGCTCAGGCTCGAAGCGGGCCGAGGCGCTCCAGCGCCCGGCCAGATCATCCAGCGACCCCCACATCCCCTCGACCAGGCCGGCCAGGGTGGCGGCGCCGAGGCCGGTCGACTCGAGCGATTGCGGCCGGGCCACCGGCATCCGGCTCTGCTCCGCCTGTAGCTGTAGCAGCAGGTCCATGGCGGCGGCCCCCCCGTCGGCTCGCAGGGCGGAGAGGGGGTAGGCCGAGGCGGCGGCCATGGCGTCGGTCATGTCGCGCACCTGGAAGGCCATGGCCTCCACGCAGGCCCGGGCGAACTGGGCCCGGCCGGCGCCGCGGGTGATGCCGGTGATGGTGCCGCGGGCGTCGGGGTCCCACCACGGGCTGCCCAGCCCGGTGAGGGCGGGCACGAAGGTGACGCCGCCGCTGTCGCCGACCGACTCGGCCAGCGGGCCGACCTCGTCCGCCGACGCAATGATGCCCAGGCCGTCGCGCAGCCACTGGATGGCGGCGCCGGAGACGAAGGTCGACCCCTCCAGCGCGTAGGCCACCGGGAGGCGCCCGGGGCCGGCGTAGGTGTCCAGGTCCCAGGCCACGCTGACGGTGAGGCCGTCGGGCGCGGCCGGGCGGTCCGGGCCGGCGTTGGCCAGGACGAAGCTGCCGGTGCCGTACGTCACCTTGACCAGGCCGGGATCGAAGCAGGCCTGACCGAAGAGGGCGGCCTGCTGGTCGCCCAGCACGGCCGAGACGGGCACGCCGTCGAGGACGGCGCCGGCCGGGCCGAGGTCACCCAGGGCGGCGAGACCGAACCGCCCGGCCGAGGGATGCAGCTCCGGCAGGGTGTGCGGCGGCACCTCGAAGAGCTGGCACAGCTCGTCGGACCATTGCAGGGTCTCCGTATTGAGCAGCATGGTGCGGCTGGCGTTGGAGGGATCGGTGGCGAACACGCCGCCGGCGGTGCCCCCGGTCAGGTTCCACAGCACCCAGCTGTCCACCGTCCCGAAGGCCAGGGTGGGCGAGTCGGGAGAGAGCGCCAGGTCGCCACTGCGCAGCAGGTAGGTGATCTTGGAGGCGGTGAAGTAGGAGTCGAGGATGAGGCCGGTGCGCTGGCGCACCAGCGGGAGGTGGCCGGCCCGCTCCAGTTCGGCGCAGAGGGCGGCGGTGCGGCGGTCCTGCCACACGATGGCGTTGTGCAGCGGCCGGCCGCTGGCCCGGTCGAAGGCGACCAGGGTCTCGCGCTGGTTGGTGATGCCGATGGCCGCCACCGTGGCGCCGGACTCGGCGAGGCGGCCTCCCACCTCGGCCAGGGTGGCCCGGACGGCGGCCCAGATCTCGTCGGGGTCGTGCTCCACCCACCCCGGTCGGGGGAAATGCTGGGTGACTTCGCGGTAGGCCACGTCGACCACCCGGGCCGCTTCGTCGACCACCAGCGCCCGCACCCCGGTCGTCCCGGCGTCGATGGCCACCACGTTTCTCATGCCGTTTGCCGTTCCGTTTCCATGCCGGGCGGAGGCTACCGCGGCCAAATTCGGGTCTCCGGGGCCCCAATTCCGGCTCTCCGGGCGGGCCGTTCGCGCTAACCATCGCGAGCGGCCTGTGACCTGGACTGATGGGGGAGGGATTTCGTTGACAAGGACGTAACTACAGTGCTGTAATGACCACAGCATCTCGTGTCTCTGGGGCGGCCTGACCACTACATCTAGTGATTAGACTGGTTTCACCCTCCCCGAGCGCCGGATTTACAGCATGCGCGGGGGACGCCACTTCGAGGGTTCGGGGAGGCACCGCTGTCGCACTCACGAGCAAACGAGGAGGATCCCAGCGCTATGGCCATCGCCCCCCAGCGATCAGAAATCGGCATTCGACGCCACTTCACCACCGAAGGTGTGCACCCCTACGACGAAGTGCGCTGGGAACGGCGGGACGCCCGCATCACCAACTACCGCGACGGCACGGTGGCCTTCGAGCAGCTCGGGGTGGAAGTGCCCGAGTCCTGGAGCGTCAACGCCACCAACATCCTGTCCCAGAAGTACTTCCGGGGGACGCTCAACACCGCCGGCCGGGAGTCCTCGCTGCGCCAGGTGGCCGACCGGGTGGCCGACACCATCACCGCCTGGGGCCTCAAAGACGGCTACTTCGTCGACGACGAGGAAGCCACCATCTTCAACCACGAACTCAAGTACCTCATCATCCACCAGAAGGCTGCCTTCAACTCCCCGGTGTGGTTCAACATCGGCGTCGAGGGCGTGCCGCAACAGGCCTCAGCGTGTTTCATCCTCTCCGTCGAGGACCAGATGGACTCCATCCTCAACTGGTACACCGAGGAAGGCATCATCTTCAAGGGCGGCTCCGGAGCGGGCGTGAACCTCTCGAAGATCCGCTCCTCCCACGAGCTGCTCAAGGGCGGCGGCACCGCCTCGGGCCCGGTCAGCTTCATGCGCGGTGCCGACGCCTCGGCCGGCACCATCAAGTCCGGGGGCAAGACCCGGCGCGCCGCCAAGATGGTCATCCTCGACGCGGACCACCCCGACGTAGAGGACTTCATCTGGTGCAAGGCCATTGAGGAGCGCAAGGCGCGCGTGCTGCGCGACGCCGGCTTCGACATGGACCTCGACGGCGCCGACAGCCACTCCACCCAGTACCAGAACGCCAACAACTCGGTCCGGGTCACCGACGAGTTCATGGAAGCGGTGATTGACGGGCGCGAGTGGAACCTGACCGCCCGCACCGACGGCTCCACCGTGCGCACCGTGCCCGCCCGCGACCTCTTCCGTCAGATCGCCCATTCGGCCTGGGAGTGCGCCGATCCGGGCCTGCAGTACGACACCACCATCAACCGCTGGCACACCGCGCCATTGACCGGTCGGATCAACGGAAGCAACCCCTGTAGCGAATATCTTCACCTCGACAACTCAGCCTGCAACCTGGGTAGCTTAAACCTGCTCACCTTCCTGGACGAGAACGACCAGTTCGACGTGGAGGGGTTCAAGGCCGGCGTGGAAGTCATGTTCACCGGCCAGGAGATCCTGGTCGGCAACGCCGACTACCCCACCGTGAGGATCGGCGAGACGACCCGGGCCTTCCGCCAGCTGGGTATCGGCTACGCCAACCTGGGCGCGCTGCTCATGGCGCAGGGCCTGCCCTACGACTCGGACGCCGGGCGCGCCTGGGCCGCCGCCATCACCGCGTTGCTGACCGGGCACGCCTACGCCACCTCGGCCCGCACCGCCGCCCGCATGGGGCCGTTCTCCGGGTTCCACGACAACGCCGAAGCCATGATCAAGGTGTTGCGCATGCACCAGGCCGAGGCATCGCGCATTGACGAGGAGGTCGTCCCGCCCGAACTGCTCTCAGCGGCCCAAGAGTCCTGGGACGAGGCAGTCGAATTGGCCGAGCAGTACGGCGTGCGTAACTCGCAGGCCAGTGTGCTGGCACCGACGGGCTGCCTGGTCGGCGGGACGCTGGTCTCGACCGGGCGCGGCCTGGTCCGCCTGCACTCGTTGGGCGACCCCGACGGGTCGAAGTGGCAGGACCTGGGTATCGACGTGGCCACCGACGAGGGGCCACGGGAAGCCACCAAGTTCTTCGTCAACGGTCTGGAATCGGTGGTGACGGTGGACACCGGTCGCGGCTACCGGGTGCAGGGAACGCCCACCCACCGGATCAAGGTGGTGGACGCCTCCACCGGCGAGTGGGTATGGCGCCGCTTCGGTGACGTCAAGGCCGGGGACCAGGTCCCGCTGGCCATGGGTTCGCTGGTGGGCGAGCCCCAGGAAGTGGCGCTGCCCCCGTTGGGCGACGCCTACTGGACGGGCGAGCACCACGTCCAGGTGCCCCGCCGGATGACGGCCGCCCTGGCCGAGGTGATCGGCTATTTCATGGGCGACGGCTCGCTGCACAGCCGCGGGCTCCGCTTCTGCGTGGCCGACACCGACTTCGACGTGCTGGAGCGGTTGCAGATCCTGTCCAAGGAGTGCTTCGGCGTGCCGGCCAAGGTGACGGCGAAGAAGGGTTACCAGGAGGTGCGCATCGACTCGGTGCGCCTGGCTCTGTGGTGGGAGGCGTGCGGCTTCGCCAAGCGCAGCCCGTCCGAAGGGCACGCCGGCAAGGGCTACACGGCCCACATCCCCGACGCTGTGCTGCACGCCAACGACCGTGAGGTCTACGCCGCGTTCGTGCGGGGCCTGTACGAGGCGGACGGCGACACCACCGCCGGCTACCCGACGTTGAAGAACACGTCGGTGCAGATGGTGCGCGACGTGCAGTCGGTACTGCTCGCCCTCGGCTTCCCTTCCACGTTCTCGGTGAAGGATCGGACCAACCACTCGAGTTGGGGCAACGCCCCACTGGCCGTGCTCCGGATCCTGAACGCCTCCTACAACGCCGGCTGGCTGGACCAGGTCGGCTTCATGGGGGACCGCAAGAACGCCGCCGTGCACGTGGCCGACCCGGACGTAGCCCAGACCGGCCGCCATGACTACGTGCCGGTGAGCCGGGAGATGCTCGATCGCTTGGCTCCGGAGAACGACCGGCTCCGCCGGGTGCTGCTCCTCGAGCAGTCGCGAGACCGGGTCAGCCGTCGCATCGCCACCGA
>DASZMA010000054.1:0-3094 GCA_035552095.1 Acidimicrobiales bacterium | reverse complement strand
CGGGGGTAGCCGTCACCCGGCGGACCACCCCCGGCGGCGCCGGGCCGGCACCAGTGGCGGTACAGCTGAAGCGATTCTCCGACGCCATCGACGCCACCGAGGCGCGCCTGCGGGATGCGTGAGACCACCGCCAAGGTGGTCGCCCGCTCCTTTTATGCCGCCGACAGCCTCGAGGTCGCGCCGCGGTTGCTAGGCAAGCTCTTGGTGCGCGCCGACGGCAGGGCCGGGCGCATCATCGAGGTGGAGGCTTACCGTGGTGGCGACGATCCGGGGAGCCACGCCTTCCGAGGCCGGACGGCGCGCAACGCCACCATGTTCGGGCCACCCGGCCACCTCTACGTCTACTTCACTTACGGCATGCACTGGTGTGCCAACGTCGTCTGCGGCGACGAAGGGGTCGCGCACGCGGTGCTGCTACGGGCGCTGGAACCGGTGGCCGGTCTGACTGCCATGCGTATCGTCCGCGCCCGGCCGGCGCCAAAGGCCACCAGCACGGCCCGGCTGGCGGGCGAGGCCACGAGCACGGCCGGGAGAAGCCGTGCGGCGGTCGAGGGCGACCTGTGCCGGGGTCCGGGCCGGTTGTGCCAGGCGCTCGGTATCGACCGGAGCCACGACGGAGCCGACCTGGTCGCCCCGGATCGGGGCGTCTGGGTTGCCGACGACGGGACCCCGCCGCCATCCACTCCCGGTGTCACGACCCGAATAGGCCTCACGGCGGGTGCCGACCGACCTTGGCGCTGGCTTGTGGAAGGCCACCCCGGGCTGTCCCGTGGGCCGAGAGGACCGAGAGGGAGGCGTGCAGGAGAATGACGCGCTGGCGGTGAACTCATGTTTGTACCAATCTGTGTCCTGTTACCTGAGGGGAAGGGCGCTGTCAGGACCCATGAGAGCTCAACGCCTGCTGGCCGCGACCGTCGCCGCGGTGGCTGCCGCCGGCCTCCTGGCGGGCGTCGACCTGACGGCCGCTCTCCCGAAAGGCCCGGCAGTGGTCGCCACGGTGGGCGCCACGGTGGGCGCCAACGAGCCGCTCGCCGCGCTGGGCAGCGGGACCCTGACCAGTGCCGGTGACCTGCCGGCAACCGGGTCGCAGCCGTCGGCGCCCACCACCGTCGTACCTACTGCTTCGTCGGCCGCCGCTTCGACGACGAGCCTGCCCTCCGGCCTCCCAGCGCCCTCGGCGAAACTGCCGGCGGTGGGCGCGGTCGGCCCGTTGCGCGAGGTGGACGCCGTGGTCACCCTGCCCGGCACGATCACCCCCGTCGAGGTGAGCTCGCTCCTGCACACCGCGGGGCTGGTGGCCATGGAGGAGGTCGACACCGGCACCGTGGGGTTCGACGGGGCGCCGGCGGCGACCTTCGGCGTCGACCCGGGAACCTTCCGTGACTTCACCCCCGCGGTCACCGCCAACAAGACCGCGCTGTGGCAGTACCTGGCGGCCGGGGCCGTGGCTTCGTCATATGAGATGGCCAGCGACCGCAAACTGCCGCTCGGGGCCCGTCTGCCGATCGCCGCCGCGGGCACGGCTCACCAGAAGACCGACGCCTGGCTCGGCGCCTTCATGTCGGTCGGCATTCCCGGGGTGGACATGGTGGTGAGCCACCAGTTCTCTGACGCTCTCGGCCTCGTCCCCGACAGCGGCCTGGTGATCAGCGCGCCGGGAATGAACCCGTACATGATGGCGACGGAGCTGCAAGGCGAGCTCCCCGGTGCCAACGTCGAGCTCACCCACCCCGGAATCGTCGTGGGATCGGCGTCGGGGAGCTACGTCGGATCGAAGACCATCTCCACGGCCATCGCTGCCGCCATGTCTCGTCTAGGCGCCCCGTACGTGTGGGGCGGCGACGGTCCCGGGGTCTTCGACTGCTCGGGGTTCGTGGGCTGGGCGTACGCCCAGGCCGGCATCCACCTGCCTCGCACCGCCGCCCAGCAGTTCCTGGCTGGCCGTCACCTGACCCTCGCCGAGGCTCAACCCGGGGACCTGCTCTTCTGGGCCTACGACCCGACGGACCCGACCTTCATCGATCATGTCGCCATGTATCTCGGCAACGGCATGATGATCGTCGCCCCCTACACCGGCACCGATGTCCAAGTCGACCCCGTACCCACCGCCAACTTCGCCGGCGTCGTGCGGGTCGACCCCACGATGGCAACCGGCGTCGGCGGCCCCCAGTTCCCATAGGGACTCCCGCGCAGTTCCGGTAGCGCCCTCGACTGGCGCTGTAAGGCCCTCAGGCGGTAGGGTGAGCCTGCTTCGCCAGGCCCCCCGGGTGCGGTGCCAAGATCTTCTTGACACTCATAGGTCCCGCGGGTAGTCTGAGAAGCCGCCCTGAAGCCGCGCAATGCGGGTTCTCGGGTGTGTCGGACCGAAGAGGCAGTGTCCTGTTCGGATCGGCCAGAGCGGTCGGCACCTCCGCCTCGTTGGAGACGCGTGTTGCCGCGGAAGTGCACCTTGAAAACGGAACAGAGGAAGCCAAAAGCTAGTGCGGGCGTGCTGGCGTGCCTACTTGGACGTCATCATGCCAACCCATGAAGTAGCACTAGACGGACAACAACCGTCCAGTGCCAGTCGGCTCTGTGCCTTCGGGAGACTTGTCTCCCGGAGCACCCGTTGCCAAGACGGATGAGTCGGCTCTCCAGATCCAACGGTCGCCTCCGGGTGGCCCGCAGGTCTCGATGGAGAGTTTGATCCTGGCTCAGGACGAACGCTGGCGGCGTGCTTAACACATGCAAGTCGAACGAGGTCCTACCAGTGGCAACACTGGGCAAGGCCTAGTGGCGAACGGGTGAGTAACACGTGAGTAACCTGCCCCGAAGACCGGGATAACAGTGGGAAACCGCTGCTAATACCGAATATCCCCACCGGACCGCATGGCCTGGTGAGGAAAGCCTGGTTTTTTGAGAGCCAGACGCTTCGGGAGGGGCTCGCGGCCTATCAGCTTGTTGGTGGGGTGAAGGCCCACCAAGGCGACGACGGGTAGCTGGTCTGAGAGGACGATCAGCCACACTGGGACTGAGACACGGCCCAGACTCCTACGGGAGGCAGCAGTGGGGAATCTTGCGCAATGGGCGAAAGCCTGACGCAGCAACGCCGCGT
>DASZMA010000053.1:0-6849 GCA_035552095.1 Acidimicrobiales bacterium | reverse complement strand
GGTTGGAAGATCTTCACCGGATCGCCCGTGAGGCGGAGTCCGTCGTTGCTGAGTGGCGCCGCCCAGATCATCGGCACACCGGCCGTGGTCACGCTGTTGTTGTCGGACTTCCAGATCAGGTAGTTGGGGTGACCCGGTCCGTCCGGACCCTTGGGGTCGACCAGGAGCTGGGGATCGATATCGCCGCCCTCGTTCCACTGGCAGACAATCGGGGCGGGCGCGACCAGGTACTTGCCCGTGGCCGAGGTGGACGCGCCGACAGCCAGGCAGTGATGGTCGGTCACGGCCAGCGTGGGGGCGAAGTACATGAGGTAACGCCCACCGAGCTTGTACACGGCTGGTGTCCAGGCCAACCCGGCTTGACCAGCACTGGCACTGGCCCAGTCAGGCAGGGCCGGCACGGCGTCTATGGGCGCACTCCAATGACCGGGCGATCCGCTCATGACGGGTATGTGCTGATCCTGATCGCCCAGCGCGGTGGAGATGAACAGGTCGTAGGTCCCTCCATCATCGAAGAGGTAGGGGTCGGGCAGGTCAAGCTGGGCCGTCGCAATGGCGATACCGGGCGACTGGGGGGTGGCCGTCGGCTTGGGCTGATGCAAAATGGGTGCTGCCGCGGGGGAGGCGCCGGCCAGCAGGGCGAGGAAGCCGGCCACCAAAGCCACCAGGCCGATGGCCCGGCCGATCCCGGTCGTCCACCTACTCCTTGAGAGGGCGCACCACGCGCCCATGCGCTTCCACATGCCCCGCCATCCTCGCCGTGCGGAATCCACCACCGAGCCAGAACCACAACCACCGTTGGCAGCCGAAGTGCACACCATATGCAAAGTGGAACAGACCGGTCAGGTCGGCCTTGTGGCCCGCTGGCAATCGGGGTGGCCGCCGAGGATCCAGCGGCTGCTTCTCCAGGTCAGTGGCGTCCTTCGCTACTCTCTGGCCGCTTCAGCTGACCCGGGGCGACCCCATGAGCCACTCGAGATCGGCCACGGCACGGGACAGCTCAGAGGCCAGGGAGCCGCCCAGGCGCCGCCGGAACACATCGGCCAGGGACCGGTAGTACCAGATCTGGTCGGCGGCCGGCGCACTGAAGCGGTTCCACAGGTCCTCGCCCATCAGGAGGTAGTCCTTGACGATGGTGCGGGCGTTGTGACGCTTGTCGGCGGCGGAGACCCGCAGCACCGAGATGGGCGCCACCTCCAGGTGTTGCAGGTACTGCTCCTTGCGCTCCCGCCAGGGCGGCTTGGGTGTGACGTCGGTGTCGCTCAGGGCCATCACCAGGTCGGCCACGCCGTCGCCGAACTGCCGGCGTATCCGTACCAGGGTGGCTTGTCCTCCCTGGTCCTCGACCGCGTCATGGAGGAGGGCGGCGATGGCTTCTTCCTCGGTGCCGCCGTTCTCCAAGACCAGGGCGCTCACCGTCATCAGGTGCGAGATATAGGGAATCTCGGTGCTCTTGCGCATCTGGGTCCGGTGCAGTTCCGAGGCCAGCAGGAAGGCCTGATCGAATCGTTCAGTTAATTCCACGGCCGCTCCTTGGTATCGCTTCCTCACGGCTCCATCGGGCCAGCACTGGCCTGCCGGTTGGGCTGAGGTCAGGCGGTCCGATGAGAGACCAGAGTTGAACATCCGAAACGGCTCACCGCAAGACGAGCGGAACGACGAAGACCCGAAGTCCTAGGCTGCCCGGCGGGGCGGATGGCAAGGAGGCGGCATGTTGGCCAGCAGTGCTCGATCGCTAAAAGCCGGGGTACGGACCATGCACCAGTACCGGTCACTTCCAAACGTCCGCATCACGCTGAACGACGACGAGGTCGGGCGCCCGATGTACGAGTTCTTCCGCAGCCGGACGCTGGGTTTCCCGTATCACCAGTGGGGCACCTGGGGACGAGCGGCCATGATGCTGCCCGAGACGCTGAGCTCCTACACCAAGGGCAAGTCTCGCCATCCCTTCCGCACCAATTGCATGAAGGCCTCTCGGCTCGACTACGAAGCGGTCCCGCTCACGGAAGACAGCTACGTCCAGGGATTCAGGGACTGCTTCAGATCGACGCCCGTCCGGCAGGGATCGCCCGTCGAGATGGAGAACTGGCCGTATCCGGGCGAACCTGCCAACCGGGAGATGATGCTGTCGGGGTGCGTGGACAGCGCCGGCGACGTCATTGCCGTCAGCCGCATCGTCGTGTCCGGTCAAACGGCGTGGATGCGAAACTTGATTGGCCACGCCGACCACGTGAACGCCGGCGTCATGTACCTCCTGATGCAGTTCTGCGTCGAGCGACTCATTGCCGAACGATCAACACCCTGGCCGACCTGGCTGATGTTCGACAGCTACTTCTCGGTCTCGGCGGGCATGCGGTACTTCCTGGACCGCATCGGTATGTCCCCCCACAACATTCGGTTCGATCTGGGCTCTCCGGACCTGTTTCCCATCCGGTCTATCCCCGCCGCGCGTTCAGTACCGAGCTTGGTTGGAGTCGGCTGACGGTCCAATCTGGAACCGGCCGGTCGATTCTCTGGCCACACCCTGGTCTCTCTCGGCTCAGACTCTGGTTGTGGCGCTAGCTTCTCGGACCGGCGGCTACCTGGAGGTTCCTTTTGTCTCGCTCTGTCATTCGACGTCCCCTGTTCACCACCGTGGCGGCGCTCGGCGTCCTGGGGATGGGCTCCTTTGCGCTCAACGTCGTCGGCGTCGTTTCGGCGGGTGCCGCCGTGTCGTCGGTGGAGAAGGCGAAGGCGACCAAGCACCCCAAAAGGAAGCCCAAGCCCGCCACCGCCTCGGGCTGCAGCTCGTTCCACCCGGGCTCCAAGGGCGTCATCCAGACCTTCTGCACCGGCAAAGGCGTCATCCAGCTCACGGTCGGCGCGGTGACCACCACCATCAAGGGCGGTACCTGCGCGATCAGTGGCGGCAGCTTCACCGTCAATGCTGGCGTGGTCACCAGTTCGGCCTTCAAGGGCACCAAGCCCAACTACTTTGGCTTGGCCGCCCAGGGTGGCGGGGCGGCGACCTTCACCAATGCCGTCCTGGCCTACACGGCGGGCGGCGTGGGCGGCGCGGTCACCAAGAACACGGGCACCATTGCCGCCAACCACAAGAGCGGCACCTTCACCGGCACCGACCTCGAGGGAGCGGCCGTCTCGGGGTCATTCACCTGTTGATGCGGTAGCTGGGATCACCGTCTCATTGACGTTGATTCGGCGACCGGGCCTGACGGGCCAGCCCGTCCCCAATGTGATTGAAATCACTTGTTATACAGGGCCTTTTAGCTCCACTTTGGGCCCTTGCGTGCAGGTGAAGGGGTTACCCAACCCCCCCATTTGGGTAGAACCCAGGTTGGGTACCCCCCAGAAGTTATGAAAGTGGAGTCAACGCGAATGATGTCGATACGCCCCAAAAAGCTGGCCGCAGCAACCCGTACCCATCTCTTTCGTCTGGTGGGTGCCTCAATCCTGGTCCTGGGCGCCACCCTTGGTTCGCTGACTCTCTTCGGCTCGAGTGCGGCCACCGCGGCCGGCGGACCCGACACGGTGGCGGGCGGTGCCTTCGGCGCTTCCCTCACCGGGCTGCTGACCGTCCTGGCCCCCACGCCGACCGTGACGTTGCCGGCCGACGGCACCGCTCAGCACGCCACTCTGCTCAGCCTCCCGCTCTCGCCGGTGGCCACCTCGGGCACCCTGATCGCCGACACGGCGGCCACCAATGCCACGCAAGCGACAGAACAGGTGACGTCCTCAGCGGAGATTGAGGCAGCCAGCGTGTTGGTGGCGGCCGGGATCACCGGAATCAAGGCGGATGCCGTCACTTCCACCTGCCAGTCCAACGCGGCCGGGTCCACCGGCTCGTTCAGCATCCTCGGTCTGAGCATCGCCGGCACCACGGTCATCGCGCCGACCACGCTCAACACCTTCCTTCCCACATCGGCCCTCGGCCCGCTCAGCGGCCTGGTGTCGATTGAAGTGAACGTGCAGAAGGTCTCCAACGTCATCCACTCGACGTCCATCACGAATGATGCGATCGTGATCACGCTTCTGGGCGCCGTCGGCGGCGGGGAGACGGTCGACCTGGCCCACTCCGACTGTGCGGCGGCTGGCCCCGATATCGACGTGCCCCCGACCGTGACCGGCGTGGTTCCGTCCTCGGGCCCGACCGCCGGCGGGACGACCGTCACCATCTCCGGTTCGGGCTTCGCCTGCGTGACCGGCGTCAAGTTCGGCACCACGCCGGCCGCCAGCTTCACCGTGGTGAGCCCGACGCAGATCACCGCCGTCTCCCCGGCGGGCGCCGCCGGCACCATTGATGTGACGGTGACCAACTGCTTCGGTACCAGTCCGACCGGGACGGCCGATCAGTTCACCTACATCGCCACGGCCGGCGTGCCGATCGCACCGGTGGCGCCGCTCAGCAACCCGGTCGCGGTGACGGGCTGACCTCTTCAGTCGACCGACTCCTGTTCCGATCGGGTCCCGCCGGATCCGGCTGGACCGGAGAGGGCATGATTTCTTGATGAGAGGGATCTCGTCCGCCATAAAGGGACTGGGAGCAACCCTGGCCACCGTCATGGTGGCCGTCACGCTGGCGTCCTGCAGCGGCGGTGGACACCCGGCCGGGGCACCGGGCCATACGTCACAGACGACGACCCGGTCGTCCAAATCCAAGACGGCATCGCTGCCCTCGGCTCCGGCCGGTTCGGTGCTCCTGGCCACCACCCACGGGACCATTCCGGGCTACGCCGCTCCGGGCGGCGCCAAGTCCGTCTCCATACCGGCCATGTGGCACGGGGCGATCTCCACGCTGCCGGTCATCTGGGCCAAGCCGGGCTGGCTCGATGTGAGGCTGGCCCAGCGACCCAACGGATCAACCGCCTGGGTTCGCGACAGTGCGGTCAGCCTGACCTCGACGCCGTACAGAATTGTGGTCAATCTCAAGACCACACGCATCTACCTCTACAAGAGCGGCCACATGATCTTCTCCGCGCCGGCCGGCGTCGGCACCACGGCCGATCCCACCCCGACCGGTCAGTACTTCGTGGCCTTCTTCGCCTCGCCGCCGAGCTCGGGCTACGGGGCCTTCGTCCTGGTCAGCTCAGCACACTCCAACACCATCTCGGATTGGGAGGAGTCAGGGGACGCCCTCATGGCGATCCACGGGCCGCTCGGCGCGGACAGTGAGATCGGCACCACCGGTGCGTTGGTCTCACACGGGTGCGTGCGGCTGCACGAAGCGGACCTGCTGCACCTGCGCCAGGTGCCGGCCGGCAGCCCGATTGACGTGGTCGCCTCTTAATTGCTTGAGGTTGACGCCCGCGTCGCGCCGCAGGTTTCACACCAGGCGGTCTGCGCGTCGAAGTCGAACCAGGCTTCCGCACCCGGCTTCAGTTTCACATTGCAGGTGCAGCACCGGTCCCGTGAGAGCAGTGTGATGAGTCGAGCGTTTGTGCTCGACGTTTCAAAGATGTCGTACACGCAAGTGACCCCCGTCTGACTATCGCCACCAATAGAGAAACACGAAATGGCAACGCGAAAAAAGTCTTTACGGCGGAGAGACCCAATATAAACGGCTGTTTCGATCCTTCGGACGTTGGAGATGTGGGTATGGAACACCAGCTCATGCGGTGCAATGCTGATTCTGTGAAGGTCGGGCGGATTTTTCTGCTGATTTCCCTTATTTCTACGCTTTTTGCCGCCTACTGGACCACGATGGTCGCTGGCGCGGCATCCACCGGGAGTGGCAGTGTGGACTCAATCCCGCCGGCGCAAGCCAGGCAGCCGGTCTATCTCGACCTGGGTGATTCGGTCGGTATGTGGAACGGCGAGCGCTCGTATCCCAACCTGGTGACCGCGTTCTTCCGCAAGGACCTGCCTCGTCTGCAGCTGGTCAACCTGGCCTGCTCGGGGGAGACGACGCAGACCATGATGGCGCACTCGCTCTGTGCACCGGGCGGCTCGCAGTTGCGCAACGCCGTCAGCTTCCTGCGCACACATCGGGGCGCAGTGGCGCTGGTCACCATCGATATCGGCGGCAACGATGTCGTCAACTGCGTGAGTGCCGCCAACCCGACCACCTGCTTCACCAAGAACCTCGTCGTGATGAAGGGACAGCTCACCTACATCCTCGACGCCCTGCGCCAAGCGGCCGGACCGAGTGTGCCCATCGTCGGCATGAACGTGTTCGACCCGCTCCTGGGTGACTGGCTCGGTCCCCGGGCGTCGCGCACGGAAGCCAGCACCGGAGTGTCGGCCGTCAGCATGCTGGACTCAACTATGAGCGCCGACTACCGCGCTGTCGCCTCACCGGTGGCCGACGTGGCGACCGCATTCGCGTCGACCGACATGACGCACTTCGTCTCGTCGCGGTGGGGTCGGGTACCGGTTGCGGTGGCCCGCGCCTGCACCTTGCTCGACATCACATGTCACAAGGGACAATCCGAGGGGTTCGGGGACGACCCTGACGGGGCCGGAGCGAGGGTGATCGCCCGGACCTTCGAGACCACCATCGGGCACCTGCGGCCGCCGGCCTGAGCGGACGATTGAACTGGGGCTGGTTCTAGCCGGCCCGTTGCCCCCGGCGGGCCACCGAGTCGACGGTGACGGCGGCAATGAGGACCAGGGCGGTGACCATGTCCTGCTCGGCCGCGCCCAGGCCCAGCAGTCCCATGCCGTTGTAGATGGCGGCGATGACGATGCCACCGAGCAGCGCGTGCACCATTTTGCCCCGGCCGCCGAACAGGCTCGCCCCGCCGATGACCGCAGCGGCCACGGCGTAGAGGACGAGGGTGCCGCCGTCAATGTCGGTGGAGATGGAACCGAGGCGGGAGGCGAAGACGATGCCGGCAATGCCCGAGGTCAGGC
>DASZMA010000052.1:0-7592 GCA_035552095.1 Acidimicrobiales bacterium | reverse complement strand
CTTCGGCGAATAACACAGCGCTCGCTTTATCAAGGCGTCGCGGACCGGGCTGACCTGGCTGCGCTGCTTGCCGAGCAGGGCGGCCACATCCGACGAGCGCACCGGTCCCGAGCCGAGCTCGGCCATGGCCCGCAGGTAGGCGCGCTCGGACGCCGTGGTCGATCCGGTGCGCACCCGGAAGAAGCCGTCATCGAGCTCGGCCATGGCCAGGGGGATGCACCGCGCCACGTCATCGAGCGTGATCTGCCGGGGCCCGTCGGCCACGTCCCAGGCCCGCTTGCCGAACTCCTGGAGGAAGTACGGGAAGCACTCGGTGAGCGGGAGGATGCGGTCCAGCGCGTCCGGTGTCCATTCGACGTCGGCGTCGCTGGCTGGCGTCTGCAGCGCTTCGATGGCCTGAGCGCGGGTGAGCGAGCCGATGGGCGGGAAGGTGAACATGCGTTCGGCGTAGGTCTTGGCGTCACCGGTCAGCGCGGTCAGCGTGGGTAGGCCCGCCCCGGCGATGGTGATCGGAAGGCGGCGCTGGGAAGCGCGGTGCAGCCCGACGATGAGGGCGGTGAAGGTCGGCAGGTCGACGTAGTGCAGCTCATCGATGAGGAGCAGGATGCCGGTGGCGTGGGCTTGCGCCACCTGGCCCAGCTCGACGAAAAGCCCGGCCAGGTCGGTGGCCAGGTCGCCGGAGTCGGCGGGTCCGTAGACGGCGTCGGCGTCGATGCTGAGCTCGAGGCCGCCCGGGATGCGGAGGTTGAAGGCCTTCAGGACGCCGAGGGCCCGGCGCACCCCCTCGCCGATGCGCCGCTTGGCGTCCATGGTGAGCAGGACCCGTCGCAGGGCCGAAGCGAGGGCGGGAGCCAGGTTCCCGTCGTCGGAGACCTCAATGTGCTCGTGGAAATAGCCCCGGGCCTCGGCGATGTCCTCGAATTCGTTGAGGAGGACGGTCTTGCCGACGCCGCGCAGACCGGTGAGGAGCTGGCTCCGTCCGTTGTTGCCCAGCAACAGGCGCTGCAGGGTCACGTCCATGGCATCAATCTCGGCGTCCCGGCCGACCAGGGCCGGCGGCCGGGTCCCAGCTCCCGGGTTGTAGGGATTCTGGACCGGGTCCACGACCGGAGTCTAGGAATATCTAGGCCCGTATAGCGCAATCGCTAGACATTTCATTCCTTGGCTCTGTAAGAAGTATAGGAGTATCTCTAGATATGGGTATAAATTTCTAGACACGGTCAGTTTGGACCCGGGCGAGGGGTGTTCGATCAGAGTCGCCCGGGCCCATTAAGAGATGCTGAGCGAACCCGATATCAACGAAGGAGAGATGTCCGGAGGTATCAGCGGATTGGGCAGGAGATAGAGATCGCCCGGCGAAAGGTCGACCGTAATGACGTCGGTGTGCCCAACCAGTCCGGTGTAAGGCCCGGAGGCGGACGTGACAGTCCCCTCCAACGTTTTCCCGCTCCCGCATTCCCCGTACCCCGCGCCCGAGACGGTGCCACCGTTGCTCGAGAGAGTGAATGTCATTGCTCTTCCGCACTCCGTGTAGCCATAACTGATCGAGAGTGTCCCCACCAAGGGAGATTGGCCGACCACGACCGCAGTGAGCGTGTAGGCGGCACCGCTGGGTCCGCCCAGTGTCCCCGTACTTGCTCCGTTGATTCCCACTCCGACAAAGTTCGCCTGCACGCCAGACGTGGCAGCCGATGCGACTGAAGCACCCATCGCGACCATGACGATGGCCGCCGCCCCGATGGCCAAGGGCCCGAACAGAGTCCGTCTCCTCATGTGGCACCTACCTTCCGCTCGATAGATTGCGACGAAATAATAGGGCAATGGGCGTTACGGCGGCTGGGCGAACCTACGTCCCGGCTTCCGAGAAGGCCGCGCCGAGCGGGTAGCCCTCCACCTGGGGATAGCGGTCCGGATGGTCGTTGCGGTCGGGGGCCAGGTTGCGGCGCTGGTGCCACCGCCGCATGGGGGCCGGGGCCCACCAGTTGGCGTCGCCCATCACCTTCATGAAAGCCGGCACCAGCACGCCCCGGATCAGGAAGGCGTCCACCGTGACGGCCAGGAACAGCCCGACCCCGAAGAGCTTGATCCCCGAGATCTCGTTGGCGGTCAGCGTCAGGAAGACCACGGCCAACAGGAGGGCGGCGGCCGTGATGATCCGCCCGCTGCGCTGCAGCCCGATGGCCACCGCCTCCTCATTGCTGGCCCCGTTGTCCACCTGCTCCTTGATCCGGGAGAGGAGGAAGACCTCGTAGTCCATGGAGAGCCCGAAGGCCACGCAGAACATCATCACCGGGATAGCGGCGATCACGCTGCCGGTGGCGGTGAAGTCCAGCAGGCCCGAGAGATGGCCGTCCTGGAAGATCCACACCATGGCCCCGAAGGTGGCCGACAGGCTCAACAGGTTGAGCAGCATGGCCTTGATCGGGATGACGACGCTGCCGAAGAGCACGAACAACAGGACGAACATGATGACGGCGATGAGGGCGAAGGCCAGGGGCAGGCGCGACTCGATGAGCGAAGTCGAATCGAGAAACTGCGCTGACAGCCCGCCGACCAGGACCGGATAGGGGGCGTGGGCCGACCTGACCTCGCGCACAACGGACTCGGACTGCACCGAGAGCGGATCCACCGCGGGCAGCACCGAGAGCCAGGTGCCGCGTTGTTGGTGGTACTGGGCGGCGTAGGACGCCGGCACGGCGACGTGCTGGCCCTGGACGAAGAACCCCATGGCCGACTCGACCCGGAGCACCTCGGGCAGCTCGGAGAGGTGCCGGGCGTAGCGGTAGACCTGGCTCGCCACGTGCAAGTCGGGCTGCTCGCCTCCGAACGACGGCATGACCACCTGAATGGCACCCACCTGACCCGAGCTGAACTCGCGGCGCAACGTGTCGTCGGTCTGGCGGACATGGTTGGACAGCGGCAGCACCTTGTCGTCCAGGTAGCCCAGGTGGATGCCGAGGAACGGGCTGGCCAGGAAGAGCAGGAACATGATGACCGCCGTGGCGGCGGCCAGCGGGTGGCGCATCACCGCCACCGCGGTGCGGCGCCAGTACCCGTCGTCGGGGGGCCGGACCGAGCGCGACCAGATGGTCCAGGCGTTGATCCTCGGCCCGAGCAGCGACAGGGTGGCCGGCAGCACAATGACCGCGGCCACCCCGGCCAGGAGGGCCACGGCGACGCCGGCCAGCGCGATCGAGCGCAGGAAGCCGATGGGGAACACCAGCAGTACGGCCAGAGCAGCCACGACGGTCAGGGCACTGCCGAAGACCATGCGCCCGGCCCGGGCCACCGCGCGGACCAGCGCCAGGTCGCAATCGAAGCCGGCCTCGAGCTCCTCCCGGTAGCGCGAGACGATGAACAGGCTGTAGTCGATGGCCAGCCCGAAGCTAAGGGCGGTGGTCAGGTTCTCGGCGAAGACCGACACCTCGGTGAAGAGCGAGAGGACCCGCAAAATGGCCAGCGTGCCGGCCAGCGCCACCCCGGCGATGGTCAGCGGCATGGCGGCCGCCACCACGGAGCCGAACACGAAGAGCAACAGCAGCAGGGTGATGGGGACGGCGATGAGCTCGGAGACGATCAGCCCCTTCTCTATCAGGGCATCGACTTCGGAGAAGGCTGGCGCGTAGCCGCCCAGCTGCACGGTGACCGCGGCCGGGAGGGAGCGCAGTGATGCCGCCACCGCCTGCTCCCGGTGCACGAACTCGTTCTGTGTCCCTTCGATGCGAGCGGCGATGACGGCCTGGCGGCCGTGGTCGGCGCGCAGGGCGGCGATGGAGCCCAACTGCCAGTAGGACTGGACGTTGGCCACGTACCGTTCGGCCTCCAAGCGGCGGGTGATGGCCCGGCCGGCCGCGGCCACGGCGGGACTGTCCACTGTCCCGTGGCGGGCCGTGACCAGCACGGTCAGGTTGGGCGACCCGGCGTGGAACTGCTGGAGCAGCGCGGTGGCGGCCACGGTGGACGGTTCCGACGGGGCGTCGAAGCCGCCTTCGGAGAGATGGGGCCCGACGCCCAGCCCGAAGACCCCGGCCGCCGCCAGCACCAGGAGCGAGACAGTGACGACGGAGCGGCGGGCCCCGATGATGCGCCGGGTCAATCGTTCGAGCACTCCAGCAACATGACAGGGCGGCCTTGCACGGCCATTACATCGGGATTACTCCCGGTTGCCGGGGGCGGGTTGCGGCGTATGCCCCGCTACGAGCAGCCGTCGTGGATGAGGTCGTCATCGACGAAGGTGGCCCGGCCGGATTGGTTGAACGCAAAACCCGAGCAGAAGTAGAAGGACAGGTTGTCGTCCCGGTTGAAGGTGTGCCTGACCCATTGGCCGCTCTGGTCCGGCCCGAGGTAGGTGATGGTCGAGGCGAGCAGCGCGGTGCCGGCGGCCGGATCGTGCTTGAGGAACTTATTGAGCCAGGCCTGCACGTAGTAGCTGGCCATGCCCTGGCCGTTGACCGAGGCCGGGAGCACCGGCGGGGAGTCGGTGTAGATGAGGTGGGTGGAGGCCCGGGGGACGATGACCATGGCGTCGACGGCGGCCTTCTGCCAAGCGTCGAAGCCGGTGGCCTCCTCGCGGTTCGGATTCGGGGCGGCGTCGAGGTTGGGCAGCGCCAGCGGGCTGCCGGCCGGGACCGGGCACGGTTCGAACGAGGAACAGCTGGCCACGAAGTAGGGCTGGGGGGCGAAGCCGTACTCGGACTGCAGGGCCAGGGCGGGCACCCTGGGCACGACCGGCCCGGGCAGGGAGCCGGTCTCGGCCTGGTCGTCGGCGATGGCGTCGGCGGTGGCGGTCAGCTTGTCCAGCGCCACCACCGTCTCGACCCGGGGGTCGACGCCCTGGAGGTAGGTGGCGATCACCGCGCCGGTCGAGTGGCCGATGAGGGCCAGCCGGGTGGTGCGGCCCGGGGTCGCCGTCTGGGTGTCGGGGGTGTGGTCGAACAGCGCGAAGAACGGGTTGTACCCGTTGACGGTCAGCGTGCCGGCGTGCGGGTTGGCGTAGGGGGCGCTGGGGCTGGAGAGGAAGAAGGAGATGGCGTCCTCGGTCGAGTCGATGAAGTCCTGGTCCTGCTCGGCCGGCACCCCGTCACACGGGGTGACCTGGCCCGGACCGGTGGTCGAGAGGTCGCAACCGGGCAGGTTGGGATCGGCGCCCTGGTGGGGCAGCGTCTCACTGGTGCCCTGGCCCTGCACGTCAAAGGTGAGCACGACGTAGCCCCGCTCGGCCAGGTCCTCGGCCAGCCAGGCGTACTCGTTGCGCGAGGCCTGGATTGAGCCGGTGACGATGACCGCCCCGGGATAAGGACCATGAAGAGCGGCGCCGGTGTAGGGATCGTGGGCGCCCGGCAGCGGCGCGAAGACGTCGCCCTGCAATGAGGCGCCATCGCTGGCGGTGAAGGTGACCGGCTCCTCCTGGCCGCGGCTGCCGGGCCAGTTCTCCCGATCCGGGTTGCCGGCGCCGAAGCCGGGGACCAGGTTGCCGGCGGTCAGGGCCGGCCGGTTGAGGTGCTGCAGCTGGGTGGCCAATTGGGCACCGTAGAGTCCCGCCGCGTTCTCAAAGAACGGCAACAGGTAGTTGGGGTCCTCCAACTGGGCCAGCTGGCGGCCGAAGGCGGCCTCCATGTTCTGCACGTCGCGGGCGAGGTAGGCCGGGGAGCCAGGACGTGGAGCGGTGGTGGTGGTGGCGGCGGCGCCGGCGGTCTGGGGGATGAGGAGCATCGTGGCGGCCAGCGCCAGGGTGGTGAGGGCCGAGGTGGCCGAGGTGCGCCGGCGGCTCACCCCGGGGGTGAGAACTCAGGCAGGCTGGCTACCTCGGCGGCGAGATAGGAGCGCAGCCCCGAGACGATGACCCGCTCCACCGTGCGCCCGACCAGGGGGACGTGGACCTTCATTTCGCCTTCGGCGGTGACCGTGGTGGAGGCGGGCCCGAGCGGGCCCTCGGTGAAGCGGAAGGTGCCGCTGCTGGTGAGGCGGTCCGGGTAGTGGTCGGGCAGCACGTCGAACCGGGTCCGCAGCTCGTCCAGCATGACCTGGGTGCGGGTGATCCACGACATTTTGGCCGGGTCGATCACCGCCCGTACCGCCGAGGACACCGAACCGGTGAACTGGAAGCGCACCTCGAGGAGCAGGCGGGCGCCGTTGTCCTCGTGGCGCACCACCTCGACCACCGAGATGTTGTCGCGCGGTGCCCGCCCTTCGTAGAACGCCGGGTTGCCGTAGGCCGCCACGGCGGCGGCCGGGGTGACCTCGACGTTCTGGTCGATGGAGAACCTCACCCGCCGGCGGGCCGGGTGGCCGGCAGGCCCAGCTTGCGGTGGTCCCAGCTCACCGTCCGTTCGACGTGCAGCTTGACCGCCACCCGCTTGTTGAGCATGGCCTCAAGGAAGGGCTTGACCTCCTCGGAATACCCGCCGTAATAGCGCTCGAACACGCTGACGCCCAACGTCCACAGCTGGTCGGGGTCATCAGTGATCTCGGCCTTCCCGACCAGTTCAACTCCTCGTAGCTCCTCGTAGTAGTCGCCCGTCTCGAAGAGGAGGGTCAGACGCGGGTCCCGGCGCAGGTTCTGCACCTTCTGGGACTTGGCCTTGGTCTCCACCGTGACGCAGCCGTCCAGGAAGCCGTACCACATAGCGATTGCATGGATGGAGCCGTCGAGGCCGATGGAGCACATCGTCATGGCCCGCCGCTCGGCCAGGAAGGCATCGACCTCTTCCGGCGTCATCTCAATTGACTTGCGCTGGTTCACCCCGTGCCCCATGGCCTCGGTCATCTGCCACCTCCTGATCGCTCGCCAGGGAGCGTAACGCCCAGGGCTGGGCCGGAACGTGAAGAGTTCATCTACAGGACACTTGCCGGTTGCAACGGTTTCGCGGGCCGTTCATGTCTGGTCCGTACCGTGATCTTTGATGGCGATGGCGCACCACAGCATGCACCGCTCCAGGGCCGGATCCCCCTCCCGGTCCCCTGAAGCACGTCATCACGGCCGGAACCTTCTGGCCGAGGTCGTGCCGATCAGGCCCGGGTCTCCACCCCAGGATGCCGAGGCCGGTCGCAAAATGACCAGGATTGCGCAGGTATTCGCCTCCCTGCGCACCCAGGCGACGCCGGTGTGCTCTCCCCCTCCGCCACCGACGTCGCCTGCCCTTCGCCCCAACGGCTGCGCCCCCGACGACGCGGCTTGATCCCCCTACGCCAGTGGCCGTCTCGACCGTGAGCAACAACCGGCAGTCCGCCACCGGCGCCGGGCGTGACAACCGACCCCTGGTGCTGGTGGTCGACGACGAGGAGTCCTACCGCCAGGCCCTGGCCTCGGGACTGACCCGGGAAGGGTTCGCCGTCGAGATCGCCGGCGACGGGCACGAAGCGCTGCGGCTCTTCCACCGGGTCCACCCCGACCTGGTCCTGCTCGACGTGATGTTGCCCGACCAGTCCGGCATTGAGATCTGCCAGCAGATGCGCGCGCTCAAGCCGGTGCCCATCATCATGGTGACGGCCCGGGACTCCGAAGTCGACGTGGTACTCGGGCTGGAGCTCGGGGCCAGTGACTACGTGGCCAAGCCCTTCCGCTTGCGCGAGCTGGTGGCCCGCATGCGCGC
>DASZMA010000051.1:0-12986 GCA_035552095.1 Acidimicrobiales bacterium | reverse complement strand
TGCCGGCCGCGGCGGCCGCACTCTGGAGGAAGGCGCGCCGGGAGATGGGCTGCATAGGTCCGATTTCTAGCCCACCAACCCCCATTCGAACCAGGACCGGCCGACCCGCCGCTCCGAGTTCGCCGTCCCGTCACCAAGCGTCACCGTTCGGCCACGCTGCGCTGGGCCCGGGCCCGGGCCCCGCCCGGCGCCACCGCGCTTGAATGGGAACCGTGAACGCGAACAACCCGTGGCCTGAACTCACCATCGCCGACTGGTCCGACACCCGCGACACGCTGCACCTGTGGACCCAGATCGTGGGCAAGGTCCGCCTGGGCCTCGAGCCGATGCTCAACCACTGGTGGCAGGTGACGCTCTACGTGTCGGCCCGCGGCTTGACCACCGGGCTGATGCCGACGGACGGCCGCGGGCTCGATATGGAATTCGACTTCACCGACCACCTCCTGCGCCTGCGCACCTCGGACGGCCAGACGGCCCAGGTGGCGCTGGTGCCCCAGACCACCGCCGCCTTCTACGCCGGCGTACGGGCCGCTCTGGGTGAAGTCGGGGTCTCCGTCCCCATCTACCCGCGCCCCTCCGAGGTGGCCGAGGCCATCCCCTTCGACCAGGACGAGGTCCACCGCTCGTACGACGCCGAGGCGGCGCACCGCTTCTGGCTGGCCCTGCTCCAGGCCGACCGGGTCATGCACCGCTTCCGGGCCGGGTTCCTGGGCAAGGCCAGCCCGGTCCACTACTTCTGGGGTGGCCCGGACCTGGCCGTCACGCGCTTCTCGGGCCGGCGGGCCCCCAAGCACCCGGGCGGCGTGCCCAACTGCCCGGATTGGGTGCAGGAGCTGGCCTACAGCCACGAGGTGCACAGCTGCGGGTTCTGGCCCGGTGGCGAGGAGGGGTTGTTCTACGCCTACGCCTACCCCCAGCCCGAGGGCTTCGCCGACTGGCCCATCGCCCCCGAGGCGGCCTATTACGACCTGGCCATGGGCGAGTTCATCCTGCCTTACGGCGCCGTGCGCCAGGCGGCCAATCCCGACATGTTGCTGATGCAGTTCTTCGAGAGCTCCTACGAGGCGGCGGCCAACCTGGGCCACTGGGACCGGGCCGAGCTGGAAGTCGAACCGAGAAATCTCACAACTCAGCAATAAAACAATGGATTCCTTGTTATAATCACCACAGGGCGAGCAACTCGTCCGCGAAGGGTGGTGGGCCATGAGCGTGGCAATCGTGACAGGGGCATCTCGGGGGCTCGGAGCCGCACTGACGGCTGGTCTCCTCCAGGAGGGCTGGTCCGTGGTGATCGACGGGCGCGATGCCGAGGCCCTGCGGGCCGCCGCCGCCCGCTTCCGAACCGACCTGGATCCGGCGGCCGACCTCGATCCGGCGGCCGACCTGGTCGCCCTGGACGGCGACATCACCGATCCGGACCACCGGCGGGCGCTCATTGAGGCGGCCACCGCGCTCGGCGGAGTCGACCTCCTGGTCAACAACGCCGGAACCTTGGGCGCCTCGCCGCTGCCCTCCCTGGCCGACTACCCGTTGGGCGACCTGCGGGTGGCCTTCGAGGTCAACGTGGTGGCCCCGCTGGCCCTGACCCAGCTCGCCCTCCCCCATCTGCTGCGGTCCGACCGGCCCCGGGTGATCAACGTCACCTCGGACGCCGCCGTCGAGGCCTACGAGGGCTGGGGCGGCTACGGCGCCGGCAAGGCCGCGCTCGAGCACCTGGGCGCGGTGCTCGGGGTGGAGTTCCCCGCCGTGCGGGTGTGGTCGGTCGATCCGGGCGACCTGCGCACCGTGATGCACCAGGCCGCCTTTCCCGGAGAGGACATCTCGGACCGCCCCGAGCCCGGGTCGGTTGTACCGGCCTTCCTGGCCCTGATCGCCAGCGAGCGTCCCAGCGGCCGCTACCGGGCCAGCGAGCTCCTCGGAGCCGGGGTGACCGCGTGAGTGCCCTGGCCGGCCCGGCCGTCGAGGGAGAGGTCGAGCCCGACGCCGAGGTCGCCCCCCAGCGGGCCTGGCCCGAGCTGCGCCCCCTCGCCTTCGACCTGCCGCCCGAGCTCGAAGCCACCTCACCTCCCGAGGCCCTGACCCGCGACTCGGTGCGCATGCTGGTGGCTCGCCGGGGCGATGGTTCGCTGACCCACTCCCACTTCTCCGAGCTGCCCCGCTTCCTGGACGAGGGCGACCTGGTCGTCCTCAACACCTCGGGCACTCTGGCCGCCGAAGTGGACGGCGTCGCGGCCGACGGCACGCTGGTGCAAGTCCACCTCTCCACCCAGCTGCCGGCCGGGCTCTGGACGGTCGAGGTGCGCCGGGAAGGCCAGGCCTACCTCGGCGCCGCATCCGGCACGACCATCGCCCTCAGCGGCGGCGGGCGCATCACCTTGCTCACCCCGTACGCGCCGGGACCGGGCGGCCACGGCGTGCGCCTCTGGGTCAGCCTGGTCGACACGCCCGGGACGCTGCACACCTACCTGGCCCGGCACGGCCGGCCCATCCGCTATGGCTACGTGCGGGGGAGCTACCCCATCGCGGCCTACCAGAACGTCTACGCCACCGAGCCGGGCTCGGCCGAGATGCCCAGTGCGGGGCGGCCCTTCACCCCCGAGGTGCTGACCCGGTTGGTCGCCAAAGGGGTCGGCGTGGCCCCGCTGCTCCTGCACACCGGTGTGGCCTCGCTCGAGGCCAGCGAGCCCCCCTACGCCGAGTACTTCAAGGTGTCGTCGTCCACCGCGCACCGGGTCAACGACACCCGGCGCAGCGGCGGCCGGGTCATCGCCATCGGCACCACCGTGGTCCGCGCCCTGGAGTCGGTGGTGGACGAGCATGGGCGGGTGCACCCCGGCGATGGTTGGACC
Organism: Acidimicrobiales bacterium; assembly: GCA_035552095.1. Taxonomy (GTDB): domain Bacteria; phylum Actinomycetota; class Acidimicrobiia; order Acidimicrobiales; family RAAP-2; genus Bog-473. The sequence continues at coordinate 10,137 of DASZMA010000051.1, read as the reverse complement.
GAGACCGTCGTCTCCCCCGCCCACCCGGTCCGCTCCATTGACGGCTTCCTGACCGGCTGGCACGAGCCCGAGGCGTCCCACCTGGCCATGCTCGAAGCCATTGCCGGCCGGCCCCTGCTGGAAGCCTCCTATCGGGCCGCCCTGGCCGAGCGCTACCTGTGGCACGAGTTCGGCGACGTCCACCTGATCCTGCCGTGACGGATCCTGCCGTGACGGACGCCCCGCTGGCCACCCTGCCCACCACCCGCCGGGCCATCCTCAACCTGCTCAAGCGGCAGGGCCCGCTGTCGGCTCACGACGTGGCGGCCGAGTTGGCCCTCACCCCGGCCGCCATCCGCATGCAGCTGGTGCACCTGGAGGAGGACGGCCTGCTGGAGCGGAGCGACGTCACTGAGGAGGCCGGGCGACGCGGCCGACCCACCCACCACTACGCCCTGTCAGCCGCCGCCGAGTCGCTCTACCCCAAGCGCTACGGCGACCTCACCACCGAACTGCTGGGCTACCTGGGCGGTCCCGACGGGGCCCAGGTCGACGCGCTCTTCGAGCAGCGGCGCCAGCGCCGGGTCGACGGGGCGCGCCCCCGCCTGGCCCACCTCTCCCTGGACGAGCAGGTCCAGGCGCTGGCCGCCATTCTGGACGAGGACGGCTACCTGGCCGATGCCGAGCGCCTGGAGGACGGCCGCTGGCGCATCACCGAGCACAACTGCGCCATCCTCACCGTGGCCCACGGCTTCTCCCAGGCCTGCTCCAGCGAGCTCTCATTCATCCGCGACGCCTTGCCCGGGGCGACCGTGGAGCGGGTGGCCCACTTGATGGACGGCGCCCACGTCTGCGCCTACCTCATCACCCCGCTCAGCCCGTAGCGGGCACCGGTGAGATGTCGAGCACCTGCGCGCCGTCCACTTCGTGGATCTCGCTGCGCAGCAGTTCGACCAGGTGCTCGCCGCCCAGTTCGATGACGAACTCATCGACGGCGTTGCCGTCAATCCGCTCGAGAATGTGGATGGCCACGATGTCCCCGCTCACGGCACCGATGCGGCTGGCCACCAACCCCAGCGCCCCCGGGCGATCAGGCAGGGCGATGCGCACGACGTAGCCCGACATGGCTACGACGTTACGCGATCAATGTAAACACGCTGTTTCAGCAGGTTCACCGGGACAACAAATCAGGCGGCCGAAGCGCTGGCCCGCGTCGGCACGTACTCGTCGACGTACTCACGATCGGACAGGCGGGCGATCTCGTGCATAAGGGAGTCGGTGAAGGAGCGGCACTCGGTGTGGTCGTGCCCTTCCAGGGGGTCGACCGGGTTCAGCGGTGCGCTCATCTGCATGGGCGGGCCGAAGCGGATGGTCACCTTCTTGAAGGGATGCATGAAATTCGAGTTGACCGGCTGCACCTCGGTGGTGCCGACCACGCCGACGGGGACGATGGGCACGCCGCATTCCCGGGAGAGGCGGGTCACCCCGGTCCGCCCCTTGTGCACGTAGGCGTCGACCGTGCGCGTGCCTTCGGGGTACAGGCCCAGGATGCGGCCTTTGCCCAGCACCTCGGCCCGGGCCGTCTCCAGCGCCCGCTCCGAGGCGCTGCCCCCGCCCCGGCGGATCGGGATCTGCCCGGCGGCCCGGAAGAACCACGCTGTCTTCCACGAGTCGAAATACTCGGCCTTGGCCAGGAAGGTGACCTTGCGCCGCACCACCAAGGGTATGAAGAACGAGTCGCAGAAGGACTGGTGGTTGGAAGCCAGGACAACCGGGCCGTGCTTGGGGATGTTCTCGCGCCCCTCCACCTTCACCCGCCAGAAGACGAAGAAGAATGGAGTGAGGATTCCCTTGAGTACCCAGTAAGCCACGGTCCCACGGTAGCGCCGAGACCGGGGGAGCGCCCGGAAAAGGCGGGGTGATGGCCGCTGTGCTGAAATGCGGGGCCGGGCCGACCGGCCCTTGGGGAGGTGCACCGTGTCCAGCCAGACCGCCACAGCCGAGCCGTTCCTGTCCGGGCTTTACTTCGGTGAGTGCCCCCGCTGGCGGGATGGCCGTCTCTGGTACTCGGACTTCTTCGATCACGCCGTCTTCTCGGTGTCACCGGAGGGCGAGCGGCGCATCGAGGTCGAGTTCGACGGGGAGCCGGCCGGCCTGGGCTGGCTGCCCGATGGGCGCCTGCTCATCAACTCCCGGCTGGATCGGGCCGTCTTCCGCCGGGAGCACGACGGCACCCTGGTCCGTCACGGCGACCTGACCCCCTGGGCCACCTGGCACGCCAACGACATGGTGGTGGCCAGCAACGGGCAGGCCTACGCCGGCAACTTCGGGTTCGATCTCGATGGCCTCTATGACGGCACGGTCGAGCCCAGCGCCATCGCCTCCACCTCGCTGGTCCGGGTCGACCCCGACGGCACCAGTTGCGAGGCCGCCGCCGACATCGCCTTTCCCAACGGCACCGTGCTCGCTGACGATGAGCGCACGTTGATCATCGCCGAGAGCATGGGCCAGCAGCTCTCGGCCTTCGACCGCCAGCCTGACGGCTCGCTTACCGGTCGGCGGGTGTGGGCCGCCCTGCCCGGCATCGCGCCCGACGGCATCTGCCTGTGCGCCGACGGCACGGTGTGGGTGGCCAACGCCATGGGTTCGGAGTGTGTGCGGGTGGCCGAGGGCGGCGACATCGTCGAGCGGGTCGTCACCAGTCAGGGCTGCTTCGCCTGCATGTTGGGCGGGGACGACCGGCTCACCCTCTACCTGGTGACGGCGGCGTCCAGCGACGCCGCCAAGGCCCGGGCGGAACGCAACGGCGCCCTGGAACAGATCCGCACCACGGTGCCTGGCGCCGGGCTCCCCTAGTCACCGTCGCTTCTCGCGAGTCACTCGCTTACGTGGCCCGCCCAACCTCCACGTCGGAAACGGGTAGAACGACGACATCGATCTTCCAGTCCATCATGCGCGCTCCTGAAGGTGTGCCCTACTGCGAGGGACTGCTCGCACACACTCCAGTATGGCCGCCGTCGGACCGATAGCGATGCCGATGGGTAATGCGGGCTTAGACGACTTCCCGGTCGCGGTACGTCGTGCCATTGCTGACGACCGTGCGCTCACGCCGGTAACCACCGAAACCACCCCAACTGGCCCAGAAAATGAGCGAGAGGACAAATCCGACGGCGCCAACGATCATCAAAATGACGCCGATGGTGTTGAGGTTGAAGTGGGTCGAGTTCACGACGACGGCAAACTTGAGAATCGCGCCCGCCGCAAAGATGATCAAGCTCGAAGTGATACCCATTTCGGTTTACTCCTTAGGTTCGGGCCTCTTCGGCCCCATGCATATCTACCCGGATTAAAAGCAGCACAAACTCACGCTGGACGCGTGTACGAACGCATAGCGGCCGCGCGTCGATGCGTGGGTTCGCGACGCCCGGGTATAAGGAGTGCACCCTGAAGCAGCGGCTCCGCAGTGCGCGGACTATTCGATCGGAGGATCGTTGCTCGAAATCGGTGCGCCCTCTCGGCGTGCCGCTCGTTCGCAACCCGGCTCATGAAAAGAACAATGCAGTTGTCACTTTCCGCCCTGGCGCCTTTCGTTCCGACGAGCTGACGGGGAGGTTCGTTCGCCATGCTTTTCGGGTTCTTCGTCGTCTGCACCGTTGCCCTCGGGCTCTCCACTCTCCTCCTCGCGCTGGCCGGCCGCCGAGTTCGCTTCGCGTCGAGGCTGACCGGCGCGCTCCTGAGCGCCGTCGTGTACTTCGCCGCCGGGTGGATCGCCGCCGAGGTCTGGGCGGTGTCGCCCGGTCCCATTGAGTCGGCCGAGATCTTCTGCTTTGGCGTAACCCTCGTGGTCATCTGGCTCTGCCCGGTCTGGAATCCGATCGGGCAGCTCTTCATGGGCAGTTTCGTGGGCGCGGCGCTGGCCTACCTCGTGTTCGCGGCCGCCATCACCGTCGACGGCAATCTCTCCCTGATCGGCGCCGCCGCATCGGCCCTACTGTTCGTGTTGGAGTTCTGCGCGCTGACCCTGGCCAGTTCCTTCGCCTTCGAGACGTGCGACGTGCTGACCCGGACCCGGCATTCCCGCCAATTCCCGACGCCCGACCCGACCTATCGACCGAAGGTGTCCCTGCACATCGCCGCCTACAACGAGCCCCCCGACATGCTCATTGAGACCATCAAGCGGGCCGAGGCGCTGAACTATCCGGATTTCGAGATCGTCGTCGTCGACAACAACACGCTCGACCCCGATGTCTGGCACCCGGTCGAGGACTACTGCGTCGGCCGGCCCAACGTCAGGTTTGTCCACGTCGAACCGTGGCCGGGCTTCAAGTCGGGCGCCCTCAACCTGGCCCTGCGCCAGTTCACCCATCCCGAGGCCGAGATCGTGGGCGTCATAGATGCCGACTACCTGGTCGACCCGCAATGGCTCGATGAGACGGTCGGGTACTTTGCCGACCCCAATCTGGCCTTCGTCCAGACGCCGCAGGACTACCGCGACTTCGAGGGGAACACGTACCTCACCGCCTGCTACGACGCCTACCGGTACTTCTTCGCCACCGCCATGCCGTCGCGCAACGAGCGCAACTCCATCATTTTCGCTGGGACCATGGGCCTCCTGCGCAAGGAGGTGCTCGGCTCCATTGACGGTTGGGACGAGTGGTGCATCACCGAAGATGCCGACACCTCGCTGCGGCTGCTCCGGGCCGGGCATGCGGGGCTCTTCGTCAACAAGAGCTACGGGCGGGGCATCATGCCTCTCACCTTCTCCTCGTTGAAGAGCCAGCGCTTCCGCTGGTGCTTCGGCGGGATGCAGATCCTGCGCCAGCACTGGAAGAGCCTCATGCCGTGGGACCGCTCGCCTGACAACCGCCTCTCGATCGGCCAGCGTCTCGACTATCTCATCGGTGGGCTGCAGTGGCTCAACGACCTGATCTATCTCTGCTTCACCATTGTGCTGCTGACGATCGCCGGCCTTCTCATCTCGGGTCACACGGTCGCCATCCGACCCCTGATCGGCCCCACCGTGCTGCTGCCCGCCGCCCTCTTGGCCTCAGGACTGCTGCGGGCCGTCTGGGCGCTGCGCCACCGGACCGGCGTGACCTACCGACGGGCACTGCTGGCCTTTATCAACTGGCTCTCACTCTCGTGGACGGTGGCCCTGGCCTGCGTGCAGGGACTCATGCGCCGCGAGGGCGTCTTTCTCCGCACTCCGAAGACGGAATCCCACGACAAGCTCTCGGCCGCCTTGCTCGCCGCCCGGGCCGAGACCGCCATCCTCATCCTGTTGTGGGGATGCGACATCGCGCTCGGCTTTGTGGCCCACCCCACCGCGCTGTTGCTGGGCCTCCTGGCCTGGCAGGGCGTCGTCTACGCCGCGGCGCCCCTCACTTCCTATCTGGCCCAGCGCGCCCAGCTCTCACCTGAACTGGAACGGCGCCGGCGGAGCGAGGAGAGCCGGGAGCGTCTGCCCTGGGTGCGGCGGCCGGTGGCCGTCAGTTCGATCGTCCTGACCGGAGCGGCCGCCTGCGCGGCGGTGGTCGTGCTCAGCCTGGGCGTCACCAACCCCGGGCACCCCTCCAATCCTTTCAGTGTGCCCCAGCGCTCCGGATCGAGCGGGCCGTGGGGCGTCGTCCCGGTGTCCAACCACACCACGCCGCCGACCACCAGCACCCCGACATCAACCACTACCACGACGACCGTACCGACCGTACCGACCGGTTCGACCACGACGACCACCTCGAATGGGTCGAGCACGACGACGACCACGACGCCGTCGTCGACGACCTCAACCAGCTCGACGTCGACGACGACCAGCTCCACCTCGACCACCACGACGACCACCACCCCGACGGCTGCCGCGGGTGCGGGTGGTGCGGGTGGTGCGGCTGCGCCGGGTGCGGGTGGTGCGGGGGGTTAGCTCAGCCCAGCTTGGTCAGGGCGCCGCGCAGGTTGCGCACGGCCTGGCCGATGCGCTGTTCGTTCTCAATGAGGGCGAAGCGCACATGGCCGTCGCCCCCCGGGCCGAAACCCACGCCGGGGGAGGTGGCCACATCGGCCTCCTTGATCAGGTACTTGGAGAACTCGAGTGAGCCCATCTCGCGGTACGGCTCGGGGATGGGCGCCCAGACGAACATGGTGCCCTTGGGCGGGACGAGGTGCCACCCGAGCCGGTTGAGCCCGCTGCACAGGGTGTCGCGGCGCCCCTTGTAGATGGCGTTGAGCTCCTGAGGGTAGTCCGGCGCCTCGTTCATGGCCACGATGGCGGCGATCTGTATGGGCTGGAAGGTGCCGTAGTCGAGATAGGTCTTCAGCTTGGTCAGCGCCTGGACGATTTCGGCGTTGCCGACCACGAAGCCGACCCGCCATCCGGCCATGGAGAACGACTTGGTCATGGTGTACAGCTCCACGGCCACGTCCTTGGCTCCGGGCACCTGCAGGATCGACGGCGGCTGGTACCCGTCGAACCCGAGGTCGGCGTACGCGAAGTCATGCACCAGGACCACGTCGTGCTCGCGGGCGAACGCCACCAGACGCTCCATGAAGGAGAGGTCGACGCAGGCCGTAGTCGGGTTGTGCGGGAAGGAGAGCACGATGACCCGGGGCTTGGGCCACGACTCCTCCCAGGCGTGCATGAGGCCGTCGAAGAATTCCTCGCCCGGGTCAGGCGCGCCCATGCCGTCATGCGGCAAGGACGGCCCGCTGAGCGGGACCTGGCGCACGTCGGCCCCGGCGAAGAGCGGCCCCCAGATGTGGATCGGGTACGAGGGCGAAGGCACCAGCGCGGTGTCGCCCGGCTGGACCAGAACCCACATAAGGTGCGAGAACCCCTCCTTGGCCCCGATGGTGGTCACCACCTCGGTTTCGGGGTCGAGTTCGACGTCGAACTTGCGCAGGTAGAGGTCGGTGATGGCGCTGCGCAGCTTGGGGATTCCCCGCGAAGCGGAGTAGCGGTGGTTGCGCGAGTTGTGGGCGGCCTCGGCCAGCTTCTCCACCGCCACGTCGGGCGAAGGCAGGTCGGGGTTGCCGAACCCCATGTCGATGACGTCCCGGCCGGCTCGCCGCGATGCATTCCGTAGGTCGTTGATAGTGGCAAAGACGTACGGCGGTAGACCGTTGATGCGGCGGAACTCCATCGGCAGAGTCTACGGCCCGGCACCAGCCGGCTTGGACGACGCTCGTGACTCAGGCGTCGCCGACCGGGGCGATGGCGGCCGCCCGGGCCGCCCGGGCCAGCCCGTCCAGATCGACCGGCCACCCGAAGACGGCCCAGGTCGCCCCGGCCCGGGCCACCCCGGCCACCGTCTGCTCCAGCGCCGCCTCGGACTTGGGCGGGGGCCCGGCCCAGGTCACCTCCACGGCGTCGGGCCCCTCCCGGCGGGCGGCCACCAGCGAGGGGTCGGCGTCCCAGACGTTGAGGACGGCCCCGGCCGCCCGCGACTCGGCCGTGCGCGCCGCCCCGCCGCCGGCCAGCCAGACCGGCACGCCCTCGGCCAGCAGGGCCCGGGCCAGCTCCACCATCTCCTGGCGGCGCTCGGCCGCCGGGGTGAATGGGATGCCGTAGGCCAGGTTCTCGGCCTCGCTGAGGCTGTCGCCCGTGCCCAAGCCAGCGATGACCCGCCCCGGCGCGAGCTGGGCCAGAGCCTGAAATTGACGCAGCAAAACCCCGTTGGGGGCTAGGCCGACCCGGGCCACCAGAGTGCCCAGGAAGGGCCCGCCGGTGTCGGCGGCCGGCGGCAGCCGGGTGGCCAGGGCGGCCAATACGGGAAACGGCGCCAGGGCGGGGCGCTCGGGCTGTCCTATGGGCCAGATGTGGTCGTAACAGAACACGCCATCGACCCCGGCCGCCCAGGCCCGCGCCGCCACGTCGAGCGCCTCGTCGGGGGTGGGGCGGAACGTGGGCAGGACCACGCCGGTGCGGATCACCAGAGCGACCCGTGGCGCGCCGCCAGGGCCGCGCCCACCGCGCCGGCCCGCTCCCCGAAGGCGGCGGTGACGATGGCCGTTGGCGGACGACGGTCACTCCCCTCGACCAACTCAGCAAAGGCGGCGCGGGCGGCCTGAAGCAACAGATCGCCGGCACCGACCAGGCCACCGCCGAGGACGAAGCACTCCGGGTCGACCACCGCAGCCAGGTTGGCCAGGCCGAAGCCGACCCACCACCCGACCTGCTCGACCACCTGCCGGGCGTCGGCGTCGCCGGCCCGGGCGGCTTCGGTGACGTCCTCCCCCCGGACGCTCTCGGCGTCACCGCCGGCCCGCGCCACCACGCCGGGCAATCTCCCGGCCAGGGCCGCCTCCCGGGCCAGCAGGCCAAGGCCGCCGCCCGAGGCGTAGCGCTCCCAGCAGCCCCGCCGCCCGCAGGGGCAGGGGGGCCCGGCCGGGTCCACCACCATGTGGCCGATCTCGCCGGCGAAGCCGTGCGCGCCCACCTGGACTCGCCCGTCGACGATGAGGCCGCCGCCGATGCCGGTGCCCAGGGTCACCGCCACCACATGGTGATACCCCTGCGCCGCGCCGAGGCGGTGCTCGGCCAGCACGGCGAAGTTGGCGTCGTTCTCAATGAGGACCTCGCGGCCCACCAGGCGCTGCCCCAGCAGCTGGCGCCAGTCGATGCCATGGCCCTGCGGCAGGTTGGGCGAGAAGCAGAGGCGGCCGGCCCGGTCCAACATGCCGGGCACGCCGACCCCGACGGCGGGCGCATCCGCCGCCGGCGCGGCCAGCTCGGCGCAAGCCGTATCGAGCTGCGCCACCACGTCGGCCACGGCCTCCACCACGTCGGCTTGGCCGTTCGGGGTGGGGACGCGCGCCTCGGCCACGATGCGCTCGGACGCGCCCAGCGCGACCCCCAGGACTTTGGTTCCCCCGATGTCGACACCGAAGGAGATGCCGGCGCCGGCAGACGTTCCGGCGCCCGGGCTCACGACGAAGACTCGACCCGCGCCTTCAGCTCTCGCAGGGCCGTGGACATGATGCGGCTGGTGGCCCGCAGCTTGATGAAGCCGGGAATCGGGACCCGCAATTCGGCCTCGATGTGATAGGTCACTTCGGTTCCCGAGTTCTCACCGGGGTCGAAGACCCAGCTGCCGTCCCACTTCGACGTGATGTCGCCCTGGGTCTGCTTCCACGACAGGATGTGCGGCGCCTCCGAGTAGTCGTAGGCCAGCGTGTTGCTGGTGCTGCGCCCGAAGGCGGCGACCCGGAAGGTGGCCAGCAGTGGGCGGCCTTCGCCGTCCCGCTCCTCGACCACCACCTGCTTGATGTCAGCCGCCCACTCCGGGTAGCGCTCAAGGTCGGCCACCACGGCAAAGCACCGCTCGGGCGATGCCGACACCGACATGTGTTCTGTGGCTTGATCGGCCACGCTGCGCGTCCTCTCTCGTCCTGTGGACCTCACCACGGGCGTGCGCCCGCGGGGCAGTCAGCCTGCCACTTCCTCCAAGGTGCTGGCCAGCCTAGGAGCGAGAACGTCGTAGTCGAAGGATCCCTGCGCCCGGGCCCGACCTGCTACCCCCATGCGCTTGCGCAATTTGGGGTCGACCAGCAGGGTACGCAGGGCTTCGGCCACCCGGCCCGGATCCTGAGGCTCGGCCACCACCAGCCCGGTCACCCCGTCGACCACCGCCTCGGCCGCCCCCCCGCTCAGGCCGGCCACCTGGGGCACCCCGGCTGCCGCGGCCTCCAGGAAGACGATGCCGAACCCCTCCTGCTCCAACCCGCCCCAGCGGTTGCGGCAGGCCATGACGAAGATGTCGGCCGCACCGAGCAGGGCGGCCCGGTCCTCGTCGCTCACCCGCCCCAGCAGGGTGACCGCAGCCGGGCTGGCGTCGGCTTGGCGGCGCAGCCGGGGCAACTCCCGCCCGTCACCCCCGATGGCCACCACCAGGTCCGGGAAGGAAGGGGTGAGTCGGCCGGCCGCCTCAATCAGGACGTCCATCCCTTTCCGCGGCACCAGCCGGCTCAGGCTGACCACGAGCGGGCCCGCCGCCGGCAGACCGAGCCGGGCCCGGGCGGCCCGCCGGGCCGGCGCCCGCAAGGGCGTGATGGACGCGGTGTCGACGCCGGGCGGGATCTCAATGACCGGGGCCGACAGCGACCCGGCGGCGCGACGGCCCTCGGCGGCCGGGTAGCCCCCGGCCGAGACGACCACCGAGCAGTGGCGCA
>DASZMA010000050.1:0-14488 GCA_035552095.1 Acidimicrobiales bacterium | reverse complement strand
CGAGCGAAGAGGCGGCGACGGTCGCCCGCATCCTCTCGGCCCACCAGAAGCTGGCGTTCGAGACCCACGCCCGGCTGGAGCTCGGGGTGGACCCCGAAGCCGGCGGTTCGGCCTGGCAGGCCAGCGTGGCCTCGTTCGTGTCCTTCGCCATCGGCGCCTTCCTCCCGCTCATCCCCTGGCTGTTCGTGGGGGGCGGTCGGGCGGTGATCATCTCGGTGGTCATCGCCGCGGTGGCCGCCCTTCTCCTCGGGTCGGCCATCGGCGCCTTCACCAGACACGGCGTGGCCAGGACGGCGCTGCGCCAGCTCGCCGCGGCCACCCTGGCGGCGGCCATCACCTTCGGTGTCGGCCACCTGTTGGGCGTGGCCACCCACTGATCCGGGCCGTCAGCCGCCGGTGGCGGCGGACATGGTGAAGAAGTCTCGGGCCCACCAGGACTGGAAGTAACGGGCCGGCGTCCCGGTCATGGTTGAGAGCAGCTCGGTGCCGTTCGCACCCGAGGCGGCGCCGGTCGCCGTGCTCGGATGGTAGGTGGAGTAGTTGACCCAGTCGGTGTTGATATCGAGTTCCATGCCGCGCACGGCTCCGGCGCGGGCCAGGAGATTGGCCAGGTCGGTGATGTTGAGCCCGGGGCCGCCGACGTACACCAGGGCGCCGTCGGCCGTGATGCCGATGCCCGAGCGCCAGACGTAGATCGCCCCGCCGAGCGTGGTTCCCCATTGCGAGGTGTCCGTGGCGTTCAGCCCGCTCACCGGTTGCCCCCGGTCGACCAGGAGATCCAGGTTCTGGCGGACCGAAACGACCTGGGGCGTCATGCTGACGTCACGCCCCCATTGGCCGACCTTGGCGGTGCCGTTGCGGTAGATGACGAACGAGGCCGCACCGGTGCGTAGCGGCACGACCGTCCGGCCGTCGGTGTAGTAGCCGCCGTTGGCCCCGCTCATTAAGAAGCCGGCGTTGAAGGCCGCCACCAGGCTGTCGCTGGCCGAGGGGAGTATCGGCGCGGTGTGACTGTACGGTCCACCGCCGGGTATCTGGCTGCCCGAATACAGCGTGGCCTTCAGGAGCTTGGTGTCCATCCAGGCCACGCCCACCACCTCGCTGGTGTGCACCGCGTCGGGGCGGAGCGTGGTCTCGTACACGGCCGGGATACCCCCGACCAGTCGACCGGCCGGGGACCACTGCCCTTCGCCGGGGATGACCGGGGTGGCAAAGGGCTGCATGGGGGCCGGGGTGGGCAGATGCGCCGGTCCGGCCCCGGTCACGGTCACGGTGGCGGACTTTTTCGGGACGACAATGGCCCCGGCGGGTGGTTTGCCGCCGACGGCCGGCGCGTGGTGGCTGTACCACTCGGCCTCAACCCAGTTGACGATGCTGGCCCCGCCGTGGCCCCGGGCCCATTCAGCAAAGCGGGCACTGAACGAACTGCCCAGCGCCGGGTTGGTCAGGGCGCCGCCGAGCGTGAGCGCCGTCCAGATGATCACGACGGAGAGGACCGGCGCCAGAGCGGCCATGACGCGACGCCTCAGGTAGATGGTCGCCTGCGGTGAGCGCGTCCTGGCTCGCGGTGCCCTGGTCGCCTGGGGGCTCCCGCGGTAGCGCGAGGGTGGCGGGCCGGACCGCCGCGGTGGCTCGGCGTTAGTCAGCACTGCCATGACGGCGCCGGCTCATTGACGACGCTCCAGGAGATGGAGGGCCAACCGGGGGCAGGCGGCGACGGCCCGCCGGGCGTGATCGGCCAGCGCCGCCGGAATTTCCTCGCCGTCAATGACGGGGAAGCCCCAATGATCCAGCGTGACCCGCTCGGGGAACAGCTCGGCGCAGACGCCATGCCCGTCGCACTGGGTGGGGTCCACCACGAGAGTGAGCCGCCATTTCGGCGTGCTGGCGCCGCTGACCCGGGCGATCTGCTGTTGGGAAGTGATCCGGCGAGTTTCCATCACCCGGCCAACCGCTGGGCGTGGTGGACCGGGCAGGGCAGCAGGGCCGGACCGTTGACGGCGCGGCAGGGTCCCCGGCGCAGGTGGAAGTCCACCTCGTCACGGAAGACCACGAGCGCACTGCGGACAAAGCGGGCCACCCCGTCGGGATGACGGCAGGCCCCGCGGCCTTCCACCAGGGTGCACACCTCGTGGATCGGGGGCAGGCGGCCGTCGAGGCGCTGCGGGTGGAAGGCCACCGCCTCGACCTGCGCCGCCAGCTCGGCCAACCCGTTCCGGCACGGCCCACACTGGCCGGCCCCCTGCTGCTCCATGTAGCGGACCACCCGGGCCGTCTCGGCCAGCGGGCAGTGGCTGCGGGGGAGGAGCGCCACGACGCCGGCCCCAAGCGATGATGTGAGCGATCGGGCCGCCTCCTCGGTCAGGGGCGCCTCGAAGAGGTCGGGCATGGAAACCCAGCCGCCTCCATAGCCGCCCAGGAGCGCGCCCCAGTACGAGTCGGCATCAGCGGGGGCGAGTTGGAGCACGTCCCGGAAGGCAGCGCCCAGGGGAGCTTCGACGACCAGCGGCTCCGCCCAGCGGCCGGTAATGGTGAGCAGCATGGTCCCGGGGGAGTCGCTGGTCCCCAACGACCGGAACCAGGCACCGCCGAAGCGGCTGACCAGGGCCACGTGCGCCAGCGATTCGACGTTCTGCACCAGGGTGGGTTTGCCGCTCACGCCGCGGTCCCGGATGGACGTCATCCCGACAAAGGTGGGCAGGGCGGGCCCGCCGTTGACGGCGCGCACCACGGCGGACTCCTGTCCGGAGAGGAAGGCATCGGGGGCCGCCATGACTTCGAGGGCCACCGGGTCCACCCCGGCCCGCCGCCGGGCCTCGACGGCACCGCCGACTGCGGCCAGCAGCCGGTGCGGCACGTAAATGACGACGCGGTTGGCCCGGAGGGCGGCGGCGGCGAGCGACGCGCCATCGAGCACCAGATGGGGGAGTTGGGTGAGCAGATAGGCGTCCTTGCGGCTGGCCGGCTCCCCTTCGGCCCCGTTGGCCACCACGACCGGGCGACGGGTCCGCCCGCCGCGCACAGCCCGCCACTTGGTCCCGACCGGGAACCAGGCGCCGCCGTGGCCCCGCAGCCGGCTGGCCTCGAGCTCGTCGAGCAGGGTGGTGGCGGCGCGGTGCAGCGGGACGGGTCCCCAGTGGTCGAGGTGCTGGGCCAGGGTGAGTCCGGCCTCGGGTGCGGCGAGGCCGGACAGCAGGCGGGGGAACTGCCGGGCGTCCAGGGCGGGCGGCTGGGGGTCGGCCAACGAGGTTCTCACTGTCGCCCGCCCGACGTGGCGGACACCGATCCGCTGACGGCGCCGCTCTGCTGGTCGATGGAGAGCTGGAGGACCAGGTCGACCTGGTCGCTGGCGCCCCTCACGGTGGCCGCGATGGTCGACCCGTTGAGGGCGGTCACCGCTCCTCGCTCGTTGCCGAAGGTGACGTTGCTGGTGGACATGGACACCCCTCCGTTGACGGCGGTACCGATGAGCTGGACCACCAAGGGGGCATTCGTCCCCTGCACCTGCAGGGTCAGACGGACCTCGACGTCCCCCGCGCTGTTCGGGTTGGAGGTGGCGATGGTCCCGGTCAGGCGCTTGCTGAACGGCACGGCCGGGAGGGCGCTGGTCGACGACGGCACCGTCGTGGTGGGGGCCGTGTCCGAGGTCGAGCTGGCGCTGGTGCTGGTGCTGGCGCTGGTGCTCGGGGTTCCGCTGCTGATGGAGGCGAACCGGGCGTTGAGCTGGGCCAGCAGGGCGGCCGACGTGCCCGAGCGCTTGGACCATCCGGGCTGGAGGGGCCCGAGCGCGGCGAAGGTACCGATGCCGATGAGCAGCGCGGTGGTCAGCCCGGCCGCGGCGAGGCGTCGGGAGCTAGGCAGGTCGCGGGCCGCCGCCACGCGCCAGGCCACCGCTCCCACAACGGACGCGACGCACAGCACCTCGGTCAGCAGTGCGATCGGCAAGCGGGCGTCGGTGCCGCTGCCCAGCCCGTGCAGGAGGGCGATGGGCCAGCACACGTAGGCCAGGTAGTGCACGCCGCGCCAGGACCGAACGCCGATGCGACGACGGAGCCCACTGGTGATGGCGACCGCCAGCAGCATGTCGAAGGCCAGGGCACCCAGGCCGATCCACAGTGGTCGGTACGGGGTGAGGAACGGCACCACCCCGTCCACGAAGCCGATGGGCACGTAGCCGTCGGCCACCGTGGTGACGATGTGGATGGCGATCAGGGCCAGACAGAACAGCGACAGGTTGCGATGCATGGCCTGCGAGATGAACCGGGGCCACCGGGCGGCCGTCCAGCCGACAGAGGAGACGATGCCGAGCACCACCGTCCCCGAGAGGAGGATGAGTGAGACCAGCCCGGTGGCCCGGGTCAGATACCACAGCGCGGTGCCGCGGTGGGAGACGGCGGCCAGGGTGGCGATCATCGTCGCGCCTCGGCGATGGCCCGGGCGGGGCGTTGTGCTGCGTCGGGCCATCCCCCCAGCCGGACCGTCCGGCCAGTGACCGCCACCAGACGGGCCGGCAGGTGGCGCGCCTCGAGCCAGGCGAGGGCGGCGGCGGCCTTGACCATCGACGCGGTGGACGCCGCGTTGGCATCGACACACGACGCCGCGGCAACGGTGACGGTACGCCAGGTCGCCCAGGTCGGCCGTCCGGTGGCGGGGTCGACGATGTGGTGCACCGTGTGCTCGCCCAGGCGCCACTGCCGCTTCGCCGTGCCCGAGGTGGCCAGGCCGCCCGATTCGATGGCCACCGTCTCACCGAGCCCGGGCTGGTCGGTTCGTTCGGCCGGCTCGGCCGCCACATCAGCCAGGCCGATGACGAATCCACCGGGGGGCGGGGGGCCGGCGACCGCGATGTCCCCACCCAGGGAGACCAGCACGCCGCCACCGCTGACCTCCTGGGCCCGCCGGGCGATGCGATCGGCCGTCAGGGCCTTCGCCGTGGCCCCGAGGTCGACCTCAATGCCGACCGGCGCCCGGAGTGTGCCGGCGGACTGATTGAGCTCAAGGCACTGCCAGCCCGGGACGGGCCTCACCGGCGGCAGTGGTCCGTCGACGCCCTGCGCCAAATGCGCGAAGTCCCGGTCGTAGCCGAGCGAGACGAGCGCACCGCCGACGGTGGGGTCGACCGCCCCATCGGTGAGTTCGGCCACCCGCAGCGCCACGGCGACGGCCTCAAAGAGGGCTCGGCTCACCTTGACCGGGCGGCCACCGGCCCGCTGCACACCGGCGATCTCGGAGTCTGACCGGAAGCGGCTGGCCGCCCGGTCGATGCGCTCCAGCTCCTGGTGGAGGATCTCGATGGCGCCGACCAGTGAGCGGGCGCCGCTGACCTGAATTTCGGCCCGGCACCCGAGCGCGGTGGTCCGGTAGATCTGCCGGCCGTCCCCGTCCGAGCTGGGCGCAGCATGGAGCACGGGCGTCAGCTGGCCCCCGAGACCACGGGTGCCGGCTGCTGGGACTGCACGGGAGGGGCGGCCGGGGGAGAGAGCTGCCTCGACGCCGGGGACGTCCCCGTGGTCGAGGATCCGGTCGAAGAGGTGCTGGCCGAGTTGGCGGTATTCGGGGTGGTCGCGTGCCCCGGCAGGGCCTTGCTCAGGTAGAGCCCGAACACCCCCGTGACAGCGACGATGCCGATGCCTATGGACTTGGTGAGTCGGCTGACCCGGCCCAGCGACTCGTCCCGACGGATGCGGGCCAGGCGAGCATGGTCGACCGGCGCCCGATGCAGTGTGCGTGCCATACCTTCAAAGGTAAGGATCGATCCTGACGACTACATGAAATGGCGGCCCCGGGAAGGTAATCGTTTGTTAAGGAGCCTCGACGCCTGGTCAGCGTGGGAGCGGTCCGGCCGCGGTGGGTTCGGGGGCGTGGGGGCGCCCGGCCGGGGTGGGTTGCTCGGTCGGCGCGGCCGTGGTGGCGGCATGGCGAAGGGAGGTCTTGCGCCACGAGACCTGCATCCGAGCTCCGCCGGCGGGTGATTCCCCGATCAGCCAGGTTCCGTTGGTCGCCCGGACCACCGTGTCGGCGATGGCCAGGCCGAGACCGGTCCCTGGATGCTCCTCGTCGGCGCGGTGAAATCGATCCATGACCAGGGACCGTTGATCGGGCGGGATCCCCGGACCGCTGTCGTCGACCTGGAGCACGATCCGATTGCCGAGGTTCTGCACCCGTACGGTGGCCCGGCCACCGGGGCCAGCGTATTTGCAGGCGTTGTCGACCAGGACGCCGATGAGACGGTCGATCCACTCGGGCTCGGCGCGCACCCAGAGCGGCCCGGGCCCGGTGTCGTCCAAGACGAGCGTGACCTCCCGGGTGGCGGCCAGGGCCTGGAAGCGATCGGTGCAGGCCCGGGCCATGTCCGCCACGTCGACGGCGGTGTCCGAAGCCAGCTTCATGCCGCGGTCGTCGACCCGGGCCAACCACAACAGGTCGTCGACGATGCGCCGGAGGCGGCGCCCTTCGCCCGCCACCCGCCCGAGGACGGACCGATACTCATCGGGGCTACGGCCGCGGCGTAGCGCCAGGTCCACCTCCGCCTCAATCACGCTGAGCGGCGTTCGCAACTCGTGGGAGGCGTCCGCCGTGAATTCGGCCTGACGGCGCCGGACCAGTTCCAAGGGCGCAGACGCCCGCAATCCGATGATCAGGGACCCGGCGAAGGTCAGCAGGAGAAGGATGAGGCCGAAGATGAACTCCGGGGCGGCTAGGGCGCTGCGCACCCGGTCAATGGCTGCGATGCTCTCACCCGCCACCAGCGTCTGGGTCGACGTGGACGCTGTCTTGACCCGGAAGGGTGTGCTGCCGATGTCGACCGTGCTGGCGCCGGGGGGTGGGATGAGATGGGGAAAGGACGGCGCGCCCGGCGTAAGCGCCGTGCTCGACCCCGACGCGCTCACCCGCCATACGAAGGTGGGAGCATCATCTTCGTCCCGGTGCAACGTGTCACCCGTCTTCTGCTCGGTGATGCTGAGCCGGCCGGCGTCAGCCAGCCGTTCGGAGAGGCGCACGTCCGCCTGGCTGGTGAGCCGATGGACGACCACCAGGTTGAGCACAATGGCGACGACGACGTAGGAGGCCATGACGATGACCGTCGCCACCGTGGCCACCTTGGCGGCGTGCGATCCCCGAGCCCTCACGCCGCCACCAGCCGGTAGCCGCTGCCCCGGACCGTCTCGATCCGGGTGTGACTTTCGCTGAGCTTGGCCCGCAGGCGCCCCACGTGCACGTCAATGGTGTTCGAACCCACGGCTTCCGCCTCGTCGTCCCACACCTGGGAGGCAATGGTCCGGCGGGTGACCAGGTGAGGGGAGCGGCGGAGCAGCAGCTCAATCAACCCGAGTTCGATGACCGTCAGCGGGACTACGTGTCCGGACAACGTCAGCTCTCTCGATGCCGGGTTGAGGGTCAGGTCGCCGCAGGCCAGCACCGGGTCCAGGGTCAGGGCGGGCCGCCGCTGCAGGGCGTTGAGGCGGGCCAGGAGTTCATTGAAGTCAAAAGGCTTCACCAGGTAGTCGTCCGCGCCGACGTTCAGCCCGGCGACGCGGTCGGTCGGGGTGTCCCGGGCGGTCAACATCAGAATGGGCGTGCGGATCCGGTGTTGGCGCACGGTTTCGAGCACCTCAATGCCGCTCGCCTTCGGCATGCGCCAGTCCAGTACGGCGACGTCGTACTCGTTCGCACGGAGGTAGGCGATGGCTGCGGTCCCGTCGGCCACCGCATCCACCACGTACCCGTTCTCCCTCAGCCCGCGTTGTAGCACTTCCCGGAGGGAATCGTCGTCCTCGGCCACCAGGAGCCTCACGGAGCCGGCCGGCTGGACGGGTCGGGTGGGCCCGATGTGTGCCCCCACCAGCGATTGAGCCCCATTTCGGCCAATCTAAACGGGAAAGCTGACGGTTTCATGACGGCAGTGCGAGCCCTTGCGCTGGTCCGGTCGGGAGGCACCATGAACTACACCGAGGCTGAAGTCGCAGCGGCCACCGCAGCCATGGACATGTACCGGGGTGCGCAAGACGGTGAGGTCGGCGTCGCACTGGTCGTGGTCGGCCTAAGTGCGGAGCGTGCCGCCAAGGAAGTGGGCCGGCGCGACGACATGATTCGAGTCGCCCATGGGGCTGGCGCATCGGTCCGCCAACTCGCCCAAGTCTCGGGGCTCGGTCGAAAGACCGTGACGGCGATCATTGCGAACACGCCGGTAACCGGCTGACGACACCCGAGGGCCAGGACTACAGGTCGCCTGATCCTGACGAAGAAGCGGTGTCCCTGACCTCCTCATCGATTTAGGCGACCGTTTCTTCTGTGACACCCCGCGCCGGGCGCACCATTGCCAGGCTTAGCTAAGTTAGCTAGCATTGGCGAATGCGAGTGAATATGCACGAAGCGAAGACGAATCTGTCTCGGCTCGTCGCCGCTGTCGAGTCCGGGGAGACGAGCGAAATCGAGATCGCCCGGGCCGGTCATGTCGTGGCGCGGCTTGTTCCAGCGCGCCCCCGATCAGGCCGGACCCCAGGTTATTGGGCGGGGCGAGTCCGGATCGGGCCCGACTTTGACGACCTACCGGAGGATGTTGCCGCTGCCTTTCGTGGTGAGGATCGGTGAAGGTACTGCTCGACACCCACATTTTGTTGTGGTGGCTCTCTGACGATCCGAGTCTGCCGTCCCTGGCCGCAGATGCCATTGCCGACTCCGAGGTCGAGGTGATCGTGTCGGCCGCTACCGCTTGGGAGATCGCCATCAAGCGGGCTGCCGGTCGCCTCGAGGCGCCCGACGATCTGCTCAATGCGCTGGAAGCCAACGCGTTCGACTCGCTCGCCATTACGGCAGTCCACGCACGGGTGGCCGGAGCGCTGCCTCCCCATCACGCCGATCCATTCGACCGGATGCTGATCGCCCAAGCAAGAACCGAAGGATTGACGCTGATCTCAATTGACGGTCGATTCGCCGCCTACGACGTCGATCTCTTGGCACTCACATGAATCGGCCGTCCGAAATAGGACGGCCCCTTGACAGCCGGGCAGCCAGCTCTCGCTCGCCGATGCGACAGCACACTTATCTGAAGTCGTGGAAGGTGTGGAGACAGAGCATCGGCGGGTGGTGATCACAAAAGATGGACGACCCAGAGTGGTTGTCATCGCGGTGGCCGACCTCGAGGCGCTCGAGGAGACGCTCGACATCCTCTCTGACGCCGAGGCCATGGCCGATATCCGGGAAGCCAACGACGCCCGGCGGTCGGGTACCTTCGTTGAGCTGACCAAAGATGAGGCGTTTGCCCGCTGGTCTACATGAACCAGCGGTACCTACAACAGTTGAGCCCGAACCTCAGCCCTTGACGGCCCGGATGATCTCGTCGGTGACCGCGTCAGGATCCTCGAGCGGGAGCATGTGGCCGCGGCCCTGCAGGGTGACCAGGCGAGCCCCGGGAATGGTGCTGACCATTTGGTCGGCCCGCGAGGGTGCGGTCAGGCGGTCCCGTGAGCCGACGATGACCGTGGTGGGCAGGTCGATGGTGGCGATCCCCTCGAGGAGGTCCATGGTGGCCATGGCGGTGAGGAAGCCGGCCCGCACCGAAGGGTCGGTGTCGCCGAAGAGCTGCCGGGTCAGGTCCATCTGCGCCCCGACCGGCTCGATCCCGAACACGCCGCGGACGAAGCGACGGCCGTTGGCCGAGCGCAGGGCGTGCGAGACGACCGAAGAGCCGATGAGGGCGGCGGCGAACCGCTCGGCGTAGGCCGAACCCACGCTGAGGGCGGCCGCCGCGGTGGCCACCAGGACGACGGCCTTGCCCCGCTCGGCCAGGACCTCGGGCCGGAAGGTGGCCAGGCTCATGATCGTCATGCCGCCCATGGAATGCCCGGCCAGGACGGCGTCGTGGACGTCCCGCGCCTGGAGCACGGCGGTCAGGTCGTTGGCCAGTATCTCAATACTCAAGGGCGCCGTGCCCCGGGTGCTGGCCCCGTGCCCCCGTTGGTCGTAGAGGACGACCCGGTGGCCCGACTCGACCAGGCGGCGGGCGACCGGGACCCAGACGGCGTGGCTGCAGCCCCAGCAGTGGGGGAGCACCACCGTCGGGCCCTGGCCCAGGTCCCAGACGGCCAGGGTGGCCCCGTCGGGCGTCGGGACGGTGATGGTCGGCGGCTGGCCCAGGGCGCCCCAGCCCAGGGCTTCGAGTTCTGCAGCTTGGGCCGCCACGGTCGAATCCGAGCCCGCGCTCGGGGTGGCTCGGGACTCGGACGCACTCCGGACCCGGCGGTAGGCGGCGGCACCGCCCGCCACCGCGGCCAGCGAGCCGAGGACGAGGAGGCGGCGTCCCGTGCGGGACTGGGGCAGGGAAGGGAGCGTAGGCATTGAGTACGACGTTACCGAGTCGCCAGTCGGGCCGAGTCGGGCGAACGGGTGCCCGACAGCACGTAGTCAGCCGGGTCGAAGCGGCGGGTACGCCGGATGAAGCGGAAGGTGTAGTCGGGCCACAGGGTGGTGTTGCGGCCGGCGTCGTCGAGATACCAGCTGGAGCAGCCGCCCGAGTTCCACACCGTCGGCGCCGCCTTGGCTTGCACATCGGCCTCCCAGCGGGCCAGGACCTCGGGACGCACGTCGACCACGGCCGACCCCGTTGCCTTGAGGGCGCGCAGGGCACCGACCACGTGGGCCACCTGAGCCTCGATCATGACGACCAGGGAGGTGTGGCCGATGCCGGTGTTGGGCCCGGCCAGCATGAAGAAGTTGGGGAAGCCGGCGATGGTCGTCCCGCAGTACGCCTGCATGCCGGTCGAGGCCCAGGCGTCGCGCAGTGACTCGCCCGCCGTGCCGAAGATCTGGGCGGCGGTGGGGTTGTCCGTGATGTGGAAGCCGGTGCCGTAAATGATGGTGTCCACCTCATGGAGGACCCCCTCGGCGGTGATCAGTCCAGTCGGGACGATCTCGCGGATCTTCTCCGTCTCGACCGTGACGTTGGGCCGCTGCAGGGCCGGGTAGTAGTCGTTGGACTGCAGCAGCCGCTTGCAGCCGGGCGTGTAGTCGGGAGTCACCTTGGCCCGTAGCTCGGGGTCCTTGACCTGGCGGGCCAGGAGGCGACGCCCGAGGTTCTCCATCCGCTTGAGCATCGGGCTGTTGCGGATGAGCAGGCTGCCCAGGAGCAGCTCGCCCATCCAGTAGATGCGGGCCCGTGAGAACCGCTGCCACGCCGGGACCAATCGGTACAGCGTCCGTTCCAGCCGGAGGGTGGGGCGGTTCCGGTGCGGGAAGACCCAGGGCGGCGTGCGCTGGAAGAGCGTGATGTGGCCGGCGACCTGCTGGACGATGGGCAGGAACTGAATGGTGGAGGCGCCGGTGCCGATGATGGCCACCCGGCGCCCGGTCAGGTCGTAGTCGTCGTGGCGCCACTGCGCCGAGTGGAAGGCCGTCCCGGCGAAGGTGGCGGCGCCCAGGAGGTCCGGGATGGCCGGCTGCGACAGCCCGCCCGCGCCGCTGATCAGGAAGTCGGCGGTCAGCGAGCCCCGGGACGTGGTGAGGTGCCAGCGCGAGGCTGCCGGGTCCCAGCGGGCGTTCTCCAGGGCGGTCTCGAAGGCGATGCGGGGCAGCACGCCGTAGTCCCGGGCCGTCTTCTGAAGGTACCGCTCAATCTCGGGCTGCCCAGAGAAGGTCTCGGTCCAGCCCGGATTGGGGGCGAAGGAGAAGGAGTACAGGTTCGAGGGCACGTCGCACCGGCACCCGGGATACGAGTTGTCGTGCCAGGTCCCACCGACATCCGAGCGCCGCTCCAGGAGCAGGAGGTCGTCGCCGTACCCCTCGTTGGACAGGGCGATGGCGGCCCCCAATCCGGCAAATCCGGTGCCCACGATGGCGATGCGAACGTGCTGCGGGAGGGGGGTTGCCATCGTCATTGACTGTCATAGTAAAGGAAATAAGGCATTGACACAATCCCTTATTTCCTTATGATGGAGGTATGGCTACGACAATGGAAAGCACCTCCAAGAGCACCAAGACGGTGGAGCAGCGGATTGAGCGGCTGTCGACCGCTTCGCTCAATCGGATCCTTGAGCCCGACACCGATGTCCCGGGCGAAGTCGGCCCGGGCCAGGTGCTACCCGATGCCCTGATGAGCATCGCCGACCTGCCCGAGGTCCTCAACACGCTGACGCCGGCCCAGCGGGCCACGTTGTCGCGCGAGGAGTTCGCCTCCATCGTCGAGACCGGTATCCGCTTCGAGTCGGTGCTCATGGCTGGTTTCTCCATGGAGATCGTGGGGAAGCGCGACCTGACCGATCCCCGGGTGACGTATCTGCTCCATGAGATGGGGGAGGAGACCCGCCACTCCCGCCTCTTCGTGCGCCTGCTCACCCAGATCCGCCCGACGGCCCAGAACCCGCTGGACCGTCCCGTCTTCCGCTTGGCCGAGAAGATCGTCATGCCGTTCCTGATGAACATGCCGGCGCTGTTCTGCCTGCTGGTGCTCAGCGGGGAGGAGGTGCCCGACCTGATGCAGAAGTTGGCGTCGGAGCACGAGGACACCGACCCGCTGATCAAGGCGGTCAGCAAGTACCACCGCTCAGAGGAAGCCCGGCACCTGGCCTTTGCCCGCATGCTCTTCCCCGAGCAGTGGGCGGCGGCCGGACCGGTGGAGCGCTTCTTAGTGCGCTACCTCGGCTCACGCATCGCTATCGGCATGTTCGACACCATCGTCCACCCCGGCGTCTACGCCACCGTTGGCCTGCCGGCCTGGAAGACCTGGAAAGCCGTCAACCGCACCGCCGGCCGCACCGCGCTGCGGCACCGGGCCCTGCGTCCGCTGCTCACCCCGCTGCTCGAGGCCGACGCCTTCATCGCGGGACGAGTCCCCAAGGGCTGGCAGCGCGCCGCCGGCGTCGACCGCGACGGCAACGACCTGGCTCCGGCGGCCGCGTGACCCTGCCCCCGGCCGTTGCTTCGACCGCCACCAAAGGCGACCGCACCCGCCAGTCCCTGCTGGAAGCGGGCATCATCCGTTTCGCCCGTGAGGGGTTCCGGGGCACCTCGGTGGCTGATGTCTGCCGGGACGCCGGGCTGTCCACCACCGCGTCGTACCCGTACTTCGCCAACAAGGAGGCCCTGTTCGAGGCCGCGGTGGACGAGGATGTGGCCGGACTGATCAATCAGGCCGTCTCGCTGGTCGTCATCGACACCGAGCCCCAGCACTGGGGCCGGGTCATGATGCGCGGCCTGCTCGAGCGCATGGCCGACCACCCGTTGGCCGGTCGGATCGTGTCGGGGCGTGAGCCCGAGTTCACCATGCGACTGCTGGACATCCCGGCCTTGACCGAGCTGCGCAAGACGGTGACCGAGGTCATCCGGGTGCAACAGGTTTCGGGCCAGGTCCGCCAGGACATCGATCCCGAGCAGACGGCGGGCGGCATGGTGGTCATCGTCATTTCGCTGCTGATGGCCTCGGTGCAGACCGGCCCCGCCGGCTTCGACCTGGTGGCTGACGATGTCGAGGCTGTCCTCAACGCGGCCACCCGGCCTCCGGCCTGACGCTCCCGCCCGACGCGGCCAACGGCCGTGTCAAAGAGGTCGGGTCGGGCCTCTAACAATCTCTGCGCCTGGCTCCTGCGTATCTCTGTGTGTGGTGGCAAACACCCCCGATCCCGAGGAGACTTACGACATGGAACAGACCAAGCAACATCAGGAGAAGTCACATCGAGCCACCATCGGGCGCATCTCCACGGCTGCCTTCGCGCTAGGCGGCCTGTCCGCCACGGTCTTCGCCGTGGGCACGGCTGGGGCGGCCACCCACGCCGCCAAGAGCGTCAAGGTCTCGACCGCCAAGAGTTCGAGCGGCAAGATCCTGGTCAGCGGCAAGACGCTCTACACCTTGAAGGCCAGCAAGACGGCCTGCACCGCGACGTGTCTCAAAGTATGGCCGGCCCTGGTGCTGCCCAAGGGCGTCAGCAAGGCGACCGCCGGGAGCGGCGTCAGCGCGTCGAAGTTGGGCACCATCTCAATTGCGGGGGGCCTGCACCAGGTGACCTACGGCGGCAAGGCGCTTTACTACTTCTCCGGCGACACCGGTTCGGGACAGGTGAATGGAAACGTGACCGACACCTGGGGCAAGTGGACTGATGTCGTGACGGCCAAGGCTTCGGGTTCGAGCACGACGCCCACCACGGCGAGCAGCGGTACCGGGGGAGCTGGGTTCTAGGTCGCTGGGTCCTACGCCAGGAACTGAGAGTCGTCATGTCGACTGTCCTAGATGCACCGGGCCGCTCCCTGGCTCCTGCCTCCCTCCGGGAGAGAAGTCGGGGAGCGGTCAGGGTCAGGGTCTCGTCGCTGGTGTACCTGCCGGCGTGTTTGATCGTGGCTGTCGCCGCGGCCCTGGTCGGGATCGGCTGGGCCGATCACTGGGGTGGGGCCAACTTCGTCGGCTCCATGACCAGTCTGCGGGTGATCGTGATCGGACCGGTGACCCTGGCCATCATCGGTCTGTTCCTCATCGTGGAGCGGGTGCGGCCAGCGCAACGGC
>DASZMA010000049.1:0-18050 GCA_035552095.1 Acidimicrobiales bacterium | reverse complement strand
GGCCTGGTCGACCAGTGGATGGTCGCGGGACCCGACCAGGACGGTGGTGGGGCAGGTGACCTCGGCCAGGCGGGGCCGCACCGAGGCCACCCCTTCGGCCAGCAGTTCAGTGCCCAGTGCCTTGAGGGCGTAAGCGTCCATGCCGGCGAAGATCTCGTCCTTCTCGGCCAGCCAGGCCGCCGGGACAGCCGCAGCAATGAGCACGTCCTCGGGCCCGGGGATGGAGAAGTTGGTGGGCACACCGCGGGCGGGGTCAAAGCGGTTGATGAAGTCGGCCACCATGGTGGCGATTGCTTCATCGGGCTGGCGGAACGACCAGGCGCTGGTGTCCATCAGGACGAGCGAGTTGACCAGGTCGGGCCGGGCCAGCACCGCGCTGAGCGCGACCCGGCCGCCCATGGAGTGGCCCAGGAGATCCACCGGGCCCTGGCCCACCGCCTCAATGAACGCGATGAGGTCCGCCGCCAGTTGCTCAATGGTGTAGCTGTCCAGGTCCCCGGTGCGGGTGGAGTGCCCGTGGCCCCGCTGGTCCAGGGTTACCACCCGCCGGGTCTGCGCCAGCGCGTCAGTGTGGAGCGAGAAGTCGTGCGAGGACCCGCTGTAGCCGTGGCAGAGGATCAGGGTCGGCTGTCCCGGCGTGCCCTTCCCCTGCTCATGCCAGGCCAGCTCAACCCCATTGACCGCCACTCGTTCTGTCATGGCGCAGTTTCTAGCTGGATCGCCGGGGAATGGCGAGCCGCTTTGGCCCGGCGCTCTGGCCGCTCAGTGGGCGTGCGGCATGCAGAGGTCGTCGTACTCGGCGATGACGATCTCTCCGGCATCAGGCCCACACGCCGGGCAGGCCGGGTCGCGGCGCACCTTGAAGGTGCGGAACGACTGCTCCAGCGAGTCGTAGGAGAGCAAGCGACCTACCAGGGGGTCACCGATCTTGAGGATCATCTTGATCGCCTCGATCGCCTGGATGGACCCGATGATGCCGGGCAACACACCAAGGACGCCGGCCTCCGAGCAGGACGGGGCGAGCTCGGCGGGAGGCGGCTCGGGAATGAGGCAGCGGTAGCACGGCCCGTTGTAAGGGTCGAAGACGGTGGCCTGGCCCTCGAAGCGGAAGATCGACCCGTGGATGACCGGGATCCGCTTGAGCAGGGCGGCGTCGTTGACCAGGTAGCGGGTCGGGAAGTTGTCCGTCCCGTCGACGATCACGTCGTAGCCGTCGATGATGTCGAGGATGTTGTCGGCGCCCAGGCGCACGTCGTAGGTGACGACGTTGACGTCTGGGTTCAGCGCGGTGAGGGTCTTCTTGGCCGAGTCCACCTTGCGGTCGCCGATGCGGTCCATGTTGTGCAGGATCTGGCGCTGGAGGTTCGACTCGTCGACCACGTCCATATCGATAATGCCGAGCGTCCCCACGCCGGCCGCGGCCAGGTACAGCCCGGCCGGGGAGCCCAGCCCGCCGGCGCCCAGGAGGAGGACCTTGGAGTCGAGCAGCTTGAGCTGGCCCACCTCGCCCACCTCGGGCAGGAGCAGGTGGCGCTGGTAGCGGTTGCGCTGGGCCGGAGTCAGGGTCTGCGGTGCCTTCCAAGGACGGTCGTCGTCCTTCCACTTGTTGAAGCCGCCGACCAGGGACTGCACGTCGGTGTAGCCCAGCTCGCCCAGGGTCTTGGCCGCGAAGGCGCTGCGCACGCCACCGGCGCAGTAGACGACGATCGGGGCTTCCTTGTCGGGCAGCTTGCCCTCGACCTGGAACTCCAGGTGGCCTCGGGGTAGGTGGACGGCGTTCGGGATGGCGCCCTGCTCGTACTCGTCGGGCTCCCGCACATCTAGGAAGGTGGTGCCGCCGTCGGCCAGGATCTGCTCCGCGGCGGGGGGATCCACCTCGCGGATGGACTTTTTCGCTTCGTTGAGAAGATCTCGGGGTGTGGGCACTTTCTACCTCCAGGCATGGCCAACTGGACTTACCCAACTGGCACTGGACTGTTAAACACTACCAGCGGGGTCAAGATTCCCGAAGGGGCCGCCACCTGGGAAACTCTGCGGCGTGGAGCTCCACGAGGCCATCCGGCGCCGGGCCATGGTGCGCAGTTTCTCGAGCGCGGCGGTCAACCCGGCCGTCGTCGACTCCATTGTGCAGGCGGCCCTGCGGGCGCCGAGCGCCGGCAATACCGGTGGCACGGCCTGGGTGGTGCTGGAGGGCAAGGAGGAGACGGACCGCTACTGGGACGCCACCACCGATGCCGAGTGGCGTTCCCGCAGCCCCCGTTGGGAGGGCCTGCGGCGGGCCTCGGTCGTCCTGCTCGCCTATGCCTCGGCCGAGGCCTACGTGGCCCGCTACGGGGAGGACGACAAGGCCGACTCGGGGCTGGGCCCGGCCGCCGGTGAGGAGGCCTGGCCGGTCCCCTACTGGACGGGCGACGCCGCGTTCGGGGTCATGTCGGCGCTGTTAGCGGTGGTCGATGCCGGGCTGGGGGCCTGCATCCTGGGCAACTTCCGAGGCGAGGCCGCGCTGGCCGGGGTGTTGGGCGTCCCGTCGGAGTGGCGGCTGTTCTGCGCCGTGCTGGTCGGGCGGCCGGATGGGTTAGATCACCGTTCGCCGTCGCTGGAACGGGCACGGCCTGATCCGTCCGAGCGGGTGCATCGCGGGTCGTGGTGAGTTGGCCACCGGGACTTTGAGCAAGGTTTTGAGCAAGGTTCCCGGCAAGGTCGCTCCCGCAACATGCCGGGATGGTCCCTTCAAAATCGGATTCGAAAGTCCTTGAATTCACGCCCTGGAACGATCCTCTCGTTGATAGCTGGGGGATCTCCGCCTTCTCGTTCTACGTCGATCTCTTCTGGTTGCCGGTTGTCGGTCCTTCCGCCACGGCACTCCTCCGAGTTGTGAACTGGCACTTCATGGTTTCCACGAAGAATTGCGAGTACGGGCATGACGAGTTGAGTACCTCACTCGGTCTCGGTACCGGGTCAAGCCGAAACGCACCACTGCCCCGTGCGATCAACCGTTGCGTACGTTTCGGGATGGCCAAAAGAACAGGGTCTCAATCCGTTGCCTTGCGTCGCTTCGTGAGCCCACTTTCCCAGCACCACCTGTCACGACTCCCGTCAGCATCTCAGGAGGTTCACTCCCGCTACGTGCTCAGTCTCGGTGCTTCGACAAGGCGTGATCAGGCCCCTCCTGCCAGCGGGCCATCGCCCACAGCAGATCGGAAAGCCGGTTGAGATAGGTGCCGACCAGCGACCCTTCAATCGGGGCCCCCACGTAAAGCCGCTCGGCCCGCCGGACGATGGTGCGGGAGAAGTCGAGGGCGGCTGAGCACCGGTTCTCGCCCGGCATGGTGAAGTCGCTCGGGATGTCGGGCCGCTCCCGCATCTCGTCAATGGCGGCTTCGAGGGATGCCACCATCTCCTCGGTCACCATGGACGCCCCGGGCTTCAGCTTGTGCCGATTGCCCGGTGCCGTAGCCACCTCGGCCATCAGCACATAGAGCTCACGCTCCAGCTCGGTCAGGCGCAGATTGAGCTCCGAACCGGGCGCCGATTCAGCCCGGGCCAGCCCCATGGCCGATTGGGCCTCGTCGACCACCCCGTTGATCTCAATGGGCGCCGAATCCTTGCGAACCCGGCCGCCGTAATAGAGCCCGGTGGTCCCGTCGTCGCCGGTCTTGGTATAGATCCGAGGCGTCATGAAGCCGGATGCTACTGGCGGGTACGGGAAGGGCAGGTGGCGACCGGTATCCTGTCTGGACCATGCCCGTCCTGCCCGAACTCCTTGGTCGCCTCGATCCCGCTGCGTCGACGTACCTCCAGGCCCTGCGTGAGCGCGTCCTGATCTTCGACGGCGCCATGGGTACCAACCTGCAGATCCTGGGCCTGAGCCCCGAAGACTTCGGTGGCCCTGAGCTCGAGGGGTGCAACGAATACCTGATCAAGACCCGGCCTGACCTCATCTCCCAGGTCCACCGCTCGTTCTACGAGGTGGGCTGCGACGTGGTCGAGACGGGGACATTCGGCTCGTCCTCGGTGGTGCTGGTCGAGTACGGCCTGGCTGACCGGGCCCGCGAGATCAGCCGCGAGGGAGCCGAGCTGGCCAAAGCGGTCGCGGCCGAGTTCAGCACCCCTGAGCGCCCGCGCTGGGTGGCCGGCAGCATGGGCCCAGGGACCAAATTCCCGACGCTCGGCCATATCCCCTACGCCGAGCTGCGCGATGCCTACGAAGAGCAGGCCCTCGGCCTGCTCGAAGGCGGCGTGGACCTGCTCCTCATTGAGACGGTGTTCGACCTCCTCTCGGCCAAGTCGGCCATCAATGGGGCCCGCCGGGCCATGCTCGAATTGGGCCGGATTGTGCCGATCCAGGTGCAGGTGACCATTGAGCTGACCGGCCGCATGCTGCCGGGCACCGAGGTCGCCGCCGCTCTCACCGTGCTCGACGCCATGCAGGTCGACGTGGTCGGCCTCAACTGCGCCACCGGCCCGGTCGAAATGAGCGAGGCCCTGCGCCACCTGTCCGCCGCCAGCCGCATGCCCATCGCCTGCCTGCCCAATGCCGGCCTGCCCTCAGTGGTCGACGGGAAAATGCACTACGACCTCACCCCGGACCAGCTGGCCGACCACCTGCACCGCTTCGTGACCGAGTTCGGCGTCTCCGTCGTCGGCGGCTGTTGCGGGACGACCCCCGAGCACCTGGCCGCCGTAGTGGAACGCTGCGCCGAGGCCACCCCCGCCGCCCGCACGCCGGTGTTCGAACCGGCGGCCGCGTCCATCTACACGTCGGTCCCCTTCCATCAGGACACCTCCTTCCTGGTCGTCGGCGAGCGCACCAACGCCAACGGATCCAAGCGTTTCCGCGAGGCGATGCTCGAAGCCGACTGGGACACCTGCGTGGCCATGGCCCGCGATCAGATCACCGAGGGCGCCCACGTCATTGACGTCTGCGTCGACTACACCGGCGCCGACGGCGTGGCCGACATGCACGAGGTGGCCAGCCGTTTCGCCACCCAGGCCAGCGTCCCCCTCATGGTCGACTCCACCGAGGGTCCGGTGATCCGGGCCGCCCTCGAGTGGATCGGTGGCCGACCCATCCTCAACTCGGTCAACCTGGAGGAGGGCGATGAGCCGGGCACCCGGCTCGACACCTTCCTGCGCCTGGCCCGCGAGTTCGGCGCCGCCGTTGTCTGCACCTGCATTGACGAGGAAGGCCAGGCCCGCACCGCCGAGTGGAAGCTGCGAGCAGCGCGGAATATCCGCGACATCGCCGTCGAGCGCTACGGCCTGGAGCCCGAGGACCTGCTCTTCGACGCGCTGGCCCTTCCCCTCTCCACCGGCATGGAGGAGAGCCGCAACGACGGGATCGAGACGATTGAGGGCATCCGGGCCATTAAGGAACAGCTGCCCGGCGTCTCCACCATCCTGGGGCTGTCCAACGTCTCCTTCGGCCTCAACCCGGCTGCCCGCCAGGTCCTCAACTCGGTCTTCCTGCACGAGTGCGTGGAGGCCGGCCTGGACTCGGCCATCGTCCACGCCTCCAAGATCATCCCGCTCGCCCGCATTGAGGAGCGGGCCAAGGAGCTCAGTCTCGACCTGGTCTACAACCGCCGCACGGAGGACTACGACCCGTTGCAGGAGCTGCTGGCGCTGTTCGACGGGGTCAAGGTCAACACCGGGGCTCAGGACGACCACGCCGACTGGCCCGTCGACCAGCGCTTGTCGCAGCGCATCATCGACGGCAACCGCACCGGGCTGGACGGCGACCTGACCGAGGCTCTTGACTCCGGGCTGGGCGCGCTGGCCATCGTCAACGACATTCTGCTCGAGGGCATGAAGGTGGTCGGCGAGCGCTTCGCCTCCGGCGAGATGCAGCTGCCCTTCGTCCTCCAATCAGCCGAGACCATGAAGGCCGCCGTGGCCTTCCTCGAGCCCTTCATGGAGAAGGCCGACCAGGGTGGCAAGGGAACGGTCGTGCTGGCCACGGTCAAGGGCGACGTGCACGACATCGGCAAGAACCTGGTCGACATCATCCTGACCAACAACGGGTACGAGGTGATCAACCTCGGGATCAAGATCGGGATCAACGAGATGATCGCGGCGGCCGAGGCCCACAAGGCCGACGCCATTGGCATGAGCGGGCTGCTAGTGAAGTCGACCCTGATCATGCGCGAGAACCTGGTCGAGCTCAACCAGCGCGACCTGGCCGACTTCCCCATTCTTCTCGGCGGGGCCGCGCTGACCCGCACCTACGTCGAGCGCGACCTGCGCGAGATCTATGAAGGCCGCCTCTTCTACGGGCGCGACGCCTTCGAGGGGTTGCGCACCATGGACCGCCTGGTGGAGATGAAGAAGTCGGGCGAGCAGGACCCGAAGTTCGGGCGGGAGATCTCCGAGAAGAACGTGCCCAAGCGCAGCCGCCTGGAGCCTCAGGAGACGACGCCGGTCGAGGGCCAGCCGGCCCGGGCCAATGTGGCGTCGGACAACCAGCTCTTCCCGCCGCCGTTCGTCGGCACCCGGATCGCCAAGGGCATCCCGATCGACGACATCGCCGAGTACTTGAATCTGACGGCCCTCTTCCGCAACCAGTGGGGCTTCCGGCCCGAGAACGGCGAGGACGACACCGAGTTCAAGACCCGGGTGCGGGCCACCCTGCGCCAGGAACTGGCCAAGGCCAAGGAGGGCGACCTCCTGATCCCGCAGGTGGCCTACGGCCACTTCGCGGCCAACGCCGAGGGCAACGACCTGGTGATCTGGAAGGACGAGTCGCGCTCCTCGGAGTGGATGCGCTTCAACTTCCCCCGCCAACGCAAGGAGCCCTGGCTCTGCATTTCGGACTTCTTCCGCCCGTCCGGCTCGCCCGACCAGGACTTCGCCAGCTTCATGCTGTGCACCATCGGGCCGCGGGCCTCGGAGGAGGCGGCTCGACTCTTCGCCGAGAACGAGTACCAGAACTACCTGTTCCTGCACGGTCTGAGCGTCGAGATGGCCGAGGCGACCGCGGAGTACTGGCACCACCGCATCCGGGAGGAGCTGGGCTTCGTCAACGAGGACGGCCCTTCGCTGGCCGGCCTGTTCCGCCAGACCTACCGGGGTGGTCGGTACTCATGGGGTTACCCGGCCTGCCCGGATCTCACGGACAACGCCAAAGTGGTCGAGCTGCTGGGGGGCGACCGCATCGGGGTCACGGTGAGCGAGGGATTCCAGCTGCACCCGGAGCAGACCACCGACGCCATCATCTGTCACCACCCAGAGGCCAAGTACTTCGTGGCGTGAGGAGCACGGCGGTGCGGGCCGCTGGGCTCGTGATGGGAAGTGCCGCTTGCCTGGGCCTTCTCACCGCCGCAACTTCAGGGGCCCGACCGCTCGGCTCCGTCGTCATTGCCGACCTGGGCGGCGGCTACCGCGTGCTCAGCCAGGGTCCGCTCAAATCGGCGCAGATCGCCACGTCGGCTCCCGACCCCACCAACGTTGACGCCGCCCTGCGGCAGCTGTCGCACACGGGATCCATTGCCACCTACCAGCGGGTGTGGCAGGACACCGATCGGGACAACGAGGTGCAGGACCTGCTGGTCCGCTTCACGACGGTTTCGGCCGCTCAGGTCTTCTCGTCGGCTGTGCAGCACTCCCTGACCTCAGGCGAGATCGTCAGCTCCGGCCCCCTCCGGGGCATCCCCCGGGCCATCCGCACGACCTATTTCGCCATTTCCGCGGGCCAGGTCGGCGTAGGCCAGGCGATCGCCTTCCGGTCCGGCCTCTACGTGGCCACCCTCTCCACCTTCTCGTCGAACGCGGTCACCGATACGGATCCCATTTCGGCCACCCGGGCCGGGCAGATCGCCACCGCCCAGTTCGGCGCCATTATGAGCGCAGTCGCCGGCGCCGCGGTCGTGGTCACGGCGGCGCCCTCGAGCACGGCCTGGGGCTGGATCGTCCTGGCCGTGGCCGTCGTCCTGTTGCTCGCCGCCGCCCTGGCGTTCTGGCTCTTCCGCCGGCGCACGGTCGACGCGATCCCCGCTGAGGGGCCAGCGAACGTCGAGACCGCCTCGCAGCTCATCGCCACGGAGTTCGATTCGGAGGCCACTGAAGCGCCGGCACCGGCGCCCGTGGAGACTCCAATTGGGGCGACAGCGGCAGTGGAAGTGCCGTCCCGGACGGAACCCGCCCTCACCGTCATCCCCGCTCAAGTGGAGGCCGGAGGGCCGGCGCCCGAGTTCATGCCGCCGGTCGACCACAAAACAGCCAGCCGTTCCCGTAACCGGATCATCCTGGCCGCCGCGGCGGCGATTCTCGGCGCGGCCGTTGTCGTCTGGCTGTTGCGCCGACGATCGGCCCGCTGAACTCCGCTCAGTGCGCCGCCTGCGCCGCCGCCGCGGCGTCGCGGGCGTGATAGCTCGAGCGGGTGAGCGGTGATGCCTCCACATGAGGGACGCCCAGCTCGGCGCCGATCTGCTTTAGCCGCTCGAACTCGTCGGGCTCCCAGTAGCGGGAGACGGGCAGGTGATCGCGGCTGGGCCGGAGGTACTGCCCGATGGTGATGATCGAGACCCCCACGGCCCGTAGGTCGGCCATGGTGGCGACGACCTCGTCCTCGCGCTCGCCCAGCCCGACCATGAGGCCGCTCTTGGTGATCAGACCGGCGGCCCCGGCCCGGGCCAGGACGCTCAGGCTGCGGGCATAGCCGGCTGACGGCCGCACGGCCCGCTGCAGGCGAGCCACCGTCTCAATGTTGTGGTTCAGCACGTCCGGCCGGG
This sequence comes from Acidimicrobiales bacterium, assembly GCA_035552095.1. Classification (GTDB taxonomy): domain Bacteria; phylum Actinomycetota; class Acidimicrobiia; order Acidimicrobiales; family RAAP-2; genus Bog-473. The sequence continues at coordinate 9,321 of DASZMA010000049.1, read as the reverse complement.
CGGCGAAGATCGAGTCCAGCGAGGCGGTATCGCCCCGGCAGTCCGAGATCAGCACCTCCACCGTGGTGCTGGGCCTGCGCTCCCGGATGGCGGTGATGGTCTGGGCCATCGCCCCGGCCCCGCCGTCGGCCAGGTCGTCCCGGGCCACGCACGTCACCACGGCGTGCCCCAGCCCCATCCGCTCCACGGCGCGAGCCACCCGATCCGGCTCGTCGGGAGCCAGGGGCAGCGGGTGCCGGGTGTCAACCTGGCAGAAACCGCAGGCCCGGGTGCAGCGCTCACCGTTGATCATGAAAGTGGCGGTACCCTCCGACCAGCACTCGTAGATGTTGGGGCAGCCAGCCTCTTCACACACCGTGGCCAGCCCGAGATCGTGCACCGTCTTGCCCAGGGCCACGTACTCGCGGCCCATGCGCACCGGCACCCGCAGCCACTGCGGCTTGCGCTCCTCGATCTGCAGGCCGGACTCCGGTGCCACGCCGGCCTGGCGCAGGCGACGGAGGAGCGGCCGTTCCACCGGCACCGCCCCTTCGACCTGTGTCGTCGCTCCCGCCACCACATCGTGACGGTCGACGATGCCGTCCCCGAACGCGGCGGTGGCCCGGGCGACGAACGCCTCGACCACGTCGGCGTAGGGCAGGTCGATCCCCTCCGCCCGCAGCGACGTGACCCCCCGGTCGGCAATGCCGCACGGGACGATGTGGCTGAACATGGAGAGGTCGCAGTCAATGTTGAGGGCAACGCCGTGCAGGGTGCGGCGGGTTCCGCCCGGGCCACGGATGGTCCGCACGCCGATGGCGGCGATTTTGCGGGGAGACGGGCCCTCGGTATCCACCCAGACGCCCGGGTAATCCGCCAGCCGGGAAGCTCCGGGCAGACCGACGTCGGCCAGGGTGGCGATCACGACATCCTCGAGCCGGTGCACGTGCGCCGGCCCGGCCGAGAGCCGATCGGGCAGCGAGAGGATGGGGTAACTCACCATCTGACCCGGCCCGTGGTAGGTGACATCGCCGCCCCGGTCGCTCTGCTCCAGCGTGGCCCCGACCGACGCCGGATCAGTGAGGACGTGGGAGGGGTCCGCGTGCGCGCCCAGCGTGTACACGTGGGGATGCGACAGCACCAGGAGGTAGTCGTCGTCGGTGCCCGAGGCCAGCGCGTGCTGCAAGGCGAAAGCTTCGTGGTAGGGGACGTTGCCCAACACCCGGATGCGGAACATGACTGTGGCTTACAGCTCGGCGGACCAGTCGCGACTGCCCAGCAGGTCGGAGACCTTGGCCAGGAAGGACGACACATAGGCCCCGTCGACGGCCCGGTGGTCCCAACTCACCCCGAGAATGCCGGTCGAGTGGATGGCGATCGACTCGGACCCGTCGTCCTGGGTGACCACCACCGGCCGCCGGGCAATGCCATCGGTGGCCAGGATCGCCACCTGGGGCTGGTTGATGATGGGCACGGTGAAGTAGGTGCCGAACGGCCCGTCGTTGGTGATGGAGAAGGTGCCTCCGGCAATGTCATCGGCGTTCAGCTGCCGCCCGCGGGCCCGCTCGGCCAGATCGCGGATGCGCCGGGCCACCCCACGCAGGGTCACCTCCTCGGCCCGGTGGATGACCGGCACGATCAGCCCCTCGTTGGAGAGATCGACGGCGATGCCCAGGTTGACTTCGGCGTGGACGACCAATGACTCGTCGACCACCGATGCGTTGAGCAGCGGGAAGTCGCGCAACGCCTCAATGGTGGCCCGGGCCACGAACGGAAGGTAGGTGAGCGAGAAGCCCTCCTCTGCCTTGAAGCGGGCGCCCCAGGTCTTGCGCACCCGTTCCACGTTCTCGAAGTCGACCTCGTTGGCGATGAAGGCGTGGGGCGAGGTCGCCTTCGACCGCACCATGTGCTCGGCCGTCCGACGCCGCATGTTCGAGAACGGGACGATCTGTTCTCCCGCGTTACGGAAGGACGCCATGGAGATGGGCGCGGCGGTGGGCGCGCTCACCACGGGCGACGGTGCTGGTGCCGCCGCCGGGGCGGGTGCCGCCGCCGGGGCGGGCGGTGGCGTTGCCGGTGCCGGTGCGGCCGGTGCGGCGGGCGCACTGGCGTGACGGGCATCGGCCACCTTGAGCACATCTTCGCGGGTGATGCGGCCGCCCACGCCCGTGCCGGTGACGTCGCTCGCGCTGATCCCGTTCTCGGCCAGCAATTTGCGGACGACCGGCGAGAGCACGAGGGGGTCGGCCACGTCGGCGGACACGGCATCGATCGGAGGCGCCGCCGCGGCCGGGGCCGGGGCAGGCGCCGGAGGTGAGGCAGGCGCAGCAGGTGGAGGTGGGGCGGGCGCAGCAGCGGGAGCCGGCGCTTCCGCGGCTGGAGCGGGTGCCGGAACGGGTGCCGGAGCGGCCGGAGCCTCCGCCGCGGCGGCCACTCCCGCCTCGTCGCCGATCACGGCCAGGCGCACACCGACCTCGACCGTCTCGCCCTCGGGCACCAGGATCTCGGTGAGCACGCCGGCGGCCGGCGAGGGCACCTCTGAGTCGACCTTGTCCGTCGATACTTCGAACAACGGTTCGTCCCGAGCGACCGTGTCGCCCACCGCCTTCATCCAGCGCGTCACCGTTCCCTCGGTCACCGTCTCACCGAGTTGCGGCATCGTGACATCAGCCAAGGTGCAGTCCCCTTCCGGTCAGCGCCAACATCGTCTCGCCGAAGGTCTCCGACAGCGATGGATGCGGCTGAATGAAGTACGCCACCTCTTCGGGCAACGCCTCCCAGTTGACGGCCAGGTAACCGGCACCGAGTTGCTCGGTCACCCACGGCCCGACCATGTGCACGCCCAGGATCTTGCCGGCGGAGCCGTCCGGGCGTTGCTCGGCCACGATCTTCACCATGCCCTCGGTGTCCCCGATGATGAGCGCCCGGCTGTTCCCGCCGAACGGATCTTTCTTGGTGATGACGGGGATGCCCTTCGCCTTGGCCTGCGCTTCGGTCAACCCGCAGAAGGCGACCTCGGGGTGGCAGTAGATGGCCCACGGGACCCGGCTGTAGTCGACCGGCAGCACCGTCTCGCCCAGCATGCTCTTGACCGCCACGATGGCCTCGGCGAACCCGACGTGGGCCAGCTGCGGGGTGCCCGCCACCACGTCGCCCACGGCCCAGACCCCGGGTACCGCGGTGCGCTGGTACTCGTCGGCCACCACGAATCCTCGATCGTTGATTTCGACGCCGACCCCGTCGGCTACCAACCCTTCGCTGCGGGGGCGCCGGCCCACCGACACCACGATGGCCTCGACCTCGAATGATTGCTCGCCGGCCTTCACCGTGGTGGTGCTCCCGCCGGCGTTCGGCCTATGGCTCTCGACCTGGACGCCGGTGAAGACCTCGATGCCCCGCTTCTTGAAGGAGCGGCTCACCAGGCGCACGACATCCTCGTCGCAGCCGGTCAGGATGGAGTCGAGTGCTTCGAGCACGGTGACCTTGGATCCGAGGTCCGAGAGCAGGGAGGCGAACTCGCACCCGATCGCCCCGCCGCCGACGACCGCCACCGAGGCCGGGACTTCTTTGAGGTCCAAGAACTCGTCGGAGGTGAGGACCCAGCGGCCGTCGATCTCGAGTCCGGGCAGGCTCCGGGGCACTGAGCCGGCGGCCAGGACGACGTTGCGTCCGACCACCTCTCGCCCGGCGTCCTCGCCGTCGACCACCCGGACCCGGTGATCGGCCTGGAGGGTCCCGGTGCCCGAGAGGATGGTGACCTTGCGCCCTTTGAGCAGGCCGGACAGACCCTTGAAGAGCTTGTCGACCACGCCGTTCTTGCGATCCTGGCTGACCGAGAAGTCAAGGGTGGCACCGGTCACCGAAATGCCGAACTGGTCGGCCCCGCTCACGGTCCGCTGCACCGCCGCCGTCTCCAGGAACTCCTTGGCCGGGACGCAGCCCCGGTGCAGGCAGGTGCCGCCCACCTTGTCGCGCTCGACAATGGCCACCGACAGGCCAGCGGCCGCACCGTAGAGCGCGGTGGCGTACCCACCGGGACCACCACCAATCACGACGATGTCGAACTCGTCTTCAGCGCTCATCGCCGTTTCCCTTTCCTGTCTCTCAGTTGCGCGGCCGGTCCCTCCCCGAACTGCCCGAGCGCCACATCACCCTACCGGTCGCCCGACCGCCACGGGCCGGTGCGGCTCGGCGTTGAAGTGGCCGTTGACGCCACGGTGACGGCATCGGTGGCGGTCAGTTTCATGATGGTCGCGGGGACGGGCGGCGCTCCCCGTGGGCGGCGACGGCTAACGCCGGCTTGCTACCGGCCGGTAACCGCCCCGGTCACTGTCCGCCCCCACTCTCGCCGGCGCCGCGATCGGCCGCCAGAGTGGCCAGCTCGTCGACCCGGTCGTTCCAGCGATCGCCCGAGTGCCCCTTGACCCAGCGAAACGTGACCTGGGGAGCCGAGGCCACGGCCAGCTCGATCAGGGGCTCCCAGAGGTCACGGTTGGCCACCGGCTTGTTCTGGGAGTTCTTCCAGTTGCGCCGCTGCCAGCCCTGCCACCAGCGGTCCTTGAAGCAGTTGACGACATAGGTGGAGTCGCTCACCACCTCAATATCTGACGTGGCGTCAGGTACCAGGAAGCGCAACGCCTCCAGGGCGGCCGTGATCTCCATGCGTTGATTGGTCGTGTGGACCTCCGCCCCGCTGGCGAACGGTCCGCCGGGCACGGCCCAGGCCCACCCGCCCCGGCCGGGATTCCCTCGACACGCGCCGTCGGTGTACACGATGACAGCGGGGCCGGTGGAGTCCATCCGCAATGTGTAACACCAGCCAACCGCGGTGACGGAACCGCCGGTGAGAGGGCTACCGTGGAGCCATGTTGTTCGACGGGATCAGCCACCAAGTTCCCGACATCGATCCGGGCGAGACCCAGGAGTGGCTCGACTCGTTCGACGCCATCGTCGACTCCCGTGGTCGCTCACGGGCGCGCTACCTCCTCATGAAGCTCCTGGAGCGGGCCCGCACCAAGCAGGTCGACTTCCCGGCCACAGTTTCGACGCCCTACGTCAACACCATCCCGGCCGATGCTGAACCCTGGTTTCCCGGCGACGAGTACCAGGAGCGCCGGATCCGCGCCTACATCCGTTGGAACGCGGCGGCCATGGTGGTGCGGGCCAACACGCGCACCGACGGCATCGGTGGTCACCTCTCCACCTACGCCAGCTCGGCCGCGCTGTACGAGGTCGGCTTCAACCACTTCTTCCGGGGCAAGGCCGACGGCGGCTTCGGCGACCAGGTCTTCATTCAGGGTCACGCGTCGCCCGGCATTTATGCGCGGGCCTTCGTCGAGGGTCGCCTCACCGAGGAGCAGCTGAACAACTTCCGGCACGAGGTAGGTGGAGGGGGCCTGCCCAGCTACCCCCACCCGCGGGCGCTGCCCGACTTCTGGGAGTTCCCGACGGTCTCCATGGGCCTGGGTCCCATCTCCGCCATCTACCAGGCCCACATCAACCGCTACCTGAACCACCGGCACCTGGTCGACACCAGCGCCAGCCGGGTCTGGTGCTTCGTCGGCGACGGCGAGATGGACGAGCCCGAGTCGATCGGCGCCCTGGGGGTGGCCGGTCGCGAGCACCTGGACAACCTGATCTTCGTGGTCAACTGCAACCTGCAGCGGCTCGACGGCCCGGTGCGAGGCAACGGCAAAATCATCCAGGAGCTCGAAGCGGTCTTCCGCGGCGCCGGCTGGAACGTGATCAAGGTGATCTGGGGCTCACGGTGGGACGCCCTGCTGGCCAAGGACGTCGACGGCGTCCTCATGGACCGGATGAACACCACCCTCGACGGCGAGTACCAGAAGCTGGCCGTCGAGTCCGGCGCTTACATCCGGGAGCACTTCTTCGGTCCCGACCCGCGCTTGCGCCACCTGGTCGACGACCTGACCGACGACGAACTGGTCTCGCTGCCCCGAGGTGGTCACGACTACCGCAAGCTCTACGCCGCCTACAAGCTGGCCACCGAGCAGCGGGGGGCACCGACGGTGATCCTGGCCAAGACCATCAAGGGTTGGACGCTCGGACCCGAGATTGAGTCGCGCAACGCCACCCACCAGATCAAGAAGATGAACCGGGCCCAGCTCACCGCCCTGCGCGACCGCCTGTACCTGACCGACGACATTCCCGACTCGGCGCTCGAAGGCGACCCGCCCTACATCCGCCCGGCCGAGGGTTCCGACGCGCTGGAGTACCTGCGGGCCCGCGGGAGAGTGCTGGCCGGCCCGGTCCCGTCCCGCGTCGTGCGCCCGGTACGCCCGCTGCTGCCCGACGACAAGGTGTTCGAGGAGTTCTTCTCCGGCTCGGGCAAGCAGTCGGCCTCGACCACCATGGCCTTCGCCCGACTGATCCGGAACCTGGTGCGCGACCCGGCGGTGGGCCCGCTGGTCGCGCCCATCGTCTCGGACGAAGCCCGGACGTTCGGCCTGGAGCCGATCATCGCGGAAGCGAAGATTTACGCCCCGGAAGGCCAGCGCTATGTGCCGGTGGACGCCGACCTGCCCCTCCACTATGCCGAGAGCACCTCGGGCCAGGTCCTCCAGGAGGGCATCACCGAGGCGGGCGCGCTGTCGGCGTTCACCGCGTTGGCCACGGCTTATGCCACGTGGGGGCAACCCATGCTCCCGGTCTTCCTCTTCTACTCCATGTTCGGCTTCCAGCGGGTGGGCGACCTGACCTGGGCACTGGGGGACATCCGGGGCCGGGGCATCCTGGCCGGCTGCACCGCCGGGCGGACCACCCTGCAGGGGGAAGGGCTGCAGCACGACGACGGTCAGTCGCCGTTGCTGGCCTCGACCAACCCGGCCGCCCAGATTTACGACGCCTCCTTCGCCTACGAGGTGGCGGTGATCATGCGGCACGCCATCACCAAGATCCTGGGGCCCGAGCCCGAAGACCGCTTCTGGTACCTGACGCTCTACAACGAGAACTACCCGATGCCGGCATTGCCCGACGGGGAAGAGGGCGCCGCCATCACCCGGGGCATCATTGAGGGCGTCTACCGCTTCTCGACCGCACCCGAGGTCGAAGGCTCCTTGCGCGCCTCGTTGTGCTTCTCGGGCCCGATGTGGAGCGTGGCCCAAGAGGCCCAGGAGCAATTGGCCAGCCGATGGGGCGTGGCCGCCGACACCTTCGCCGTCACATCTTGGAGCGGGTTGCGCACCGACGCGCTGGAAGTGGAGCGCTGGAACCGCCTCCACCCCGGATCCGATGCCCGCCGCGCCGTGGTCACCGACGCGCTCGGTTCAGGCGACGACCCGGTCGTCGCCATCACCGACTACATGCGCTCCGTGCCCGACCAGGTGGCCCGCTTCGTCGACCGCCCCTATACGTCGCTGGGCACCGACGGCTTCGGCCGTTCGGACGCCCGGGAGGCGCTCCGGGGTCACTTCGAGGTGAACGCGGCCCACCTGAGCGTGGCGGTGTTGAGCGAGCTGGCCCGGACCGGACGGATCGAGCCCTCCGTGGTGGCCGAGGCCATCACCGAGTTGGGCATCGACCCTTCGTCGGCCGCCCCTTTCATCGTCTGAGCTTGGCGCCGGCGCCGGCTATCAACCGTCAGCCAGCAGCAGATCCCGGGTGAGCTCCATCTGACCAAGATGCTGGAACAGCTCCTCGACAATGTGGAGCAGTACCGACCCTCTGTTGCGGGCGTAGGGCTCGGCCGCATCGGGGGCATCACCTGGCTTGGCGTGGCGGCCGGGGCTGAGCGGTGCCGCTTCGGAGTCGAGTTCGGCCAGGTCCGACTCCAGCTGTTGCCGAGCCGCGGCGGCCCGACGCAGCAGGTCCCCCAGCTCGCCCCTGGCCCGGAACTCCGCCTCCCGGTCCCGTTGAATCTCCCGGCCGGCCACGGTGGCACCGCCCCAGAACTCCATCACGCCCAGGCAGTGGGTCAGGATGGCGAAGGGCGTATTGGCCCCTTCGAGGTCGGGCTGCCGATTGGCCAGGTCATCGCCGAGGTCACGCAGAATGACGGCCATGGCGTCGAGTGCGGTATCGACGAACCACATGAAGTCGGTGCCGGTGACCGACACCATCGGGCCATCAGCAGCAGCCAATTAGTGGGCCACCCAAGCATCGGGATCGGTGGTCATCTTCGTCACGTGCGCGGGCAACTTGCCGGTGATCACATCGGTCAGCGTGACCTTCTCCAGCACCGACCGGAGACTGGCCCGCACGGCGACCCAGACCTGCTGCAGGTTCTCCGCCGCCCCGTCGTAAATGGTCAACTCCGGGCGGTAACCCCGCACTTCGGCCAACGGCCCATCGAGCGCGCGTATGACGTCGGCCATGGTGATCTCGCTGGCACTGCGGGCCAGCCGGTAGCCGCCTTCGGCCCCGCGTTGGCTGGCCACAATGCCGGCCCGGCGCAGGTCGGCCAGGATCGCCCCGAGGAAACGGGGCGGGAGGCCCTGCTCCCCGGCCAGGTATTCGGCCGTCTGGGGAGTGCCCGCGGCGGCCAGGGCGAGTAGAGCCCGGATGCCGTAGTCGACCTTGGCCGGAATATGCATGCCGAGAGTCTGCCCTGCCCAAAGGGTCAGGACACGATCACCCAGGTGAGAGAGGCGTGCCAAGATTCCTTCATGGCAAAAGTGGCACTTCATCTCACCGGCGACAAAGAGGCTGATGCGGTCATCAGCCGGGATCCGCTGGCCCTCCTCCTCGGCATGGTCCTCGACCAGCAGGTCACCATGGAGAAGGCCTTCTCGTCACCCGCCGAACTGCAGCGGAGGCTGGGGGGCACCCTCAATGCGGCCGCCATCGCCGCCATGGACCCCGAGAAGCTGATCGAGGTCTTCAAGGAGCGGCCCGCGCTGCACCGCTTTCCCGGCTCCATGGCCGGGCGGGTGCAGGGGGTCTGCGCCATTGTGGCCGAGGAGTACGGCGGGAAGGCTGACGCCATCTGGAAGGGCCTGCCCGACGGGAAGACGCTGATCAAACGGTTGACCGCCCTGCCCGGCTTCGGCGAGCAGAAGGCCCGTATCTTCGCCGCCCTGCTGGGGAAGCAACTCGGCGTCCAACCCGAAGGCTGGCGCGCCGCCACCGCCCCGTTCGGCAAGGAAGGCTCATTCATGTCGGTGGCGGATATCACCGACGCCGAGACCCTGGGCAAGGTGCGTACCCACAAGCAGGCCATGAAGGCAAAGGCCAAGGCCAGCGCCAAAGCGTGACGTCCCCCCGCGCCATCGCGGACTGCCACCTCTACCTGTGCACGCCCGACCGACCCGACCTGGCCGACTTCGTGGCGGCCTGCATCGCCGGGGGCGTGGACATTGTGCAGCTGCGGGACAAGCACCTGGA
>DASZMA010000048.1:0-25098 GCA_035552095.1 Acidimicrobiales bacterium | reverse complement strand
GAAGGCGTAGACGCCGAGCGCACACGTGGGAAAGCCGTTGCGCACAGCGTTGGACAGGCCCTTCTTGTCACGAGGTGACAACAGTCCCTGGGAGAGGGCCTGCGCCGTCGGGTTGTGCCCGACCACCATGGCGGCGTCGATGTCGTCGGGTAGGTCCCGCACGAAGGCGAGCACCTCTTCGGGGTCGGCCTCGTAGAGGCCTTTTTCGAGCCGGTATTCAGGGGGATCCGCCGCCTCGGCCAGGGCCAGGTCGGCGGTGGTGGCCGTGCGGGCGGCCGGCGAGATGAGGGCGAGCTCAGGCATGGGCAGCGCCCCCAGGCCGAGCTGCTTGCCCTGGCGCCCGATCAGGTGCCCCAACGCCTTGGCGTCGCGCCGTCCCCGCGGCGCCAGCACCCGGTCGAAGTCGGCGCCGTCCTCGGGCGGATCGGTCACCGCCTTGGCGTGGCGGAGCAGCCACAGGGTCAGCACCGCCATCAGCCGAGTTCGAAGGCCGCATGCAGGCAGCGCACGGCATGCTCCACGTCGTCGGTGGCCACGATGCACGACGTCCGGATGGTCGACGTCGAGATCATGTCGATGTTGATGCCCTCCTTGGCCAGCGTCTCGAACATGGTGGCGGCGATGCCGGGGTGCGACTTCATGCCCACCCCGATCAGCGACACCCGCGACACGTCGCGGTCCGAGGTGACCCCGGACGCTCCCAGCTCGGTCGAGTGGGCGGTGGCCGTCTCCACCGAGACGGCCAGGTCGGTCTTGGGCACGGTGAAGGAGATGTCGGTGGTGCCGTGGGCCGAGGTGTTCTGCACAATCATGTCGACATTGATGGAGTGGTCGGCCAGGGCCCGGAAGAGCTGGGCCGCCACCCCGGGCCGGTCGGGCACCCCGCTGACCGTGACCTTGGCTTCCGAGGTGTCGTGGGTGACCGCGGTGACGACGGCTTCTTCCATGTCTGCATCCTCCTCGACCACCCAGGTGCCAGGCTCCCAGGTGAAACTGCTGCGCACGTGCAGCGCGACATTGTGGTTACGGGCGAACTCCACCGAGCGCAGGTTCAGCACCCGCCCGCCGGTGGCGGCGATCTCGAGCATCTCCTCGAAGGAGATCCGGTTGATCCGGTGCGCGGTGGGCACCACTCGGGGGTCGGCGGTGAACACCCCGGTGACGTCGGTGTAGATCTCGCAGGCGTCCGCCTCGAGGACGGCGGCCAGGGCGACGGCGGTGGTGTCGGACCCGCCCCGACCCAGCGTCGTGATGTTGTGCTCGGTCGAGACGCCCTGGAAGCCGGCCACCACCGGCACCTGGCCGGCGGCCAGAGCCTGGCGCAGGCGGTCGGGCTGGACCCGCAGGATCTTGGCCCGGGTGTGGTCGCTGTCGGTGATGATCCCGGCCTGGCTCCCCGTGAAGGAGGCGCCCTCAACCCCGAGCTCGGCCAGGGCCATGGTGAGCAGGGCCATGGAGATCCGCTCGCCCGCGCTGACCAGCATGTCGTACTCGCGGGGCGGCTGCAGGGCGCTGACCGAGTCGGCCAGGTGGATCAGTTCGTCCGTGGTCTTGCCCATGGCGCTGACCACGGCCACCACGTCGGTGCCCTGGCGGCGGGTGCGGGCGATGTGGTCGGCCACGGCCCGGATCCGATCGGCGTCGCCCACCGAGGTCCCACCGAATTTCTGGACGAGCAGCGGCATGGCCATGAACGCTATAGGCGCTGCGGGCGCCACCCCGACGGCCCCGATCGGTTGGGTCTCTCTGGCGCGGATAGGGTCTCGGGCCGTGCCCAGCGAGAAGAGAGCCCGTCAGCGAGCCGCCCGGGAAGCCCGACTGGCCGCACAGGCCCAGGCGGCCAAACGGCGCAAGTCCATCCGCAACGGGGCCATCGTCGCCGTCATCGCCCTGATCATCATCGGCATCGTCTTCCTGGTCTCGGGGAACAGCCCCAAGAAGACGGTGGCCTCGCAGTCGCCGGTTGGCCACACCACCACCACGGTGGCCTCGACCAACGCCAAGGCCCAGGCGGCGGCCAACCGGATCGCCGTGGCGGCCGGCTGCCCGACCAAGACCACCACCACGGTCAACACCCAGAAGTACTCGGCCGCCCCGGCCATGACCATTGACGTCAACAAGCTCTACTCGGCCACCGTCAAGACCACGGCCGGCACCTTCACCATGTCGCTCTACGCCAAGAGCGCGCCGAACACGGTGAACAGCTTCGTCTTCCTGGCCAACAAGGGCTACTTCCACTGTGTGATCTTCCACCGGGTCGTCCCCGGCTTCGTCGACCAGACGGGTGACCCCACCGGGACCGGCCAGGGCGGGCCCGGCTACCAGTTCGCCAACGAGAACATCCCGACGGCCTACGCCACCGGCAACGTCGCCATGGCCAACTCGGGGCCCAACACCAACGGCAGCCAGTTCTTCATTGTGGCGCCGGGCGGGGCGACCCAGTTGGACTCCGACATCGCCAGCGGCGGGTACTCGCTGTTCGGCAACGTGGTGACCGGCCAGGACGTGGTCAATAAGATCAACGCCGAGGGCTCGACCGCCGGGGTCCCGCCCGACGTGACCCAGCGCATCCTCTCCGTCACCATTAACGAAGCAGCAGGGAGCTGACCTATGGCCGTACCGACCCCACCCAACGCCGATGGATCGAGCCCGCAGCAGCGCAAGTTCGACCAGGAACCGCCGATGGTCATCGACCCGGCCAAGCGCTACACGGCCACCATGGTGACCTCGCACGGCACCCTGGTGATCGCCCTCGACCCGCTGGCCGCCCCCAAGACGGTGAACAGCTTCGTCTTCCTCTCCCGCTACCACTTCTATGACGGGGTCATCTTCCACCGCATCATCCCGGGCTTCGTCCTCCAGGGCGGCGACCCGACCGGCACCGGCACCGGCGGACCGGGCTACAAGTACGCCGACGAGCTCCCGGCCAAGGGCCGCTACGAGCTGGGCTCGCTGGCCATGGCCAACGCCGGCCCCAACACCAACGGCAGCCAGTTCTTCGTGATCAGCGGCCCCGACGGCGCCGCGCTGCCGCCGTCGTACTCGCTCTTCGGCAAGGTGGTCAGCGGGCTGGACGTGGTGGCCACCATCAACGACATCGGCACCCCCGGCGCCGGCCGGCCCAAGGAGAAGGTGACCATTGAGTCGGTCACCATCGCCGAGGACGACTGACCGACCGCTTATCTCAGTTTACTTCAGCGCCGTCAGCCCCTCGGTGAGGGCGCCGTCGACGAACACCACCGGCGCCCGCGCCCCCTCGGAGTGCCAGCCGCCCTCGGCGTCGCGCAGCAGCGCCGTCCGCTCGGGCACGCCCACCACCGGGAGGCCGGCCGGGGCCATGGCCACGGTGCGCTGCACCTTCTGGCCGTGGGAGTCCTCGTGCTCGTCGCCGAACTGGGGGATGACGACGAACTGCTTCACCAGCCCCAACCCCAGCGTCAGCGCGCCGCCGCGGGGGTCGACCATGGGGTCGGTCAGCACCATGGCCCCGGCGGCCGATCCGGCCAGGACCGCCCCGCCGGCCCAGGCCTCGGTCAGGGCCTCGAAGGCGGCCGAGAGCTTGAGCACCGAGCGCAGGTGGAGTGACGAGCCGCCCGAGAGGTAGATGAAGCGGGCGCCCCGGATCACGTTGGCCAGGCCGGGGTCGTTGGCCGAGGCCCGGTCCAGCACCATGAGCCCCTCGACCTGGCCGCCCAGGGTGGCGAACCATTCGGCCGCCCGCAGCACCACCCGCTCGGGGTTCTGGTAGGCCGCCGCGGTGGGCAGGACCAGCACGTCTGTCCCGCCCGAGGCCGCCAGCAGGGTGGCATCGAAGGAGCAGCCCTCCGTCCATTCGCTCCCCCCGACCAGGGCCAGCACACCGTTCTTGTCCATGGGCCACTCTTGCACGCAGGCGCGGTAACCCGGCTTCGACGGCGCTGGTTACCGACCAGTAGCCTCTGCTCCCATGTCAATGAAACGGGTGGGAATCGTCGGTTCGGGGATCATGGGCTCGGGCATCGCCGAGGTGGCCGCGGCCGCCGGCTATGAGGTGGTGCTGCGCAGCCGCAGTCAGGCCAGCGCCGACGCCATGGTGGTGGGCCTGGGCAAGTCGCTGGCCAAGCAGGTGGAGAAAGGCAAGCGCACCGAGGAGGAGGCGGCCCAGATCGCCGGCCGCGTCTCGGGCACCACCCACCTGGGCGCGCTGGCCGACGTCGACCTGGTGATCGAGTCGGTGGTCGAGGACCTCGACGTCAAGAAGGCTCTCTTCGCCGAGCTGGACTCGGTCTGCCGGGAGGGCGCCATCCTGGCCACCAACACCTCCACCCTGCCCGTGGTCGAGATGGCCATGGCCACCGGGCGGCCCCAACTGGTCTGCGGCATCCACTTCTTCAACCCGGCCCCGGCGATGGCCCTGGTCGAAGTGGTGCGCCCGATCACCGCCGCTGACACCACGGTGGCGGCCGCCCTGGAGTTCGCCACCGCCTGCGGCAAGGACCCGGTGGAGGTCAAGGACCAGGCGGGGTTCATCGTCAACGCGCTGCTCTTCCCCTATCTCAACAACGCCGTGCGCCTGCTGGAGGGCGGGGTGGCCACCAAGGAGGGGATCGACGCCGCTATGAAGGGCGGGTGCGGGTTCCCCATGGGTCCTTTCGCCCTGCTCGACCTGGTCGGGCTGGATACGTCCCTGGCCATCCTCGACGCGCTCTACGCCGAATTCCGGGACCCCAACTACGCCGCCGTGCCCCTGCTCCGCCGTCTGGTGACCTCGGGCCAGCTGGGCCGCAAGACCAAGCAGGGCTTTTACGACTATCAGCGCGAGGGGCCGGCGGTTGGGGGTGGCGGCAAACGGGCAGAATGGTGGGAGGCACTTCCGCCACCTCAGGGAGGTGAAGTAGATGAGCCAGGACAGCAGACGTGATGCACCGTGGATGATGCGCACCTACTCGGGGCACTCCACCGCCCGGGCCTCCAACGAGCTCTACCGCAACAACCTGGCCAAGGGGCAGACGGGGCTCTCCATCGCCTTCGACCTGCCGACGCAGACCGGCTACGACCCCGACGCGCCCGAAGCGGCGGGCGAGGTGGGCAAGGTGGGTGTCCCGGTGGTGCACCGGGGCCACATGGAAGAGCTGATGTTCGGCATCCCGGTGGGGGAGATGAACACCTCCATGACCATCAACGCCACCGCGGCCTGGCTGCTCGGCCTCTACGTGGCCCATGCCGAGGACCGGGGCGTCGACCCGCGCCAGCTGGCCGGCACCACCCAGAACGACATCGTCAAGGAGTACCTGAGCCGCGGCACCTTCATCTACCCGCCCGGTCCCAGCCTGCGCCTGACCGTCGACACCATCGCCTACACGGTGCGCCACGCGCCCAAGTGGAACCCCATCAACGTCTGCAGCTACCACCTGCAGGAGGCCGGGGCGACGCCGACCCAGGAGGTGGCCTACGCCCTGGCCACGGCCATCGGGGTGCTCGACGGGGTGCGGGCGTCCGGCAAGATCGACCCCTCCGAGCTGCCCGCCGTGGTCGGCCGCATCAGTTTCTTCGTCAACTCGAGCGTCCGCTTCGTTGAGGAGACCTGCAAAATGCGGGCCTTCACCGCCATGTGGGACCGCATATGCCGCGAGCGGTACGGCGTGGAGGACCCCAAGCTGCGCCGCTTCCGCTACGGCGTGCAGGTCAACTCACTCGGGCTGACCGAGCAGCAGCCCGAGAACAACGTGCAGCGCATTGTGCTCGAGTCGTTGGGCGTCACCCTCTCCAAGAGCGCCCGGGCCCGGGCCATGCAGCTGCCGGCCTGGAACGAGGCCCTGGGGCTGCCCCGGCCGTGGGACCAGCAGTGGTCGCTGCGCATGCAGCAGGTCCTGGCCTTCGAGACCGACCTGCTCGAGTACGAGGACATCTTTGAGGGCTCCAAGGTCATTGAGGCCAAGACGGCCGAGATCATGGAGGCGGCGGGGGCCGAGCTGGCCGACGTCGAGGCGCTGGGGGGCGCCTTCGAGGCCATTGACGAGTTGAAGATGCGCCTGGTGCGCAGCCAGGCCGAGCGGCTGCGCCGCATTGAGACCGGGGAGCAACGGGTGGTGGGGGTCAACTCCTTCACCGAGACCGCCCCTTCCCCGCTCACCGGTGACGGCGAGATTGAGAACGTCATGAAGGTGGACCACCGGGTCGAGGCCGAGCAGATCGCCGACGTGGAGCGCTGGCGGGCCGGCCGGGACCAGGGCGCCGTCACCAAGGCACTCAGCGTGCTGCGCGAGGTGGCCGAGGACAACGGCCCCGGCGGCAACATTATGGAGGCCACCATCGCCCTGGCCCACGTGGGCGGCACCACCGGCGAGTGGTCCGACGCCCTGCGCGAGGTGTTCGGCGAGTTCCGGGCCCCCACCGGCGTCACCGGCGGCGTCGGCCATCGCGGCGACGATCTGGCCCCGATCCGGGCCCGCACCAAGGCGCTGGCCGAGCGGACCGGGGGGCCGCCCCGCCTGCTGGTGGCCAAGCCGGGACTGGACGGTCACTCCAATGGGGCCGAGCAGATCGCCGTGGCCGCCCGTGATGCCGGTTTCGAGGTCATCTACCAGGGCATCAGGCTCACCCCGGCCCAGATCGTGGCGGCGGCCCGGGACGAGGACGTCGACATCGTCGGCCTCTCAATCCTCTCTGGGTCCCATATGGAACTGGTCCCCGACGTGCTGGACCGGCTGCGCGCCGCCGGCGTCGACGCCGCCGTGGTGGTCGGCGGGATCATCCCGCCCGACGACGCCGAGATCCTCAAGGGCAAGGGCGTGGCCTCGGTCTACACGCCCAAGGACTACTCCTTCGATCGCATCATGGAGGACCTGGTGGGGTTGGCGGAGCGCCAGCGCGACGCCACCTCCGGGTGAGCCGGGCCATCTCGCGCCAGGTGACGGGGACGGCGCCGAATTCGATGGCCCGCTGGCGGAGGTACTCGGGCAGGTCGTAGTGGTTCAGGGCGGCCGAGCGCCGGTGGCGCTGGTAGCCCCGGAGCGGGATGCCCAGCCGGGCGGCCAGGGCGTGCAATTCGTCGGGCTCGTCCGCCAGCAGATGCGACCAGCGGTCCTCGTGCCCCCGGATGGTGGCCCGCTGCCGCCAGTCGTCGACGTAGACGGTCAGCGGCGGGCCCAGGGTCGGTCGCGCCGCAGGGCCGTCGGCTTCATCCACCAGCGCCCGCTGAAGCGCCAGGCCTGGTGGACCGGGTCCAGCTCGTCGGGGGGACCGGGCTCCGGCCACATCATGGCCACCGCGGCGGTCAGGGCGGCCATCACGTCGGGGTCGGGCCCGGGCCGGGGCAGCAGCGCCAGCTGGGCCGGGTCGATGGGCTGGCTCACAGCGGGACGTTGCCGTGCTTGCGCCGCGGCAGCTCCTCGCGCTTGGAGGAGAGGATCTCCAGGCTGCGGCAGATGACCCGGCGGGTGTCGGCCGGCGAGATGACATCGTCGATGTAGCCCCGCTCCGCCGCGATGTAGGGATTGGCGTAGCGCTCGGTGTACTCGTCAATCAACTCGGCCCGCCGGGCCGCCGGGTCCGCCGCCTCGGCCAGTTCACGCCGGTAGACGATCTCGACCGCGCCGTTGGGGCCCATGACGGCCAGTTCGGCCGACGGCCAGGCGTAGGCCAGGTCGGCCCCGATGGACTTGGAGTTCATGACGACGTAGGCGCCGCCGTAGGCCTTGCGGGTGATGATCTGGATCCGGGGCACGGTGGACTCGCAGTAGGCGTAGAGCAGCTTGGCCCCGTGGCGGATGATGCCGCCGTACTCCTGGTCGGTGCCGGGCATGAAGCCGGGCACGTCGACGAAGGTCAGCAACGGGATGTTGAAGGCGTCGCAGGTGCGCACGAAGCGGGAGGCCTTCTCCGAGGAGTCGATGTCGAGCACGCCGGCCAGGACGGCCGGCTGGTTGCCGACGATGCCGACCACGCGGCCGTCCATGCGGGCGAAGCCACAGGTGATCGACATGGCCCAGTGGCGGTGGACCTCGAAGTACTCGCCGTCGTCGACCACGGCGGCGATGACCTTCTTCATGTCGTAGGGCTGGTTGGGCGAGGCGGGCAGGATGTCGATCAGCTCGGGCACCTGGCGCTCGGGGTCGTCCCCGCTCATGACGATGGGCGGCTCCTCCAGGTTGTTGGCCGGCAGGAAGGAGAGGAGCAGGCGGACGTCGTCGAGGCAGGCCTTCTCGTCGGGGGAGACGAAGGTGGCCACGCCCGACTTGGTGGCGTGGCTCATGGCCCCGCCCAGCTCCTCGAGGGTCACGTCCTCCCCGGTCACCGTCTTGACCACATCGGGCCCGGTGATGAACATGTGCGACGTGCCCTGGACCATGAAGATGAAGTCGGTCATGGCCGGCGAGTAGACGGCGCCCCCGGCACAGGGTCCCATGATCACGCTGATCTGGGGGATGACCCCCGAGGCGGTCACGTTGCGCAGGAAGATCCCGCCGTAGGAGTGCAGCGAGACCACCCCCTCCTGAATCCGGGCCCCGGCCCCGTCGTTGAGGCCGATCATGGGGACCCCGGTCGAGGCGGCCAGGTCCATCACCTTGTGGATCTTCTCGGCGAAGACCTCGCCCAGAGCGCCGCCGAAAACGGTGAAGTCCTGGCTGAAGATGCAGACCCGCCGGCCCTCAATGGTGCCGAACCCGGTGACCACGCCGTCGGTGTAGGGCCGGTTGTCCTCCAGTCCCATGCCGTGGGCCCGGTGTCGGGCCAGCATGTCCAGCTCCTGGAAGGAGCCCTCATCCAGCAGGTAGTCGATGCGTTCCCGGGCCGTCATTTTGCCCTTGGCGTGGTGGCGCTCCACTGCTTTTTCGCTACCGGCGTGCAAGGCTTGGTCCTTGCGCTCCGCCAGCTCGACCAGCCGTTCGGACATGGTGTGTTCCATAGTGGAGCAGGCTAACGCTCTCGGACCGCCGTCCGGAATTGCTACCGTAAGGTCCGAAACGAGAGCGTGTTCTACTTTTGGCAAAGAACATGTGGATTGAGCAGGGAAAAGAGTAAGAGAGGCGCATGTGGGCATCACATGCGCACGTGAACGCGAGCGGGGGGAGGTTGTCGTGGCGCTGCTGCAGGTGACCGAAGTCGAGGTCCGTTTCGGGGGCGTCCACGCCCTGCGCGGCGTCAACCTCAGCGTCGACCCGGGCGCCGTCACCGGCCTCATCGGGCCCAACGGCGCGGGCAAGACCACCCTGTTCAACGCCGTCTGCGGCCTACAGGGCCTGGCCGGCGGCCGCATCGCCTTCGAGGGGGCGCCCATGGAGGGGCTGGGCCCGCACAAGCGGGCCCGCCTGGGCATCGGCCGCACCTTCCAGCGCCTCGAGGTGTTCGGCTCCCTCTCGGTGCGCGAGAACGTGCTGGCCGCGGCCGAGATCAGGCGGCGCTGGTCCCGCGACCGCTCCGACGTGGCCGTCAACGCCGACGGGGTGCTGGCCCTGGTCGGGCTGTCCGCCCTGGCCGACCGATCGGCCGACACGCTGCCCACCGGGCAGGCCCGCCTGCTGGAGGTGGCCCGGGCCCTGGCCACCCGGCCCCGCCTCCTGCTGCTGGACGAGCCGTCGTCGGGGTTGAGCGACACCGAGAGCGAGGAGCTGGGCACCCTGATGTGCCACCTGGCCGAGGCCGGCATGGCCATCCTCCTGGTGGAGCACGACATGGGCCTGGTCATGCGGGTGTGCTCCCAGATCAACGTGCTCGACTTCGGGGCCGTGCTCGCCGTGGGCTCGCCGGCCGAGATCCGGGTGGACGAACGGGTGCGGGCGGCCTACCTGGGCACGGTGGACGATCCGGCCGTGACCCCGGGCGCCGACGCTCCCGCGGGCGCCGAGGCGTCCACTACCGCCGCGTCCACCGCGACCCCGTCCACCAGCGCGGTGGGTTCCCGTGCCTGACTCGCAGCGCACCGCCGTGCCGGCGCCCACGCCGCCCCCCCCGCCCCCGGTGCTGGAGCTGCGGCGGGTCCACGCCGGCTACGGGCAGATTGAGGTGCTGCACGGCATCGACCTCCTGGTGCGCACGGGCGGGGTGCTGGCGCTGCTCGGCCCCAACGGCGCCGGCAAGTCCACCACGCTCCGGGTGGCCAGCGGGCAGATGGAGCCAACGTCGGGCTGCTTCCACGTGATGGGGCGCCACGCCAACGGCATCCGCCCCGACGCGCTGGCCCGGGCCGGCCTGTGCACGCTGCCCGACGGCCGCGGCATCTTCCCCAACCTGACGGTGAACGAGAACCTGCGCCTCATGACCTTCGGCGGATCCTCGCGCGCCGCGGTGGAGGAGCGGACCTTCAGCCGGTTCCCCCGGCTGGCCGAGCGGCGGGGCCAGGTGGCGGGCACGCTGTCGGGTGGGGAGCAGCAGATGCTAGCTATGGCCCGCACGCTCAGTGTCGAGCCGGCCGTGCTCCTGCTCGATGAGATCTCCATGGGCCTGGCGCCCATGATCGTGGCCGAGCTCTACGAGCTGGTGGCCCAGATCGCCGCCGAGGGGGTGGCCATCATTCTGGCCGAGCAGTTCGCCGCCACCGCGCTGGGTGTCGCCACCCACGTGGCCGTGGTGGTCCAGGGCCGCATTGTGGCTGCCGGGCTGCCGGGCGAACTGCCGGCCGACCTGACCGATGCCTACCTCGGTGGGGCCGCCGCATGAGCCGGCGCGCGCTGCCGACCCGCCTGCGCCGACTGCGCCGCCTGCGCCGCCTGCCCACCCTCGGGGTGGCCACCGTGCTGCTCATCGGCGGGGGATCGGGGCTGCTGGCCCTGGCGTACTCGAGCGGGCCGGCCGGCGCGGACAACACCGCGCTGGGCGGGTTCACCGTGAACGCGCTGGCCGAGGCGGTGACGGCGCAGTACGAGCAGCCGAACTTCCCGCTGCCGTCGACCCCGTCCCTGGAGTTCGACGAGGGCTACGCCGCCACCAGCGACAACTTCGGGCCGAGCGGCAGTGCCGTGGCGTCGGTCTTCTACCCGGGCCAGGTGGTGGCCAACGCCGGCCCCGAGCTGTCCCTGCTGGTGCCCGGGGTGCCACTGCCCCCGGCCCCGGTCTGGCCCCTCGAGGCGGTCAGCAAGTTCCCCGAGACGCCCAACACGGCGGCCACCGATGAGCCCGGGGTGAGCATGGATGCCAGCTCGGACACCAACGGCAACACCGCCACCGCCTCCCTCGGCGACGACGCCGCCACCGCCGGCGCCTCGGGCGCCACCGCCTCGCCCACCGCCCCGTCGGGGCCCGGCAACGTCCTGGCCGGCAGCTCCGCCCTGATCGGTATCGGCAACCTCTCGGGCACGTCGTCCTCGCAGGCGCCGAGCACGTCGGCCACGGCATCGGCCAGCGCCACGGTCAGCGGCATCTCCCTCCTGGCCGGCTTTATCACCATCGGCGCCGTGACCACCACCGCCACCGCCACCTCCGACGGGACCAGCGGCACGGTGACCGGGTCGACCGTGCTCACCAACGTCGACATCGCCGGGCAGCAGGTCACCATTGACGCCAACGGCATTTCGGTCACCGGGAAGAACACCCCGCTGGCCCTGCCGGTGGCGGCGCTCAACACGCTGCTCAAGGAGTTGGGCATCACGCTCGCCGTCACCAACGCCACCGATTCCATCAAGGGACCGTCGGCCAGCCGCACTCTCGACGGGCTCCAGCTCTCAATCAACCTCGACACCCTGGACGCGGCGGCGGGCAAGTTCGAATCGCTCCTGCCCGCCTCGCTCACCTCGAGCCTCCCGGTCGCCTTGCCCAACATGCAGCTGCTCACGCTCGACCTGGGCACGGTGACCGTCAGCTCGACGGCCTCCCCGGCCTTCGGGTCCGACTCGGGCAGCGGCGACACCGGGACCACCTCGCCGTCGGACCAGTTCACCTCGCCGACCACCGGCTCCTTCGGCACCACGGGTGACACCGGCGGTTCGAGTTTCAGCGCCCCGGGCGGCACGACGGGCACCCCCAGCCCCACCGCCACCACCCCGGCGGCCGGCACCGGGAGCCCCAGCGGCTCGGGCCAGCCGACCTCGGCCGTGACGCCGGTCTTCAAGGGGGTGGGCACCCTGTTCCTACTGGCCGGGCTGGCTTTGGCCCTCATCCTGGCCTATGCCTACAAGCGGGCGGACGATCTGAGTGAACTGGTGGGCTCCAACTGCGTCGACGGCGACCCGTTGAGCAGCCGGTTCGACGATACTGGTGGGCCCATCGATACGGGAGGCTTCGGCGCATGAAGCTGTTGGGAAGATCAGGCACGGCGGGCGACACCGATCCGGGGCAGGTGCGCCGGGTCACCGGTTCCCCGGCCGGATCGGGCGGGTCAGCCGGGCTCGGCGGGCCGGCCCCGGTCACCGAGCCGGACGATGACGGCGGGGCGACCCCGGTCCCCAGCCGGCTGGCCCGGCTGGCCAGCGTGGTCGACGGGGCCCGCCGGGGCCGGTCCGATCGCGACGTCCGGAAAATCATGCAGGTCCTGGGCATGCTGGCCATCGGCTTCGGCTTCGTCGGCATCGTGGCCGGTTGGTACGGCGCCGCCCACAGCCCCTACCTGTACCAGGAGATCCCCTACGTGATCTCGGGCGGCCTCCTCGGGTTGGCCCTGGTCATCGGCGGAGGCGTCCTGGTGCGCGGCGCCTGGAGCCTGCGCCAGGTGGAGGAGGACCGCCGCAACGCGCTGGCCATCGTCCGCTCGGTGGACCGCCTGGAGCGGATCCTCTCGACCCTGGCCGACCCCGAACGACTGACCGACCTGCACCAGGAAGAGCCCACGCCATGAACCAGTCCCAGCGCCCGCGGGCGTCCTCCCGCCACACCCGTATCGCCGCCGTGGCCGTGCTCAGCGCCATGGCCCTGGTCGTGTCGGCCTGCGGCTCCCGCCTGACCGGGGCCCAGCGGGCCGAGGCGCAGGGCACGTCCAACAACGGGGTGGCCGCGGCCAACCACAGCTCGGGCAACGCCGAGGCCGGGGGCGCGACCACCACCACCATCGCCGGGGCCAACACCACCCCCGGCGCCACCACCCCGAGCGGGGGCAGCACGGCGACGCCGGGCGGCACCAATTCGCCCGGCGGCTCGCCCGGCGTCGCCACCAGCCCGGCCGGCGGCACCGCCGCCGCCTCCTCGAGCGCGCCGTGCGGGGCCGCCGGGAACCAGACCCCGGCCGGCGGGAACGGCGGGGCCACCACCACCGGCGTCACCGCCACCACCATCACGGTGGGCAACATCGCCAGCATCAGCGGGGTGGCGCCCGGGCTCACCGAGAGCGCCCGCCAGGCCACCCAGGCCTGGGCCGCCTACGTCAACAGCCAGGGCGGCATCTGCGGCCGCCAGATAAAGGTGCAGCCCTTCGACGACGGCAACGACTCGGGGACCAACTACGCCGACGCCCAGCAGGCCTGCGCCAGCGACTTCGCCATGGTGGGCAACGCCTCGGGCTTCGACGACGGCAGCGCCCAGGCGGTCGGGGCCTGTGGCATCCCCACCATGGCCGGTGAGGTGTCGACGGCCGCCGCCGGGAACACGGCGGACATCTTCGGGGCCAGCCCGGGCAACGGCCACTACTACCAGCTGGGGCCGGCCAACTACCTGAAGGCGACCTATCCCAACGCCATTCAGCACGCCGCCATGATCTACCTCAACGTCTCGGCCACCCAGGTCAACGCGTCGCACGAGGTGGCGGCCAACACCAGCGCGGGGTTCAAGTACGTCTACAACACGTCGACCACCCCGACCAACGCCAACTACGCGGCCAACGTGCAGGCCATGCAGAGCGCCGGGGTGCAGTACGTGACCGAGTACTCCGACGACTCCTCAGCCGAGCGTCTGCTCCAGTCCATGCAGCAGGCCAACTTCAACCCCCAGGTGGTCGACTGGTTCTCCGAGGAGTACTCGCCCCAGTTCGCCCAGCAGACCCAGCCCGAGTCCAACGGCGACCTGGTGCTCATGTCGGCCACCGACGCCTACGAGGAGGCCAGCTCCAACCCGGGCATGCAGCTCTTCCTCAAATGGCTGAATGAGGTGGCACCGTCGGCCAACCACGACATCTTCGGCATCCTGGCCTGGTCGGCCGGGCTGGCCTTTGAGCAGGCGGCCAAAGCGGTCGGGCCCAACCTGACCCGGCCGGCGCTGATCGCCCAGCTCAAGAACATCACCAGCTGGACCGGCGGGGGCATCACGCCGCCGGTCAACATCGGGCAGAAGATCCCGTCCAAGTGCTTCGCCTACTTCAAAATCAACAACGGCGCCTTCCAGCGGGTCTATCCCACCGCGCCCAACACATTCGACTGCAACAGCGGCTACTTCCAGTACTAGGGCGGCCGGGGAATGCACGCCTTCTTGGAATTCACCATCATCGGCCTGGTCCTGGGTGCCGCCTACGCGGTGGCGGCCAGCGGCCTGGTGGTGACGTATGCCACCTCGGGCATCTTCAACATCGCCCACGGGGCCATCGGCATGTTCATGGCCTTCACCTACTGGCAGCTGTCGGTGCCCTGGCACCTCAATCCGGGCCTGGCCTTCGTCATCACCGTCTTCATCCTGGCGCCGCTACTCGGCGCCTTCCTGGAACGGGCCCTGATCCAGTGGGTGGACCCCACCAACGTGGCGGCCACCCTGGCCATCACGGTCGGGCTGACCCTCATCTTCATCGGGCTGGTCCAGTTCGTGATCTGGAAGCCCATGGCCCGCCAGGTGCCCCAGTTCTTCGGCAACGGCGGCTTCAACTTCCTGGGCGTGCGGGTCAGCTGGGAGAGCGCCATCACCATCGGCATCGCCATCGCCATCGCCATCGGCTTGCGCCTCTTCCTCTACCGGACCCGGGTGGGCATCGCCATGCGCGGCGTGGTGGACAACCGTGAGCTGATCGGCCTCTTCGGGGGACGGCCCAAGTCGTTCTCCACCCTGAGCTGGTCGATCGGCGCCTCGCTGGCCTCGGTGGCCGGGATCCTGGTGGCGCCCCGCCTGCAGCTCGACCCGTTGAACCTCACCCTGCTGGTGATCGATGCCTACGCGGCGGCCATGGTGGGCCGGCTGCGCAGCCTGCCCCTGACCTTCGTGGGCGCCCTGGCCGTCGGCCTCCTGGCCTCCTACGCCGTCGGCTACTTCCCGCTGACCGGCATCTGGGCCTCCACGCCGATCCAGGGGCTCGAGCTCTCGGTGCCCTCGGTCCTGCTCTTCATCGTCCTGCTGGTGTACCCGATGAGCCGGATCCGCAGCGGCGCGCCGCAGCGCCACGTGCCCCTGCCCCCGGCCAGCCTCATGCGCAGCGTGCAGGGCGGGGTCCTGCTCATCGCCGCCGTGGTGGTGGCGGTGTCGGTCATGGGCCCGGGCGACGTGGCCAAGCTGGGCATCGGCCTGGCGTTCGGGCTCATCTGCCTCTCCCTGATCCCCCTGACCGGATGGGGCGGCCAGGTCTCCATCTGCCAGCTCACCTTCGCCGGGCTCGGCGCCTACGCCATGTACAAGTTCGGCAGCGGCGGCTCGGTGCTCGGCCTGCTGGCCGCGGCCGGCCTGGCCGGGGCGGTCGGTGCCGTCATCGCCCTGCCGGCGCTGCGCCTGCGCGGCCTGTACCTGGCCCTGGCCACCATGGCCTTCGCTAGCGCCATGGACAACATGTTCTTCCCCTGGTCCGCCGTGTTCGGCTTCAACGGCTCGGTCCACATCTTCCGCCCGTCGCTGTTCGGCCTCAGCGTGGCCAGCGACAAGTCGTTCACCATCTTCCTGGCCGTGGTCTTCGCCCTCCTCTCCATCGGCCTGCTGGCGTTGCGCCGCGGGCCCTTCGGCCGGGTGCTGCTGGCCATGAAGGACTCCGAGGCGGCCTGCGCCACCCTCGGGCTCAGCCTGACCACCACCAAGTTGGTGGTCTTCGCCCTCTCGGCCGCCATCGCCGGCCTGGCCGGCGCCCTCTTCGGCGGCGCCGAGTCGGTGGCCGGCGGCACCAGCTTCGAGATGTTCGAGAGCCTGCTCATCCTGGCCGTGGTGGCCTTCGGCGGTGCCTCGGTCTGCTCGAGCGCGCTGGCCGGGGGGTTGGCCCTCGGGTTCATCCCGGCCGACGCCCAGGACCTCTACATCGGGCTGGGCACCGTCATCCTGGCCGTCCGTCCCGATGGCGTCTTCCCGCTCCTCTACAGCCGGGTCAGCCGGTGGCGGGCGGCCTGGGCGGTCGGGGGCGCCGGCCGGCCGGCGGCCCGGCCGGGCGGGGAGGAGCGGGCGGGAGCGCTCGCCGGGGGCAGTACCGCCTGAGCCGGCGGGGCCCATCGCCCCGCGACCGGCCTGCCGCGATTGTCGGACCCTCAGGCAGCAGCTATCATCTTCTGTCTGCCATGTGAGGCTTCGGCCAGCGCGGTCACCGCGTCGCACATGGATTCACCATTTCAGTATCGAGAGGTAGCGCGTGCCCACAATCGCCCAGCTCGTCCGCAAGGGACGACAGGCCAAGGTGACCAAGACCAAGACGCCGGCCCTGAAGGGCGCGCCCCAACGGCGGGGGGTCTGCACCCGCGTGTACACGACCACCCCCAAGAAGCCGAACTCGGCCCTGCGCAAGGTGGCCCGTGTCCGCCTGTCCTCGGGCGTGGAGATCACCGCCTACATCCCCGGCGTGGGCCACAACCTCCAGGAGCACTCCATCGTCCTGGTCCGTGGCGGCCGGGTGAAGGACCTGCCCGGTGTGCGCTACAAGGTGGTCCGGGGCGCCCTCGACACCTCGGGTGTGCGCGAGCGCAGCCAAGCCCGCAGCCGCTACGGCGCCAAGAAGGAGTCCTAGTCCATGCCCCGTAACGGACCCGCAACCCGCCGCGAACTGGCCCCGGACCCGGTCTACCGCTCCGTCCTGGTCACCCAGGTGGTCAACAAGATCCTCTCCCGCGGCAAGCGCACCCTGGCCGAACGAATTGTCTACGGCGCCCTTACACTGGTGGAGGAGCGTTCGGGGGGTGACCCGGTGGCTGCCCTCAAGCGGGCCGTCGAGAACACCCGTCCCGAGCTCGAGGTCAAGAGCCGCCGGGTCGGCGGTGCCACCTACCAGGTGCCCGTCGAGGTTCGCCCCCGCCGGGCCACCACCTTGGCCATCCGCTGGCTGACCACCTACTCACGGCAGCGCCGGGAGAAGACGATGGCCGAGCGCCTGGCCGGGGAGATCCTGGACGCTTCCAACAACATCGGCGCCGCCGTCAAGCGCCGTGAGGACATGCACAAGATGGCAGAGTCCAACAAAGCATTCGCCCACTACCGCTGGTAGTGGCCCGCAACTCATTTCGAAGGAACACACCGCACCATGGCTGACGCCTTGCCCACCCGCGACTTCCCCCTGGCCAAGACCCGCAATATCGGGATCATGGCCCACATTGACGCGGGCAAAACCACCACCACCGAGCGGATCCTCTATTACACCGGTCGCAACTACAAGATCGGTGAGGTGCACGAGGGTGCGGCCACCATGGACTGGATGGTCCAGGAGCAGGAGCGGGGCATCACCATCACCTCGGCCGCCACCACCTGCATGTGGCGCGACAACTGGATCAACATCATCGACACCCCGGGCCACGTCGACTTCACGGTCGAGGTGGAGCGCTCGCTGCGCGTCCTCGACGGCGCCGTGGCCGTCTTTGACGCCGTAGCAGGCGTGGAGCCCCAGACCGAGACGGTGTGGCGCCAGGCCAACAAGTACAGCGTCCCGCGCATCTGCTTCGTCAACAAGATGGACCGCATTGGCGCCGACTTCGAGCGCACGGTCGGGATGATCCGCGACCGGCTCGACGCCCTGCCGGCCGTCACCCAGCTGCCCATCGGGGCCGAGTCCGGGTTCCAAGGGGTCATCGACCTGCTCGGCATGAAGGCCCTGGTCTGGGCCAACGACATGGGCGAGGAGTGGGAGATCCTCGAGATCCCCGAGGCCATGGCCAGCGACGCCGAGGACGCCCGCCACCAGCTGGTCGACGTGGTGTCCAACTTCGACGACGTCATCATGGAGAAGTACCTGGCCGAGGAGCCCATCACGGCCGACGACCTGCGCCGGGCCCTGCGCACGGCCACCCTGGCCGCCGAAGTGGTGCCCGTCCTGTGCGGGTCGGCCTTCAAGAACAAGGGTGTCCAGCCGATGCTCGACGCCGTCATCGACTACCTGCCCAGCCCGCTCGACCTGCCCCCGACCGAGGGCATCCGGCCCAACCACCCCGAAGACCTTTTGGAGCGCAAGGCCGACGATTCCGAGCCCTTCTCGGCCCTGGCCTTCAAGGTGGCGGCCGACCCCTACGTCGGGAAGCTGACCTACATCCGGGTCTACTCGGGCCACCTCACCAAGGGCTCCGCGGTCATGAACTCGACCAAGGACAAGAAGGAGCGGGTCGGCCGCATCCTCCAGATGCACGCCAACGACCGGGTCGACAAGGACGCCATCTTCGCCGGCGACATCATGGCCGTGGTCGGGATGAAGAACCCCACCACCGGCGACACCCTGTGCGACCCGGGCCACCCCATTGTGCTCGAGGCGCTGGAGTTCCCCGAGCCGGTGATCCACGTGGCCGTCGAGCCCAAGACCAAGGCGGACCAGGACAAGCTCTCCAAGGCCCTCTACTCGCTCAGCGAGGAGGACCCCACCTTCCGGGTGCGCTCCGACGAGGAGACCGGCCAGACGGTGATCTCGGGCATGGGCGAGCTCCACCTCGAGGTCCTGGTCGACCGCATGCTGCGGGAGTTCAGCGTGGACGCCAACGTGGGCAAGCCCCAGGTGGCCTACCGCGAGACCATCCGCAAGCCGGTGGAGAAGATTGAGGAGAAGTACGTCCGCCAGACCGGTGGCCGGGGCCAGTACGGCCACGTGGTCATCAGCGTCGAGCCCACCGGGCCCGGCGGGGGCTACGAATTCGTCGACAAGATCAGCGGCGGCGTCATCCCCAAGGAGTACATCCCCTCGGTCGACGCCGGCATTCAGGAGGCCCTGACCTCGGGTATCCTGGCCGGTTACCCGACCGTCGACGTCCGGGTCCTGCTGACCTACGGCTCCTACCACGACGTGGACTCCTCGGAAATGGCCTTCAAGATCGCCGGTTCCATGGCCATTAAGAAGGCGCTCCGGGCGGCCAGCCCGGTCCTGCTCGAGCCCGTGATGGCAGTCACCGTGACCACGCCCGACGACTACATGGGCGACGTCATCGGCGACCTCTCCTCCCGCCGGGGGAAGATGGAAGGCATGGACCAGCAGGGCAGCAGCCACGTGATCAACGCCCAGGTTCCGCTGGCCGATATGTTCGGCTACGCTACTGACCTGCGTTCGCGCACCCAGGGTTGCGCCACGTACACGATGCAGTTCCACTCCTACAACGAGGTGCCCGAGTCGATCTCCAAGGAGATCATCGCCCGGGCCCACGGGGAGTAGCCGGGGCCAGAGCCCCCGGCAACAGGTCGCACAACAGACAAGAACAGCGGTGTTCAAGCGCCGCGGCGGGCCCATCGGGGTCCCGTCCGATATCAGGGAGTAGTTACGGCGATGGCCAAGAAGAAGTTCGAGCGCACAAAGCCTCACGTCAACGTAGGGACCATGGGTCACATCGACCATGGCAAGACCACGCTCACGGCGGCGATCACCAAGGTGCTGTCGGAGAAGAACCCCAACACGTCCTTCACCGCCTTCGACCAGATTGACGCCGCCCCCGAAGAGAAGCAGCGCGGCATCACCATCACCATCGCCCACGTGGAGTACGAGACGGACAAGCGTCACTACGCCCACGTCGACATGCCGGGCCACGCTGACTACATCAAGAACATGATCACCGGTGCCGCCCAGATCGACGGCGCCATCCTGGTGGTCTCGGCCGCCGACGGCCCCATGCCCCAGACCCGCGAGCACGTGCTCTTGGCCCGCCAGGTCGGTGTGCCCTACATCGTGGTGGCCCTCAACAAGGCCGACATGGTGGACGACCCCGAGCTGCTGGAACTGGTCGAGATGGAGGTGCGCGAGCTCCTCAGCAACTACGTCTTCCCGGGCGACGACACCCCGATCATTCAGGTCAGCGCCCTCAAGGCGCTCGAGGGCGACCCCGAGTGGAGCGAGAAGATCGTCGAGCTGATGGACGCCGTCGACTCCTTCATCCCCGAGCCCGAGCGTGACGTGGACAAGCCGTTCCTCATGCCCATTGAGGACGTCATGTCCATCACCGGCCGGGGCACCGTGGTGACCGGCAAGGTGGAGCAGGGCATCGTAAAGGTGGGCGAGGAGGTCGAGATCGTCGGCCTGCGCGACACCCAGAAGACGACGGTGACCGGCATTGAGATGTTCCGCAAGCTGCTCGACGAGGGCCGGGCCGGCGACAACGTCGGTGCCCTCCTCCGCGGCACCAAGAAGGAGGAAGTGGAGCGCGGCCAGGTGCTGTGCAAGCCCGGCTCCATCACCCCCCACACCAACTTCGAGGCCAACGTCTACGTGCTGAACAAGGAAGAGGGGGGCCGGCACAAGCCGTTCTTCACCAACTACCGCCCCCAGTTCTACTTCCGCACCACCGACGTCACCGGCACCATCTCCCTGCCCGAGGGCACCGAGATGGTCATGCCCGGGGACAACACCGAGATGGTGGTCGAGCTGGGCAAGCCCATTGCCATGACTGAAGGTCTGCGCTTCGCCATCCGTGAGGGTGGTCGCACCGTTGCTTCCGGTCGGGTCACCAAGATCCTCAAGTAACGACCCCCGAGCTTCAAGCGAACGAGAGCAGGCACCATGGCCGAAGGCCCCAAGCAGAAGATCCGCATCAGGCTCAAGGCCTACGACCACGAGATCCTCGATCAGTCGACCGAGAAGATCGTCCAGACCGTGCTGCGGACCCAGGCCAAGGTGCTGGGACCGATCCCGTTGCCGACCGACAAGCACCGCTACACGGTGATCCGGTCGCCCCACAAGTACAAGGACTCCCGCGAGCACTTCGAGATGCGGGTGCACAAGCGCTTGGTGGACATCATCGACCACACGCCCAAGACGGTGGACTCGCTTCAGCGACTCGACCTGCCGGCCGGCGTGGATATTGAGATAAAGATCCAAACGGCCTGAACCCAGGCTGGGCGCCTGGCACGAACGAGGCCAGGTGGTGTAACGTCGCAAGGCCGATTTAGGCACCTTCGCGGCACCTCCGGTGCCGCTCATACAACAGAAGTGCGTGAACGCCGGTGTATTCCGGTACCTCGCGCCAAACCATTCGAGCGCTCCGCTCGGGATTCCCGGGCGGAGCGTTGGCGTGCACACGGGAAGCCGTGGCAGGCAGGGAGATACGACACGTGGCAAGCAAGGCGATCGTCGGCGAGAAGGTCGGCATGACCCAGGTCTGGGACGACCAGCACCGCGCCATTCCGGTGACGGTGCTCAGAGTCGCGCCCGTGCGCGTGGTCCAGGTAAAGACCTTGGAGACGGACGGCTATGCCGCCCTGCAGGTGACCTGGGGCTTCCGCCGCACGTCCACCCTGACCAAGCCCGAGCTGGGGCACTACGCCAAGGCCAGCGTGGAGCCCGGCCGCGGCCTGGTCGAGCTGCGGCTGGACGACGTGGCCGAGTTCTCCGTGGGCCAAGAGCTGACGGCCGACGTCTGGGCCGCCGGGGACCGGGTCGATGCCATCGCCGTTTCCAAGGGCAAGGGCTTCGCCGGCGGCATGAAGCGCCACAACTTCAAGGGCCAGGGTGCCTCGCACGGTAACCACAAGAGCCACCGGGTACCGGGGTCGATCGGCGCCTGCGCCACCCCCTCCCGGGTCTTCAAGGGCACCCGCATGGCCGGCCAGATGGGCGGCAAGCAGGTCACCGCCCTCAACCTCCAGGTCGTCTCGGCCGACCCCGAACGCCAGCTGGTGCTGGTCAAGGGCGCCGTCCCGGGAGCCCGGGGCACGGTCGTCGTCCTGCGGGACTCGGTCAAGGCCCCGACCAAGGCCGGCGGGGGTGCCCGATGACCATGACCGATTCCGTCGTCCGCGGCTCCGTCAAGAAGGAGCGCCCGGCCCCGGTCACCCGGACCGCCACCCGGCGCAACATCGCCGGCCACGACCTGGGCCCGGTCGACCTTGAGCCCACCCTCTTCGGCATTGAGCCCAACCTGGCCGTCATGCACCAGGTGGTGACGGCGCA
This sequence comes from Acidimicrobiales bacterium, assembly GCA_035552095.1. Lineage (GTDB taxonomy): Bacteria > Actinomycetota > Acidimicrobiia > Acidimicrobiales > RAAP-2 > Bog-473. Next base: position 3,029 of record DASZMA010000048.1, on the reverse strand, counting down.
GCTGGCCGCGGTGCGCTCCGGGACCCAGTCGACCAAGACCCGGGCCCAGGTGCGCGGCGGTGGGGCCAAGCCCTTCGCCCAGAAGGGCACCGGACGGGCCCGCCAAGGCAGCAGCCGCTCGCCGTCGATGAGCGGCGGCGGGGTGGCCCTCGGGCCCAAGCCGCGCAGCTACCGCCAGCACACCCCCAAGAAGATGATCCGCCTGGCCCTGCTCTCGGCCCTGAGCGACCGGGCCATCATCGGCCGGGTGGCCGTGGTCGACGCCTGGGGCTTCGAGGAGCCCAACACCAAGAACGCCGCCATCGCGCTGCGCAAGCTGCGGACCATCGGCTCGGTGCTGGTCGTGCTGGCCGACGACGAGCTGAACGTGGCCCGCTCGCTGGCCAACCTGCCCCAGGCCACCACCACGACCTTCGCCCAGCTCTCGGCCCACGACGTCCTGCGCAACGACTGGATCCTGTTCTCGGACCGCACCCTGCCCGGCTCGGCCGAGGCGGAGCCGGTGGAGGTCGAGGCCACGCCGGTCGAGGCCGAGGCAGCCCCAGTCGAGACAGCGTCAGTTACGACCGAGCCGGCCGTGACCGAAGCGGCCGACGACGTGACCGAGGAGGCCGCCACCGATGCGTGACGCCATGTCAGTGCTGATCCGGCCGGTGGTCTCTGAGAAGAGCTACGGGCTGATGGACAAGAACGTCTATGTCTTCATCGTCGATCCCGGCGCCACCAAGATCGACGTCCGCCACGCCGTCGAGCAGGCCTTCGGCGTCCGGGTCACCAACGTCAACACCCTGAACCGCAAGGGCAAGTCGACGCGCAACCGGCGCACCAACATCAAGGGTCACCGGCCCAACACCAAGCGCGCCATCGTCACCCTCCATCCCGACGACTCCATCGATCTCTTCGATCGCTGATCACAGGATCGCACTCCATGCCACTTCGCTCACGCAAACCCACCAGCCCCGGTCGCCGGTTCCAGACCGTCTCGGACTTCTCCGAGATCACCCGCGACCGCCCCGAGAAGTCCCTGTTGGCCCCCAACCCGAGCTCGGGCGGGCGCAACAACCACGGCCGCAAGACGGCCCGCCACCGCGGTGGCGGCCACAAGCAGCAGTACCGCATCATTGACTTCCGGCGTAACAAGGACGGCATCCCGGCCCGGGTCGCCGCCATTGAGTACGACCCCAACCGCAACGCCCGTATCGCGCTGCTGCACTACGCCGACGGCGAGAAGCGCTACATCCTGGCCCCGGCCGGCCTCAAGGTGGACGACAAGGTCCAGAGTGGCCAGGGGGCCGACATCCGCCCGGGCAACGCCCTGCCCCTGCGCTACATCCCGGTCGGCTCGACCATCCACAACGTCGAGCTGCGGCCCGGCGGCGGCGGGAAGATGGCCCGCGGGGCGGGCATGAGCATTCAGCTGGTGGCCAAGGAAGGCGCCTTCGCCACCCTGCGCCTCCCCTCCACCGAGATGCGCCGGGTCTCCATCGACTGCCGGGGCACCCTGGGCGTGGTGGGCAACGCCGAAGCCGAGCTGATCAAGATCGGCAAGGCCGGCCGTAACCGCTGGAAGGGCAAGCGCCCCCAGACCCGTGGTGTGGCCATGAACCCGGTCGACCACCCGCTGGGTGGGGGCGAGGGCAAGTCGTCCGGTGGGCGTCACCCGGTCTCCCCGTGGGGCAAGGCCGAGGGCCGCACCCGTTCCCGCAACAAGAAGTCCGATTCGATGATCGTCCGTCGTCGCCGCACCCGCGGCGCCCGGCGATAGACGAGGGATTGAGCATTTATGCCGCGTAGCTTGAAGAAGGGCCCATTCGTCGACGACCACCTGTTGAAGAAGGTCGACGTCCTCAACTCGAGCGGGGAGAAGAAGGTCATTAAGACCTGGTCCCGCCGCTCCACCATCATCCCCGACATGGTGGGCCACACCATCGCCGTGCACGACGGCCGCCGCCACGTCCCGGTCTACGTGACCGAGTCCATGGTCGGCCACAAGCTGGGCGAGTTCGCCCCCACACGCACCTTCCGGTACCACGCCGGCCAGGAGCGGGGAGCGCGGCGCTGATGACCGCCACCAAGACCAACGAGCGTCCCGGTACCCGGGCCGTCCTGCGCCACAGCGGCCTGTCGGCCTCCAAGGTGCGCCAGGTGCTCGACCTCATCCGCGGCCAGGACGTGGACCGGGCCGCGGAGATCCTGATCGGCACCGAGCGCGAAGCGGCCAACATCATCGGCAAGGTGCTGAACTCGGCCGTGGCCAACGCCGCGCACAACGACTTCCAGAACCCCGAGGAGCTCTACGTCTCGGCCTGCTACGCCGACGAGGGCACGACCGCCAAGCGTTGGCGCCCCCGGGCCCGGGGGCGGGCCACCCGCATCCGCAAGCGGTCGAGCCACATCACCATCATTGTGAGCCGGCTCCCCGAGGCCAAGCTGGAGCAGCGTCGCAAGCGGATGGAGGCGGTCAGCGCCAACCGGTCCCGCCGGGTCGACGCCTCGCGTCGCCGGGCCGACCTCTCCGGCCGCCTGTCGCGTCGCCGGGCCGCCCAGGCGGTGGCCGAAGCCGAGGCCGCCGCGGCAGCCGAAGCCGAGGAAGCGACGACTGATGCTCCGGTGACCGACGTGGTCGAGGTCGACGAGGTCGAGACCACCACCGGGGAGACCGGGGCCGACGAGGCCAATGAGAACGAGGCCATCGACGCGGTCAGCGACGAGGTCGACGGCGAAGACGACACGGCATCGGCAGAGGCCGAAGCCGAGGAGAAGGGCGAGTAGATGGGCCAGAAGGTCAATCCCTATGGCTTCCGTCTCGGTATCACTACCGACTGGAAGTCCCGTTGGTTCGAAGAGCGCCACTACCGCGAGTTCGTGGTGGAGGACTGGAAGATCCGCGACTACCTGATGACGCAGCTGGAAGCGGCTGCGGTCAGCCGTATTGAAGTGGAGCGCACGCGGGACCGCCTGCGGGTGGACATCCACACGGCCCGTCCGGGCATCGTGATCGGCCGCCGCGGTTCGGAAGCGGACCGGCT
>DASZMA010000047.1:0-3432 GCA_035552095.1 Acidimicrobiales bacterium | reverse complement strand
TACGACGAGGCGTTGACCGAGTGGGACCTGGAGCAGAACCCGGACCGGGGGCCAGCCGTGTCGACGGCCAGCGGCCGCCAGGAGGCGATGACCCTGGTGCATGCCGTGGCCACCTCGTCCGATCACGCGGTGGCGCCGGCGTTGGAAGAGCTCAACGATCCCGCAGCGAGCGGCGAGGCGTTGCGCCACGTGCTGGTCGGTGGGGTGCACTCGGTCGAGGACTTCGCCGCCGAGGTGGCCAAGGTCGAGGGCGGCGACCCGCTGACCGCTCACGAGACCACGAAGATCATCGGCGAGGTGTTGACCGAACTCGACTGACGTTCTTAGGCCGACGCTGATCCGCCGGATCCGGCGCCGCCATCGCCCACGCCGTCGAGCCAACCCAGCAGTGGCCCCAGCGCCGGCCCGATCTGGCCGCGCCTGGTCTGGCCGGCGGGTGCGCGTAACCAGGCCGCCAGGTCCCGGGCGCGTGAGGGTCGCTGTGCCAGTACGCCGACCGGTGCCGTCTGCACCCGGATGGTGAAGAGGATGGCGCCGGTCTCGGGGAGCCGGCGCAGCGTCTGGCGTTCGGTGCGCAGCCACAGGTTGGGCTCACCGGCCGGGGCGACGAGGGGGTCGGACCAGGCCGGCTCCAGGTTCCGCAGCGGCGCCCACAGGAGCAAGGTTGGCCACAGCGAGAGGTTCCGCCGCCACACCGGCTTCCCCGGAGCCAGGCGGTCGAAGAACGTGTCCACCCGTGTGCTGAGCTCCTCGGCGTAAAACGGCACTGGCCCGTGCACGACCGAAGTCGGCTGACCCAGCTTCTCGGCCAGCACCCACAAGCTGGGGAAGCACAGCACGGCGCCTTCGAGGTGCCAGGCCCCGTCGTGGTGCACCATGAGGCACAGGTCCTCTTGGACCAGAGAACCGGCTCGGGCCAGCGGATGGGCTTCATCCGGTGACCCCAGACCGAGATCGGGCTGGGTGGCCGCCCACCCCTCCACCAGGCCGGCCGTCTCGCGCGCCGGCGCCTCGGCCCAGCCGGTGCAGGCGAAGACGTGCGGGCGCTGCTCGGCCAGGAGGCGCCGGCGCAGGGCGATCTCGCTGGCGGCGAAGTGGTCGCGCCAGAGCCACCGATCGGCCGGGAGGGCGCGGGTGCCCATACGGACGTGGGCCGCGGTGACCGACAGGTCGAGCTCCTCCAGCCAGTCGGGAGGAGCGGCCGGACGGTAGAGGTCGGGTGCGGGCGCGTACGAGCGGACCAGGTCGGCGGTGAGCGCGCTCAGTGCTCGGGCCCTCGCGGCATCCGCTCGACTTCGGCGTAGGAGTTGATGGGGCTGTACAGGGACAGCCCGCCATCGCAGTCGAGCACCTGGCCGGTCAGCCACTCCATCTCGTGCAGCGAGAGGATGCCCTGGGCGATGTCGTCCGCCTGGCCCAGGCGGCCCAGCGGCGTGCGCCCGGCCACGTCGGCCAGCCACGGCGATCCCTCGGTACGGCCCAGCATGGGGGTGCGCGTCACGCCCGGGCCGATGGCGTTGACCCGGATGCCGGCCGGGCCCCATTCGCAGGCGGCCACTTTGACCAGCATGCTCAGCGCCGCTTTGGAGGCGCAGTAGAGACCCATGTTGCGGTCCGCCAGGTGCGCGCTCACGCTCGAGGTGGCCACCATGGAGCCGGTGCCGTTGGCCTCGGCCATTGACCCGGCCCAGGCTCGCAGGCAGAGCCACGGTCCGCGGGCATTGACGGCCATGATCCGGTCCCAGTCCTCCGGGCTGGCTTCGGACAGGAGCCCGGAGTGCCCGACGCCGGCCGTGACGGTGACCCAGCGCGGAATCCCGGTCAGGTCGGTCGTCTCGCGCACCGCCCGCTCAATCTCCTCAGGCACCGCGATGTCACAGTGGACGTCGTAGCGTCCCTGCACATCCCACACGCAGACCGGGACGTCGCGCTCCCGGTAGCGCTCCACCAGTGCGGCCCCGATGCCCGAGGCACCTCCGATGACCAGTGCGGTCGCGGTCATGCCGCTCCTCTCGCCACCAGGCCGTCGAGGAAGACGTGCGACAGCAGGTCGGCCAACTCGCCCACCGGATCCGGGCGCTCCGGCGAAATGCCGTTCAGTCCGGTGGTGGTCACCGCGCCCAACAGGGCCACCGCCACCAGGCGGGGATGGTCGATCGGGGCCAGAGACCCGTCGCGCCCGCCCTCTCGCAGCAGGTCGGTGACCGGCCCGATGAACGAGGCCTCCACTGAGCGGGCCACCTCGGGCAGCCGGGCGGCCCGGCCCAGATCGAACTGCAGGGCCCGGCTGGCCATCGGGTAGTCGGCGAACACCTGCAGATGGGCGTCGATCACCCGGCGCAACCGCCCGGCGGCCGGACCCGGCCCGGCTGCGGCCGTGGTCACCGCCAGGTGGACCGCACTGAGCACCTGTTGGAAGAGGAAGGAGAGGATCTCCTCCTTGCCGGTGAAGTAGTAGTAGAGCGTGGCCTTGGGGATACCGGTGGCCGCCGCCACGTCCTCCATTTTGGTGGCGTCGAGGCCGCGGTCGGCGAACAGGTCGGCCACCGCCATGAGCTTGTGCTCCATGTGCTCGGGTAGTGGTCGCATCGGTGGCGTGGCCTCCTCGGCCCGGCCTGGCGGCCGCCGGCGGGTCGGACTTAGACTCAGAGTCTAAACTCATATTCGGAGGTTTGCCGTGGCCATGGTCCACCACTCGGCGATCGGGACCCGCGACGTCGCCTCGAGCCTGGTCTTCTGGCGCGACGGCCTGGGCTTCGAGGTCCAGTTCGATGCCACGTTCGAGGGCGACTGGCCCGGGCTCTTCGCGGCGTCGTCGACCACGCTGCGCTCGGTCTTCCTGGGCGATCCGGTGGCGCCCGACAGTGGCGTGGTGGAACTGGTCGAAGTGGGGGAGATGGCGCCGCCGGCCGAGCCCGGCGTTGGGCCCGCCGTGGGATTCTTCCTCCTCTCGCTCTACGCCGACCTCGACCAGGTACTGCCCCGGCTGGCCGCCCTGGGCGTGGGGGGCCCGCCCCGCCTGATCACGGTGCACGGCGTCCGGCTGGCCGTGGTGACCGACCCCAACGGCGTCCGGGTCGAGTTGATGGACATGGGTGCCCGGTCGAATCTGGCCCAGCTGTCGGGTCCGGTGGCCGAGGCGTGAGCGAGTCGATACGCGAGCCGGCAGCGGGGGAGCGGCGGCACTGGAAGGTGGCCATCCTGGGCGCCGGGGCCGGCGGCCTGGGCTTGGCCATACGCCTGAAGAAGGCGCGAATGCACGAGTTCGTCGTCTTCGAGGCATCCGACGGGGTGGGGGGCACCTGGCGGGTCAACTCGTATCCGGGGGCGGCGTGCGACGTGCCGTCGCACCTGTACTCGTTCTCATTCGAGCCGAAGGCCACCTGGAGCAAGCTGTTCTCCCCGCAACCAGAGATCCTGGACTACCTCAAG
>DASZMA010000046.1:0-13654 GCA_035552095.1 Acidimicrobiales bacterium | reverse complement strand
GTTGCCCTGGTCGACCAGGCGGGTCAGCACTTCCAGCAGGCGGCGGGTGTCCTCGAAGTGCAGCCCGGTGGTGGGCTCGTCCAGGACGTAGAAGGTGTGCCCGGTCGGGCGCCGGCTCAGCTCGCTGGCCAACTTCACCCGTTGTGCCTCACCGCCCGACAAGGTCGGTGCCGGCTGGCCCAGCCGCACATAGCCCAGACCCACATCGACCAGGGTCTGCATGTGGCGGGCGATCGGCGGCTGCTTGGCGAAGAAGCCCAGGGCCTCCTCGCAGGAGAGGTCGAGCACGTCGGCGATGGTCTTGCCCCGGAAGGTGATCTCGAGGGTGTCACGGTTGTAGCGGGCGCCGTGGCAGACCTCACACGGGACGTAGACGTCGGGCAGGAAGTGCATCTCGATCTTGATGGTGCCGTCGCCGGCGCAGGCCTCGCAGCGCCCGCCGCGCACGTTGAAGCTGAACCGGCCCGGCTGGTAGCCGCGCACCTTGGCTTCGGCGGTCTGGGCGAACAGCTTGCGGATGTGGTCGAACACGCCGGTGTAGGTGGCCGGGTTCGACCGGGGCGTGCGCCCGATGGGCGCCTGGTCGACGTCGACCACCTTGTCCAGGTACTGGATTCCCTCCACCTTGCCGTGCCGCCCGGGCAGCGTCTTGGCCCGGTGCAGCTTCTGGGCCAATGAGCGCAGCAGAATGTCGTTGACCAGGGTCGACTTGCCCGAACCCGAGACCCCGGTCACCGCCACCAGGCAGCCGAGCGGGAACGAGACGTCGACGTCGTGCAGGTTGTGCTCCCGGGCGCCGCGCACGGTGACCACGTCCCCGGTGCCCGGGCGACGGCGGGCCGGGATCGGGATGGAACGCTTGCCCGAGAGGTACTGGCCGGTGATCGACGCCTTGTTGGACAGCAGGCCGCCCCGACCGGTGACCGGCCCGGCGTGGACGACGGTGCCGCCGTGCTCCCCCGCCCCCGGCCCGATGTCCACCACGTAGTCGGCGGTGAGGATGGTCTCCTCGTCGTGCTCGACCACGATGACCGTGTTGCCCAGGTTGCGCAGCCGCTCCAGCGTGCCGATCAATCGTTGGTTGTCGCGCTGGTGGAGGCCGATCGACGGCTCATCCAGCACGTAGAGCACGCCGACCAGTCCACTCCCGATCTGGCTGGCCAGGCGGATCCGCTGGGCCTCGCCGCCCGAGAGGGTGCCGGCCGAGCGGGCCAGCGACAGGTAGTCCAGCCCGACGTCGAGCAAGAACTGCATCCGCTCGAGCACTTCCTTGAACACCCGGTCGGCGATCATGTGCTCGCGGTCGCTCAACTCGAGCGTCTTCATCGCCTCCACGGCGTTGGAGATCGACAGGCTGCACAGCTCGTAGATATTGCGCCCGCCCACCGTCACGGCCAGCGACTCGGGCTTCAGCCGGGCCCCGTGGCACACCGGGCAGTCCACCTCACGCATGTACTGCTCAATCTGCTCCCGCGACCAGTCCGACTCGGACTCGCCGTGCCGGCGCTGCAGCCACGGGATGATGCCCTCGAACAGCGCCTCGTAGGAGCGGGTCCGGCCGAACCGGTTCTTGTAGGTGACGCGCACCTGCTTGGCCCCGGTCCCGTACAAAATCAGCTTCTTGTCCTTGGCCCTGAGCGACTTCCACGGGGCGTCGAAGGAGAACCCACCCAGCTCGGCCACGCCGGACTGCAGCCCGGTGAAGTACTCGCTGCGGGCACCCGACCACGGGGACAGGGCGCCTTCGGCCAGGGAGAGCGACTCGTCGGGCACCACCAATTCGGGATCCACCTCGAACTTCGTGCCGAGACCGGCACAGGAGGGGCACGCCCCGTAGGGGGAGTTGAACGAGAAATTACGGGGGGCGGGCTCCTCGAAGCTGATGCCACAGTGGGTGCAGGCCAGGTGCTGGGAGAAGGTGATCCCTTCCTCACTCCCCTCCTGATTGTCCATGACCAGGACCTCGGCCGTGCCCCCGGTCAGCTCCAGCGCCGTTTCAATCGACTCGGTCAACCGCTGGCGGATGTTGCCCCGCCGGATGAGACGGTCGACCACCACGTCAATGGTGTGCGTCTCGTAGCGGGCCAGGTTCACCTCGACCCGATCGGCCAGCTCCATGGGCACCCCGTCCACCCGGACCCGGGCGAACCCCTGCTTGGCCAGGTCGTCCAGCAGGGTGCTGTACTCCCCCTTGCGGCCCCGCACCACCGGGGCCAGCACCTGGAACTTGGTGGCCTCGGGAAGCTCCATGACCCGGTCGACGATCTGCTGGGGCGTCTGGCGAGCGACCGGGCGGCCACAGCTCGGGCAGTGCGGGTGGCCGATGCGGGCGTAGAGCAGGCGCAGGTAGTCGTAGACCTCGGTGATGGTCCCGACCGTCGAACGCGGGTTGCGGGAGGCCGACTTCTGGTCGATGGAGATGGCCGGCGAGAGCCCTTCGATGAAGTCAACGTCGGGCTTGTCCATCTGGCCCAGGAACTGGCGGGCGTAGGCCGAGAGGGATTCGACGTAGCGGCGCTGGCCCTCGGCATAGATCGTGTCGAAGGCCAGGGACGACTTCCCCGACCCCGACAGGCCGGTGAAGACGATCAGCTTGTCCCGCGGCAGGTCAAGGGACACATCCTTCAGATTGTGCTCACGAGCCCCGCGAACAACTAAACGGTCGGCCATTGAAGGAGGATACCGGGAGGCTGTATCAGCCCCGATCAGGCCGCCCCGCCGTTGGACTTCAAGAGCTGACCGTTCACCCAGCCGCCGTCGGCCGAGCAGAGAAACGAGACCAGGTTGGCGGCGTCGGCGGGCTGCCCGAGGCGACCCAGCGGCGTCACCGCCAGCGCCGCGGCCTCGACCGCCGGCGACATCCAGCCGGTGTCGGTAGCCCCCGGGTTGATCACGTTGGCCGTGACCCCCAGGTGGGCCAGTTCGTGCGCCGCGGCCAGCACGATCCGGTCCAGAGCCGCCTTGCTGGCGCCGTAGGGCAGATTCCCCACCACGTGGTCGCTGGTCATGGCCACAATGCGGCCCAGGCTGGCGGTCCCCCGGAACCGGCGCCCGAACTCGGCCACCAGCAGCCAGGTGGCCCGGGCGTTCACGGCGAAGTGGCGGTCGAAGCTCTCCACCGTCGTATCGAGCAGGCCCGAGTCGACCGATTCACAGTGGCACATGACCAGGGCGCTCACCGGGCCCACCGCCGCCTCCACCTGGCCGAAGATCTCCCCCGCCGCCTCCGGTCGCTCTAGGTCGGCCTCGACGGTGACGGTCCGGGCCCCGGCCCCCTTCAGCGCCGCCACCAGGTCCACCGGGTCCACCCGGTCGTCGGCCGACGATCCCCACGGCATGCGGGCGTCGTAGGCGGGCCAGTGGGTCAGGGCCACGTCGAAGCCGTCATGGGCCAACCGCTGCGCCACGGCCGCTCCAATACCGACCCGTCGGCCGGCTCCGGTGACCAGCGCCACCGGCCGGTCGCCGCTCATTCGAAGGTGAAATCTTCCTCGCCCCAGTAGGCGTCGACCGCGGAGATGAGGCCCTCGTCGGTCACGGTGAAGAGCTCGATGCCCCGGATGTGCCCGGTAGTGCCGCCCTCGAAGCCCAGCGTGATGTGGAAGGTGATGGCGACCCGGTCGGCTACCGGATGGACTTCCAGCACGTCGAAGCGCATGGTCTCGCAACCGTCGAACGAGCGCTGAATGAAGGCCTGGATGGCGTCCCGCCCCACGTTGGGCGCCGACGGGTAGGGGTCGATCTGCACGGCATCGGGGGTGAACAGCGCGGCGTAGGCATCGGCGTCCTTGGAGCTGACGGTGGCGCCGTAGCGCTCCATGGTGGCGCGCAACTGGGCGGTCGTGGGCATGGCCGCCAAGTTAACCCGACAGGATCAGCTGGGCACCGACGCCCGCAGCTCGGCGATCTCGTCCCGCAGGAGGGCCGCCTCCTCGAAACGCAACTCGGCCGCGGCGGATTTCATCTCCGCCTCCAACTGGCCCATCAGCTCCACCGCTTCGGCCGGGGTGGAGGCATCGCCGTCGACCAGCAACGAGGGCCGCCGGTTCCCCCGCACCGCCGCGTTGCGCCGCACCTCGGCCCGGCTGCGCCCGGCGCTGGTGGAGCGCCCGGCCCCACCACTGCTCCCGCGCAGCCGCTCCAAAATGTCGGTGACCGTCTTGCGGATGGTCTGGGGGTCGATGCCGTGCTCCAGGTTGTAAGCGGTCTGGATCTCGCGCCGGCGCTGGGTCACCGAGATGGCCTCGCGCATGGAGTCGGTGATGGTGTCGGCGTAGAGGACGACGGTGCCGTCGACGTTGCGGGCGGCCCGGCCCATGGTCTGAATGAGGGAGGAGGCCGAGCGCAGGAAGCCTTCCTTGTCGGCGTCGAGGATGGCCACCAGCGCCACCTCGGGCAGGTCGAGCCCCTCCCGCAACAAATTGATCCCCACCAGGACGTCGATGGAGCCCAGCCGCAACTCGCGCAGGATCTCAATCCGGGTGATGGTGTCGATGTCCGAGTGCAGGTACTGCACCCGCACCCCGGCGTCGGCCAGGTACTCGGTCAGGTCCTCGGCCATCTTCTTGGTCAGGGTGGTCACCAGGACCCGGCCCCCTGATTTTACGGTGGCGCCGATCCGCTCGAGCAGGTCGTCCACCTGACCCTTGGTGGGCCGGATGGTGACCTCGGGGTCGACCAGGCCGGTGGGCCGGATCACCTGCTCGACCATCTGGGTCGAGTGCTCCTTCTCGAAGCCGCCGGGGGTGGCCGAGACGAAGACGCACTGGGGCACCCGCTCGACGAACTCGTCGAAGCGCAGCGGCCGGTTGTCCCGGGCCGAGGGCAGGCGGAAGCCGTGCTCGACCAGCATGTCCTTGCGGGAGCGGTCACCGGCGTGCTGGCCGTGCAGCTGGGGCACGGCGACGTGGCTCTCGTCCAGCACGACCAGGTAGTCCTTGGGGAAGAAGTCGAGCAGGGTGAAGGGCGTCTCCCCCGGCGCCCGGCCGTCGAGATGCCGGCTGTAGTTCTCAATGCCCGAGCAGATGCCGGTCTCGGCCAGCATTTCGAGGTCGTGCTCGGTGCGGACCCGGAGGCGCTGCGCCTCGAGGAGCTTGCCTTCCTTCTCGAACTCCTGCAGCCGCTCGCGCAGCTCCACCTCAATGGTGCCGACCGCCCGCTGAATGATCTCGTCGCCGGTGACGTAGTGGGTGGCGGCGTAGACGGCGATGTCCTCCATCTCCTCCCCCATCTCGCCCGTCATCACATCGAAGGGCACGATGCGCTCAATGGTGTCGCCGAACATCTCGACCCGCAGCGCCTGCTCCTCGTAGGCCGGGTGGATCTCGACCGTGTCGCCCCGGGCCCGGAAGGTGCCGCGCACCAGGTTGACGTCGTTGCGGGCGTACTGCAGGTCGACCAGGCGGCGCAGGACGTCGCGCTGGTCCAACTGGTCGCCCACTTTGAGCCCCAGAATGCGGTCCCGGTACTCCTCGGGCGAGCCCAGGCCGTAAATGCACGAGACCGAGGCCACCACGATGACGTCGCGGCGCATCAGCAGGGACGAGGTGGTGGCATGGCGCAGCCGGTCGATCTCGTCGTTGATGGACGAGTCCTTCTCAATGTAGGTATCGGTGGTGGGGAGGTACGCCTCGGGTTGGTAGTAGTCGTAGTAAGAGACGAAGAACTCCACCCGGTTCTTGGGGAAGAGGTCGCGCAACTCAGAGGAGAGCTGGGCGGCCAGCGACTTGTTGGGCTCAATAATGAGGGTGGGCCGCTGGACCTGCTCGATCATCCAGGCGATGGTGGCCGTCTTACCCGAACCGGTGATGCCCTGGAGGGTCTGGTAGCGGTCGCCCCGATTGACCCCTTCGACCAGGGAGGCAATGGCCGTGGGCTGGTCTCCGGACGGCTGGAATGGGGAGACAACCTCGAAGTCAGCCATGGAAAGAGGCTACCCGGAGGGTGTGTCGCAACCTTCGGGTAGGCCCCTAGCCCCTGACCCCGCAACGCACTCGCCCCCCACCGATTCGGTGGGGGGCGAGTGGCGAAGCGTATTGCTACTGCGTAGCGCTGCCGGGTTAGCCGGCGGCGATGGCCGCCAGCACATTGCCCAGCGTGGCCAGGGTGATGGCCTGGACCCCACCCAACACGTTGACGGTGAAGATCTGCGAGTGGGTGTCACCCGGGATCACACCGGCCGAGCTACCGGCGGCGTTGAGGAACCCGCCCAGGAACGAACCGACCGTGTTGGGGTCGAACGTCAGCAGGATCGGCTGAGGGCCGGTACCAGCAGCGGTGGCCGCGTAGGCCGAGCCAGCCAGGGCGTCGGTGAAGAAGTCACCCCGGGCCAGTGTCATCTGGTTCTTGCTGGTCGGATCCCAACCCAGTCCCTCGGCTCCGGTACCGACCGGGGCCAAGCTGTTCATTTCGAACTGGGCCAGCTGCTGGGCCGTGTCCGTGTAGTCCGTGCCGGCGATGCGCAGGACGGAGATTCCTTCACCGGTCAGCGTGTTCACCACGGCGTCCGAAATGGCCAGCGGGCCACCCATCAGGATGACCTGATGAATGCCGAGGTTGGTGAAGGCGGACTGGGCCTGCGCCGACAGGGCGTTCGGCGTGGTCAGCAGCACCGGGAAGTGGTTGGCGTAGCCGACCACGCTGGCCGCCGTGGCGTCCTGGAACCCAGTACCGGTGGCCAGGATGGCCGTGGCGGTGGGAGTGGACGGGCCCGAGGCGGAGGAGGCGCCACCGACGTTGTCGTACTTGCCGTAGGCCCCGGGGAAGGCGCTCAGGTCAGAGCCACCGTTGGGCAGGAACTGGGCGATGTCCGATGCGGTGTCGTACTCAGTCTGGCCGGCGATGACGTTCACCTGGAGGGTCTTGGCCGGCGTGACCTGCGTGGTCCCACCGAACTGGTACTGCGGTGTGGCCTTCAGGGTGTCGATCACATTCTGGCTGACCGCCTGCACGCCACCGACGACATCGACCGTAGTGATGCCTTGGATGCGGATGGCGTTGGCCGTCTCAGTCGAAAGGGCGGCGGTGGGCGTCAACAGGATCCCGGTGCTGAGCTGGCCGGCCAGGTAGCTGGCGGCCAGGGCGTCGGGGAAGTTGGCGTCGGTGGCCAGGACGACCGTGTGGTTGGCCGGACCCGAGGGGTAGGCCGACTCCAACTCGGCGATGGCGGTGGCGTCAGCGTCTGCCCCGGCGGTGCGAGTGGTGCTGAGCACCGTGAAGGCTCGCAGACCAGCTGTGTCCAACGCGGTACCGCCGCAACTGCCGGCTGCATTCCCGGTGGTGACTGCGAAACCAACCGGACCGGGGGTGCTACCACCATTAACTGTGATGGCGCTCACCGAGTAGGTGGCGGGGCTGGCCACGGAGATCGCGGTGACGTGGAAGGCCAGTTCGTTGGCCGTGCCGCCGGTGCCGATCACGGTGCCTGTAGCCGTAGCGCCGCCACCAGTGGCGGTGACGGTCGGGGTACCGGTAAAGGTGGCCCCACTGCCCAATGCGAAGCAGACCCAACCGAGCGGCACTGCGCCGGCGGCGGTCTCGGTCAACGTGATCGGGCTGATGGGCTGGTTGGTGTCAGAACCGCTCAGCAGAGCGACTGGCGGGGCGTTCGAACCCACCGTGACATCGCTGGAGAGCGGGGTCACTGAGGCGTCGGAAGGCACCACCAGCGGGCTGGCGGTGGCCGAGGTGAAGTTCTGGAACGTCGAGTCGGCAGTGTCGATGTTGCCCGGGGTAGCGGACTGTCCGACCGTGTAGGTGATGCCTGAGATGTTGACCAGCCATGCCGTTCCGTCAGACGGCAGCGTCCCGGCGGTGGCCACGACGATGCTCAGTTGGTTACTCACGCCGCCACAGGCGGGCACCACGTTGCCGGACTCGCGCGTGATCGTGGTGGTGAAGGTCGGAGGCGTGCCACCGCTCTCCGAAGGATTGTTGGCCGTGGCGGTGACGGTAGGCGTCCCGCCGAATCCGATGTTGTTGCCGGCGCAGGTCAGAGTTGCACCGGTCACACCATTCGGGTTGACGACAAAGGTGTACTGGTCACCGGCGACATCCCCGCCCACTCCACCGGGCATGGCGATGGTCAGTCCGGCGGCGGGCTGGCTGGCGACGCCCCCGTGTACGGGAGTCGGCACGACCACCGGCGGCGTCAGGTTGACCACCGATCCGGTGATGGTCGCAGAAGCCGGTGCCGTAAGAGCGACGACGCCACCCAAAGAGACAATGCCGGCCAGAATCGATACGGCCGCAAGGCGGTACCGTTTCGGTGAAAGATTCATGAATTCCCCTCTTGATTTCTCAAATTTCTCAGACGGCCCGCGAGCCGACGACACCATCGTCGTGCACAGACGTTACCCAGAGTTCGACCTGCGGAAACGTCGGCAATCGTAAGAATTGCGACAAATTAGGCGCCCAACGCCTGATGTAGACGGCGGAAAGCGACGAGGGGCTTACGGGGATCAGCCGGTGGCGATGTCCGTCAACGCGTTGGTCACTGTGGTTGCGGTGACCGCCTGCAGCCCACCCAACACGTTGACCGTGTTGATCTGCGAGCCGCTGTTGTCGAAGATGAAGCCGTTGTCGCCACCACCCTGGGTGAGGAACGCGCTGAGGAAGGTGCCCAACGTGTTCGGGTCGAACGTGAGCAGAATCGGCTGGGGGTTGGCCGTACCGGCGGCGCGGGCGGCGAACGGTGCGCCGGCCAACCCGTCGGAGTAGAAGTCACCGCGGGCCAGGGTGACCTGGTCGCCGTTGTGGAGGTCCCAGCCCAAGCCGACCGGGCCGGCGCCACTGCTGGCACTGTCCAGCTCGAAGGCGGCCAGCTCCTGGGCGGTGTCGGTGTAGTCCGCGCCGGCCACCCGCAGGACGGAAATGCCCAGCGCCTGCATCTGGCTCACCACGGCGTTGGACACGGCGAGCGGACCGCCGACCAGGATGACCTGCTTGATCTGGAGGTTGGTCAAGGTGGCCTGGGTGTTGGCCGCCATGAAGCTGGGGTTGGTCAGGACGACCGGGAAGTGCTCGGCGTCGCCGATCACGCTGGAGGCGGTGGCATCGGCGAAACTCTCACCCGTCGCCACGATGGCCGTGGGCACCGGGGTGGTCGGGCCCGAGGCGGAGGCGAGGCCCGAGGTGTCGTTGAAGTTGCCGTAGGCCCCCGGGAAGGCGGCCGTGCCGACGGCGCCGATGGCGAAGTACTGCGCGATCTTCGAAGAGGTGTCGTACTGGGTGGTACCGGCGATCTGCTGGACGACGAGGGGTGTCGTCGGCGAGATCGGGTCAGCCCCGCCGCAGTTGAAGGCCGGCGTCGAGGCCAGGGTGTTGAGCACGTTGGCGCCCACGGCCAGCAGACCGCCGACCACGTCGACGTTGGTGATGCCCTCAATACGGATGGCGTTCGCCGTCTCGGTCGAGAGCTGCCCGGTGGGCGTCAGCAGAATGCCGGTGCCGAGCTGGCCGGCCAGGTAGCTGGCGGAGAGCGCGTCAGGGAAGTTCGAGTCGGTGGCCAGGACCACGGTGCGCGAGGTGGGACAGGTCGGCGGGGGGAAGACCGACTCCATCTCGGCCGCCGCGGTGGCATCCGAGTCGGCCCCGGCGGTGCGGGTCTGGTTCAGCAGCGAGAAGGCCCGCAGCCCGGTGGTGTCGAGGGCGGCCCCACCGGTGCAGGTGGCGCTGTTCTCACTCGAGGCGACGAACCCGTTCGGCCCCACGTCCACTGCGTTCACATGGAGGTCGCTCAGGCTGAAGACGGCGGCGGTGGTCACCGACTTCTTGGTGACCTGGAAGGCCAGGGTGTTGGCCGTCGGCTGGGTGACCGAGGTGCCGACCGTGGCCCCGCCGCCGCTGGCCGCGATGACCGGCGCCCCGCTGGTCACGTTGAAGGTGCCCGAGTTCAAGGTGACGCAGACGAAACCGAGGGGCAGCTGGCCGGCCACCGGCTCGCTGAAGGTGATCGGGCTGATGGACTGGTCGGACACGGTCGGGGTGACCAGAGCCACGGCCGGGCTGTTGGCGGTGATGACCACGCCGCTGACCACGGCGTTGGCCGGCACGGCCAGGGCGGCGGCGTCAGGGGTGACCGTGGTGCCGATGCTCGACTCGCTGGTGTTGACAGCGCCCAGTTGGGTGCCCAGTCCGACGGTGTACTTGACGCCGGCGATGGTGATCAGCCACGAGGTGCTGCCGACCGGGCTGGCCCCGATGGTCTTGACCGTCAGGGTGAGCACGTTGTTCACGGCGGCGCAGGCGGCTTCGGTGCCCGGCTCGTTGCTGATGGTCGGCGCGTTGAAGGTGGGCGCCGTGCCCCCGGTGGCGCCGACGGGCGTCACGGCGATGGTCGGCACGGTGGCGAAGGTGATCCCCTCCTGCAGGGTGCAATCGAGGGTGGCGGCGGTCACCCCGTGCGGGTTCACCACGATCTGAATCTGGTCACCGACCGCATCGGTGTTGGGCATGGTCACGGCCCAGCCGCTGGCGGCCTGGGTGGCCACCCCGTCGAGCACGGTGGGCGCCGTGGCGGTGAGGGCCACCGTGGTGCCGCTCACGTCGGCCGAGGAGGTGCCGGCCAGGGCGGCCAGGCCGCCGCCCACGCCCGCTGCTGCGGCTACCACCGCGATGGTGGCCCGCCGGAACCGCTTCAGGGTGCTGCGCATGCTTGGTCTCCTCATTAAATGGCCGCCACGACCGAACGATGGGATTCGAACAGGGGGAACGCTAGTTGAAACCCGGCGCCTCAGGCAGGATCAGGCAGGATCAGGAGGGTTGCTGGGCCACCAGCCACGCCCAGAGCCGGTCCACCTCGGCCTGGAGCGCCACCCGGTCCCCCGAATTGTCCAGGACGTAGTCGGCTTCCTTCACCCGCTCCTCCCGGCTGATCTGGGAGCGCATGCGGGCCTCGGCATCGGCCCGGTCGAAGCCGCGCTGAGTCAGCAGCCGCTCCAGCGCGACCTCAGGCGGGCAGTCCACCACGACCACCTTGTGCAGCTTCACCGTGTCCCGGTGCATCGCCGTGAGCAGGGGGATGGCCAGCACCACGATGTGGTCGCTGTCGGCCTGGGCGTCGCGGGCGGCGATCATGGCCAGCCCGATGGCCGGGTGGGTGATGGCGTTGAGCTCCAGCCGGGTGGCCTCGTCGGCGAAGGCCACGGCGGCCAGGGCCGGGCGGTCGATGGTCCCGTCGGGCGCCACGATGGCGCTCCCGAAGCGGTCGATCAGGGGTTGGTAGGCCGGTCCGCCCGGAGCGACGACGTCACGGGCGACCTGGTCAGCATCTATGAGGACGGCGCCCCGCTCGACCAGCAGGTCGGCGACGGCCGACTTGCCCGAGCCGATACCGCCCGTGAGGCCGACGGCCAGCATCAGGCCAGCTTCGGCTGCTTGGCCACGGCGAACAGCACGAGCGTGGTGTCGTCGAGCTCCTCGGTCACGAACCAGTCCGCCGCGGTGATCCCGGTCACGCCCCCGGCGTCACCCCGGGCTACCAGCTTGTAGGCCAGCGGGAGGAGCCGGGTGTAGATCCAGACGTACCAGCGGTGGGGCAGGCGGTGGCGCAGGTCGAGGAAGTCCAGGCGGAGCAGTTTCTGCCCCTTGAGCCGGCGGGCGGCGAAGTCCTCCTTGACGAAGGGGGCGGCATCGACCCCACCCAGCCAGACGTCGTCGAAGTGGCGTTCGAGCATGGCCCGCAGCTCCACCCGGTCGAAGAGGTGGAGGTGGAAGGGGTTCTCGAAGTCGGCCGGGGCGTTCGGGGTGAGGATGCAGACCACCCCGTCGTGCGTGACCACCCGGGCCAGCTCGCTCACGTGGGGCTCGGGGTCGGTGAAGTGCTCAATCAGATGCGACGAGCAGGCGCCGTCGAAGCTCCCCGCCGCGAAGCCCAGGTCCAGGGCGTCCATCTGGGCCACCCGCAGGCCTTGGGGCGCATAGTGGGAGGCCGCCGCCGAAACGGCTTCGGAGGAGTAGTCGGCCCCCACCACTTCCCGGTCGTCACTGAGGAAGCGGGCGGACTCGAAGCCCTGGCCGCACCCCACATCGAGGATGCGCCCGGACCCGATGCGCTCGAGCACGGCCCGGTAGCCCGCCTCGTGCAGCGCTAAGAGTGAATCGGGCGTCACGCCCTGTTGCGGTCGCTCGCCCGTCAGCCGGCCTTGCGTGCTGGTGCTGCGGGGCACGTCCGCTCCCTTCGATTGACACGCCGGTGTGGCGCGGCGTGCTTACACTACCGGGCGTCCTCCTGGCCGCTCCTGGCTCCTCCATGACCATCTCCCTGACCGCCACCGCCGCTCGAGGGCGGCATGCCGCGCCGGGCGGGGGCAGGTCGTCGGGCTCGGCCGACACGTGGTGGCGGGCGGGCAGCGCGGTGCTGCTGGCCGGGCTGGCCTACATCCCGCTGCTGCTGGTGCGCCCGGGGGTGGTCACCCCCGACACCAAGACCTACCTCTACCTCGACCCGGGGCGGTTCCTGAGCCAGGTCGCCTTCATGTGGAATCCGACCGTCGGGCTGGGCACGGTCAACCACCAGTACATCGGCTACCTGCTGCCCATGGGGCCCTTCTACGGGATCCTGGCCCTGATCCACGTGCCGGTCTGGGTGGCCCAGCGGCTGTGGCTGGGCTCCATCCTCTTCGCCGCCGGCTACGGGATCTTGTACCTGTCGCGCACCCTGAAGCTGCGGGGCCCGGGGCCGGTGGTGGCCGCGCTGGCCTACATGCTCTCGCCGTACTTCCTGCAGTACGCCGGGCGCATCTCGGTGATCCTGCTCCCCTGGGCCGGGCTGCCCTTCCTGGTCGCCTTCACCATGAAGGCGCTGCACCGGGGCGACTGGCGCATGCCGGCGCTGTTCGCGCTGGTGGTGGCGGTGGTGAGTGGGATCAACGCCACGGCCATCATCTATGTGGGGGTGGCCCCTATTTTGTGGCTGGTCTACGCGGTCGTCGTGCTGCGGGAGGCCACCTGGCGCCAGGCGTGGGCTGCCGCCTTGCGGATCGCCGTGCTCACGCTGGGGGCCTGCCTGTGGTGGATGGCCGGGTTGCTGGTCGAGGCCGGCTACGGGGTCAACGTGCTCAAATACACCGAGACCGTCCCGTCCACCTCGGCCACCTCCAACGCCTCGGAGGTGCTGCGCGGTCTGGGCTACTGGTACTTCTACGGCTCGGACCACCTGGGCCCGTGGACCCAGGCCGCCGTCCGCTACACCCAGTCCATCGGGCTGCTGATCACCTCGTACGCCGTGCCCGTCCTGGCCGTGGTGGCGGCCGCCCTGCTGCGCTGGCGGGAGCGGGCCTACTTCATCGCCCTGGTGGCGCTGGGGCTGGTGCTGTCGGTCGGCCCCTTCCCCTTCAGCCACCCCACCGCGGTGGGCGGCGTGCTCAAGGCCTTCATGACCGATACCACGGCCGGCCTGGCCCTGCGCTCGACGGACCGGGCGACCCCGGTGCTGTTGCTCGGGCTGGCCATGCTGCTGGGCAGCGGGGTGACCGCCCTGTGGCGGCGGTTCTCGGTGGCCGGCGTGGTGACGGCGTTGGTGGTGGCCGGGCTGGTGGTGGCCAACAACCCGTCGTTGTTCAACGGCGACACCATCGCCAACAACTTCACCCAGCCCTCGACGTTGCCGAGCTACCAGCAGCAGGCCATCTCGCACCTGAACGCCACGCACCCG
>DASZMA010000045.1:0-18183 GCA_035552095.1 Acidimicrobiales bacterium | reverse complement strand
GCCCTTGCGCACCACCCGCTCGGGGGCGATGTTCAGCACGCCCACCTCGCTGGCCATGACGACCAGGCCGTCGTCGGTGACCCAGTAGCGGGCCGGGCGCAGCCCGTTGCGGTCGAGGACGGCGCCCACGACGGTGCCGTCGGTGAAGGTCACGGCGGCCGGGCCGTCCCAGGGCTCCATGAGCGAGGCGTGGTAGCGGTAGAAGGCGCGGCGGTCGTGGTCCATCGTGGTGTGGTTCTCCCACGCCTCGGGGATCATCATGAGCACGGCGTGCGGCAGCGAGCGCCCGCCCAGGTGCAGCAGCTCGAGCACCTCGTCGAAGGAGGCCGAGTCGCTCGCCCCGGGCGTGCAGACCGGGTAGATCCGGGACAGGTCGCCCTCAATGAGGGGGGTCGCCAGGAGCGCCTCGCGGGCCCGCATCCAGTTGCGGTTGCCGGCCAGCGTGTTGATCTCCCCGTTGTGGGCCAGGTAGCGGTACGGGTGGGCCAGGGGCCAGCTGGGGAAGGTGTTGGTCGAGAAGCGCGAGTGGACCAGGACCAGGCCCGACTCGAAGGTCGGGTCGCGCAGGTCGGGGAAGAACTGGCGCAGCTGCTCGGAGGTCAGCATGCCCTTGTAGACCAGAGTCCGGGCCGACAGCGAGGGGAAGTAGAGCCCGTCGACGGCGTGTTCGACCCGCTTGCGCAGCACGAAGGCCCGGCGCTCCAGCGCCATGGTGTCGGTGATGGTCGTACCAGCGGCCGGGGCCAGGAAGAGCTGTTCAATCACCGGCATGGCGCCGAGCGCCGTCTCCCCCAGCCCCTCGGGCTCGGTCGGGACGGGCCGCCAGCCCAGCACGGCCAGCCCCTCCTCGGCGGCCAGCTGGGCCACCAGGCTCTTGGCCTTGGCGGCGTCGTCGGCGTCGGTCGGCAGGAAGGTCAGGCCGACGGCGTAGCCCCCGGCGTCGGGCAGGGGCGCCGCGAACCCGCTGGCGGCCGCGGCGGCGACCAGGAAGCGGTGCGGGATCTGGACCAGGATGCCGGCCCCGTCGCCGGTCGAGACCTCGGCGCCCGAGGCCCCCCGGTGCGCCAGTGCCTCCAACACGGTGAGGCCCTTGTCCACGATGTCGTGGTCGGCCCGCCCGTGGAGATCGGCCACCATGCCGACGCCGCAGGCGTCGTGTTCGTAAGCGGCGTCGTAAAGGCCGGTAGCCATCGTCGTCCTTCCGGAATGAGGGGATAACTGCGAGTCGACCGGGACGGCGCTGGCCCAGAAGTGGAAAGGACAGGATACACGACGACCCTCGTAGGCTGGGCACCATGCCGGCTCGGGTGCTCGTGGTGGGGGGAGGGGTCATCGGGCTCTCCTGTGCCTGGCAGCTGGCCCACGCTGGGCACGACGTGACCGTGCTGGCCCCGGCGCCCGGCCGGGACGGGGCGTCCTGGGTGGCCGCCGGCATGCTGGCCCCGGTGACCGAGGTCCAGTTCGGCGAGGCCGCTCTCACCGCGCTCCTGCTCGAGGGGTCCCGCCAGTGGCCTACCTTCGCCGCCGGGCTGGAGGCGGCGGCGGGTCAGGCCATCGGGTTCGACCAGTCCGGGACGCTCACCGTCGCGCTCGATGCCTCTGACCGGGCCGCCCTCGACGACCTCCTCAGCTACCAGCACCGGCTCGGCTGCACCGCCCAGCGCCGCTCGGCCAGTGAGTGCCGCGCCCTGGTCCCGGCCCTGACCCCCACCCTGAGCGGCGGCATTGAGGTGCCGGGCGACCACCAGGTCGACAACCGGGCCCTGCTGGCCGCCCTGCTCACCGCCGGCCAACGGGCCGGGGTCCGTTTCGTGGCGGGCCAGGCGGCCGTGCTCTCGAGCGGTCCGAACGGTCCGAGCGGTCCGAGCGTGACGACCACCGAGGGGGACCGCCTCGGCTCCGACGTCGTCCTCCTGGCGGCCGGCGTCGGCACCCCGTCGATCGACGGCCTGGAGGGGGCGGGCCTGCCCGAGATCCGTCCGGTCAAGGGCCACATACTGCGGCTGGGCCAGACGGCCGCCGCTCCCCTCTTGAACCGGACCGTCCGGGCCCTCGTCCACGGTCGCTCGGTCTACCTGGTGCCCCGGGCCGACGGCAGCGTGGTGGTGGGCGCCACCGTGGAGGAGCGGGGCGCCGACTCGACGGTGCAGGCCGGCGCCGTGCACCAACTGCTCAGCGATGCCCGGGCCGTCGTGCCCGGCCTGGACGAGCTGGAGCTGCGGGAGGCTCAGGCCGGTCTGCGCCCGGCCACGGCCGACAATGCGCCCTGCATCGGGTGGACCGACCTGCCCGGGGTGGCCGTGGCCAGCGGGCACTACCGCAACGGGATTCTGCTGGCCCCCCTCACCGCCGCCGCCGTGGTCGCCCTGCTGGCCGACCAGCCCCTGGACCCGCTGCTGGCGGACCTGGCGCCGGCGATCGCCCGATGACCGGCCCGGCCGTGACCCCGACCCTGACCCTCACCGTCAACGGCGACCCCCTCGACCTGGCCGCCGGGAGCACCATCGCCGACGTGGTCAGCTTGCTCGTCTCGGGCGGAGGGTCCAAGGGCATCGCGGTGGCGGTGGACCGTTGCGTGGTCCCCCGCTCGGAGTGGGACCGCACGGTGGCCCGGGCGGGCAGCCGCATTGAGGTGGTCACCGCCGCCGCCGGCGGCTGAGTTATACCGCCGCCGCCGGCGGCTGAGACCCATAAGGTCGACGTCAATGGGTGACCCGTCAATGATCGAAGTGAACAACGCGTGATTGAACCGCCGGACCGCCGATGCCAGACTCTCGGCCATGACTGACGCTGCCCTGGCCGGCCCCACCGCCTTCGTCCTGGCCGGAGGCGGCACCAAGGGGTCGTTCGAGGCCGGTGCCCTGCAGTACCTGGTCGGCGTGGAGCGCATCATCCCCGACATCGTCACCGCCACCTCGGCCGGCGCCATCGCGGCCGCCGTACTGGCCCAGGCCCGCACCCACGAGGAGTTCGCCCAGCGGGTCCAGGAGATTGAGGACGACATCCTGGCCATGACCCGCACCGAGCACGTCTTCGGAGAGCAGGCCTGGCTGCGGGCCCTCAAGGGGACTTCCCTGGGCGGGGCCATCGCCCACGCCCTGACGGAAGGCACCCGGCCCCCGCTACCGCCGCTCGACGTCGAGTCCGGCGTGGCAATCCACGCCGGCGGTGGTCCGGGTGGTCCGGCCGATCCGGCCGAAGCAGCCGCCGACCGTGAGCGGTCGGCCCGGGCCCAGCGCCGGGGGGTCCGCAAGTCCCGCCGGCAACGCCAGCGCCGGGTCATCCGCATGGCCCTCGGCGCGGCCCACCGGCTGCCCAGCGTCCGGCGCAAGCTGCGCACCAGCGGCTCGTCGGCCCTCAACCTGGACCCGTTGCGCGACGCCATGCGCCACGGCGGCTCCAGCGGGATCCGGCCCATCGACCCCGCCCTGATCAGCCGGCCCGGTCTCCGCCTCCGCCTGGCCGTCACCGCGCTGCGGGCCGGTGTGCTGCGCTACGTGACCGAGAACGGCACCATCGTCGAGGACGACGCCCTCACCCCCGCCCCCGGCGCGGCCGCCGGCCCGGTCGATCTGGTCAACGGGGTCATCGCCTCGGCCAGCGTGCCCCTGGTCTTCCCGCCCCGTCCCCTGGCCGACGACGACTACGTGGACGGCGGGGTGCTCCAGGTCATTCCGGTGCGGGCCGCCGTCGCCCTCGGGGCGACCAGGGTGATCGCCATCGTGGCCATGCCGCTGGGCCTGCCCCGCATTGAGCGCAACTACGCCGAGGGCACCGCGGCGGATGTAGGGATGCGCGCCATGGGCATGATCGCCATCGCCGACCGCCAGCGCGAGAACCTGGCTACGCCCCTCCCGGCAGGGACGAACCTCACGACCATCGACCCGGTCGTCGACGTGGTCGGCCTGTTCGAGGTGCAGCCCGGCCTCCTCCGTATCAACAAGGACTACGGCTGGCTGCGGGCGGCCGACACCATGGCCGAGGGCGACGCCACCCTGCTGGCCGAGGTGGCGGAGCAGACCCACCGCCTCACCACGGCCCGCCTCCAGGCCTGGCACCTCGAAGAGGAGCTGTGGGCCGCCGGCCGGGGCGCCGCCGGTTCGACGGCGGGCACCATGGCCCTGCTGCGCGAGCTCAAGGAGCAGGTCTACCGGGCGGTCGACGGGCGCAAGCAGCTCGGCTTCCCGGTGCCCGAGGGCTGCGAAACCTGGTGGACCGAGTACGAGGCCCACATCGGGGTGCGACCGGCCAACCTGGCGCCGTCCCCGGCCGTGCGTTCCTAGACCCGCCCCACTCAGACGGTAGGCCCGCCCAGCCAGCCCCGCCGCTTGAACAGCATGAAGAGCAGCCCGACCGCCACCACCTCGGTGCCCAGGCCCAGCACGAAGAAGGTCCAGGTCGGGGTGAGCAGGTGGTTGACCAGGTAGCTGAAGTTCTGTCCGAAGAAGCCGGTCAGGAAGCTCAGGGGCAGGAAGACGGTGGCGATGATGGCCAGCTGCTTCATCACCACGTTGAGCCGGTTCGACACCGTCGAGAGGTGGGTGTCCATCACGCTGGAGAGCAGATCGCGGTAGCTGTCGACCAGGTCGCTCATGCGGATCAGGTGGTCGTAGAGATCGCGGAAGTACCGGCTGGCGGCGTCGGTCATGCCCGGCAGCTCGGCCACGCCCGAGTTGATGCTGGCCATCATGTCGCGCTGGGGGGTGATGACCTTGCGCATGTCCATGAGGGTCCGCTTCATATCGAAGAGCAGACCCAGCTGGGCCTCGGTGGGCGACTTGAGGATGTCGTCCTCCAGCGCGTCGATCTTGTCGTCGAACTCGGCCAACACCGGGAAGAAGGTCTCGACCAAGGAGTCGATGACCAGATAGACGATGACGATCTGGGGCGATGAGGCGTCGGTGACCCGGTGGCGGGCGGCGCGCTGGTGCACCGTCGCCACGGCCGGGCAGTCGCCCCGGTGCACCGTCACTACGTAGCGATCGGTCCAGAAGCAGTGCACTTCGGCCTGGCCGTGACCCTCCGGTTCGGCGCCCCGGGCCACCAGGTAGACGAAGTCGTCGTAGTCATCGAAGCGGGGGCGCTGGTTGAAGGTCTCGGCCGCCTTGACCGCCAGCTCGTGGAAGCCGAAGTGCACGCTGAGCAACTCGGTCACCGTGCCGTCGGTGGCGCTGTCGTCGAGGTCGAGCCAGAAGAACTCCCTCCCGGCCAGCGCGGCCAGGACGTTCTCGGTGGTGGCCTCGGTGTCCTGGCCGTTCTGTCGCAGGGTGCCCTTCATCGGGACATTGTCACTCCCGGGCGTGGCCCGGGGTGGGATGGGACTCGGCGGCCGTCAGGAGGGCGGCGTGGCCGGCGTGGCCGGAGTTGGGGCCGACACCCCCGGGCCCGCGCCCAGCGTGACCTCGAGCCGGCCCAGCCGCGCGTCAATCTCGGTGAGTCGGGCCCCGAGGTCCTGGTGGGCCGCTTGCAGCTGTTCCTTGTTGGCGTCGGTGTGTTCCTGGACGAAGAACGAGGCCACGGTGGCGGTGAGCACACCGATGAGGCCGATGCCGACCATCATGAGCACGATGGCCACGGCACGCCCCCCATCGGAAATGGGAAAACGGTCGCCGTAACCGACGGTGGTCACGGTGACCACGGCCCACCAGATGGCGTCCTTGAAGGTGTGGATGTTGGAGCCCGGAGTCTTCTCCTCGAAGAGGAGGACCAACCAGGCCCCGATGAAGAGGAGGCCGACCGCGGCCAGCAGGACCCGGAAGAGGCTGCGGTGGCGCAGAATGGCCACGAACCGCTCCAATCCCTCACCGAGGAGCACGGTCATGCGTTCCACCCCGGCCAGCCGCCAGACCTGGAAGAGGGGGATCACCACCATCGCCGGCTCCACCCGCCGGCTGGCGAAGTACTGGCCCCGGTTGGGGACCAGGATGTAGCGGAGGACCACCTCGACCACGATCACCAGCCAGATGACGAAGAGGCTGGCCACCAGCGCCTGCGGGGCCAGCCCGCGGTTGTCGGTGGTCAGGACCGCAATGCCGATCACGGCCCACGCCACGCCCAGGGCGGCCATGGGGAACCGCAGCACCCGCTCCGTGCGCTCGAGCCGGTCACTCCGGGTCTCGACCGGTCCGCGGCGAACCTCGACGGCATCTGAGCGGCGCTGGTTGCGCGCCTCGGCCCGTTCCAGGCGGGCCCGCTCGGCCCGCTCGAGCTTGTGGATGCGCTCGAGCGCGGCGGAGGTGCGCTCGATTTCACTTTCGGTCTCGCTCTCGCTCCCGATTTCGGTGCCCGCCACGCGATGAAGTTACCGCTTCACCTGCGGCGAACGTGAGACCCCCGCTCGCTCGAGGCGCTCAAGAAAAGGGCTACAGGACTACGGGCCGACGACCGGCAGGGTCAGGACCTGGCTGGTGCTGCCGGTGGTGATGACCACCGGACTGGCCACCAAACCGCCCCGGTAGTTGAGATCGCCGGCGGCCAGCACGACCTCAATGCGATCGTGCGGCCCGAACTGGTGGGCGATGGCCGGCAGGGTGATGGTGAACGGCTCATTGACGTTGGTAAGGCGCGACGGGGCGACCAGGCCGTTGATGAGCTGCGCCTTCCCGCCGGGGCTCACGTCGAAGACCTTGGCAAAGAGGACGAGCTGCCCGGGCGGGCCCACCACTTGGCTCAGGGCGGCGGTCGGGGCCAACACCGAGAGGTGCAGCACGGGCGAGCCCACCACATTGAGGGCGGACGTCAGCGGGGCGCTGGTCCAGGAGGCGTCGGTGCCGGTGAGGTCGAACTGAGGGATCGGCGGGAGGGAGCTCGCCACCGCGTCGGGCGCGGCGATGCTGGTGGGCAGGCCAGCGCCCGTGGTCAGGAAGGCCTGCGTACTGCCCGTCGGCTTGCCGGGTGCCGGCACCAGGAGCTTGCCGCCGGAGAGGTAAAAGCGCTTGAGTGTCCCCACCGGGTAGCTGGGCGCGCTGGCGTAGGCCGGAGCGGCGTTGCCCTGGTAGCTCACCCAGTCCCGGAAGTAGGCGAAGCCGGGCCCGGTGCTCACCGGCTCGCCCTTGAGATAGTGGTTGAACCAATTGACGATTCGGCCCGTCTCGTACTGCGTGGTCGGGTTGGGATGGTCCAGGTCGATCTCACCGGGTGCGGGGTTCGGGCTGGAGTGGCCCCAGGACTGCCACACCATGTCGACCGGGGTCCCTTGAGCCCGCAGGGCCTGGTAGTTGGCGATGGCCTCGTTCAGGTTGAAGAGCGTGTCGTTCTCCCCCTGCATGAGCAGGGTCGGGATGGTGATGCTCGGCATGTAGCTGGAGACGGAGGCGTGCTCGAGGTCCTCCAGCATCGACGGGTACGGGAAGCCCAGCGCACCCCCGAAGAGGAGAGCCGGGCAGACCCAGGTGGCGAAGTTCGGGCAGCCGATGAGCCGCGACGGGTCACCGGACGCGCCCTGCAGCCCATCGGCGATGCCCTCGACGCTGAAGAGGACGGCCCAGGTGCTCTTGACCGCGCCGGGGGTGTAATCGGCCACGCCACTGGAGGCGCTGGCATCGTTGGGGGCCAGCGAATAGGCCAGGTTGTTCCAGGTGATGATCGGGATGATGGTGTCAATCCGCGGGTCCACCGAGGCGGCGGCGAACTGCACCTCGCCGCCGTAGGAACCGCCGATCATGCCCACCCGGGGGTCGTACTGGTCGTGGGTCCCGGCGTGGTCGACCGGGTCGTGAATCACGTCGCTCAGCCCGGGCACCGCGTCGGTGTGGGCGGCGTCGGTAAAAGCAATGCCGTTCTCCCCGCCGAGGAAGCTGACCAGCTGGCTGGCCGCCTCGCCGTCCCAGTCGGGATCGTCCAGGGTGATCTGGCAGCCCGATCCCCCGAAGCCCAGACCCGAGTAGGTGAGGACGACGTAACCCAGTTGGGCGAAGGCCTCGGCCTCACCGACCTGGTCGTGGTAGGAACCGCCGAACCCGTTGGTGGTCAGGATGGCCGGCATGCGGTTCGACGGGCTGGCGACGGCCGGGGTGAAGAGCTCGCCCAGGACATCGCAGGTGTGCAGGCCGGCCGAGTCGACGTGCACCTCGAAGTGCAGCAGCTGGCTGGTGTAGGCCGGCGGTGTGGGTGCGGCGGCCGTGGCTACGCCGCCCCACGACAACACGGCCACGCATGTGGCCAACGCCGTCAAGCACGCTCCACGCCGCCAGTCCTGCCTCCGGTATCCCCCGCCGCCCCTACCCATAAGACCGAAAACTAGCGTTGAAACGGAAGTGTGAGCATCTTTCGACGAGATGGTGACGTGGGTGCCAGCATCAAGCCATGGCAACTACCGAAGAACTACTGGCCGCACTCGACAAGCGTCTCCTCGACGCCATCGGCGGTATGTCCACCCCCGAAGGAGTGGCCAAACTGGCCGAAGCTCGGGCCTGGATCACCCATCCGGCGCAACCCCATGGCGGCAACGTGACCAACTGAGGGCCTTCGCCGCTCAGCTGAAGCGGGCCGGGTCGACGCCGGCCGGGATCGGCTGGCCACCGCCGCCCTGGCCGGTGATCCGCTCGGCCACGAGCCGGGCTGAATAGGGGCCGAGGAGGAGGCCGCTGGCACCGTGGCCGGTGACCACGAAGACATTGCTCCACCCCGGGAGGGCCCCGACCACCGGCCGATCATCAGAAGAGGTGGGTCGCAGGCCGACCCTGGTGTGCAGGTACTCGGCGTCGGCCAAGCCGGGCGCCACCGAGAGGCATTCGCGCAGCAGCTCGTGTAGCCCGGCGGCGGTCGTGGTCGCCGAGAACCCGGCGTCGGCCTCGAAGGTCCCGCCGCAGGCCACCCGCCCGCCCGGCCAGGGCACGAGATAGTGGGTGAGCAACGGCTGCACAATCGGCCACTCGCCGGTCGCCTCGGCCACGCCGAGGTGGACGATCTGCCCCTTGGTCGGAGTGATCGGGAGTGGGTGGCCCAGCCACTCCCCCATGGCCGCGCTCCAGGCGCCACCGGCGACGGCCAGGGCGCCGCAGGCCAGGTCGTCGTGGTCGTCGATCTGCACGTGCTGCACCGTTCTAGTACTCGTCGCCGCGTCGGCTCCGACCAGGTCGGTCACCCCGGTCACCGCACCGCTGACGAAGTGCACGCCGCGCCCGGTGGCCGCCTGGCGCAGGGCGTCGGCCATCCCCCGCCCGTCGATCCGGGCGGCGGCCGGGTTGTAGAGGGCGCGGTGCACCGGGCCCAGCGGCGGGAACTTCTGCCGGGCCTCGTCCGGAGTGATCTCGCGGATCACCTGGCCCGAGCGCCGCGTCACCCGGTCGGCGAAGGGGTCGTACCAGTCCCGCTCACTCTCTCGCAGTCCGACCGAGATCAGCCCGCAGGTGTGGTAGCCGGTCCCGTCGGTGTCGACGCCGTCGGCGGCCATCCGGGCCAGCAGGTCCGGGTAGTGCGCACCGGCCCGGTGCCCGAACTCCCACCACCAGTGCTCGTCCTCGGCATTGGTGTCCGGCGAGAGGATCCCGGCGCCCGCGTCAGTGGCCCTTCCGGGATGGGCGGCGTCGACCACCACTACCTGCGCCCCCAGCGTGGCCAGCTCATAGGCCAGCGAAAGGCCGACCAGGCCGCCGCCGGCGATCGCCACATCGCAGCTCAGTCCATCCATGGGAAGCGATTCCAGCAGCCGCCGGGCCGGAGTGCCATTTGCCCCGACGACCGGGCAGGATGAGGGCCGTGGACTTCGTGCGCACGCCGGATGAGCGCTTCGCTGCCCTGACCGAGTTCGACTGGGAGCCGCGGTACGTGACCCTGGAGAGCGGCCTGCGCATGCACTACGTGGAAGCCGGCCCACCCGAGGCGCCACCGATCCTCCTGCTGCACGGTCAGCCGACCTGGTCCTACCTCTACCGAAAGGTCATCCCGGTGCTCACCGCCCACGGCTACCGGGCCCTGGCGCCCGACCTGATCGGCTTTGGGCGTTCGGACAAACCCACCCGGCGCACCGACTACACGGTGCGGGCCCACACGGGGTGGCTACTCGAGCTGATCGAGTCGCTCGACCTGCGCCGCATCACCGTTGTCGTGCAGGACTGGGGCGGCCCGATCGGCCTCGCGGCCCTGGCCGCCCAGCCGGACCGCTTCGCTCGCGTCGTGGCCACCAACACCGTGCTGCACACCGCCGAGGCCTCCCTGGCCGGTGCGCTCACCTGGGCCTGCCACCGCACCCCCGAGGGGACGGTCACCATTGAGCCGGCGCTGCTGGACTACCAGCGCATGACGCAGGAGCTCCCTGAGCTGCACCCGAGCCTGTTCGTCCAGGGTGCCACCGAGCGGGAGGTGCCGGCCGAGGTGCTGGCCGCCTACGACGCGCCCTTTCCCGACGAGACCTACTGCGCCGGGGCGCGCCAATTTCCCTTGTTGATGGGACTGACCCCGAACAGCGCAAGTGCCCGCCAGAACCGGCGGACGTTCGACGCGCTGGCGTCGTTCCGCGGGCCGTTCCTCACCGCCTTCTCCGACAGGGATCCCTCGACGCGGGGAGGGGCCGAGGTCCTCCAGCGTGCCACGCCGGGCGCCCAGGGGTTGCTTCACCCCGTTGTCGATGGGGCCGGTCATTTCGTGCAGGAAGACCGAGGGCCGGAATTGGCCGAACTCATCGTCGACTTCGTGGCGCGCACCCCGCTCCCGGGCTGACGCGGCCACCTCGGTCTAGGGGGCGGGGGTCGCCTCCTCGGCGGCGGGGGCCTGGGCGGCGGCGAGGGCCTCGGGGGCCGGTGGAGTGTTCGTGCTTGTGCCGAGCTCGGCCTTGAGCGCGGCCAGCTCCTGGTCGACCGACGCGTCCTGGCCGACCTTGTCCAGTTCCTTCTGGATGTCGTCGTTTCCGCCGCCCACGTCTTCGAGGACGCCGGACTCCAGCAACTCATCGAGCGCACCCGAGCGCGCCTGCATGGTGGCGATCTTGTCCTGGGCCCGCTGCAGGGAGGCACCCGAGTCGTTGAACGACTTGGAGATGCCGGCCGCGCTCTCGTTGACCGAGGTCACCGCCTTGGCCGCGGTGTACTGGGCCTTCATCGTCTCCTTCTGGGTCCGGAAGTCGTTGACCCGCTTCTGCAGCACGTCGAGCGTCTTCTCCAGCTTGCCCTGTTCGTCAATCAGCTGGGTGCGCTGGGGTTCCATGGCGTCGATCTGCTGCTGGGCCGCCGCTTTGCGGGACAGCGCCTCCTTGGCCAGATCCTCCCGGCCCTGGCCCAGGGCAGCCTTGGCCTGGTCCTGCAGGTGGTCGACCGTGTGCTGGAACTGCTGCTCCTGCAACTCGATGCTCTTGCGGGACCCGGCGATGTCGACCAACGCCTTGCGGACCTGGGTGAGCTGCTCCAGCATCTTCTCGTAAGAGAGGTCGAGCATTTCGTCCGGACGCTCGGCGGCGTCGAGTGCCTTGTTGGCCTTGGCTTGTGCGATGTCGTGTGCGCGCTGGAAAATGCCCATCTCTGCCTCCTGAGGCTCTGCGAATCCCCCCAGGTTAGGGCTGATTTAGCGCCGATGGGGCGGCGCCGGCCGATCCCCGGAACCGAGACGATCCACGCGCCACGGCGGGCCGTCACTGCATCCAGACCCGGGGTCGAACCTCGCTCGAGGGGATCGTGAGGAGTAAGCGAGGGGATGGAGTGAACCAGCAACGGTATAGATCTGCCATCACTAGACCGTTGCGGCGCTGCCCCACCGGCGGACGGACCGTGCCAACCTTCATAACGATACAGATATGTCATCCGCGAGCTAGCTCTGTCACATCTGTATCATTAACGGGTGCCCCCACGTGAGCCCTGGGTTGCCGTCGATCCCATTGCGCCCGTTATGCCCGTTCGAACCGGCCCTTCAACTGCGATTCCGAACCTTTTCCGGGCCGTCGTCGACGACCCGGCGCAGCCTTTCGTACTGCAATTCAAGGTGCAGACCACGGCCGGGCGGCGGCCCGAGGTCGTAGAGCTTCTCCTTGAGACGCGCGATCCCACCTCGCCCGGTGGTGTCACGACCGAGGGTCTCCGGCGGGTCCACATCGCCAAAGCCCTCACGCTCGCGCTGGCCAAGGCCACCAGACGGGCTTCCGAAGTGTCCGACGGCCTTTTCGGGTTGTCCGATCACGACCCTGGATCATCGTGGACCGATGAGCCAGTGGCCCGACCGGTTCGGGGCGAGCCAGTCACCGAAGCGTTCCTGGGCATGGTGGCCGACACCTACCGCAAGGCGGTGGCCAGCGGATCCCGCCGGCCCGTCGGTGAACTGGGCGAACAACTGGGCGGATCCCGCTCAACCGCGGGCCGGTGGGTGGTCCAAGCTCGGCGGGCCGGATTGCTCGGAGCCGCCGTTGGCCGCGTCGCCGGCGAGGCGCCGCCCAGGCGATCGAAAAAGAAGGCGCCAAGGCGCTGAATCAGGTCCGGAGCACGCATCCGGATTCATGGAAGCCTGCCCCAGGGGAATGGTCGACCCCTGCCATAGGGTTAATCATATGAACCGATTTGGGCAGCAGACGAAGTTGGTGGCGGCCGCCGGGCAAAGCGATGCGCTGGTGGCAAAATTCCTCGAGTCGGCCCTGATCCAAGACGACAATCCGGCCTGCGACTTGTTGATCGCTGGCAAATCCACGACCGAGGATGACGTCGTTTACCTCGTGGAAGTCTGGGCCAGCGAAGCGGACTGGGAGCGGGCGCGCTCGAGTGACGAGATTGCCGCATGGGCGAAGGGGATGCCGGGACTCGTCGCCGTGCCTCCCGAGAGCGTGCAGTTCAATCCGGCCGGCGGTAAGGGTCTGTCCACCTAGTCACTAAGTCCGTCG
This sequence comes from Acidimicrobiales bacterium, assembly GCA_035552095.1. Classification (GTDB taxonomy): domain Bacteria; phylum Actinomycetota; class Acidimicrobiia; order Acidimicrobiales; family RAAP-2; genus Bog-473. Next base: position 5,387 of record DASZMA010000045.1, on the reverse strand, counting down.
GGCTCTCTCTACTTCGAGTCGCTCGTTCGACTCCGGGGGCCGCTGCCCGTCACGTCCAACCCGGTGTGCGTCCCGCTTGCTCGATCCAGTTCTGCAGTTCCGGAGCCTGCACCTCCTCCAGGCTTCTCACCTTTATGTACCGGGTCCGGTCGGCCGTGCCGAGCGGCGGCGGGGACTCGAAGTCGGCCCCGCCGAGGAAAAGGACATTCACGGAAACGTCGTAGGGGGCTATTTCAATGATCCAGCCGAGTTCAGGTAGCCCGTAATAGGCCCTTTTCCGGTGGACGGTGTAGTGAAGGCCCGGAACCGTCGCTCGGATCGACTCATCCAACCGCTTGACGATGGGCTGCAGATCCGGCATGAGGCGCCGGCACCAATCGTCGATGTCGGAGTGGTTCGCTGATGGCTCCGGCGGCTTTCGCCCGGTGTTTCCTTTGATCACTTTCGGAATGGTGGATCCTCCTCACTGGATGAGTAGCGCGGTCTCTTTTCTATCGCCAACGGTTCCGCGGTTCAACGAACTGCGATAGAGGGCTCCCCTGCGGGGGCGGAGGTAGGCAGGATGCCTAACACGCCGAGATGACGCCCACGGCACCAAGTCGTCACCACTCGACGCCGGTGGAGACGCAGAACTCATTCTGCTCGGGGTCCGACATTCTGACCCAGCGGGTTCCGCCGAAGGCCTGTACGCCTTCGTCGATGCGACGAGCGCCGAGTTCCTGCAACCGGTGGACCTCGACTTCGAGGTCGTCAACCACAATGTCGAGGTGCATCCGGTTCTTGCCGCCTTTTGGTTCGGGCACGCCCTGAAGGAGAAGTGGTGAAGCGATCCCCTCTTTGGGAACGAGCACTGCCAATTGCGTATCGATGTAGTGGTCGCGGTAATCGAGCGCTTCGCTCCAGAACCGGGCGAGCCTCTCCGGCTGTGCGCAGTCGAGCACAAGTTCCACTTTTGCCTTGTGTCCCATGGCCTACCTCCAAGTCGGATTCCAATCGGCCAGCAATGGTCAGGATATGCGGACCCCTGACCAGAGGACGGGCGTCACACTGGTCGTCCTGGCAGAATCTTGGAAGTCAGGCGGTTGGAGACAGGCCAGAAGCGTCGCTGACGTCCATGGTCTCTGACCTGCATTTCTACGTCGGGCTGCCGGGATTTGAACCCGGGACCTCTTGACCCCCAGTCAAGCGCGCTAACCAAGCTGCGCCACAGCCCGCTACATCAACTGCCAGCTCAGTGGGTTGGCACCCAGAGAGCTTTCTTCTCTTCCAATCCCGCCCGGTGTGGCAGCGGGAACCGTATGACACGGCCTGGTTGGAATCAGAGAGTGTAGCCCCAGTCCCGTGCCCTCTCCCTGCGTCGGAACGCCTCTCACGCGACGTGCGGACCTTCCGCCTGAGTGGACAGGGTCCCGTGCGCCTCCCGCACCGCGTAGTACACCAGGATGTAGCCGGAGGCGGGATCGGCCCACCACCAGCCATAAAGGGCATTCAACGCCAACCCGACCAGGACCGCCGTAGCCAGTACCCCGTCGATCATGGTGACCCGACCCTCGGTGCGCAGAACCGGATTGTCCAGCGCCGCTCCGGTTCTCGATTTGCCGACAGCCAGGGAGAACATCACAGCGGCGGTTGCGGCCGTCCACCCAATGCCGACCGGGCTGTGATGGGGGTGGAAGCCCAGCACCAGAACGAGCGTGCTCTGCACCACCAGATAGACGGCCAAGATCACGAAGGCGGCTCCGATGAGGCGCAAGGCCCGGCGCTGCCGGTCGGTCGAAACGTCAGAGAGCTCCCACAGAACCACAGTGGAGGCGCCGATCTCGATCAGGCTGTCCAGGCCGAAACCGGCCAGGGCCACCGAGCGGGCGGCGATGGCGGCCAGGGTGAGGACGACGATGCCCGCCACGTTCCACGTCAAGGTCGCTGCTTCGAGGCGTCGACCCCGGGTGAGCAGCCGCTCCCGGTCCGTGTGGCTGGTGCCGCCCGACATCAACCTGCAGTGTCGCAGATCACCTCGCTCCCCCGCCGCTCGCAACTACCCTTTCCCCAATGCGACCTCGCCTCTCAGAAGTCTCCCGAACGCCAGCGGATCCTGGAGATCGGAGCCGTACATTTCTTGCTCGTGCTGGGGGCCGCCGTCGTAGCTCGGTCGCCCAGGCCCGATCATGGGTTGGCCTGGTTGTGGCCGCCTTGGCCGCATTCGCCGCCATACTGTTCATGACCGCCTTGCCAGCGGGAGCGGCCGCCGTATCGCCCAAACCGATCGGGACCACGTTTGCCTTCCCGGACACCGGGGGTACCTCGGTGCAGGTCACCCTGCTCAAAGTGGAGAACGACGCGCCGCCCAAAGGCCGCTACAAGGGCCTGGTCGGGAAGCGCCCCGTCGTCGGTCTCGAGTTCAGGCTCAGGAACGTCAATGCCAAGCCGGCTTCGCTCGCCCTGTTCTCAACCGTTCTCTACTACGGGCGTTCGGTGGCGTCGCTGACGGGCAGCGCCGGCGCGACCACGTTGGGCCCCTCACTCAATTTGAAGGGGACCATGTCGTCAGGCTCCCAGCGGGAGGGGTGGATAACCACGCAGGGTTACAACAAGACGCTGCAGAAGATTCAGACCACCCTCGATGGGACCAGCACCGGCTCCTGGAAACCGTGACGGCACCGAGGGAGAGCCGGCCCAGGTTCGGGGCCGGCGTGCGGGCCGCGGCCGCGGCCGCGGGCTTGGCCACGGGCCGGGCCACGGCGACGTTGGCGTTGGCGCTGAGCGCGCTGTCGCTCATGACCAGCGGAACGTCTGGAGCGACCACCACCCACACCGTCCGGGCCGCCCTCGCCGTGGGGAAGGTCAATCACATCATTGTGATCGAGTTCGAGAACGAGGGCTACCAGACCACTTTCGGCCCGGGCTCCCCGGCCACCTACCTGAACGGCACCCTGCGCCAGAAGGGCGAGCTGTTGCAGAACTACTACGCCACCGGCCACAACAGCCTGGACAACTACATCTCGCAGGTCTCGGGCCAGGCCCCGACCGAGGACACCCAGGCCGACTGCGCCGATAACGGGTTCGCCTTCGCCAACGTCACCCCGGGGACGCCCGACCCGGCCCAGGGCTTCAACCCGGGGCAGGTCGACGGTGAGGGTTGCGTGTACCCGGCCGCCGTGGCGACCATCGCCAACCAGCTCGATGCCAAGTACCACCCCGACAAGGCCACCCATGTGGCGGCCTGGCGGGCCTATGAGCAGGACATGGGCAACACCCCGAGTCGCGACGGCGGGGTGCCCGACCCGAGCGGCGGCACCGACTGCGGCCACCCGGCCATCGGGGCCACCGACACGGCCGAGATTGCCACCGCGCTCGACCAGTACACCTCCCGGCACAATCCCTTCGTCTGGTTCCATTCCATCATCGACAACGCGGCCGAGTGTGACGCCAACGTGGTGCCGTTGGGGACCCTGGCGGCCAACGGGAAGCCGGCGCCCAACGGTCACCTGGCCCGGGACCTGCGCAGCGAGAAGACGACGCCTCGCTTCGCCTTCGTCACCCCCAACCTGTGCAACGACGGGCACGACGGCACCTGCGCCGGGCCCAACAGCACCGGGGGGCACGCCGGCGGCCTGACCGGGGCGGACCAGTTCCTCCAGGCCTGGATGCCGCTCATCCTCAACTCCCCCGCCTACAAGCACGGCGACACGCTGGTCGTCATCAGCTTCGACGAGGCCGATGTCGACCGGTCCGTCCCCAGCTACGCCGCCTCGTGCTGCAGCGAGCTGCCGGGCCCCAACACACACGCGCCGGGGAACGCCGGGGCGGCCGCCGACTCGGCGCCCGGGGGCGGGCAGATCGGCGCCCTCCTGCTCGACGCCAGGTACATCGCGCCCGGCACGACCGACACCACCGGTTCGTACAACCACTACTCAGCCCTGCGCAGCTACGAGGACCTGCTCGGCCTGACCAAGGGCGGCACCGATGGCCTGGGCCATCTGGGCTATGCCGCGGCCAAGGGGCTGGCGCCCTTCGGGAAAGATGTGTTCCCTAGAGGCTGAGGCTCGTCAGTCCAGGCGGCGCAGCGAGCGGCTGAACCGCTTGCCGTTGGCCACGTACTCCCGGGCCGAGAGCTTGATGAGCTCAAGGTTCGACTGTCCCTCCCGGATCTTGGCCGGCACGCCGATGGCCAGGGCGCCCGGGGGGATCTGGGTGCGGTCGAGCACCACGGCATTGGCGCCCACGGTGGCACCGGCGCCCACCACGGCCCAGTGCAGCACGACCGAGCCCGAGCCGACCAGGGAGTCGTCTTCGAGGGTGCAGCCCTCCAGGTGGGCCAGGTGGCCGATGACGCAGCCGTCCCCCACGATGGTCGGGAACCCCGGCCCGGCGTGGATCACCGTGCCGTCCTGCACCGAGGAGCGGGCGCCGATGGAGATGGTGCCGTAGTCCCCCCGCAGCACGGCCCCGGGCCAGACGGTGGACTCGGGCCCGATGGTCACGTCGCCGATGACCACCGCATCGGGATGGACGTAGGCCTCGGGGTCGATGCGGGGCGCCGTGCCCTCTAATTCGTAGATCGCCATGGCCCGGGACGCTACCTGGTCACACGTGGCCGACCACCCAGGTGATGCCCTGGTAGCCCCGGTAGCCGAGATAGACGACCGAGGCGGCCAGCATCCACTTGAAGTACCAGGGCACGGGTGGGCGCTCCTGCTCGGCCAGGATGGTGCCGCAGGTAGGGCACTCGCCCTCCTCACCGAGGTCCTCGTCCTCGACCAGGTCGTCGCACTCCTCACACCAGGCCACCGCTAACCGCCGACCATTGAGCTGACCCCGACCACTACTTGCCGCCTATGCGCACCCGCAGCTTCATCGGGGTGGCGCCGAACTCGAACTTCTCGCGCAGTCCCCGCTCGATGTAGCGGATGTAGGTCTGGGGCAGGCGTCCGTTGGTGAAGAGGGTGAAGGTGGGCGGATCGATGGCGCCCTGGACGATGTAGCGGATGCGGGCCCGGGGGGCCGACTGGCGCAGCTGCAGCTCCTGCATGGCCCGGTTGAGCGAGCCGGTCGGCACGCGCTGGTGGTACGACTCCACCGACTCGCGCAGCGCCGGCAGGATGCGGTGCACGCCCTTGCCCGAGAGGGCCGAGAGCTTGAGCACCGGAGCCGAGCCCAGGAAGGCCAGCCGGTCGGCCACCCCGGCCAGCACGTCGTCGCGGTCGTCGACGCCGATCTTGTCCCACTTGTTCAGCACCACGATGGCGGGGCAGCCCGAGACGCCGATGCGCTCGGCCAGCCGCTGGTCCTGGTGCGAGGCGCCGATGGTGGCGTCAATGACCAGCATGGCGATGTCGGCCCGCTCCAGCGCCCGCAGGGCGCGCAGCACGGCGTGGTGCTCGGTGCCG
>DASZMA010000044.1:0-17243 GCA_035552095.1 Acidimicrobiales bacterium | reverse complement strand
CATGGCTCCGGCAAGGTCCGGATCCACCCGGTTCGTTATATTGGCTGCCCGGGTACCAAAAGTGGGTCACCTTTTGATCCAGGGCCTCAACCACGACGGCAAAGTCGTTGCTTCGACACCCTTCAGATAGCCACACTCCCGCTGAGGGAACGGTTCGCAGCGCCGGCCCTACCCAACCATCGACTCCAATCGACGGGCCACTTCACGGTAGCGATTCACCGGAATGAGGTGAACACCATCGAAAGCTTCGGATGCTCGAATTCCATCGATGAGCTCGCAGGCAATGGCAACCCCTCCGTCTCCGTCGCCCTCGATCCGGCTGATTATGGGTTCTGGAACGGCTAATTGAGGGACCTCGGCCGAGAGCTTCCGCGCCATGGAGGCACTGGGTAGGACCATGACACCGGCGAACACCGGACCTGTGAATTCGTGAGACTCACGCCAGCGGATGAGATCCTCGGCCGAAAATGACACCTGCGTGAGCAAGAAGTCGGCTTGATGCTTCCATTCCGGAATGGCTCGCAGTCCGGTGGCCACCCCGATCCTGAACTCGTCTCCAACGTCTGGACGCTGGGAGAACTGACGAGCTTCCGAAATCATGGTTCGGACGGTGAGATCGTCCGACCTCGCACCCGTTTCCGGCCGGTCGCCGTAGACGAAGAGGAATTCGGTCACCCCGTAGGCAGTAGCGGTCAGGAGGTCCCGATGGAATCCCAGCACGTTACGGTCGCGGGCGTTGATGCAGGCAATCGACCGCCCGCCCATGAGCTGGACCTCATGAGCGACAGCGATGCTCGACACCGTTGAACGACCAATATGGTTGTCCGGTATCAAGAAGGCATTGGCGACCGTGCTCAGCACGCCGATTTGATGGCGGACGTGTTTCAGGTCCGGCCGTGTGGCCGGCTCGATTTCGCAGATGATCTCGAAACGACGAGGCACCCACATAACAGTACTTCTCGCGGGGGTCCGCCCTTCCCGCCCTTGTTACTGAACGAGAAGCATTGCCGGAAGGTCTCGCATGTCGTCGAACACGACCGCGTCGCCGATGGAGAGGTGCTCGGCGCTGGTCACGCTTCCGGCAAATGCAAATACGGACATTCCAGCCGCCAGTCCGGCACGGACGCCTGACACGCTGTCCTCGATCACGGCGCAGCGATCTGGCGGCACCCCCATCCTTTGGGCGGCGAGCAGGAATACGTCAGGAGCGGGCTTTCCGTGTGCCACCTCGTCAGCACTGAAGATTCGACCATCAAAGCGGTCGAGCAGTCCGGTGTGGCCCAAGGTGAACCGCATCCTCTCGTGGCTTCCACTGGATGCCACACATGTCGGGGTTGTGATCTGGCCGAGGGCCGCAACGACACCCGGCACGGCGACGAGCTCCCGCTCAAACACCTCCAGATACCGAGCTTCGAACTCAAGATCCCAATCAATACTGCGGCCCAGATGTTTCTCAATCGCCTGATGCATGTAGGACGCTGATCGACCAACAAAACGTTGGACTATGTCCGATTCGGTGAGCGGCCACCCCAGCCCCGACAAGATCTTCGCCTCGGTCTGAACGGCCAGCCGCTCGCTGTCCACCAGCACTCCATCGCAATCGAAGACCACCAGGTCAAAACGATTCATCTGGGCAAGCCTACGGAGTCCGACCTGGGTCGACCCGGGACTCGCCTTCCCGTCCTCGGTAGAATCGGCCCGGTGGGAACCACTCCCATTGAGCACAGCCTCGGGACCAAGAGAGGGACGGCATGCCGAAGAGCGAGTCGCAGGAGGGCGAATCTCCCTCCAAGCTGATTGACGGGAGAATTAAGGAGCTGGGCGACTGGCGCGGTGAGATGCTCAGTCGGCTCCGTGCCTTGGTCAAAGAGGCCGATCCCGAAGTGGTCGAGGAGTGGAAATGGCGAGGGGTTCCGACGTGGTATCACGACGGCATCATCTGCACCGGCGAGACCTACAAGAGCATTGTGAAACTGACCTTCGCCAAAGGCGCATCCCTGAAGGATCCTTCGGGCCTCTTCAATTCCAGTCTGGAAGGCAACGTGAGGCGTGCCATCGACTTCCATGAGAGCGACAAAGTAAATGAGCAGGCGTTGAAAACTCTCTTTCGCGCCGCCGTGACCCTGAACGAGTCCAAAGCAAAAAGCTGACCCAGGGTGCCGTATGTGCTGGTCCACGGTGGTGGCTTCTCGGGAACGTGCTGGGACGAGATTCGCCCCTACCTGGCTGCGCCGGCGTACGCCGTTGACCTCCCCGGACGGGGGCGAACTCCCGCTGATCTGGCCACGGTGGCGGTGGCGGATTCCGTCGCGGCCGTGGTCTATGAGATCCTCAAGAACGACCTGACCGAGGTCACCTTGGTCGGTCACTCCATGGCGGGCCTCACACTTCCCGGGGTGGCCGAGATGGTGCCCGATCGGCTTCGACGTCTCGTCTTCGTGTCATGTGCCGTTCCCGCTCAAGGCACCTCGTTGCTGGAGGTCCTCGGTGACTTGAGCCCAACCGTCAACGAGGTGGCTGAGCGTCTCCAGGGCGGTGTGATGGACAGTCAAGGAGCTCTCCATCCCGATTTCGCCCGAGCGATGTTCTGCAACGATATGGGTGAGGATCAGGTCGCCTCGACGCTCAGTCGAATGGTTCCCGAATCGGTCGGTGTTCTCTCAGAACCATCGGATTTGACGGGGCTCCGACAGCCCATTCCTCGCACCTACATACGTCTCCTGCGCGACGCCAGCATCAGCCTTGAGGCTCAGGACCGGATGATTGAGAATCTGGGCCAGGTAGACGTGGTTGACCTAAATGCCGGGCATATGGCCATGATCAGTTCTCCCGGGGACCTGGCCCAGGTGATCAATGGGCTATGACATTCAAATAGTGTTCGAAGGAGGGGCGCACCGTGAGCGAGAGTCTTGAGGATCTCATCCTTGATCTCCTGGAATGGTTGCGCCCCGGCTCGCGCCCCTACGGCGAGGTGATGGAGGCGTGGCGGACGTCATGCCCGCGCCTTCCGGTGTGGGAGGACGCCAACCAGCGAGGGCTGGTCGAGCATCAGAACGAACCGGGCCGCGGCCGGTGCATTTCGGTGTCCGTCGTCGGGACCGAACTTCTGCAGCAGCGCCGCGGTCATGGAGCGATCGCCAGCTAGTGGCGGGCGACACGGGAGATCTTTACTTCAGCTGAACGCCTCGATCACTGCGGCAAAATCGGGCCACTCCCCACCCGCGTCGATGACCCTGGTCAGTAGTTCCTCGGTGGCCGGGCCGACCCGTACCTCGACCCCAGCCTGTTGGGCGAGATCGATGGCCAGGCGAACGTCCTTGCGAGCCAGCGACGGGGAGAACCATCCGGGGTGGGCGCTATCGAACAGGCTGTCCAGTCGCACTTTGCTCGCCGGACTCACCACGAAGCTGTCGGCCAGGACGCCCTTGAGCAGCTCGTCGGGGATCCCGTTGCTCCGGGCCGTGGCGATCCCCTCCGCCAGCGCCGTCACACCGGTCATGAGTAAGAGGTTGGAGACGAGCTTCATGGTCGCCGCGGCTCCAACTGGTCCGCAATAGGTATACCCGGCTCCCAGGTCAGTCCACAGAGGCTGGAGTGCCTCGACCGTCGTCGAGGGTCCTCCGATCAGAAAACTACCTCGACCGACGGCGATCGCCGCGGGCGAACCCATGACGGGCGAATCGAGCACCCGCCCCTCCGGACCAGCCGTCGCCAGCCGTCGGACGGTTTCCGGCGAGACCGTGCTGATGTTGGCCATGACGGCCGTAGGCCCGAGAGATGGCAAGGCGCCCTCGTCGCCCAGACACACCTCAAGTACCGCGGCATCATCGGCCAGTACGACCAGGACCACGTCGGAGCCCACTACCGCCCCCTCGGGTGAACTGGCCTCGACCGCGCCCTTGGCCGTGAGATCGTGGGCCTTACCGGGCGTTCGGTTCCAGACGGTGACCAGGTGATTCCGCTCCAGCGCTCTGGCGGCGAAGGCCTTACCCATGTGTCCCATTCCCAACACGGCGACTCTCATCAGATCAGCCTATGTTCGTGCACCTTTGGACTCTTCGTGACAGTGTTGAACCATGGATGGCCGAGACATCCAGGGGTCGAGACCACTCCTTCTGATTCTGGTGACGGGACTCCCCGGGACCGGGAAGTCCTCGGTGGCCTCGGTGATTGCGACGGAGATCGGGGCGCCCGTGCTGGCGCACGACTGGGCAATGAGCGGTCTCCGCCCTTATCCCGAAATCCAGGCCGCGCTGGGTGAGATTGAGTTGGGTCACCGTGTGGTTGGCTGGTCGATACTCACCGCGCTGGCTCGGTCCCAACTCAGGCTGGGTTATTCGGCGATCCTCGACGGGGTGGCGCGGGCGCCCCAGGTCGCCCAGTGCGCTGCGGTCGCCGCGTCAGAGTCCGCCCGACTGGTGGTGGTCTCGACCCGCTGTTCCGACCGACAGCTCCACCAGTCCCGGGTGGAGGGCAGAGAACGGGAAATTCCAAACTGGTACGAGCTCACCTGGGACCGGGTGGAGCCGGCCCTCGACACCTGGGCGGAACCAGAGCAGGCCGATCTCCGACTGGACAGCACCGACCCCTGGGATGAGACCCGGGCTCGCCTCGCGGCCTACTTCTCCTCGCTCCCGTAACGGGTGTCCCACCGACACCCCAACAAAGGAGCGGCCGACAGAACGGTCCGCTCACCCTGCCGCTTTGACCTGGTACTCCTCTTTCCACCAGCGGGCGGTGCGGACCTCTTCGGGATCGGTGCGGAGCGAGGGGTCCTGACCCAGGTCGGCCGGGGTGGGTCCGATGCGGTCAGCGATGGGTTGAAGAGCGGCCAGGTCGAAGCCGTAGCAGCGGGCTGCCGTCTCCCCCAGCAGTAGGCGGGCGTCCTCCACCGGGATGCTGCCGAAGTCGCCCTTGAGGCGCTCCTGGGTGTGGGGCCACGTTCCTTCCGGATGCGGGTAGTCGGTCCCCCACATGACGACATCGCAGCCCAACACGTGGCGTCGCCTGATCTCCTCCTTGGACATGGTCGAGGCACCGATGAAGATGTTCTCGCCGAAGTAGTCGGATGGGAGTTTGGAGATCTTGCCGGCCAGGAGCGCCGCCATCTTCTTGGTGGTGTGCCCGCCCCCCATGTACTGGTCCCACTTCCACATCATGTCGGCCGCCCAGTAGGCGGCGGCCTCGGTCACCACGTACTTCAAGCCCGGGAAGCGCTCGAACACGCCCGAGAAGAGCAGGTGCCACATGGGCCGGGCGGCCCACCACACCACTTCGGCCAGGTAGATCCCGACATTGTTGTTGTACTCGTCCTGAGGCGCCTCGCCCGAGTGTGTGTGCACGGGGAACCCGGCGGCCTGGCAGGCCGCCCAGACCGGGTCGTAGTCCGGGTGGTTGTACGGCGTGAGGTCGTGCCACATGGTCGGCACCATGATCCCCTTGATGCCGGGCTGCTCGGCCAGCCACTCGATCTCGGCCACCGACCGCTCCACCCCGTGGGTGATGGGCACCAGGGCGATACCGCCGTGACGGGCCGGGCTGCGGCCGCACATCTCGGCCAGGAAGCGGTTGTGAGCGCGGGCCCCAGCGAAGGCCAAATCGGGGTCGGCGATGGCCCCGGCCGACAGTCCCGCCCCGAAGGGAGGCGAGGCCATGCCGGTGATGGCGTCGGCATCGGCGAACATAACCTCAGCCGTCACCCCATCGGCGTCGAGTTCCTTGTCGCGCTGGTCGATGTCCCAGGCGCCGCGCAGACCCTCCTCGTTCTCGGTTTCCCACCCCATGATGTAGTCGTAATTCATCTGCAGTTGTTGGTCCCGGTTGGCGTGGCGCTCGGCCAGGTAGTCGTCGAACTGCGGCATGTAGGCCTGGTCCAGGTAAGGCCGGTAGCCCTCACACGGGAGGCCGGCGTGGGCGTCGGCCGAGATGATGGTGTAGCGCTCGCTCATCGTTTGCCCCCGAGCACCGAGAGGTCGTCATAGCGTTGGTGCAGATACGGGGCCAGGTCGGCCCGGGGCACCGGCCCGATGATGCGCCCGACCTGGGTCGAGGCCCGCTCGGTCCAGTTGATATCCACCACCCGTCGGATGACCAGATCGGCAATCGGATCGAGCGGCGCTTCCTTGATGATCAGCTCGCCCTCAATCCGCTCGTACAGTCGCGTCCGCTCCGTCTTCTCCCCGTAGACCAGCAGCGGATCCTGGTCGAGCTGGCCCGGGGCCTCCGGCGAGGGCGACAGCTTGAACCAGAAGTCCGTCTTCTCGATCTCGTAGTTGTCGCGCGTCTCGCGGACCGACCCGACGATCTCGCACAGGGTGGCGCCCATGCGTGAGATGCGGGCCTCCACCCGGGCGCCGTCCCGGTGGACCTCCACGTCGCCCAACTTCTTGGGCTCGCCGTTGGTCTCACGACCACCGATGAGCGACTGCTCGGTGGTCATCGGCATCAGGATGGGGTACTCACCGATGCGGTCACCGTGCCGGGCCTGGACGCCGATCCACCCGGCGCCGAACATCGGCAGCCCCGGCATCTCGACCTTGGTGATGGTGATGCGCACCAACGGCTTAGGCCCGGGTTCGAGCGGGGGCGGCAGCACGGCCGCGATGATCTCGGGATCGGTCTCGTAAATGGCGGTCACCGCCTCGGACCAGATATCGCCGGCTTTGGTGGCCGCGATCTCCCGGTTGACCTGCTCCTCGCGGGCGCCGTATCGCACGTGTTGCATCTGCCCTCCCTTGGTATGCCTCTCCTGCGGGCCTACCAGGCCCGCAGCATCTGCGTCGGATCGAATGCGTTACAGGTGGAATCGGCCGGCCACGACTCGGGGGGCAGCGGCCGGTTGACCTCGCCCACCGTGGGGCCAATGCGGTCGCCGATGGGGCGCAGCGCGGCCAGATCGAAGCCGTAGAAGGAGGCGGCCGTGGTCTCGACCATGGCGCGGACCTCGTCCAGGGCGCAGTCGGCGAAGGCGACCCGCAGTGCTTCGGTCGTGTACGGGTAGCTGCCCTCGGAGTGCGGGTAGTCCGCCCCCCACATGATGCGATCGACCCCGAGCTCGTGCCGCAGGGGTGACTCGCTCGGGCGCAGGAAGCTGGCGCCGATCCAGAAGTTACGGGCGAAGTACTCCGAGGGCGTCATCGACATGTGGGCCGCCGCCGCCCCGAAGAACCTCGCTTCGGCCGCGGCGGGCATCGTCATGCGGCCGTAGAACCAGTCCAGCGTCTCCAGCCCGCGGGGCAGCCAGGCCACCCCCTGCTCGGTGACGGCGAAGCGCAGGGTGGGGTACCGCTCCAGCACGCCGGAGAAGATGAGGTGCCACACGGCCCGGTGGCTGAACCAGGGGATCTCTATGAGCATCATGGCCCGGGCCGCTTCGTACTCGCCGTAGTCGGGCAGGGCGCTGCCGCCGTGGATGTTGATGGGCACATCCAACTCGGCGCAGACCTGCCACAGGGGCTCGTAGTGCGGTTCCCACAGCGGAGGCAGGTGGGAGTTGGGCGGGATGGAGGGCAGCAGGATGCCGCCGAAGGGATGGAACTGCTCCACGGCCCAGCGCACCTCGGCCACGGCGTCGTCCATGGAGTTGGCGAAGACCTGGATCACGCCGGCCCGCCGGCCCGGGGTCTGGGCGCAGAAGTCGGCCAGCCACCGGTTGTGCGCCTGCACGCCGGCCCAGCGCCGGTCGTAGTCCTCCGGCGTGGGCGGCAGGGCGACCAGGTTGCCTTCGCTGAAGAAGGGCGGGACGGTGTTCGGGTAGAGCACTTCGGCCGCGATGCCGTCCGACTCGGTCTCGGCCAGACGGCGGTCGCTGTCCCAACTGCGGTAGGCCACCGGGGCCAGGAGGTCGGCGAACGGGTTTACGTACTCGGCGGCCCAGCAGTCGAACTCGTCGTGCCAACGGCGGGCCAGGTAGGGCCGGTAGTCGGCGATGTCCCCGCCGGCGTGACCGTCCGAGGAGATCACGGTGTAGCGCTCGGACCGCGTGTCACTCATTTGCGGCATCCTCAACTCAGGGCGGCCGGCGGGAGCTGGCCCTTGGCGATGGCGTCGGCTCGACGGTGCAGCATGACGCTGGCCTCCTCGAGCCCGTGGCCGATGATGAAGTCCCCCGACTTCACGCCCCGCACGGCGAAGCGCCCCAGTTCGCGCAGGTCCATCAGCTCGGCCGAGCGGCCGGAGGACTCCAGCAGGGCCTTGAACTCCTCGAAGGTGGTGCCGGGGGCGGGTGGCCGCGGCTTGAGACGGGCCAACTCGGGCGGGCGGTTGCGCTGCGCTGTCCACAGCCCGGTATCGAGCAGGCCACCAGAGGGGTAGAACACGGCCGCCCGCACCGCGGTGCCGGCGCCCGCCAGCTGATGGGCCAGGGCCTCGGTCAGGCACGAGATGGCCGCCTTGCTCGACGCGTAGACCGAGGCGTAGGGCACCGGCGCGATGCCGCCGTCCATGCTCGAGGTGTTGACCACCACACCGGGCTCACCCGATTCGATCATCCGCGGGACGAAGGAGAGCATGCCGTTGGCCACGCCGAAGACGTTCACGGCGAAGCACCAGGCCCAGTCGTTGGCCTCCTGCTCCCAGGGCCGCCCCCCGCCACCCGAGGTCACCCCGGCGTTGTTGAACAGGAGATGGCACGCACCCTCCTGCCGGTAGACGTCCTCGGCCAGTGCCTCCACCGAGTCCGGCGACGACACGTCGGTCAGCACGCCGCGGACCTCGCCCTGATCGGCCAGGGCGGCCACCGTCTCGGCCAGGACCGGTGCCTCGACGTCGGCGATGACGACGCGCGCGCCCTCCTCAAGCAGGGCCTCGACGATCCCCCGGCCGATACCGCCTGCGCCCCCGGTGACCACGGCCACCTTGCCGGTCAGGTCGTCCAATTCCCTCACCCCCGATCACCGACGCACGTCGGCGCGCCACCCTACCTTCAGGGGATTCGCCCCGGCGGGGCGGCCACGCCGAAGATGCCGGCCAGGTAGCGGCGAGCGAACCGGCGCAACGCCGCCTCGTCCTCGACCGGAAGACAGGTCTGCGGGGTCAGGGCCATGGACAAGGCGACCCGGGCCACCATCTCAGCGGCGGGCTCCACTTCCTCGGGGGGCAGGTTGAGCGGCCCATGCAGGCGACCGATGAAGTCGGCCAGGTAGGCCCGCCCGAGCGCCAGGACCGGTCCGGCCTGGGTGGTCAGCAGGGGCAAGACGATCTCGGGCTCAGTCGCCAGCAGCCGCTGCAGCAATTGGTTCTGGCGCAGACCCTGCAGGAAGGCCACGAAAAGACCGACCATCTGATCCTCGGCACTGGCCCGGGCATCAATCTGGGCGTCGACCCCGGCGATGAGGCGCCGGACCTCACGACGGCCGACGGCCCAGACCACCTCGTCCTTCCCGGCGAATTTCCGGTACAGCGTGGCCGGGCTGACCCCGCTGCGCTTGGCGATCTCGCCCATGCTGGTGCGACGGACGCCGAAGTCCAGGAAGGCCGCCAGCGCCGCATTCAGCACGCGCTCGTCCACGGGGTCGCCGGTCCCCCGTTCGAGAATCAGCTCCAGCAGCGGCACGGCCGGAGCGGTCACGATGCCGAGCGCAGGGCCGGGCGCAAGGCCTCTCGCCGGGCCTCCTGCTGAGCCCGGTAGGCCAGCGGGTACTGCAGCAGCCGGTCGGGCACCGGCAGCGAGGCGGTCTTGACCACCAGGGCCAGAGCCTGCAGCCGGCGGCGGTCGACCGCGGTCCAGGACAGCCCGAGGCGCTGGCGCAGCAGTGCCGGCAGGGTGCCCACCGTGGTGTCGTGCAACAGCTGGCGTCCGGCCGGGCGCAGGACCCGCCAGAGCGGCTCGGGGAAGTGCCGCCACGGTGGTGCCGCGATCTGGTCGAGGCGCAGGCTGGCCAGGAGATCGCGGGCCGTGTCGTTGGCGTGCAGCGTGGTGGTGACCATGTCGTCCACGTAGGCCCGAAAGGCGGCCAGGTCGGACGGCATGTGTTCGTCCCGGATCCCCAGCACCCGGCCGGCTTGCTTCCACTCGCCGTAGAGCCGCTGCCTATCCGGTTCGCTCAGGTTCCGGCCGAACCAGCGGTTGAACCGGAGCAGGGTGTCGAAGTTGGAAAGATGCACCCAGGCGTAGGCCGCCGGGTCCAGGGCACGGTAGGGCTCGCCGGCGAACCCGATCCCCCGGATGGCCTGATGGAGCTGGCGCAGTCGCTGGGCCTCGTCCACCGCCCCGGCGCCGCCGAAGAGTTGGAGCTGGAGCGAGGTCAGGGTGCGTTCAAGGCGTCCCCAGGGATCGGCCCGGAAGTTCGAGAAATCCCGCACCCCGGCCCCGACGACCGGGTGCATGGTCTGGAGGAGCAGTCCCCGCCCGGCCAGCAGGAGCGCCGTCCGGGGCAGTCCCAGTTGCCACAGCAGGGCGTCCGGCCCGAGGGGCTCGGGGCGGCCGGGGTGAGGGGGAACGCCGGAGCGTGACGGTGCGGGGCGGTGAGATGGTGAGAGAGTCACCCTCAAACTCTCTCATTAGGAGCGCCGGTGGTCAATCACCGCCAGGCGGTGTGGATCAGGCGGGACGGATCAGGCGGTGCGAACTACTTGCACTTGTTGAAGAAGGCGTTCAGGACCTTCTCCGCCTTGACCGTCTTGGAGTCCTTCTCGGCCTTGGTCTCAGCCGCCTGGAGGCCGGAGATGCTGGTGGCGCTCTGAATCACACTCTTGAGCTTGTTGTTCAGTTGGGTGGAGGTGGCGGCTGCCGCCTGGATACTGGCCGGCGCAGAGCCCAGCTGGGCGATCACGGCGTTCTCCGCCTTGACGTCAGCGGTGAAGACGATGAGCGAGGCGGCCTTGACCTTGGCGATGCTCTTTGAGCCCAGGTTCTTCTCCTGCTTCTTGGCCACCTTGGCAAAGGCCGTCTGCTCGCTCTTGACCAGCGAGCACACGGCGGCGGTCGGCGTTGGTCCCGAGGCGGCCAGGCCGTCCTGGCTGGCGCCGGCCAGGGCCACAGGTGCCACTGCCATGGCCAGGCCCAACGTCACGATCCCCAGGCCCAATTTCGCTGTGCGCAGCATCATCAAACTCTGCCTTCCTGATTCCGCCCGTCACCGAGGGACCCCAGTGAGTAGGGGCAGCATAGACAGGGGCCGTATGGCCCGCCAAAGTCGGCGCTCCCATGGGGGTCGTGATCTCGGGGGCCCGCGCCTCATTCGGGACGGCTGAGCGCCTGCCGGCTCCGAGTCAAGAAGTCCTGCTCACTGGCATTATCGGTCCGGGCCAGGGCGGCCCCGTACGCTGACGCCGCTTCGGCTGGGCGTCCCAGGCGCCCCAGAAGGTTGGCCCGGATGGCGTGGAACAGGTAGTAGCTGTCGAGTTCGAGCTCATCGACGAGGGCCAAGGCCGCCCCCGGCCCCTCAATCTCGGCCACGGCGACCGCCCGGTTGAGCTGGACCACCGGGCTGGGAGCGATCCGTTGGAGTTGGTCGTAGAGCTGCACCACCTGCCCCCAGTCGGTCGCCGCGGCGGTCGGGGCGTCGCTATGCACGGCGTTGATGGCCGCCTGCAGTTGGTAGGGCCCGGGCTGGTTGCGGCGCAGGCAGCGGCGGACGAGGTCCTGGCCTTCGGCAATGAGGGCACCGTCCCACCGGGCCCGGTCCTGGTCGGCCAGCACGACCAGCTCGCCGGCCGGGGTGGTGCGGGCGGCCCGACGAGACTGGATGAGGAGCATCAGCGCCAGTAACCCAATGACCTCGGCCTCATCGGGCATGAGGTCGGCCAGGAGCCGCCCCAGCCGTATGGCCTCGTGGCAGAGGTCTTCCCGAACCAGGTGGTCACCCGAGCTGGCGGTGTGCCCTTCGTTGAAGATGAGGTAGATCACAGCCAGCACCGAACGCAGCCGATCGGGCAGGTCGGCTTCGCCCGGCACCTTGAAGGGGATGCCGGCGTCGCGGATCTTGCCCTTGGCCCGCACCAGCCGCTGGGCCATGGTCGGCTCCGGGACCAGGAACGACCGGGCGATCTCGGGGGTGGTGAGGCCGCCCAGCAGGCGCAAGGTCAGCGCCACCTGCGACCCCGGGGCCAGAGCCGGGTGGCAGCAAGTGAAGATCAGGCGCAGCTGGTCGTCGCGCACGGTTGACTCCTCGTCCACTGCGTCCCCGGCTCTCGGCTCGTCGTCTCCCTGCAGGAGGACGGCCTCCTCGTGCCGGCTCTGGCGGGTCGACTCGCGGCGCCGGCGGTCGATGGCCCGGTTGCGGGCGGTGGTGATGATCCAACCGGCCGGGCTGGGCGGCACCCCCGAGGCGGGCCACCGTTCGAGGGCCACGGTGAACGCGTCCTGGACCGCCTCCTCGGCCACGCCGATGTCGCCGACCAGACGGACCAGGACGGCGACGGCCCGGCCGTACTCCTGTCGGAAGACCCGTTCGACCTCGGACGCCGGAGCCGGCACACCTCTCACCCGGGCGTCGGTGATTCGCCCTGGAACGGCCGCACCTCGACAGGGAGCCTGGTGGCCTGGGCCAACTTGGTGCCCCACGCCAGCGCGGCATCGAGGTCGGCCGCCTTGACGATGTTGAACCCTCCCAGATGCTCCTTGCCCTCGACGTACGGCCCGTCGGTCACCAGGGTCTGTCCGTCGGTGACCCGGACCACGGTGGCCGTGCTGGGCGGGAACAACCCTTCGGCGAAGACCCAGGCACCGGCAACCTGCATCTCGAGGCGCAGTGCCTCGACGGCGCCCATGATCTCCTGGAGTGTCTGGAGCGGGGGCGGGGGCCCATCGGGCTGGTAGATGCTGAGCAGGTACTGCTTCATGTGTGCTCCTCCTGATTCGCGCCGCCAGCCCGGTGCCGGCGACTCAGCCCCTACACGAACGGCCCCGATCAGATCGACATCGAAACTTACCGTTGGGTGTCGCTACGCCTTGGCCAGGACGGCGGCCGCTTGCGTGTCCGCCTGTTTACGGACTGGACTGAGCCGCTTCACCTGCGCTCGGACCTTGGTTGGCTCCCGGCAGACCCGGAAGGCGATGTCAATCAATGCTCGCGCCATGAGGATGTCCGGCAGCCGACGGCGCTCTTCGGCGTCGAGTTCGACCGCGGTGGCATAGCCGCGCATGAACGGTGGGCCGGCCCAGCTGGAACGCAGGACGAGGGCCGTGGAGGTCAGGCGCGGCCCTCGGCCCGCCCCGGCCCAGTCGACCAGCACCGGTCCCTCCCTGGTGAAGATGGTGTTCTTCGGCACCGGATCGGGATGGACCAACGCCTCGGGCAGGCTGGTCGAGTCGTCGGCCGCGGCCAACGCCCGCTCCAGGACGCCGAGCTGGTCACGATCGGAAGCCGCCACCCGCCCCTCAATGTCGTGAAGCCAACGCCGGGCGGCCGACAGTTCGTCCTTCGGCGAGCCCTCGGCAAAGTGGTGCAGCGCACCGGCCGGACGATCGGCGGGGCCGGTCGGCCAGGGCAACCGGTGCAGTCGCCCGACCAGCTTGCCCAGGGCCACCATGGGGTTTCCCGCTGGCTGCTGCGCCTTGGGCGCACCCCGCACGAAGTGGGTCACCAGCACCGACTGGTCAAGGTGGATCGACAGCGGCTCCGGACCGAAAGGTCGCTCGGCCGGGAACCCGGCCAGCTCCAACTGGGCCAGGACGGCGAGGTCGCCCACCGCAGCCTGATGGTCCCGGCGCCGTGAGAACAGGCGCGCCACCAGCGGCGTGTCCTTGGGCCGGTCGACCCGGAAGACCCCGATGTCCAACTGCTGCACCTTGGAGACCTTGAAGCCCAACACCTCTTCGAGATGAGCAGGCAGGAGGTCGACGCCCTGGCGCCGGAACATGCGGGCCAAGGTGGCGTCGAAGGACGGTGCGGCCGGCTGGTCGGGCACAGCCCCACGCTATTTCGCCCGGCGCGGGGTCACTTGTTCGGGGGCTGCCGCAACAAACCCAGTTATCGGTCCCGGGCTCCGAAGTGTGGGGGGCCTACAGGACTCCGTTCGTTATTAGGGCTCCAGGCTGAACGGCGGGTACTCGTCGTTCAACAACAGGTAGTACGAAGCCACGCGGAACTGCCACCGGAACACGCTCATGCAGAAATTCTTCAGCGCCGGATTCCATTCGCCGGTGAATAAGGCGATGAACCACGAGATGAGCAGACAGACTTCGCTGGCAACGTTGAGGAGCCACAGCACAATGAACTGCGGGATGCAGAGAATGATCCGGATCAGCACGGTGCCCCGGTTACGCTCGCCAGTCACGGGAGTGAAGTTCATCACCGCCGGATAGCCTCCCGGATCGGCGAACCCTTGCGGGATCGGCGTGAAGGGCGGGGCCGGCTCGGCCCACACGAAGAGACCGGTGATGACGCGCCACTGATAGCGCATGACACCGGTGATGAACAGGCTCAGGCTCTCCGGTGCCGTGCCGGTGATCACGATGGAGAACCAGCACCCGACTGCCGCGAAGAAGGCCACGACGGTGAGGATGTACAGCCAGATGAGCTGCGGGATGAAGACCAGCCAGTTGGTCAGAACCTTGACCGGCGGAATCTTGGCCGGACCCGCCGGAACATCGATCGTCGTTGGATAAGCAATTGCCATGAAGGACCCCCTTCGTTGGACCACCTAGGATCGAACGATAGACCGCCCGATGTCCCCGGCGAGGGATCCTGCTGGCCGCTAGGCGATTGGCCGTACTCGTGGGTGACGGGTACGTGACGAGCCCGCCACTGGCCGTGGCTAGGGGGCGTCGGGCACAGGCATTGGCCTGAGGCCCGATCGTCGACACGGCGGGGGAAGGTCATCCAAGCCCCATCCGGTCACAACGGAATGGTCCGGTACGTAACGCCGGCCGACCGGGCCGCCTCCCGGATGCCCGGACCGTCATCGCCGTCCCACACGCAGAGCGAAGCTCCCAGATGCTCCGCGGCGGCGACCGCTTCGGCACCAAGGGTCGAGAGCCTCTGACTCTCGGCGAGCTCCGCCATTCGATACCCGATCAGACGCATGGGCAGGATCACGATTGAATCGGGAAGTTCCAGAAGGCGCCGGCCCAGTTCCCGACGACGATCCGGGGCCCAGCTTCCGGTGAGCGTGCCACCCCGGGAGCCAACAACGCTCTTGCAAAGGCGCACGTAGTAGAGGTTGGTGGTAGTCACCTCATTCGTCGTGGTGAGCCGGGTGAGTCGGCGCCCCTGCTCGGCGGCCAGGACGTCACGCAGGAGATGGTAATCGATGACGACCCGACTCACGTGGTCGCGAGGTCGGGGTCGTCGGCTAGAGACGAGACGAATGCGGCATGGTCTTCCCGGCTGAGGAGATCTCCCAAAAGCTTTGGTGCCTCCCCGGCGGGCACGGTCAGCACGGCGAAGCCCAGATCGATCACGTCGACGGGACCCCCCTGGTCCAGCTGCCACCGATGGCGCACTGCGGCGGGCAGCGATATCTGACCCGATGACGATACGAGGTACCGCTGAATCGTACTCACGCAGCCAGCGTACTTGGTAAATAACCTTTCGGTACCAAGTGTCCGAACAAGGCCAGTATGAGGATGCTCGAGTGAGCTGCCGGCACTAATCGGGTTTGCGACGGCCCATTTCCCGTCGCCCGAACAGAGCGAGGCCCCCGACCACCAAGGTCGGGGGCCTCTGCTTGATGGCACTAGCGCGTTTGGCGTCGTCAGCCGCGAAACTCCGACGTCACCAAACGCGAGCTCTTGCTACGAGCACCCGCTGGTCGTACCGCAGCTGCCGCAGACGTAGCAGGAGCCGGCCCGCTGCATGGCGTCGCCGCAGCTGTAGCAGTAGGGGGCGTCCCGCTGCTCAGCCCGGGCCAGCGGCTGGAACCCACCCTGGGCGGGCGACACCAGGGACGGCGCTGCCGTGAACTCGGGGTGGGGCGAACCCGCGCCGAGTCCGTCCTCGACCAGTTGCGATGACGGGGTGGCCATCTCCTCCACGCCGGGCAGCGTGGGCTGCATGCGCTCGGACGTGGACAGGATGCCGAGGTCGGTGCGCTCCTCCAGGGACAGGTAGTCCAGGGCGATCCGGCGGAAGATGTAGTCGACCAGGCTCGTGGCGATGCGCAGTTCGGCGTCGTCGGTGATGCCGGCCGGCTCAAACTTCATGTTGGTGTACTTGCGCACGTAGGTGGCCAGGGGGACCTGGTGCTGAAGGCCCAGGCTCAGCGAGATGGAGAAAGCATCCATGATCCCGGCCAGGGTCGAGCCCTGCTTGGAGACGTTGATGAACACCTCACCGGGCCGGCCGTCCTCGTACTCACCGACGGTGACGTAGCCCTCGCAGTCGGCCACCCGGAAGGCGAACGTCTTGGAGTTGCGGCGACGGGGCAGGCGCTCGCGCACTGCACCCACCACCACCGACTCCGTCTTGCGCTGGCGCTCGTGGGCCAGCGCGGCCTCCAATTCGGCGATGCGCTCGGCCACCAGACGGTCCCGGGCTTCTGCTTCTGATCCCGGCGGGGCGATGTCGCCCCCGTCGGGTGCCACCGTGCTCTCCTTCTTGGTGGTCGACAGCGGCTGGGCCACCTTGCAGTTGTCCCGGTAAATGGCCACCGCCTTGATCCCCAACCGCCAGGCGTCAATGTGCAGCTGCTCGACGTCCTCGACCGTCACGTCCTCGGGCAGGTTGACCGTCTTGGAGATGGCCCCGCTAATGAAGGGCTGCACCGCGCCCATCATGCGGATGTGACCGGAGTAGTGGATGGTGTTGTCGCCCATGGAGCAGGCGAACACCGGCAGGTGCTCGGGCGCCACGTGTGGCGCACCGAGGATCGACATGTGCTCGTTGATGTAGGCCACGATCTCAGACGACTGGTCCGGTCCGTACCCGAGCTTGGTCAGCGCACGCGGGATGGTCTGGTTGACGATCGACATGGTGCCGCCACCAACCAGCTTCTTGGTCTTGACCAGACCCAGGTCGGGCTCGACACCGGTGGTGTCACAGTCCATGAGCAGGCCGATGGTGTTGTGGCTGACGAACCCGTTGGCGACGTAAGTGACATTGTCCGGCACCGACAGGTCGTAGGTGAACTCCTCGTCGCCCAGCACCGAGGACTGCACGGCGTCGAAGAAGAAGCCGAGCAGGTGTCCGAGCTCGGCGTCGCCCGTGCGCTCAAACAGCTCGGTGGCGATGCGACGGCTGACCCGGTCTCGCGACTGCTCGAGGAGCAGCACCCGGCGGAGCCGGTCGTTCTCCGGAGCCAAGCGATCGAGCATCTCCCGGCTCACCGGCACGTAGTCATGGCGGCCGGTCTGGGCTACG
>DASZMA010000043.1:0-14573 GCA_035552095.1 Acidimicrobiales bacterium | reverse complement strand
CGGTGAGACCCATCCCCGGCTGGGTAATGGCGGCGAAAAACTGGGGGTCGACAAAACCGGAGAGGCTGGCCACTGACCCGAAGAAACCAGGGAGGCGGCCCCCCAGGTACACCGCGCCGAGTCCTCCCATCGACACACCGGCGATGGCGTGGTACCGCCGCTGAGGCAGGATCGGGTAGCGGGCCAGAATGGTGGGAATCACGTCGTTGAGTTCGTAGCTCTCCCACCCTGGGCTCCCACGCTCACCGCCATTCCACCAATCGGTGTACCAGCCGCTGCCCCCCTCGGGCATGACCACGATCGCGCCCAAGCCGTCGAAATCGCTGGCCAGGCCCGATTGGGCGAACCAGTCGTAGTTGGTGTTGAGCCCGTTGAGCAGGACGAGCAGGGGATAGCGCTGACTGGGGTCGTATCCAGCCGGTAGCAGCACGTTCGCCCGCGGCGGTCCCGGATAATTCAGCCATTTCGATGGGATCTCACCGGCCGGGGCGGGGATGGTGATAGTGACGATCCGAGCGGGTGTGGTCGGGGCGCGCTCACCGAGTGCGGCCGCGCTGGCACTGAACGACATGGTCGTGATGATGATCCCGACGCATCCCGTGGCGAGCCAACGGTTCCTGCCCATATCCGACCCCCACCTGCCAGTCCGCGATTCGCCCTGCCTAAGGCCTCCGTGAAATCGAAGATAGCGCCTGACTCGGATCCGCGCGCCCGGTGCGTGCGTCACCCTGATGATCGACTCAACGAGAGTGAGGGCTCCGGACCGCCCGCATAGTGGCACCAGGCGGGCCCCACGGCATCTGGAAAGTCGATTCGGTGTGATTACTCCCGCTCACCGAAGGCGGAAACGGCCTTAACGAAATGCCGGCACCAAAACTTCCCAATGGCTGCCCAGACACTGGAAAGCGACGACTCCGTAGTAGGTGGGTGTGAGCCTCATCTTCGGACCAACGCGAGCAAGGTCGCCTCTTCATCAGGGAGGGCGACCAGGTGGATCCCGTCACGCTCGGTCAGCCAGGTCCGATTGCTGACGTGGAGGTCGTTTGACCCGTCGTAGCGGTTCAGGACAACCAAGGGGCGGCCTGAAAACACGCCAACCGAGAGGCGGACCGAGTTGATCGTCCCGAGGCCGGCGTCGGCCACCAGCACGACCAGGTCGGGGTTGAGCGCCTCGCGCAGTGTCGTCACGTCGCCGTCATCGGCCTGAGGCGAGCGAACCCCACCGGCAGTCTCCACGATCCCGACATCGACCGGCGCCGCCGGCCAGGAGAGCTCGCCCAACAGGTGGGCCACCGTGAAGGGGGGTCGGCCCAGGCGGGCGGCCGCCATGGGAGGGGCCATGGCCACCTCGTACCAACGATCAGGAGGGCAGACGACTTCAGGTGGCTCGCCCGAAGCGCGCCCCAAGACGGCGGCGTCGAGCCCACCGGGGTCGTCGCCGGGGTCGAACGACTGCGCCAGTTTGCGGGCGGCCACGGTGGCTCCCGCCTGGCGGAGGCCGGTCAGGAGGCGGGCGGAGACCCACGTCTTTCCGATCTCGGTGCCGGTACCTGCCACCAGGACGATCCGCTCGGGTCGCACTGCCGTCAGGGGATAGGCGCGGGATCGGTGATGGACAGGCGATCCAGTACCGCCATCAATTTCGTCACCTGCTGGTCGGTGTGCGACGCCGAGAGGGTGATCCGGAGGCGGCTGGTGCCGACGGGCACGGTGGGTGGGCGGATGGCGGGAACCCAGAGGCTCTCGGTCAACAGCGCGGCTGAAGCCTCCAGCGCCCGCTGCTCGCGGCCCAGGATGACGGGGACGATGGGACTGGCATGGTCAGGCATCACGATCCCGATCCCGGCGACCCGGGCCACCAGGGATGCCAGGCGATCCATGAGGGAGGCGCCCTCGGGTGAGCGCACGACACGCAGTGCGGCCAACGCGGCCGCCGCGTCAGCCGGGCTGAGGGCGGTGGAGAAGATGTAAGGACGGGCGCGGTTGACCAGGAGGTCAACGACGGCCTGGGGACCGGCCACGAAGCCGCCCAGCGAGCCGAGCGTCTTCGAAAGGGTTCCCACCCGAACCACCATGGGCGATCCCGGCGGGGTGATGGGCAGATCGGGCCCGAGGACGGCATGCGCCTCATCGACCACGAGGAGCGCACCGTGCTGGCGACAGAGGGCAACGATCTCGTCGAGGGGTGCGGTGTCACCGTCCATGGAGAAGACCGTGTCGGTGACCACCAGGGTGGGCGAGGTTGTGCCCGCCGTCGTGTCCGGGGGCGCGGCCAAGAGCTGGCCCAGGTGATCCAGGTCGCGGTGTCGGTAGACGGCGAGCTGCGAGCGGGAGAGCCGACAACCGTCGATGATGCTGGCGTGGTTCAGTTCGTCGGACAGGACCCGCACGTCGGGCCCGCCCAGCACGCTCAGCACGCCCAGGTTGGCGGCGAACCCGGTGGGAAAGCACACCGCAGCCGCCGTCCCCTTCCATTCGGCCAGCTCGCGCTCGAGCTCGGCGTGTACGGGACGCGAACCGGTGACCAGCCTGGAGGCGCCCGATCCGGTGCCCCATCGCTCCAGGGCGCGCCGGGCCGCGCTGATGACCGCCGGATGGGTGGTGAGGCCGAGGTAGTCGTTGGAAGCGAACGAGACCACCGGGCTGCCACCGAGCTGGCCGGCCGGCCCGAGGGCGTCGAACTCCCGGGGCGCCCGCCAACGACCGTCGTCGATGACGGCGTCCAGCTGGGAGCGCACCCGCTCCGACCACACGTCTTCGCTCAAGGGTGGGTGGCCTCGGCATAGTGCTGGGACATGACGTCGTGGAGCGAGGACTCCAGAGCGTCGACGATCCGCACGATCTCCTCTTCGGTGATGGTAAGCGGCGGCATGATGACCACCACATCACCCAAGGGTCGGAGCAGCACGCCGCGCGCGACGGCGTCGGCGCAGACCCGGCGGCCCCAGCGCAGGCCCGGCCCGGGGGGTGCCAATTCCACCCCCACCATCAGTCCCTGCTGGCGCACCTCATGGACTGCGGCCAGCGGGGTGATGCGCTGCGCGAGCAACGCTGAGAGCTGCCTGCTCCGTTGCGACACCGACTCCAAAATGCGCCACTCCCCGATGAGCCGTAGGTGCTCGAGCGCGACGGCGGCGGCCAGCGCGTTGCCGCCGTAGGAGTGCCCGTGAAAGAACGTCTGGGGGCCGAGATCGGGACCGAGGAAGGCTTCGAACACCTCGCCCGAGGCCACGGTGGCCGACATGGCCAGGTAGCCGCCGGTGATCCCCTTGCCCAGGCACAACAGATCGGGGCGGAGGCCACACTGCTCGGAGGCGAACAGGGTCCCGGTCCGGCCGAATCCGGTGGCAACCTCGTCACAGATCACCAACACACCGGCCGACCGAGCGGCCTGGCCCACCGCGCGTACGTCGGCCGCGTCGGCGCACAGCATGCCGGAGGCCCCCTGCACCAGGGGCTCAATCACGACGGCAGCCAACTCCTCGGCGTGCGCCTCGACCATGGCACAGGCCTTGGCGGCCCACCCGGGATCGGCATAGCCCGGGGTTCGCAGCACCGGGAAGCACAGTGGGGCAAAGACGGCGCTGAACACCCCGCCGTCGCCGAGTGAGAGTGACCCGATGGTGTCACCGTGATAGGCGTCGCCCAGGGCCAAGAAGGAGCCGCGGCTGGTCTCGCCCCGGTTCACCCAGTACTGGAAGGCGATCTTGAGCGCCTGTTCCACCGCCACGGCGCCATCGGCCGCGAACAGGAAGTGGGGATCGTCGACCGGTACGACCGGGGCCAGTGCTTCCGCCAACTCGATCACCACCGTGTTGCCGTTGCCCAACATGGTGGAGTGGGCCACCTTGCCCGCCTGGGCCACCAGGGCGGCGTCCAGTTCGGGCACGCAGTGGCCCAGCGTATTGACCCAGAGGGACGAGATCGCATCTAGGTAGCGGCGCCCCTCGGCGTCAATGAGTTCCCGCCCTTCGGCCCGGTCGATGATCAGCGGGGCATTCTCGGCGTAGACGGCCATCTGGGTGAAGCCGTGCCAGACGCGAGCGGCGTCACGATCCACCCAGGAGCCGCGTTCGGTTGCCTCGTTATCCACCGTCGAATTCTGGACCAGCCGCCAGTACGAGTCCATTCTGGTCGGCGGATGCCGGTAGGCCGGGGAGAAGGATGGCAACCAGTGCCGCCGCGTGCGCGGTGATCCACTCGGAGTCGCGGGGGTTTCGGCCGGTGAGGAGACGTACTTCAGGTGCATTGACGTAGGGCAGTGAGGCCGCGCCGATGAGCACGTAGTAGGCGATCTCACCATCGATGGGCGCAGCCAGGCCGGCGACCCGGAGGACCCGCCAGGCCGCATTGATGCCCTCGAACAACGGTTTGACGTGCGTCTCGGTCATCCAGACCAACCGGGCACTGGCTGAGGTGCCCTCATGCACCATGATCTGATTGAGTTCGGGGTGCGCCGCCGCGAATTGCACGAACCGCCGAATCCCACCGGCAAACGCCACCGCCAAATCGGGGGCGTCAACGCCAGCCAATCGGGCGGGGAGCACGCCGGCCAAGGCTCCCCTCAACAGTCCGAAGAGGTGGTCCACCGAGGCCGTCCACAGGGCTTCCTTCGACTCGAAGTGGTAGTTGATCTGTGGCTGGTGCGCGCCGACGCGCTGGGCGATCGAACGCGTCGAGGCTCCGTCGAAGCCCTTGGCGCCGAACTCGACCAGGGCCGACTGGAGCAGGGCGGCCCGGATATCGGCCCTCTCCCGACGGACCCGCACCCGCTTCGGCCCCTCACCCTTGCCTTCCATCTTCGGCAACTGTATCGTTATTATCGTTCGATAACAAGGAGGCCCCGGCGTGAGCACCGCCCATGGCGTGACCAGACAGGAACAGGATGGAAGGAAAGCTCGTCTGTTCCCACTGTCCCAGGATCCTTACCAGGCGCCGGTCGACCGGGACATGCTGCCTTCGGAACGGCGCCTCTTTGTGCAGACCCACCGCACCTGCATATTCGGTTACGGCCGACAGTCCGATGGGCCCGCCATGTCGGTTGTCTATTACATCCCGGCCGAGAACGGCGACCTGCTGGTGGCCACGATGGCCGATCGGGCCAAGGCCAAGGCGGTCGGCCGGAACGGCAAGGTCAGCCTCTGCGTGCTCGACGAGACCTGGCCCTTTGCCTACCTGCAGGTGTACTGCGACGCCACTATCGACGATGACGGTGAGACCCTGGTCGACGTGATGATGGCGGTGGCCGAGCGGATGTCGGGCGAAGCGTTGTCCCAAGATCTGCGCCCCATGGTCAAAGCCATGGGAGAGGAGGAGGGTCGGGTCCTCGTGCGTTGCCGACCGTATTCGACCTTTGTTACGCCACCACGGCACCTCCACCGCAACGACCAGGAGGAGCGGCTGACGCACTGGGTCTCGGCGTCGGTGCCATGGGACGCGCCGGACATACCGGACGAAGGGTGACCTTCCGGTTGGCCGACGTGGGCGGGTGCGCTACGACTGGGGGGAGCCGGCTCAGCTGGGGACGGAGGTCGATGGATCCGGGCCGAGCCCCTGGCGGGCGGCGCTCACATCTAGGCCCCCGGAACCCGCGTCGACGAGGTGTCGCCACCGCGCCGCGATGGCATCGGCCACCGGGACCACCCCCGGGCCGGCTTCGGTGTCGGCCAGATCCAGATCCTTCAGGGCCCAGCTCAGCGAGAAGTCGGTGTGATAGTCGTGCTCGACCATCCTCGTGAGCTTGCCCAGGGCGTACGGCGAGGCCAGAGGGTTGTCGCGCAGCGCGGTGAACAGTGCAGTTGTGGGCACGTGCAGACGTTCCGCCAGGGCAGCCGCCTCGGCCGCACCTTCGGCCTGAAAGGCCAGCCACGTGTTCAGCACGAGCTTCATCCGGCTCCCGGCTCCGGCCGGACCGAGCCAGAGGGTGGCCCGCCCCAGCTGGTCGAACACGGGCCCAAGCGGCGCGGCCGCCCGGGTGGGACCCGAGGCCAGGATGAGGAGCTGCCCCTTTTCCGCCGGATCGCGGCTCCCGGACACCGGAGCGTCGACATAGGTCACGCTCGGGCGCATCCGCCGCGTCTCGGCGACCAACCCTTCCGTCGCCCGGATGCCGATCGTCGCCATCTGCGCCCACACCGCCTGCGGGCGCATGGACGCCAGGGCCTCCCCGTCCACCATGACGCCAATGGTCGCCTCGGCGGTCGGCAGCATGGTGATCACGACGTCCGCGTGCGCCACGGCGTCAGAGGCCGTGTCGTAGGCGGTCGCACCGGCACTGATGAGCGGCGTCATCGAAGCCGCATGGCGCGACCACACATCCACTTCCATCCCGGCGCCGAGGAGACGCAAAGCCATCGCCGTGCCCATGGTGCCGGTCCCGATCACCGCCACCCGTGGCGTCGCCTGCTTCTGGTTGCTGTTCCACTGTGTCATCTGCTTGCTCCTGTTCTTGAATCCAGACGTGATGGACCTCATCACGTGGGTTCGGACATTTCCCGCTCAATTTGCTCCAGGGTCAGACCTTGGGTCTCGGGCACCCTCCGCCAGAAATAGCCGACGGCCACCAGGCTCAAGAAGCCGAGGAGGAAGAAGGTTCCGGCACTCGAGATCGCGTTCAGCAGCGTCAGGAAGGAGATAGCGACGACGAAGTTGGCGCCCCAGTTAGCGATGGTGGCGATGCTCATCGACTTGCCGCGGATCCGGGCCGGGTAGATCTCGCTGATCAGGAGCCAGAAGACCGGGCCGAGCCCGATGGCGAACGATCCCGTGTAGACGGCGAGACTGACGATGGCGACGATGGCGGCCGAGTGGCCCAGGGTGGCACCACTGACGGCGAAGGTGACGGCAACCACCAACAAGGCGACCGCCATGCCGACCGTGCCACCGATCAGCAGGGCCCGCCGTCCGAGCTTGTCAATGAGGCGAATGGCCACGACGGTCAGCGCCACGTTGACGATGCCATTGCCGACGTTGGCCAAGAGCGAGGCCGAGTTGCCCAGACCAGCCTGGTGCAGAAGCGTCGGCGCGTAGTAGATGACCGTGTTGATCCCGGTGATCTGCTGGAAAACGGCCAGGAGGACGCCCATCACCACCAGTTTGCGGACATCGGGCCTGAGTAGCTCCCGGTAGCTGGTCACCCGGTTGCCCAGCGCCTCAATCTCGGCGATCTCGGCGTCGACATCGTGGTCACGGCTGCGCACCCGGGCCAGGACCTTTCTGGCTTCTGTCGCCCGCCCGTGGGTGGCCAGCCAGACGGGGCTCTCGGCCTGGGTGAGCATGCCGATGAAGAGCAGGACAGCAGGGATCGCCGCCAGCCCGAACATGAGCCGCCAGGCTTCGCTCGAACTCAGGGCGTAGTCCACCAGGAACGCAGCGAGGATGCCCGTCGTGATGGCCATCTGGTTGAAGCTGACCAGTGCACCCCGCACCCGGGGTGGCGCCACCTCGCTGATGTAGAGCGGCACGGCCATGGACGCCGACCCGACCGCCAGTCCGATCACGAACCGCATGAGGATCAGGAACCAGAGGGCGGGCGAGAGGGCGGCGCCCAGCACGCCGGCGACGAACACGCCGGCCGTGATGAGGATGACCGGCCGCCGGCCGATGAGGTCAGACAAGCGCCCCGAGCCAAAGGCGCCTACGGCGGCCCCGGCCAGCAGGAGTCCGGTCACCAACTCCTTGTCGAACGAGCTCACATTCCCGAAGCTCGTGTGCAGGAAGAGCAGCGCCCCCGACACGACACCGGTGTCGTACCCGAAGAGCAGGCCTCCCAGCGCGGTGATGGCGGCGGTCCACACCACGGCTCGGCCGACGGGCTCCGGCGGGACGTCATGCCCGTCGGCCTCAGCCGGCGACGGGGCCGGCTCGTTCAGGATCTGCATGCTCATGACACGCTCCTCTCACATCATCTCGGGCGAGGGGCCGGTCACCGGAGTGGTGTCAGCCATGATCAGCTCTATCCGTTGCCGCACTTCAGCGCTCAGTTCGAGTTCGGCCGCTCCGAGTGCCTCGTCGACGTGGTCGGGGCTGCGGGTCCCGACAATGGCGACGTGCACCTCCGGCCTGGCCAGCGTCCACGCGACCGCCAGTTGGGCCAGCGTGACCCCCAGCTCCTGGACCGCCAGTTGCTGCAGACGGGCCACGGACCGCAGGTTGCGCTCGTACGTCTCGCCGCGGAACACGGGGCTTCTCGACCGCCAGTCGCCGGGGTCGAATTGGGTACCCGTGCCGACGTGTCCGCCCAGCAGGCCGTGCGCCAACGGGCCGTAGACCAGAACGCCGATGTTGTGGGCGGCCGCATAGGGCAGCACCTCGGTCTCAATCTCGCGCCGGAACAGGTGGTAGGGCGGCTGCAACGTCTCGACCGGCAGCGTGGCGCTGAAGGCCGCCATCTGATCGACATCGAAATTGGACACCCCGACATGGAGGATTTTGCCGTCGGCCACCAGCTTGCCCAGCGCTTCTGCCGTCTCTTCGAACGGCGTGGCCGGGTCGGGCCAGTGCAGCTGGTAGAGGTCCACGTAGTCCGTATCCAGCGCTCGCAGGCTGGCCTCGACGCCTTTCCGGATCCATTCGGCGCTGGCATCGCGAACGACGCCGCTTCCCGCGGGACGTAGTCC
This sequence comes from Acidimicrobiales bacterium, assembly GCA_035552095.1. Lineage (GTDB taxonomy): Bacteria > Actinomycetota > Acidimicrobiia > Acidimicrobiales > RAAP-2 > Bog-473. The sequence continues at coordinate 5,955 of DASZMA010000043.1, read as the reverse complement.
GCCCTTGGTGGCGATGACCAGGTCATCCCGGTGAAGGTGGCGCAACGCGCTGGCCAAGAGGTGCTCGGACTGGCCGAATCCATAGGCCTGGGCGGTGTCGAAGAACGTCACGCCTTTCTCGGCCGCCCGCCGGATGGCCTCCATGGCCGCGGTCGTGTCGGTCGGTCCCCAATCACCACCGAGCTGCCATGTTCCAAAGGCGATCCGGGAGACCTCGAGGTTGCTCCTACCTAGAACGGTGTAGTTCACAATGCTCTCCTTTTCGTTGGGTGGTTGGAATGTCAAGTGCGAAAGTGGGCGTGACCAGAGCCGCCACGGGAGCGCCCACCGTTGGCCGGGGTCGGGCCCCGAACCCGGCCACGAACGCCCCGCCCAGAGCGACCAGTCCGGCCACCAGCAGCGCGGCCCGGTCTCCACCGACGGTGGCCACCCCCGCCCGCGCCCGAGAACCCTCGGCGATGGCCATGAGCACGGCCACGCCGACGGCGGCTCCAACCTGCCGAGTGGTGTTGACCACCCCGCTCACCAGACCTTGATCCGCCGCCGCCATGCCGCTGGCGGCCATGACGGTCGCCCCGAACGAGGTGCCGACCGTCCCGCACCCGATGAGCAGGACCGCTGCGAACAGCGCGTTGTAATGACCGGTGGCCGGGAGGCGGGACAGGACCACGAAGCCGGTACCGGCGAGGGCCGTGGACGCCACCAGCAACGTGCGCAGGCCCAGCCGGCGCATCAGGCGGGCGCTGAACATGCCGGTGATGAAACCGACCGCCCCTTGCGGGGCGATCACCAGCCCGGACATCAACGGCGAATCGTGCAGGGTCTGCTGGAGATAGACCGACATCACGACCAGCTCCCCGGCCGTCCAGGCGCCAACGAGCAGGGTCAGGAGGGCCGCCGTCCGCAGTCCGCGTCGCCGGAGCAGACGCACGTCGATCAGCGGATGAGCCTGCGAACGTTCCACGGCGACGAAAGCCAGTAGCGCCAGTGCGCCGACGCACAACGCGCCGAACACGAGCGGTTGCGCCCACCCCAGCACCGGGCCCTCGGAGATGGCGAAGACGGCCAGGCCGACCGCCAGGGTGATCAGCAGGCCGCCGGCCACGTCCACGCGAGCCGATGGCGAACGCCGGGCATCGGCGCTGACCAGCCGGGGGGCCAGGAGGGCGGCGATCACCCCCACGGGGACATTGACCAGGAAGATCAGGCGCCAACTGCCGTATTCCACCAGGACGCCGCCGAGCACCTGCCCCACGACGTACCCGATGGAGGCGGTGGCGCCGTAGAGCCCGAGCGCACGCGTTCGGCGGGGGCCCTCGGTAATGCGGGCCGTGATGAGTGACAGCGCGGCCGGCGCCACCACCGCGGCGCCGACGCCCTGGATGGCCCGGGCCGCGACGAGGAGGCCGGCGTCGGTGCTCAGGCCGGCGGCCAGCGAGGCCGCCGAGAACAAGGCCAGTCCGACGATGAACATGGATCTCCGGCCGACCGTGTCGGCGATACGACCGCCCAGCACCATCAGGCCTCCGAACGTGATGGCGTAGGCCGTCACCACCCATTGCACGGAATCGCCGCCGAATCGCAAGTCCCGATGAATGGACGGCAGCGCGACGTTCACGATGCTGAAGTCCAGGACGACCATGAACGAGGCCACCAGCACCAGGCTCAGCGCCAACCCGGAGAGCCCGGCTGCTCGCCTTACATCTCTGAGGAGACCGCCGGGCGCCCCGGGAACGAGCGCAGCGGGGCCGGCACCGTGACCGCTCCCCGGGTCCGTTCGCTCTGAGAGCACTGCAGTCACTTGGCTACCTCCGAATATAAGTACGGTACGTACCGTATCGTATTTGTGGTAGAGTGTCAACCGATGAGCGAATCCACTGCCCGCACGCCCGCCCCCCGAGGCCGACCCCGCAGCCAGCGGGCCCATCAGGCCATCCTCGACGCCGCCAACGAGCTCCTCGAAGAGCGCGGGTTCGTCGACCTCACCATTGATGAGGTGGCCCAGCGGGCCGGGGTGAGCAAGACCACCATCTACCGCCGCTGGTCGACCAAAGGCACATTGGTCTTCGAAGCGTTCTCGGCCGACTTCCTGGCTCGACAGCCCTTGCCGGACACCGGATCGCTCCGGGGGGATCTCCTGGCGGCGCTGCGGGCCTGGATAAAGGTGGTCAAGGGAACGGTGCGTGGGCGCACCCTGGCCGGGCTGATCGCGGAGGTCCAACGGGACCCCGAGTTGGCTGACATTTGGCGCGAGCGCTTCATGGGTCCCGTCCGGGCCCAACATCGCGTCATGGTTGACCGAGCCCTCTCACGCGGTGAACTCGTTCCCGATACCGACCCCGAAGTCGTCCTCGACTTGGTCTATGGAGCCGCCTATCACCGGCTCCTCCAGTCCCACCTTCCCCTCAGCGACCGCTTTGCCCAGGCCGTCGTGGAGGCCACAACCGCGGGCGTGTTGTCAGATGATTGGAGGACCGCAGATGCCAAGCGTGGCTAAAGCGTTGCTACAGGACACAAACCGGAAAGTGGTCGATGGCGCGGCAGGCGAGCTGCTTGCCGACGGCAACCCGAGCGCCGCCGCGACGCCTCCCGTCGAGCGCTCCGGCGTCACTCCGCACGGCGTGGCCTTCTGGGTGGTGGCCGCCGCCTTTCTCTTGAACATGGCCTTCTCGGCGGTGCCGACTCCTCTCTACGTCCTCTATCAGGCCCGCGATCACTTTTCGGGCATTGTCGTCACAATCGTCTACGCGGTCTACGCCGTGGGCGTGATCGCGAGCTTGTTCCTCGCCGGGCACATTTCCGACTGGGCGGGGCGCAAGCGGGTGCTGGTGGTGGCGCTCTTCGTCAATGTGGCCAGCGCCATGTTGTTCATCTTCTTCCCGAGTCTGGCCGGGCTGATCGTGGCCCGAGTGGTCTCGGGGGTCTCCGTGGGGCTGACGACCGCCACGGCCACGGCCTATCTGGCCGAGCTTCACCTGGGGGCCCGCCCTCACGCCACCAGCCGGCGACCAGAAGTGGTGGCTACGGCGGCCAATCTGGGTGGCATCGGCATCGGGCCCCTGGTGGCGGGTGTGCTCGCCCAATTGGCGCCGGCACCTCTACGACTTCCATATCTGGTCGTCGGCGGTGCGATAGCCGTGTTGGCCCTGTTGGTGATGCTGGCCCCGGAGACAACGGCGCCTCCTGACCTTCGGCCGGCCTGGCACCCACAGCGAGTGGCGGTCCCGAGGGACGCCCGGGCCCACTTTTATGCCGCCACGTCGGCCGCGATCGCCGCGTTCGCCGTGTACGGGGTCTTCAATTCGCTCGTGCCGAGCTTCCTGGCCGGAACGCTGCACGTGGACTCCCACGCGGTGGCCGGCGCCGTGGCGTTCTCGGCTTTTGCCGCCGGAGCGCTGGCGCAGATCGCCTTGGGCAAACTGACGAACGACCATCTGCTGCGCTGGAGTGTGCCGGTCCTTCTCCTCGGACTCGTCCTGTTCGCGACCGGGATGTGGATGGCCAGCCTGGCGGTCTTCGTGGTCGGGGGCGTCGTGACCGGAGCCGGAGGTGGCCTGGTCTTCCGGGGCGCCCTCGTGGCCGCCGGGAGCACCGCACCGGCGGAATCCCGGGCCGAAGTCCTGGCCGGGTTCTTCCTCGGTGCCTACATCGGCCTGTCGGTGCCGGTCATCGGGTTAGGAATCGCCACCACGTACGCCTCGGCCCGAGACGTCATGCTCGTCTTCGTCGTGTTGGTCGGTATCGCCGTTACTTTTTCAGTGCGCGCGGTTATCCGACGCTCTCACGCTGCTCCGTTACCACCTGCGCCTATCCGATAGCCGGAATCGTCTCTTCGACCGCTTCGGTTGTCGCCGCGTCCGACAGGTAGATCTTCGGCTTGACCACTGCGCTGCAGATGACCGCGCCGGCCAGGAAGATGGCGGCGGCCCACCACGAGCCGGCGCGGTACCCGTGTACCGATGCGTGCGCCAGGGTCGAACTGTTGGTTGGCGCATGAGCGTGCAAGTAGCTGGTCGTGGCCGAGGCGACAATCGTGCTGATGAGCGCGATGCCGAGGGCGGCGCCGATCTGCTGGCTCACATTGTTCATGCTGCCGGCAGTACCAGCGTCCTCGGGGTGGTCCGGCACGCTGCCCATGGCGATGGCAACCACGAACGCGGGGCCGAATCCGGCTCCCATGAGGACCAGGCTGGGGAGCACCCAGGCGACGTAGTCGCCCTGCACGCCGACCTGGGTGAGCAGACCGACACCAATAGCGGAGAGCGTCATGCCGCCGGCCAGGATGCTCCGGGTACTCAGGAGCGGCAACAGCTTGGCCTGAGTGATCGTGGCGGCCACCCCGATGCTGAGCGGCACCGGCAGGAAGAGAAGACCGGTCTTCACGGGTGAGTAGCCGAGGATCTCCTGGAAGTAGTAGGTGAGGAAGAGGAACACGGCGAACAACGAAGCGTTGCTCAGCCCGAGGGCCAGGTACGAGGCACCGCGGTTGCGATTGGTCAGGACTCGCAGAGGAACGAGTGCGTAGGACGCTCTCCGTTCGACCAGGATGAAACCGGCCAGCAGAACCAGGCCAACGACGAAGGAGGCGATCGTGATGGAGGCGCCCCAGCCGTCGGTCTCGGCCTTGGCCCCACCGAACACCAGCAGGAACAACCCGCCCGAGACCAAGATGGTGCCGGGTACGTCGAGCCGGGGTCGCCGCGGGTCGGCCGAGTTCGTCATCAGCGCCAGCGCGCCCACAATGGCGGCGGCCGCGAAGGCGACGTTCACGAACATGGTCCAGCGCCAGTTCACGTAGCTGGTCAGCACCCCACCCAGCAGCAGCCCGAGAGCGCCAGCGCTACCGGAGCCGGCGCCGAAGATGGCAAAAGCCTTGTTCCGCTCGCCCGGATCGGTGAAGGTGACCGCAATCATCGACACTGCCGTCGGGGCGAGCACGGCCGCAAAGACCCCTTGGAGGGTGCGGGCGATCAGGAGTACGGCGGTGTCCGGGGCGGCTCCGGCCACGGCCGAGAACAGGCCAAAGCCGACGAGGCCCAGGAGAAACATCTTCTTGCGCCCCAATAGATCGGCCAGCCGTCCGCCCAGGGGTAGGAGGCTCCCGAACGCCAGGACGTAGGCGGTGATGACCCATTCCCGGTTGGCGGTCGAGAAATGCAGCGACTTTTGCGCTGAGGGCAGGGCCACGTTGATCACGGTGGCGTCAATGAGGATCATCACCTGGGCGATCAACACCACCAGGAGGATCAGCCAGCGACGCTCGTAGTGAGGATCAACCGGTACGGCGGGGCTGTCCGGCGGGATCGCCATGCGGTCCGGGGTCGTGGTCATTGGACGGTCCTCCGTCGAGTACGAAGCGGGCGCCTAGGGGGCCCTGCGATTGGATCAACTCCATTCGCACCGTAACAGATGCGTGCGCTCGCATGCAACACTACTCACACGTAAATTTGCTAGGATGGCAGAGTGCAACGGCCCTCATCGAAGTGGACGGTCCTCTCGCCGGCTCAGGAGAGCGCCTTTTTTGCGCTCTTGTTCGCCCATGCCGCAGTCACGGCCCGGATCGACGCGGTGCTCCAAGAGCACCACAGGATCTCGTTCAGCGCGTTCGAGATCCTGTGCCGGCTCCTCGACCTCGAACCACAGCCGGTGCGAGCGTTGGGCAGCCAGCTGGTGAGTGTGAGCCCGACCCGGGCTTCGCGGCTTATGCAAGACCTGGTCGACGCGGGCCACCTCCAGCGCGGCGCCGATCAGGGTGACGGGCGGGTCTCATTGATCAGCTTCACCACTGAAGGCCGCCGTTACGCCCAGACCGTACTTCGCACGTTTGAAGAGTCGGTGCAGAAGTACTTCGTCGAACCTCTTGATGAAGACGACATCGCCGCCATGACTCGGATCTGGGAGAAGCTGCAGGCCGCGGGCGACCAGGTCTGATCCTCAAGGGGCGTCATTTCCCTT
>DASZMA010000042.1:0-6825 GCA_035552095.1 Acidimicrobiales bacterium | reverse complement strand
CTTATGACGCAGGGCGGCACCATTCGGTTCGCGCCGCGCCGCCGCGCTCAGGGAGTGGGGTCCTTCGGCCCTTCCGAAGACGGTGGGTCAGTGGTGGGCCAGGGGGGTGGCGGCCACTGGTCGACGGCCGGTACCACGGCCGGCTCCGGGGTCTCGCTGCCGTTGGTGTGGCCGATGCCGTTGTCCGACGTCCCGAACTGGGGGACGGACTTGGCTCCCTCGGTGTGGACCGGGCCGCCGTAGGCCTCGTCGACCAGGCGGCCCACCTCGCGTCCGTCAATGATCTCGTTGTCCAAGAGGGCGCGGGCGATGGCGTTGAGGCCACCCCGATGCTTGCTCAGCACCTCGTGCGCCCGCTCTTCCTCGGCCCGCAGGATTCGCTCGACCTCGTCGTCAATGACCTTGGAGGTGTCCTCGGAGTAGTCCCGGGTGTGCATGAGGTCCTCGCCCAGGAACACCTGGCCCTGCGAGCCCCACGCCATGGGCCCGATGGCTTCGCTCATGCCCCACTCGCGCACCATTTTGCGGGCCAGCTCGGTGTTGCCGACCAGGTCGTTGGCCGCCCCGGTGGAGAGGTCGCCGTAGACCAGCAGCTCGGCCACCCGACCGCCCATGCGCACGCACAGCATGTCCTCGATGTAGGCCCGCGGGTGGATGTGCCGCTCCTCCATCGGGAGCTGGTGGGTGACCCCGAGCGCCATCCCGGTGGGCAGGATGGTCACCTTGTGCACCGGGTCGGCGTTCTCCAACACGTAGGCCAGCACGGCATGGCCGCCCTCGTGGTAGGCGATCCGCTCCTTCTCGGCGTCGGAGAGCACCATGGACTCCCGGCGCTGCCCGAGGAGGACCCGGTCCCGGGCCGACTCGAAGTCCTGCATGGCGATGTCGAGACTGCCCCGGCGCACCGCGTGCAGGGCGGCCTCGTTGACCAGGTTGGCCAGGTCGGCCCCGCTCATGCCTGGTGTGCCCCGGGCCACCACGGTCAGGTCGACGTCGGCATCCATGCGCTTGCCCTTGCAGTGCACCTGGAGGATGGGCAGGCGCTCCTCGAGGTCGGGCAGGGGCACCACGATCTGGCGGTCGAACCGGCCCGGCCGGAGCAGGGCGGGGTCGAGGATGTCGGGCCGGTTGGTGGCGGCGATCATCACGACACCTTCAGAAGTGTCGAAGCCGTCCATCTCCGAGAGCATCTGGTTCAGTGTCTGCTCACGCTCGTCGTGGCCGCCACCGAGGCCCGCCCCGCGCTTGCGGCCGATGGAGTCGATCTCGTCGACGAAGACGATGGCCGGCGCCTGCTTGCGGGCGGTCTGGAAGAGGTCGCGCACCCGGCTGGCGCCGACGCCCACGAACATCTCCATGAAGTCAGAGCCGCTGACCGACATGAAGGGCACGCCGGCTTCGCCGGCCACGGCCCGGGCCAGCAGGGTCTTGCCAGTCCCTGGGGGGCCGACCAGCAGCACGCCCTTGGGGATTTTGGCCCCGATCTCCTTGAAGCGGGCCGGGGTCTTCAAGAAGTCGACCACCTCGCTGATCTCCTGCTTGACGCCGGCGTAGCCCGCCACGTCGTCGAAGGTGGTGGACGGGCGGTCGCTGCTGAACGTCTTGGCCTTGGAGCGACCGATGGACATGATCCCCGACATCTGGCCCTTGGTCTGGCGGCCGATGAAGAAGATGAAGGCAGCGCCGATGGCGATGATGAAGATGTAGGGGAGGAGGGCGCTGAACAGGTTGGTACTGGGCGTCGGGAAACTGACCGCTACGCCGTCGGCCCGCATCTCTGTGACGTCGTTGGGGAGCGACGGGACAGGTCCCTGGGCCTCGTAGGAGGTCCCGTTCTTCAGCTTGCCGGTGATCTGGCCGGTGCTGTTGGAGATCTGGGCCGTGTTGACCGTCTTGGCCTTGACGTCCTGGAGGAACTTTGTGTAGCTGATCTCCTTGGAGTTGTTGGGCTTGATCGCCGTGACGGCGAGCAGGATGGCCACCACGGCGATTGCGGCTACGCCCCAGAGCCAGCGCCAGTTCTGGCCCTCAGGAGCGCCAGTGGGGGTGTTCCCATCGCCCGACGGCGCGTTTGGTCGAGCAGGGGGCCGATCCGTGCGTTGTGGGCTCACCAGGCCATGCTATTCGTCAGTTTCACCAATCGGTAACCGCCCCACCTGCGGGTGATGGGCGATGGGGCGCCCAGTAACGTCTGGCCGGTGAGCGAAAACGACCCCGATCGGACGGGTTCTGGCTGGGGCGGGTCACCGCCCCTACCCCCCGGACCGGTCCCGGCGGGCTACGCCCCAGCGCAGCGGGTCGATGCCGTCCCGCTCCCTCCTCGCACCCCCTTTTCCCAGGCCGGGCCGGTCCCCGAGCGCCCTGGAACCTCGCCGGCGGGTCTGACCGGACCGCCGTCCACCAAGAAGCAGGCCTGGAGGTGGCTGTTCTACGCGGTGATCGGCTTCATCGTGGGGCAGATCGTCGCCGTCATCTTCGGCTCGGTGGCCGGCGGGATCGCAGGCAAGAGCGCCGCCCAGATGAAGATCATCACCGCGGCCAACGTGCCTCCCGAGTGGTACGTGGTCTCGACCCTGCTGGGTCTGTGGATCGGCTTCGTCGGCGCCCCGTGGCTGGCCAGCCGCACCCAGGGCACCCGGCACTTCCTGGCTGACCTCGGGGTCCGGTTCCGGGCCATCGACCTGGTGGGGATCCTCATCGGTGTGGGGGCCCAGATCGTCATCGCCGTGATGTACGCCCCGTTCCAGCACGACATCCACAACTTCAACGCCCCGTCCCAGAAGCTGACCGGCAGCGCCCACGGCGGCGGCTTTCTCATCATCGCCCTGGCCACCGTGTTGCTGGCTCCCTTTATGGAGGAGCTCTTCTTCCGGGGCCTGCTGTTCAAGGCCCTGGTCCGGCTCTTCGCGCCCGAGGCGAAGGTGACTACCAGAGCCCGCCGCGCCTCGGTCGTGGTGGCCGTCATCGTCGACGGGCTCCTCTTTGGGCTGGCTCACGGCGAGTGGGTGCAGCTGGCCGGGCTGGCGCTGTTCGGGGCTGTGCTGGCCGCCGTCTCGTACCGCACCGGTCGCCTGGGCATGAACATCGTGGCCCACGCCTCGTTCAACCTGGTGGCCGTGCTGGCCATTTTGAGCCAGCGGGGGGGTGTGATCCACTGAGCACGACCTTGGAGGGCACGACCATGGAGGGCTCGGAGGACGCCGAGCCGCCGCCGCCCCGTTCAGCCCGCCGCACCAGAGCAGCCCGCTGGTGGTCGCGACCCCTGCCGGCCTTCACCTCGTGGGCGCCACCGGCGGCCACTCTCCTGTGCGTCGCCGTCGTCATCGGCGTCGTGCTCTGGCAGCTCCATCCGAGCCTGCTCTTCTCCAGCTCCACCACCACCGGCGGCGACAACGGTGGCCATTACGCCCTGCCGGCCTTCCTCAACTCCGGCCTGCTGCCCCACGGCCAGCTGACCGGGTGGGACCCATCCTGGTATGACGGCTTCCCGCTCTACACCTATTACTTCCTGCTGCCGGACCTGCTGGTGGCTCTGGCCAGCCACGTCATTTCGTACGGGCTGGCCTTCAAGTGGGGCACCGTGCTCGGGTCGGTCCTGCTGCCGGTGGCGGCCTGGGCTATGGGACGCCTCTTCGGCCTGCGCCGGGCCTTCCCCGGCGCCATCGCGGCGCTGACCCTGGCCTATCTCTTTGACTACACCTTCACCATTTACGGCGGGAATCTCTTCTCGACCCTGGCCGGGGAGTACTCCTACTCGTTGAGCATCGCGCTGGCCCTGGTCTTCCTCGGCCTCATGGCCCGGGGCCTGCGCACCGGCCGCTACCGGGGCTGGACGGCCGTGGTCCTGGCCGCCTGCATCCTGGCCCACATTGTGCCCGCCCTCTTTGCTCTGGTCGGCGCCGCCTTGCTCGTCCTCATGGAGATGCTGCCGCCCCGGCTGCGGCCCCGCGACGCCTGGAACGTCCAGCCCACCGACCGGGTGGTGGCCCAGCGGTTGGCTCGGCCGCAGGTTCTGTGGTGGGGGGCCTCGACGGTGGGGCTCGGCCTGCTCCTGACCGGATTCTGGTGGGTCCCCTTCGGGCTCCAGCAGTCCTACGCCACCTCCATGGGGTACACCAACGTCCACACCTTCGTGGCCCTCCTGCTGCCCCAGGCGGACTGGTGGGCCCTGATCATCGCCGGCCTGTCGGCCGTGGCCGCCTTCGTCCTGCGCAGCCGCTTCGGCATCCTCATGGCCGTCCTGGCCGGGGCCAGCGCGTTGGCCGTCGTTTACGACCCGCAGGGGAGTCTCTACAACACCAGGTTCCTGCCCCTGTGGTTCCTCGCCGTCTACCTGCTGGTGGGCTGGGGTATCGCCACCGCGGTCACCAGCGTGGTGGACGTCTCGCTGTGGTGGCGGGTCCGCCGGGTGGCCCGTCCCCAGTACCTGGTGCCGATCTCGCTGTCGGCCGCCGACATCCCACCCGACACGGCACCCCCGCCGGCACGCCTGCCCGCCTGGTCGGTGGCCGGGTTGGCCGGCCCCATGGTCGCCCTGCTGGTGGCCGTCGGGGTGGTGGTGACCCCCTTCGTGTTCTCGGCTTCCTCCATGGAGTCGATCGGCATCACGCCGGGGCCTAACCAGGTGACCAACTGGTCGGCCTGGAACTTCAGCGGCTACGAGGCCAAGCCGGCCTATCCCGAGTACCGGGCGCTCATACAGACGATGGAGAAGGTCGGAGCGACCCATGGCTGCGGTCAAACCATGTGGGAGTACGAGCCCAGCCTCAACCGCTTCGGTACCACCATGGCCCTGATGCTGCTGCCCTACTGGTCGGACGGCTGCATCGGCTCCATGGAGGGACTGCTGTTCGAGTCCTCGGCCACCACGCCCTACCACTTCTTGAACCAGGCCGAGCTGTCCGAGCAGCCCTCCGAGCCGATGGTCGGACTCGACTACTCGACGTTGAACGTGCCCCAGGGGATACAGCACCTGCAGCTGCTCGGCGTGCGCTACTTCATGGCCTCGAGCCCCACCGTCGAGGCGGCCGCCTCGGCCGACCCCGCGCTGCGCCAGGTGGCCTCTACCGGTCCCTGGACCTCCACCGGGAGCGGGTCGACCACGACGACCACGTGGAAGATCTACCAGGTGCTGGACTCGCCCCAGGTGACACCGCTGGCCAACGACCCGGCGGTGCAGGTCGGCATCGGGGCCAGCCAGTCGAACTGGTTGGTGCCGTCGGAGAACTGGTACAACAACCCGTCGCGCTGGGATGTCGAGCTGGCCCAGAGCGGCCCCACCTCCTGGCCGCGGGTACCGATCGGTGACACGACGCCGCCACGCCGCCCGACCGCCACGACGAAGGTGACCAAGGTCAAGGAGACGGACAACACGGTCAGCTTCCACGTGACCAGGGTGGGCACGCCGGTGCTGGTCAAGGTCTCGTACTTTCCCAACTGGCATGCCACGGGGGCCACCGGACCGTACCGGGTGGCGCCCAACCTCATGGTGGTGGTGCCGACCGCCCACGACGTCACCCTGCGCTACGGCGCCACCGCGTCGGACCGGGCCGGCGAGGGCCTGACCGCCCTCGGCCTGATCGGCCTGGTCGTGGGGGTGGCCTGGCCGCGCCTGCGCTCCCGCCGGGCCGGCCGCCGTCTGGCCAACGCCCCCACGCCCGCCCCCTAAGGTTGGATGGTTATGACTCGAATGGACCAGGTCTTCAAGGCATACGACATACGCGGCACCGTGCCCGATCAGCTGGACGCAGTGATGTGCCGGGCCATCGGGCGGGCCATGGCCCGTTTCGCCGGAGCGCCCGAGATCCTCATGGCCCGCGACATGCGCGAGTCCGGGGTGGAGCTGGCCCAGGCCTTCTCCGACGGGGTGCGCTCCGAAGGGGTGTCGGTCACCGACCTGGGCATGGCCTCCACCGATTTCTTGTACTTCGCGGCCGGCCATCTCAATGCCCCCGGCGCCATGTTCACCGCTTCGCATAACCCGGCCCGCTACAACGGCATCAAGCTCTGCCTCTCGGGCGCCCGTCCGATCGGACGCGACACCGGGCTGACCGAGATTGAGGAGACCGCCGAGAAGTTGCTCGGTGAGCCGCTGGGCGAACTGACCGGCTCGTGGCGTGAGCTCAACCTCTTGCCGGAGTGGGCCGAGCACGTCATCTCCTTCGTCGACCGGGACTTGTTGCGCCCGCTGAAAATCGTGGCCGATACGGCCAACGGCATGGGCGGCCTGGCGGTGCCGACCGTCTTCTCGCACCTGCCGTTCTCGGTGGACATCCTCTTTCCCGAACTCGATGGCAACTTCCCCAATCATCCGGCCGACCCGATTCAGCCCGAGAACCTGGTCGATCTCAAAGCGGCGGTGTTGGCCCAGGGCGCCGACGTCGGCTTGGCCTTTGACGGCGACGCCGACCGCGTCTTCCTGGTCGACGAGAAGGCGGAGCCCGTGTCAGGTTCGCTCACCACGGCGTTGGTGGCCGCGTCCATGCTCAAGAAGCATCCGGGTGAGACCGTCCTCTACAACCTCATCTGCTCCCACGTCGTGCCCGAGGTGGTCACCGAGCTCGGCGGGACACCCGTGCGCACCAAGGTAGGGCACTCCATCATTAAGCAGGTCATGGCCGAGACCGGCGCCATCTTCGGCGGCGAGCACTCCGGCCACTACTACTACCGGGACAACTTCCGGGCTGACTCGGGGATCATCACCGCCCTGCTGGTGCTCGAGCTGCTCAGTGTGAGCGACCAGCCGCTCTCCGAGCTGCTCAAGCCGTTCCAGCGCTACAGCGACTCGGGCGAGATCAACACCGAAGTGGCCAACCCGGGAGCCAC
>DASZMA010000041.1:0-2579 GCA_035552095.1 Acidimicrobiales bacterium | reverse complement strand
CTACCCCGGCACCGACCTGCGCCTCGTCTACAGCGTCAAGGGCTACTGATCCGAGGCGCGACACCGCAGAAGCATTCTGCGGGTGTCCAAGGAGCCCTGGAATCAGCCGCCCGTCCTGCCGACGCCCAAACCGTTGCCCTGCAAGGAGAACTACCAGGTCATACCGGCACGATCACCCACATTCGTGCCGGAAGACCCTCTTTTTTGAGAGGCAGGTTTGTTCTGTCTACATGGGGTTGAGTTCGATGGGTATTGGGACGCCGATGAGGTCGAAGGCTTGGCGTTGCAGGGGGGTGGGGAGGGCGAGTTTGGTGATGCGGGCACCGCCGGCGAAGACGACGGTGTTGCGGGTGAGGGTGCCCAGTTCGTCGAAGAGGGTGGTGAGGCTGTGGATGGCCTGGCCGTCGGGGTGGTGTTGTCGTGAGGCTTTTGCCTGGGCGGCGGTGGAGCGTCGGGCCGGGGCGACGGGATCGACACGGTCGGGCCGCTGTTCGTCGGTGAAACAGATCGGCGCCCACGCCCGGCGGAGGTGCCAGAGCAGGTAGGAGGCGAGCATGCAGATGAACACGTGGGCTCGGACTCGGTCCTCGCTGTAGTGGTAGATGGGCCGCAGGTCCAAGTCGATGGCTTTGAGGCTGCGGAAGTCGGCTTCGACCAGGGCGAGGTCCTTGTACGCGGTGACGACCTCGGCGGCTTCGAGGCCGGCGGTGTGAGGCGCTGAGGCGCGCACCACGTAGATGCCGTCCAGGGAGGCCTCGGCGGCGATGTGGTCGGCTTTGCGGGCGAAGGCGAAGCTGGTGTCGTCGATGGTCAGCTCGAAGTGCTTGGCCATCTTGTGGCGGTTGACGATCTTGCCGACCCGCAGGCCGATGTTGTCCGCGCCTCGAAGGGGGCGCCTGTCGCGCCCGCAGGCCGCGGCGATGGGTTGAAGGTCGGCTTCGGTGGCAGCCAGAAGCTCGTCGCGTTTGCGGGCCCGCTCGAGCGCCAGGGCCGGGTTCCTGCAGGCCACCAGGCGCTCATCTGGGTAGTCGGGGTGGGAGATCTCGGCCAGGCTGGCCTCATCGAACAGGCTCATCTGCAGCACGCCCGAGGCGGCCAGGGCGGCGATGGACGGGGCCCGAAGCGAGGTGATCCAGCCCAGCCCGCCCACGGCTTTGAGCGCCTCGATGCGCGCCGTGGTGATCATGCCCCGGTCGCCGACGAGGACCACATCGGCGAGCCCGAAGCGCTCGCGCACCGCGGCTGCGGCGGAGATGAACGCGGTCGGGTCCGCGGTGTTGCCGGCGAAGACCTCCACCGCGATGGGCCGGCCGGCGGGGTCGCAGGTCAGCCCGTATTCGATCTGGGCCTTGCCGGCCTTGCCGTCGCGGGAGTGGCCCCGCGCCGCCAGCGGGCAGCAGTGCCCTTCCACCCACGAGCTCGACAAGTCATACAGCACCCGGCCGCCCGAGCTCAGGTGGCGGCGGGCCAGCGCCTTTTCCGCCTCGCCCTGGCGGCCCGCGAGCCAGTCCATCGCCTGGTACACGTCGTCGCTCGACGCCGTGTCCACCCCGGCGTCGGCGGCCAGGGTGGTCCCCTGCCACCAGCGGGTGGTGGCCAGCTTCGAAGCGGGCCGGAGCACCCGGGCCACCACCAACGCCACCGCCAGGTCACGCTGCCCACACGCCGGGCCCAAAAGTTTGGCCAAGCCCACCTTGTCTGCCATCGCCCACACCGCCGCCACATGCCCGTGTGGGAGGCTGCGCTCGATCTCCCAGTCCCCACCGGCGGCGACGAGGGTCTTGCCGGCCAGTGACTCACGGATCACCTCGATCGTCTCGGCCGGCAGGTGCGACAGGTTTGCCAGGGTCTCGTTCTTCACCTTGGCGCCCTCCCGGTAGGAGCGGCGCAGCAGATGGGTCTCGTACACCTTGTCCTTGTGCTGGCGACGGGTGGTAGCCACATGCATGGCACCACCCTTTCTGGTCACAAGGAAATTCTGTCACACCGGTGGAACGATGTCAAGGATACTCGTGTCTACATTCAGGGGCCAGTTTTGACCGCCTTCCCTGCTCAGACGCCCAATCGGGGCTCAGACCCGTCGTAACTTCGGTCTAGGTTCAGGGTTGCGAGACCAACCGAGCCGAGGAGACCGATCCCGTGCGCGTCACCACTGCATTCAAGCGCCTGATGGACCTGTCTGGGGTGACCGTCACCAAGGTGACGTTCGCAGGCGTATCTCGATGCGACCGCTCCAAGCAGCTACGGACCTCACTGCCGTCGGCCAGGTGCCTTGTAGGTCCTGGTCATCTTCGTACGGACACGCGAAGTCGATCTCGTCGGACCCCCACGATGGCACGGGAGAGCGCTGCGCAACCGGCGGTAGGGACGCGGAGTTCCGAGTGTTTGGGGACGCGGTTCGGCGATCTTCTGGGACGGGTGGCGACGGAACCTTCTACCGTCACTTGGTGACAGGAGGCAGCATACCAAGTACACTGGAACTCGTGGCCCGCATCCAGGAATACCTTGTCTCATCCTCCGGCCAGCTGTCGTTGCCAGCGACCGCCCGGCACCGCTGGAATCTCGACCACGGCGGCCCG
>DASZMA010000040.1:0-1964 GCA_035552095.1 Acidimicrobiales bacterium | reverse complement strand
CGTTTTCCACTTCCATCTGGTGGAGGAGGCGACCGTCGTCACCGGTGCCCGTCACCCCCGGGGGAACCCGGATTGGCCGGCCGTCGGCATGTTCGCCCAGCGGGCCAAGATGCGGCCCAACCGGCTCGGGGTCAGCTCCTGCGCCCTGCTCGGCGTGGACGGCCTCGCGCTGCACGTCCGTGGGCTCGATGCGGTGGACGGCACCCCCGTGCTCGATGTCAAGCCCTTCATGCGCGAGTTCGAGCCGGTCGATACCCACCAGTCGGCCTGGGCGACCGAGTTGATGCAGGGCTACTACTGACCGGCTACGACTGACCGACCAACTCCAGCGAGAGATCCCACAGCCGGCGAGCCGCGTCGGGATCGAGCGCGTAGGGCGCCACGCCAAAACCACTGGTCGCCACCGCGTCGGGGTCGAGGACGACCGCCTCGTTGCAGTCCTCGAAGTAGCGGCCGCCGATCCCGGCCACGAGCGCTGAAGTGGCCACCAGCACGCTGGTGGCCGCCCCCTGCTCAATCGTCTTGTAGGTGAAGGCGCCCGAGCTGCGCAGGCCGGCCAGCTCGTCGGGGTCCATGTGGCGGGAGAGGTTGGTGGCGGCGATGGCCCCGGGGTGGACCGCGGTGGCGGTGATGCCCTCGCTAACCCAGCGCCGCGTCGCCTCGACGGCGAAGAGGACGTTGGCCGTCTTGGACTGCCCGTAGGCCAACCACGGGTCGTAGGGCCGGGCGGAGAAGTGCAGGTCGTCGAAGACGACCGGGGAGCGCAGGTGTCCGCGCGAGCTGAGTGACACAATCCTGGCCCCGCCGGCGACGCCCAGGGCGTCGTGCAGGCCGAGCGCCAGGGCGAAGTGGCCCAGATGGTTGGTGGCGAACTGCATCTCCCAACCCTCCGGGGTCAGCTGGAGGTCGGGCAGGGCCATAACGCCGGCGTTGTTGATGAGCAGATGGAGCGGGCCGCTCCAGGCGTCAGTGAACGCGGCCACCGAGGCCTGGTCGGACAGGTCGAGCCGGCCCACGCTGACCGCATCCCGGCCGGTGAGCGCATTGATGTCCGCCGCCGTGCGGTCGCCGGCCGCTGTGTCGCGCACGGCCAGCGTGACCTCCGCACCGGCGCCGGCCAGGGCACGGGCCGTCTCCACTCCGATGCCCGAGGAGCCGCCGGTGACGATGGCGCGTTGCCCGCTGAGGTCGATACCGGCAATGACGTCGGCTGCGGTCGACTCCGCCCCGAAAGGGGTGGTGATGCGGGTGCGCTCCATGGTGTCGCCGTTATAGCGGGAAGGCCTGGCCGATGCGCACGGCGATCAGCTTCTCGACCAGCGGCCGGGGCAGTGGCGTGTCAACGGGGAACTGGAGCGTCCCGGTCGAGGTGACGTATGAGG
This sequence comes from Acidimicrobiales bacterium, assembly GCA_035552095.1. Taxonomy (GTDB): domain Bacteria; phylum Actinomycetota; class Acidimicrobiia; order Acidimicrobiales; family RAAP-2; genus Bog-473. Next base: position 582 of record DASZMA010000040.1, on the reverse strand, counting down.
CCACTTCCTCCTGTAGTTCCGGGAGCACCGACCCGCTGTGTGGAAAGTAACTGAGGTGGTGTTTGAAGGCGGCGAAGCCGGCCACCACTTTGCCGCGCACCCGGAAGCCGGGCATGGCGTAGGCGATGCACTCCTCGCTTTCGGGCACGAGGTCGAGGATGGTCTGGCGCAGCGTGCGCAAGGTGGATTGCTTGGGTTCCTCCAGGGCGGCCAGGTAGTCCTCTACTTCGTGGGCTGACACGCCGCCAGTCTCGGCGGCCTCTCCCGGGACGGTCAAGTGCTCCGGACCCCAGGGTCAGACGGCAGTATGGGGATATGCCAAGCATGCACCACACCGACACCGTCCTGCTCGCCAAACGCCCGGTGCGCCGGATGGGCTTCGGGGCCATGCAGCTTCCCGGCCCAGGCGTCTTCGGACCTCCACCGGACCGGGACCAGGCGCTGGCCATCCTGCGCCGGGTGATCAAGGCCGGGGTCAACCACATCGACACGGCTCAGTTCTACGGACCCGACGTGGCCAACGAGCTGATCCACGCCGCGCTGCATCCCTATCCCGACGATCTGGTCCTGGTCTCCAAGGTG
>DASZMA010000039.1:0-14878 GCA_035552095.1 Acidimicrobiales bacterium | reverse complement strand
AAGGAGACGACCTCTCCCTCCACGGTGCTGCCGACCGGGAAGGCGGCCACGAACGTGATGAACGAGAGCGGCTCGTTGACGGCGGGGAGCGGAGCCGACGACCGCTTCTTCTGCGACCTGGGCGCCGCCGCCAACTCGGCTTCGGGTCGCTCGGCCGACTTCTTGGCTGCCGCCACTGCTTTGCCGGCCGACTTCTTGGTAGCCGGCGCCTTCTTCTCGTCGGCGGCTTTCTTGGTCGCCGTCTGCTTCTTGGGTGCCTCCACCGTTTTGGCCGCCGCCGCCTTCTTCTTGGTGGTCTTGGCCGTCTTGTCCGCCTTGGCCGCCTTCTTCGGCTTGGCCGGGTCGAGGGCTTCGGCCACGGCCTCGTCAATGGCGCTGGAGAGGTCCGGGTCGACCGCGGCGACGCGCTTGCGGCCGCGCCGGGCCGGCGGGGGCTCGCTCGGCGCGATGGGCCAGGAGGTGGCCAGGGCCACGGCGGGCGCCGCCTTCTTGGTCGAGCGCTTGGCCGCCTTCTTGGCCGCCTTGGACAGCTCGGCCGCTTTGGCCGGGGCCGACTCGGGGTCCCGCTTGGGGCGCTTCTCCGCTGTGGCCGCCCGGCTCTTGGGGCCGCGGATGGGCAGGCGGGGCGTGAAGATCCACCCCACGCCGGGCACCGGCTTGCCACCGATCAGCCGGCCCTCGTCGAAGAGCCAGGGGTGCTCGCCGTGGAACTCCTGGAAGGAGTCGTTGGAGAGGACCACGGCGCCGGTCCGCTCAGCAATGCGCAACACGAAGGCATCGCCGCGGCCGATGGCCCCGGCCGGCGGGGAAACCACCTCGCCGTTCAGCATGGCCTCGCGCACCAGCTCGCGCTCGGACTCGTCAATGCGGTGCTCGAAGGAGGCGTCGACCACCACGGTGATCCGGCTACCGGGATCCTCTTCGGCGTAGGCGCGCACCGCCTCATCGAGCTGGGCGAGGCTGGGCAGCGTTCGTCCTTCGGTGGCCAGGTTCGACCCGTCCACCACGACGTGATGAGGCTCAGCCAATGGCACGCGCCAACAGATCGGCCTGCTCCAGCTGGTGGAGTGCGGCGCTGCCAATGGCCGGGCTGGCCGATTCGCTCCGGCTGACATGGCGCAAGCTGAGGCGCTCGGGCAGGGCAGCGTGGAGACGGGCGTGGACGAAGGGCCAGGCCCCCATGTTCTCGGGCTCCTCCTGCAGCCAGACCACCTCGGTGGCCTCGGCGTAGCGGTCCAGGACGGCTGAGAGCAGGGTGGCCGGCCAGGGGTAGAGCTGCTCCAGGCGCACGATGGCCACGGCGGCGGCCGCGGCCGCATCTTCGCCGGCCAGGTCGTGGCGCCGCTGTAGCGCCTCGTGAGCGACCTTGCCGCTGCACAGGACGATGCGGCGGACCGCCGCCGCGTCCTCCACCGCGGCGTCGTCAATCACCGGGGCGAAGCTGCCGGTCTCCAACTCGCTGAAGGTCGAGCGGGACGCCACGGCCCGGAGCATCGACTTGGGCGTGACCACGATCAACGGCCGCTTGGGCGTGCGCAGGGCCTGGGAGCGCAGCAGGTGGAAGTACTGCGCCGAGGTTGACGGCACGGCCACCCGCATGTTGCCCCGGGCGCACAGGGACAGGAAGCGCTCGAAGCGCGACGACGAGTGCTCGGGGCCCTGCCCCTCGTAACCGTGCGGGAGGAGCAGGACCAGGCCGGCGTACTGCCCCCATTTGATTTCGGCCGCGGCCAGGAAGTTGTCGATGATGATCTGGGCGCCGTTGACGAAGTCGCCGAACTGCGCCTCCCAGGCCACCAGGGCCTCGGGCGCCTCCACCGAGTAGCCGTACTCGAAGCCCACGGCGGCGTACTCGGACAGGAGGGAGTCGCGCACGGTGAAGCTACCCAGGCGGCCGGCCTCGGGCACCAGGTCGGTCGCTCCGACCCGGGCCAACCCGTCGTCAATGTGGTCCAGGGGGATGAACTCCTCGGCGTTGGCGTAATCGACCAGGACGGCGTGGCGTTGGCTGAAGGTGCCGCGGCGGGTGTCCTGCCCGGTCAGGCGCACGTTGACGCCCTGCTGGACCAGCGAGCCCATGGCCAGGGCTTCGGCCAGGGCCCAGTCGACGTGGCCCCCGGCCACCAGCTCGTCGCGCTGGGCGAACTGCCGCTCCAGCTTGGGGTGGATGGTGAAGCCCTCGGGCACGGTGCGGACCACGGCGGCCAGCGCGTGCAGCACGTCGCCCGCCACCCCGGTCTCCTCGGTGGGGATCTCCACATCGGTCTTGTCCTGCACCGGCAGGTGGGTGGGGGCCAGCGAGGGCTCGCCCCGCACCTCGTCCAGGACCGTCTGCAGCTTGGAGTTGAAGTCGTCCAGCGCCGACTCGGCCTCCTCCAGGGTGATGTCACCCCGGCGCACCAGGGTCTCGGTGTAGAGCTTACGCACCGACCGCTTGGCGTCGATGCGCTGGTACATCAGCGGCTGGGTGTAGCTGGGGTCATCGCCCTCGTTATGGCCGTAGCGGCGGTAGCAGACGATGTCGATGACGACGTCCTTGTGGAAGGTCTGCCGGAAGCTGAAGGCCAGTCGGGCCGCCCGCACGCACGCCTCGGGGTCATCGCCGTTGACGTGGAAGATGGGAGCCTGGACCATTTTGGCCACGTCGGTCGGGTAGACCGAGGTCCGGGCCGAGGCCGGCGCCGTGGTGAAGCCGAGCTGGTTGTTGATGACCACGTGCACGGCACCGCCGGTGCGGTAGCCCGACAGCCCGGAGAGGTTGAGCGTCTCGGCCACCACGCCCTGGCCGGCGAAGGCGGCATCGCCGTGCACCAGCACCGACATGCACGGGAAGCCGTAGGTGCCCTCCGACATGGCCTTGGGCGTCCCGTCGGTCGGTGGTGACAACCGGTCCTGCTTGGCTCGGGTCATGCCCTCGACCACCGGGTCGACCGCTTCGAGATGGGAGGGGTTGGAGGCCAGGGTGATAGGGAGCTCCTCGCCGGCCGTGCCGAGGAAGACGCCCCGGGCGCCCTTGTGGTACTTCACGTCGCCCGAGCCCTGCACCGACTCGGGGTCGAGGTTCCCCTCGAACTCCTCAAAGATCTCCTTGTACGACTTGCCCACGATGTTGGCCAGCACGTTGAGCCGACCCCGGTGGGACATCCCCATGACGACTTCGGCCACGCCCGATCCGGCCGCGGCGTCGAGCAGGGTGTCGAGCAGGACGATGGTCGACTCGGCCCCCTCGAGGCCGAAGCGCTTCTGGCCGACGTAGCGGGTGTGCAGGAAGCGCTCGAAGACCTCGGCCGCGTTGAGGCGGTCCAGGATGTGCCGCTGCTCTTCCAGATTGAGCGTGCTGGGCTGGCCCTCCACATGTTGCTGGATCCACCGCTTCTGCTCGGGATCCTGAATGTGCATGTACTCGATGCCGAGCGTCCGGCAGTAGGCGTCGCGCAGCACGTGCAGGATCTCGTCGAGGGTGGCCACGTCGCGTCCGGCCAGGCCGTCGGTCACGAACGGCCGGGGCAGGTCCCAGATGGTCAGGCCGTAGGTCAGCGGGTCGAGCTCGGCGTGGATGTGCGGGGGCTCGGCATCGAGCGGGTCCAGGTGGGCGATCAGGTGCCCGCGCACCCGGTACATGTTGATCAGGGTCTGCACGTGCACCTGCTTGATCAGGCGCTGGTGCTCCCCTTCCTCGCTCCCCGCGCCAGCGTTGTTGTCCACCTTCCAGCGCACCGGCTCGTAGGGCACGCCCATCGACTCGAAGAGCGCGTCGTAGAATCCGTCGGCTCCGGTCAGGAGGGCCGCCACCCGGCCCAGGAAGATGCCCGACTCGGCACCCTGGATGATGCGGTGGTCGTAGGTCGAGGTCAGGGTGACCACCTTGCCCAGACCCAGTTGGGCCAGCACCCGGGGATCGGCCGCCTCGAACCCGGCCGGGTAGCCCAAGGCGCCGACGCCGATGATGGCGCCCTGGCCCGGCATGAGGCGGGGCACCGACTGCACCGTGCCCAGCGTGCCCGGATTGGTCAGGGTGACGGTGGTGCCGGCGAAGTCGTCCGGCGAGATCTTGTTGGTGTGGATCTTGCGGATGAGGTCCTCGTACGCCACCACAAAGGAGCGGAAGTCGAGGGTGTCGGCATCCTTGATGCAGGGCACCAGCAGCGTTCGTGACCCGTCGCTCTTCTCCTGGTCGACGGCCAGGCCGAGGCCGACGTGCTTGTGGTGGATGACGCCGGGCTTCCCGCTCTCGCCGGCCGCCTCCACGAAGGCGGCGTTGAGGGCGGGCACGTCGCTCAGTGCCCGCACAATGGCGTAGCCGATCAGGTGGGTGAAGCTGACCTTGGCCCCGGTGGTGCGGGCCAGCTGGTTGTTGAGGACCTGGCGGTTGACCTCCAGCAGGCGGGCCGGCACGGTGCGCACGCTGGTGGCGGTGGGCACCGAGAGGCTGGCTTCCATGTTGGCCACGATGCGCGAGGCGGCGCCCCGCAGGACCGTGGCCTCCTCCGGCCCGGCCGCCGCGCCGGGAGTAGCCGCTATAGGCGTTGCAGCCGCCACGGTGGCGGCCGGCGCCGGCATCGGAGCCGATTGGGGCGCCGGCACGGGGGCCGGCCGGTAATCGGCGAAAAACTCGCGCCAACTCTCGCTCACCGAGGTCGGATCGACCAGAAAGCGGTCGTACATGTCGTCGACCAGCCACGCATTAGGACCGAAGGAGCCCCTCGTGGTGTTCGTTTGCGACATACGTCCACCCTACCGGGGGCGCTCGAGGTCCAGGGGCGACCGGTATGGTCACGCCTGCCCATGAGCTATCCCGTCGGACTCCACATCATTGAGCGGGCGGCGGCTACCGCCGGCAGCCCGACGGTCGTGCTCGTCCACGGATCGCTGGACCGGGCCGAGAGCTTCCGGCGGGTCATGCGGCGGCTGCCCGACATGGGCATCGTGGCCTACGACCGGCGGGGCTACGGGGGATCCCGGGAGGCCGGCGTGGTGGAGCTGGGAGGGCATATCGCCGACCTCATTGACGTGGTGGCGGAGGTCCGCCGGACGGGACCGACGCTGGTTGCCGCGGTCGGGCACAGCCTGGGTGGCGACGTCGTGGTCGGCGCCGCCATCGCCGAGCCCAGGGCCTTTGACGCCATTGGGGCCTTCGAACCGCCGATGCCCTGGCTCGGGTTCCGCCGGCGGTCGCCCGGCGGCGGCCCCGGGTCGTGGACGCCCATGGCCGAAGACCCCGGCGACGAGGCGGAGCGGTTTTTCAGCCGGATGGTCAGTCCCTCGGCCTGGCAGCGGCTGACCAATGAGGGCCGGGCCGCCCGTCGGGCTGACGGACCGGCCCTGGTAGCCGACATGACCGGCATCCGCGGCGGTACGCCGTTCGATGTCATGGACCTGACCGTCTCGGCCGTCTTCGGGATGGGCGGTGCCGATACCGAGTCCCACCACTTCGCCGCCGTGACGTGGCTGGGCGATCACGTCCCGGGGGCCACCAGCTACGAGATAGAGGGGTCCCACCACGGAGCCCACCTCTCCCACCCCGACCACTTCGCCCTCTTCGTCCGCCTGGTGGTGGAACAGGGGCGGGCCCGCTCAGGGTCCGCTTAAGTCCGAGGTAGGTCGCTCAGGTCGGCGAGAAGGGCAGGCCCCCGTCGGGCACCGGGGCCTCGGGCGTGCCCTCACCGAAGTGCTTGACCCGGCGGGACAGCATCTCCTCGTACTCGACCCCCTTGCCCTCACTCTTGATCCCGGTAACCAGCGGTGAGCTGGACAGGAAGACCGCCCCGCTGAACATGACCAGGAGCGAGAAGGCCTCAAGGGGCCCCCACGGCCCAGAGGTCCGCAGGCTGTCCCCGTAGAGGGCGATGCCGATGAGGATGCTGGCCAATGGGTCGACCAACACCAGGGTGGACTGCGAGGCCGCCAAGGGCCCGGCGTGGTAGGCGTTCGTGGTCAGGAACAGCCCGGCCAGGCCGAAGGCGACCAGGGCATAGGTCTGCCAATGGGTCAGCATGGTGACCCAGTCCCGGGCGGCGTAGTCGCTGACCACCTTCATCAGGGCGGCGGTGAAGGCGAAGGCCACGGCGGCCGCGGTGCCGAACATGGCCGCCTTGAAGAAGCGCGGGCCCCAGCGGGTGGCCACCACGCAGACCACCATCGCGAAGACGCAGATCCCGCCCACGACGCTCCACCCGAAGGTGCTCGGCACGTGGTTGCCCCCACCGGGATTGGAGAAGGCCAGGAACCCGGCCAGCCCGAAGGTGATGGCGGAGGCCCCGACCCACTCGCGCAGCGTGATCTGGTAGCCGAAGTACGTCCCCAGAATAAAGACCAGGAAGAGCAGCTCCATGACCAGGATGGGCTGGACCACCGAGAGCCGCCCGACGTGGAGGGCGAAGGCCTGCAGCAGGAAGGAGCAGACCATGAACAGGAAGCCGAGCAGCCAGATGCCGCGGCGCAGGGCATGGGTGATCAGGCTGAGCCGCATGGTGGCCTCTTCGGGGGCGTCCTCCACCCCCATGCGCTGGAACACACTGGTCAACGCATTGGAGAGGGCTGCCGCGAGTGCAAGGACGTAGACCATCGGCTCACCCAAATAGTACCGGCGGCGCTCAAAAAACACGCAGTTGGCACACAGCCAGGACCAAGGTTGTCGTTAAGGGGCGCTGAGAGCCAATCCGACGCACGATTCGTGTGTCAGAAGCCTGGTTGCAACGCTCACCTTCGCTAATGAGGCAGAACCTGCCGATAATTTAACAATCCATTCTCCCAAGAATGTGGCGGTTGCGTTACGTTTACTGGATTCTCCTACCGCTGGGGTGGCAGGAGATGGTCAGCACAGGTCGCCACCCGGGCGACCAAATAGCAAGGGAGTGCTATGGGAATGAAGGGGTTACTCAAGCGGGCCCTGTGTGCCGCTATGGCCGTCGGGGCGCTTACCGCCGGCCTGATCATCGCCGCACCGACCGCTATCAGCGGCGCGGCGTCAAAGACGACGGCCACGTTCGCCGAGCCGCCCGGGGCCTCCCCGAACTTCATCTTCCCCTTCTACCCGGCGCAGCTGTGCTCCATCAACAACATTGCGCAGCTGCAGTACCTGCTCTACCGGCCGCTGTACTTCCCTGGCACCGGCAATGAGCCCACCATCAACAACAGCCTTTCGCTGGCGCCCCAGCCGAGCTTCACCAACGGCGGCACCACCGTGACGGTTTCGCTGAAGAACTACAAGTGGTCCAACGGCGAACAACTCACCGGTTCGGACGTGCAGTTCTTCATGAACATCTACCACGCTGAGAAGGCCAACTTCTGCGGGTACGTCTCGGGCTACCTGCCGGACAACGTGACCAACGTCACCAGCACCGCCAACACGGTGACGTTCACCTTTGACAAGGCCTACAACCAGCACTGGGTCATCTACAACGAGCTGGCCCAGATCACGCCGATGCCCGCCGCGTGGGACGTCACCGCAGCCGGTGCGGCCGCAGGGTCCGGGGGCTGTGCCACCTCGGCCTATGGAAAGGGCGACGCCGCCTGCACCAAGGTGTACACCTTCCTGGCCAATGCCGCCGGCTTCAACCCGAGCAATCCGCAGGCCGCCAACAACTCCATCTCGACCTACGCCACCAACCCCTTGTGGGCCGTGGTTGACGGACCGTGGAAAGTCAGTGCCTTCACCGCCGACGGGCAGGTCACCTTCGTGCCCAACCCGTCGTACTCGGGCCCGGTCAAGCCGACGCTGAAGTCCTTTGTAGAACTGCCCTATACGGCGGACACGGCCGAGTTCAACGCCCTGGTCGGCGGGCAGGTCAACGTCGGCTACGTACCGCTACAGGACATAGCCAAGGGGACGACCAACTACCTGAAGGTGGGGCCGAACAGCCCGAGGCTGGCCAGCACCGACAACCTGGTCCCCTGGTACCTCTTCAGCATCAACTACTTCCCCTTGAACTTCAGCACCACCGCCAACAACGGAGTGACGGCCAAGATCTTCGCCCAGGCGTATATCCGCCAGGCCATGCAGTTGCTGATCAACCAGCCGCTCTATATCAACAAGCTGTTCAAGGGCTACGCCGTGCCGACGTATGGCCCGGTGCCGATCTACCCGCCGGGTAACCCCGACGCGTCGAAGCTCGAGTCCAGCAACCCCTTCCCGTACAACCCGTCGAAGGCCAAGAGCCTCCTCTCGTCGAACGGGTGGAAGGTTGTTCCCAACGGCACGGACACCTGCATTAAGCCAGGGTCGGCCAAGGGCGACTGTGGTGCCGGTATCCCGTCGGGGACACCACTCACCATTGCCGAGCAGTACGCCACCGGCGTGCAGGCGACGACGGCTGAGGCCGTGGCCGAGAAGGCCTCGTGGTCCAGCGCCGGCATCAACGTGAAGCTCGGCGGGGCCACCTTCGACACGGTGATCCACAATGCCGTCGCCTGCCCGAACGGCTGCTCGTGGCAGATGCAGAACTGGGCCGGTGGCTGGACCTTCGCGCCGGACTACTACCCGAGCGGCGAAGAGCTGTTCGAGTTGGGCTCAGCGGCCAACTACGGCGACTACAACGACGCCACCAACCAGTCGCTGATTCAGGCCACGATCAACACCAACGTCTCGCTGTTCAGCTGGCAGAACTACCTGGCCAAGCAGGTGCCTGTGTTCTTCCAGCCCAACGAGGCCTACCAGCTGACCGAGATCACCAAGGGCCTGACGGGCGCCGACAAGCAGAACCTGTTCGGTGCGCTCCTGCCCGAGGCCTGGCGTTGGAAGTAACGGACTCCTGACTGAGTTCGCGTAAGCACAAGTTGAGCATCATGACGACCCCCCGGTCAGAGCCTCGGTTCCGGCCGGGGGGTTCGTCGTGTTGTGCCCCGGCTCTCGAATGATCGGCTACACCGTTCGTCGCTTCATTCAAGCGATCATCGTCATTTTGGGCGTGGTCCTCATTGTCTTCCTGCTGAGCCAGTTGATCCCGGGTGGGGTGGCCGCCATCGCGCTGGGTCCCCGCCGCACCGCCGCCGCCATCGCCCATTTCAACCAGGAAAACGGATACAACCTGCCGATTTACGAGCAGTTCTGGAACTACCTCTGGGGTCTTTTCCACCTCAACTTCGGTTACTCCTACTTCCACAATGAAGGGGTCCAGGAACTGATCGCCCAGCGGCTGCCCAAGACGCTCTCGCTGGTCGGGGTCTCGACCCTGCTGGCCCTGGTCATCGCCGTGCCGCTGGGGATCCTGCAGGTCGTGCGCCGGTACAAGCCGATCGACTACGTCCTGACCACCCTCTCGTTCGTCTTTTACGCCATGCCGGCCTTCTTCCTGGCCTTCCTGCTCGTTCTCTTCTTCTCCTTCGATCTCCACATTTTCCCGGTGTCACCGCCGGGCAACAGCGGAGCCTGGACGATCTTCACCGACCCCCGGGCCTTCGTCCTTCCGGTCGTGACACTCTCGGCGCTCACCATCGCATCGTTCAGCCGCTACATGCGGTCGTCCATGATGGACGCCCTGACCGAGGACTACATCCGGACGGCACAGGCCAAGGGCGCCAGCAACAACCGGGTCCTCTACGGCCACGCGCTGCGCAACGCCCTCATCCCGATCCTGACCCTGATCGGCCTTTCGCTGCCGGCCATCGCCAGCGGCGCGCTCATCACCGAGAGCGTGTTCAACTACCCGGGCATGGGCTTGCTCACCGTGCAATCGGCCCTGAATGACGACGTGTCAACCATTTTGGGCACCACGCTGGTCATCACGGTCTTCACCGTGTTGGGGTCGTTCCTGGCCGACGTGCTCTACGCCGTGGCTGATCCGAGAATCAGACTGGGGAGTACGGCATGACAACCAGGGACAACCAACCCCCGGCTTCGCCCCCGGGCCGGCCCGAGCCCCCGGTGGCGGCCACGCCCACCGGGCACCTCCTCGGTCAGGTCGACCTGGTGGCGTCGGCGCCCGAAGGAGGCGATGCGTCGTCGAACGGTGGTATGGCCCGCCAGATCATCCGGGTGTTCGTCGAGAACAAGCTGGCGGTGGCCGGCCTGATCGCCATCGTCTTCTTTCTGTTGTTCTGCTACGTCGGACCGCTGATCTACCACACCAATCAGACCAACGCGGAAACCGCCCTCAACAACGCGCAAAACGGTTCACCTGGTGGCGGCCATCTGCTCGGCACGGACAACACCGGCTTCGACATGGTGGGCCGGCTCATGTACGGAGGCCAGGCCTCGTTGCTGGTCGGCTTCGCCTCGGCCGCGGTGGCCACCGTCATCGGCGTGATCTACGGCGCCGTTTCGGGCTTCGCCGGCGGCTGGCTCGATGCCCTCATGATGCGGTTCGTCGACATGATCCTCTCCATGCCGGTGCTCTTCCTCCTGATCGCGCTGGTCACCATTGAAGGCCAATCAGAGATCCTCATCATCTTCGTGATCGCCGCCGTCAGCTGGCTCATCCCGGCCCGTCTGGTGCGCGGCGAGACGCTCACCTTGCGCGTGCGGGAGTATGTCCAGGCCGTGCGCATCATGGGTGGATCGCGCACGCGCATCATCGGGCGCCACATTGTGCCCAACGCGGTCGGGACCATCGTGGTGTTCGCCACCTTCCAGATCGCCGACTCCATCCTCCTGCTGGCCGCGCTCGGCTTCATCGGACTCGGCATCCCCGCTCCGGGCACCGATTGGGGTTCCATGCTCTCGGACGGCGTGAACAGTGCGGCGCTGGGCTACTGGTGGGAGATCTACCCGGCCGGCCTGTGCATCATTTTGGTGGTCATCGCCTTCAACTTCGTCGGCGATGCCCTGCGCGATGCGCTCGAGGTGCGACTCCAGCGCCGCTAGGTCAGGACGTGGCCGAGACGGCGCTCGGCTCGCTGGGGTTGACCGGCGTCTGCAGCGGGAAATGGCAGGCCGCGGTGTGGCCCGCCCCGAACGTCCGCAGCAGCGGCTCGACCTCGGCGCACAGGCTCTCGGCCCGCGGGCAGCGGGTGCGGAACCGGCAGCCCGACGGCGGGTTGACGGCCGACGGCAGCTCCCCCCGCACAATCAACTTGCGCGCCGCCCGGGTGTCCGCCACCGCCGCCGTCGGCACGGCGTCCAACAAACCCTGGGTGTAGGGGTGGGCCGGCCGGGAGTAGACCTCGGCGGACGGGCCGAGCTCGACCAGCTTGCCCAGGTACATGACCCCGATGGTGTCGGCCATGTAGCGGACGACGGCCAGGTCGTGCGAGATCATCACGTAGGTCAGGCCGTGACGACGCTGCAGGTCCTTCATCAGGTTGAGGATCTGGGCCTGAATGGAGACGTCGAGGGCGGAGACCGGCTCGTCGGCCACCACCAACTTGGGCTCGAGGGCCAGGGCCCGGGCCAGGCCGATCCGCTGGCGCTGGCCGCCGGAGAACTCGTGGGGATAACGATGCACCGCCTGCGGGCTCAGCCCGACCTCGCGCATCAGCGTGGTGACCCGGTCGCGCTGCTCGTCGCGGTTACCCACCCCCTGCACCCGCAGTGGCTCCCCCACAATGGTGCCCACCCTCATGCGCGGGTCAAGTGAGGCGTAGGGATCCTGGAACATGAGCTGGATGTCGCGGCGGCGCTGGCGCAGCTCGGATCCCTTGAGGTCGGTCAGCACCGAGTTCTCGAACTGCACGGAGCCCGAGGTGGGGTGCTCGAGCGCCACCATCAATCGCCCGATGGTGGTCTTGCCACAGCCGGACTCGCCCACCAGACCGAAGGTCTCGCCCTGGCGGATGGTGAGCGAGACATCGGAGACGGCGTGGACCGAGCCGACGTGGTGGCGCATGACGCTGCCGGCCATGACCGGGAACTCCTTGACCAGATTGGTCACCGAGAGGATCTCGGGTGCCCCCTCCAGCGCGGCCACCCGGGCCGTCGTGCCCGGGGTGGTGACGGCGGCCCGTATTTCGACGGGAGTCGGGGCGTCCTCATGCTGCACCGGGTGGAAGCAAGCGAAGCGGTGCGGCGGATCGCCGTCGTTGGCCGGCTCCAGCGGCGGTTCCTGCTCCCGGCATTGCTCGGTGGCGTAGCGGCAGCGGGGGGCGAAGCGGCAATTGGTGATGGTCTGCGACAGGTCGGGCGGCAGGCCCGGAATGGTGAGGAGCGCCTCCTCCAGGTCCTGGTCGATCTTGGGCACCGAGGCCAGCAGCGCCTCGGCGTAGGGATGGCGCATGCGCTCGAAGAGGACACCGGTGGAGGCCTCCTCGACGATCTTCCCGGCGTACATGACCAGGACCCGGTCGGCCCGCCCGGCGATGACCCCCATGTCGTGGGTGATCAGGACGACGCCCATGTGCAGGCGCTCGCGCAGGTCGTCGATCAGGTCGAGGATCTGGGCCTGAATGGTGACGTCGAGCGCGGTGGTGGGCTCGTCGGCGATGAGCACCTTGGGATCGCAGACCAGCGCCATGGCGATCATCACCCGCTGCCGGAGTCCCCCCGACAGCTCGTGGGGGTACTGGTCCAGCCGTTCGGCCGGCCGGGGCATCTCCACCAGGGTCAGCACCTCGAGCGCCCTCTCCCGGGCCTGGGCCCGGGTGACGTCGCGGTGCAGGAGCACCCCTTCGGCAATCTGCCGGCCGATGGTCATGGTCGGGTTGAGCGACGTCATCGGGTCCTGCGGGATGAGCGCCACCTCGTCACCGCGCACCCCTCGCATGGCCTTCTCGTCCAGGGTGGCCAGGTCGCGGCCGAGCAGGCGGATGCTGCCCCCGCTCACACGGCCGTTGTTGGGCAGCAGACGCATGATGGAGAGGCCGGTCGTGCTCTTGCCGCAGCCGGACTCGCCGACCACCCCCACGCACTCGCCCTCTTCCAAGGAGAAGGACACGTCGTCGACGGCGACCACCTTCGAATGGCGCATGCTGAATTCGGTCCGAAGATTCTGCACCTCCAGCACGGCGGTCATGAGGCCACGTTAGTCCTCTGGGGCGACCGAACCACATCGCGGTCGTCCAGCTCAGGGGAGGTATTTGCCCGCCGGACGTCGGGGCGCCAGTCACTCCAGGGCAGGTCGTCGACGTAGGCCCAGCGCCGGTGCACGGCCGAGAGCCCGTAGCCCTGCAGGGCCATCTGGTGCCGCCACGACGGGTAGCCCTTGTTCCGCTCGAAGCTGTAGGCCGGGAAGTGCTCCGCCTCGGCCCGCATGAGGCGGTCCCGCACCACTTTGGCCAGCACCGAGGCGGCGGACACCGACGCGCAGCGCGCGTCGCCGCCGATGACCGGCCGCACGTGGCCCGAGAATTCAGCCGCCACGCCGTCGGTGCGACGCAGGAGGTTGATCGGCCCGTCGACCAGCAGCGCATCGGGTGCCTCCGAGAGTCCGGCCAGGGCGCGCTCGGCCGCCAGGCGGAGCGCGATGGTCATCCCCCACTCGTCGCACTCATAGGGCGAGGCGTGGCCGACGGCCCATTCGACGCACCAGGCGCCCACGGACTCGAAGATGTCCTCGCGCCTGGTCTCGCTGAGCTGCTTGGAATCGCGCAACCACCCCGGCATGCTCCGCTCGGCCCCTGGCTTCACCACGGCCACGCCCACGGTGAGCGGACCGGCCCAGGCGCCTCGTCCGACCTCGTCGAGACCGGCCACCCGGGCGTGACCCTGCCGCCGCAGGGAGCGCTCCATGGAGAGGCTGGGCCGGGAGACCCCGGTGCCGGTCACGGGGACCCCACCGGGTCGTCCCATACGATGAGACCATGACTGACGGAGGGGGGGCCACCGCGCCTGATCCGAACGCCCGGACGCCGCTCGCCCCCGGGACGGCGGTGGACGTGCGCAACCGCTATCAGGGCACCTGGGTGCGCGGGTTCGAGGTGGCTGAGTTCACCGAGGAGGGCTACCGCATCCGCCGGCTGTCCGACGGCAGCATCCTGGGTGAGCTTTTCACCCGGGACGACGTCCGTCGTCAACGGAGCCGCCAGGGTTTCTGGTGGCACTGAGTCGCGTCAGCCCGCGGCAGGCGGGCGGACCGACTCGATGTACTCGTCAATCGGGATGGCCGAGAGCGTCAACGTCTTGAGGGTGCCCCGCGAGCCCAGGACGAGCGCCACCCGGGCCATCGTCCTCTCGTCGGGCGCGTCCAGAATGGTGCAGAAGTCGTAGGGCCCGAGCAGGGCCCATTGGGCCACCACATGGACTCCCATGGCCTCGACCTCGGCGTTGACCGCCTTGAGCCGATCCGGGTTCTCCGACAGGGTGGCCGCTCCATCGGGCCCCACGGTCGAGAGCATCAGAAACGTGGACATGCGATCACGCTACCGCAGGACCGGGCGCAAAACGGCCCTAGGCCAGGTCCCGCCGCACCACCTTTCCCATGGCGTTGCGGGGCAGTTCGTCAACCACCCGGAACTCCCGGGGCCGCTTGTAGGGCGCCAATTCCCGCTCGGCCAGGGCCGCGATCCCGGCCAGGTCGACGCCGCCGTCGGCCCCGACCACCACCGCGGTCACCGACTCTCCCCACTCGTCTGAGGCGATTCCGATCACGGCGATCTCTTTGACCGATGGATGAACGATCAGGACCGCCTCCACTTCGGCCGGGTAGACGTTGTGCCCACCGGTGATGATCAACTCGGTCAGCCGCCCCCGGATGGTGACGTAGCCATCGTCGTGCACCGAGGCCAGGTCGCCGGTGGCGAACCAGCCGGTGGGGGCCCAGCCGCCTGCCTGGCTCGCCGCCCCCTCCGCCTCGGGTCGGTCCCAGTAGCCCCGGCACAGCGACGGCCCCCGCACCAGGAGCTGGCCCACGCCGCCCTCGTCGGTGTCGGCTAGCCGGACCTCCACGCCCGGGAGCGGCAACCCGACCGAACCGGGCCGGCGCTCACCGCCGAGCGGGTTCGAGAGGGTCAGCAACGTCTCGGACATGCCGTAGCGCTCCAGTACGGCCACGCCGCTTTCGTGGTGCAG
>DASZMA010000038.1:0-46304 GCA_035552095.1 Acidimicrobiales bacterium | reverse complement strand
CCTACGCCAACCAGCCCGAGATCCTGGCGTACTTCGAGCACTGCGCCGACCGTTTCGGCATCCGGCCCCACCTGCGCACCAACACGGCCATCGTGACGGCGACCTGGCGGGCCGAGGTGAACCGGTGGCAGCTCCGGGCGGCCGACGGGACCGAGTACGAAGCCGACGTGGTGGTCAGCGCGTTGGGCACCTTCAACGCCCCCTCGTACCCCGCCATCGAGGGTCTCAGCACGTTCGCCGGCCCGTCGTTCCACTCGGCCCGCTGGGACCACGGCTTCGACCCGACCGGCCGGCGGGTGGCGGTCATCGGCACCGGAGCCAGCGCCGCCCAGATCGTGCCGGCCCTGGTCGACCGCGTGCAACACCTCACGCTCTTCCAGCGCTCGCCCCAATGGATCCTGCCCCGCTCCGACAAGCCCTTCAGCGAGGCCGACAAGGCGCGGTTCGCCCGCAACCGGGTGGCCGCCCGCCGGCACCGCTGGGAGATCTACCGCGCCTTTGAGCGCAACATCGCCTTCCGGCACGGGGACCCGGTGGCCGACCAGCTCAAGCTGCTGGCCCTGAGCCACCTCGACCACCGGATCAAGGACGACGCGCTCCGGGCCAAGCTGACCCCGGACTACCCATTCGGCTGCAAGCGGACCCTGGTCTCCAGCGATTTCTACAAGGCGGTGGTGCGTGACGAGGTCGACCTGGTCACCGAGCCGATCCAGCGGGTCACCCCGGCCGGAGTGGTGACGGCCGACGGCCGTGAACATGCGGTCGACGCCATCGTCCTGGCTACCGGCTTCAAGGCGACCGATTACCTCCACGGTCTCGAAGTGACCGGGCTGGGTGGGCGCCGGCTGCGGGACGACTGGGCTGAGGTACCGCAGGCCTATCTGGGGCTGTCCGTGTCGGGCTACCCGAACTTCTTCATGCTCTACGGGCCCAACACCAACCAGGGCGGCAACTCCATCATCTTCATCCTCGAGGCGCAGGCGGCCTACGTCGTGCGCGCCCTGCGGACCATGCGCCGGCACCGCGTGCGCGCGGTCGATGTCCGCTCCGACGTCATGGCCACCTACAACGCCGAGTTGGCCGAAGCCATGCGCGACACGGTGTGGGACACCGGCTGCCACAGTTACTTCAAGAACGCCAACGGCCGGATCGCCACCCAGTTGCCCTACCCCTCCATGTGGTACTGGCGCCGGACCCGGCGGTTCCGCCTCGGTCAGTACGAGCGGGGGAGGGCCGTCACCCGGTAGAACGAGGGCACCCATACGACAAGGGAGCGGCAGTGAAAGCAGCGGTGTACTACGAGACCGGCAGCCCCGACGTGTTCCGGTACGAGGACGTGCCTGATCCGGTGGCCGGCGACCACGAGTTCCTGGTCAAGGTGGAAGCGGTCAGCATCGAGGGCGGCGACACCCTCAACCGGCTCGGGGGTGACCTGAACGCCACGCCCCATATCGTCGGCTACCAGTGCGCCGGCACGGTGCTGTCGGTGGGGGCCGAGGTAACCGGCTTCGCCGTCGGCGACAGGGTGGTCACCGTCGGCATCGACGGCTCCCACGCCGAGCTGCGGGCGGTATCGCCGCCGTTCGCCTGGAAGATTCCCGACGGGCTCTCCACCGACCAGGCGGCGTGCGTCCCGGTCCCCTTCGGGACGGCCGACGACTGCCTCTTCGAGTTCGGCCATCTGGTGGCCGGGGAGACCGTCCTCATTCACGCCGGCGCGGGCGGGGTGGGCATCGCCGCTATTCAGCTGGCCAAGCGGGCCGGGGCCCGGGTCTTCGCCACCGCCTCGAGCGACGACAAGCTCGAGCGGCTCAAGGAGCTGGGACTCGACGAGGGGATCAACTACGCCCGGGAGGACTTCGTGGCCGAGGCCCGCCGGTTGACCGACGGCCGCGGCGTCGACGTGGTGGTGGACTCGGTGGGTGGTGTCACCCTGCAGGGCAGCATCAACGCGCTGGCCTACCGGGGCCGCTGCGTGACGGTCGGCGACGCCGGCCGCAGCTCGGCCGAGCAGCTGGACATCTCCACCATGCGCCCCAACAACCAGACCCTGTCGGGTTACTTCTTGGGGGCCGAGCTGCTCCTGTTTCCGCGCCCGCACGCCATGATCGCCGGTCTCCTGGCTGATATCGCCCGGGGCGAGCTCAAGGTCGTCATCGACCGGGCCTTCCCGTTGTCGGAGGCGGCGGCGGCCCATGCCTACATTGAGAGTCGCCAGTCGTTCGGGCGGGTTCTGCTCACTCCGTGAGGGTCGCCATCACCGGATCGCGGGGCCTGATCGGATCGGCCCTGGGCCGGCATCTGCGCTCCGCCGGCCATGAGGTCGTGCCCGTGGTCCGTGGCCGGGCCGGACCGGGCCAGGTGGCCTGGGATCCGAGGGCCGGGACCATCGACGCGGAGGGGCTGCGCGGGGTGGGCGCCGTGGTGCATCTGGCCGGCGCCGGAGTCGGGGATCACCGCTGGTCGGCGGCGCACCGGGCCGACGTGCTCTCCAGTCGGGTGGCGGGCACCACGTTGTTGGCCGAGACCCTGGCCGGGCTCTCGCCGGCGCCGGCCGTGCTGCTCAGTGGTTCGGCCGTCGGCTACTACGGCTCTCGTGGTGACGAGGAACTGACGGAAGCCAGCGCACCAGGCTCGGGCTTTCTGGCCGATGTGTGTGCCCGGTGGGAGGCCGCCACCGCACCCGCCGCCGACGCCGGGGTGCGCGTCGTGCACCTGCGCACCGGCATCGTGCTCAGCGCGGCCGGTGGCGCGTTGGCCAAGCAGCTCCTGCCGTTCCGGTTCGGGCTGGGCGCCCGGCTGGGCTCGGGCCGCCACCAGCTGAGCTGGATCACCCGGCGCGACCACGTTGCCGCGCTGTCGTTCTTGTTGACCCAGGGCGAGCTGGCCGGCCCGGTCAACGTGACCTCCCCCGCTCCCGTCGCCAATGCCGAGTTCACGGCCGCCTTGGGCCGCGCCCTGCACCGTTCGGCCCGGCTGGTCGTGCCGGCGGCCGTCCTGCGGTTGGTGGCGGGCCGCCAAATGACCGAGGAGTTCCTCCTGGCCTCCCAGCGGGCCCGGCCCGAGCGCCTGCTGGGAGCGGGCTTCACCTTCGCCGACCCCGGCATCGGGGCGGGACTGGCCACCGCCCTCGCTGACCAGGACCTCGTTCCCGGCTAACCCACGTGTCCGTGGGTCTTCGGCGAGGCCGGGTTACTTGACCCCGGCCCGCCAGCGGCGCTCGAAGGGCAGGCGCCAGTTGCGCGGTGCGATCAGGTCGGCGATGCCCTCGGGCCCCCAGCTGCCCTTGGCGTAGGGCTGCACCGGCGGCGGGTTGTCGAGCAGTGGGGTGGAGAGCTCCCACAGCCGCTCAATCCCTTCGGCCGTGTTGAAGAGAGTGTGGTCGCCCACCATGGCGTCGTGGATCAGCCGCTCGTAGGCCTCGAGGATGTCGGCGTCCTGGCCCGTCTCGTGCAGGGCGAACTGCAGGCTCAGCTTCTCGAGGTTCATGCCCGGCCCCGGCTTCTTGCCGTAGAAGGAGAGCGACAGCTTGGAGGAGTCGGCCAGGTCGAAGGTGAGGTGGTCGGGTCCCTGCGTGCCGACGCCGGAGCCCTCGGGGAACATGCTCTTGGGCGGCTCGCGGAAGGCGATGGAGATGATGCGCTCGCCCCCACCCAGGTCCTTGCCGGTGCGCAGGAAGAAGGGCACCCCGGCCCAGCGCCAGTTGTCGATCTCACAGCGCAGGGCCACGAAGGTCTCGGTGTCCGAGTCCGGGGCCACGCCGGGAATCTCCCGGTAGCCCTCGTACTGGCCCCGCACCACCCGGGTGACGTCGAGCGGGCACATGGAGCGGAAGACCTTGTTCTTCTCCTCGCTGATCGGGCCCGACGCCAGGGCGGTCGGCGGCTCCATGGCCATGAAGGCGAGGATCTGGAACAGGTGGGTCACCACCATGTCCTTGAAGGCGCCGGTGGCTTCGTAAAAGCCCACCCGGTCCTCCACGCCCAGCGTCTCGGGGACGTCGATCTGCACGTGGTCGATGTGGTCCCGGTTCCAGATGGGCTCAAAGAGACCGTTGGCGAAGCGGAAGGCGAGGATGTTCTGCGCCGCCTCCTTGCCCAGGAAGTGGTCGATGCGGAAGATCTGCTCCTCATCGAAGATCTCGTGCAGCAGGGCGTTGAGCTCCCGGGCACTGGCCAGGTCGGTGCCGAAGGGCTTCTCCATGACCACCCGCGAGCGCTCGACCAGATCGGCCTTGTGGATGAGGGTGATGACGTCGCGGTCGGCCGCCGGCGGAATGCTCAGGTAGTGCAGCCGCCGGACGTCGCCCCCGATGGCCTCTTCGGCCGTTCTCGCCGCGGCCGCCAGGCCCTCGGGCCCGGCCGAGAGCGGCACGAAGCTCAGCCTCTGCTCGAACTGGGCCCATTGCAGCAGCGAGATCTTCCCGGTGGCGTACTGGTCGCAGGCATGGCGGGCCAGGTGGCGGAACTCCTCGTCGCTCAGCTCGCTGGTCGAGGTCCCGATGATCCGGTACTCGGGCATCATGCCGGACTGGGCCAGGTGGAGCAGGCCGGGCAGCAGCTTGCGGGCGGCCAGGTCACCGGTGGCGCCGAAGAGGATGATGACGTGGGGCAGCAGGGGCGGCGGCGGCGACGCCTCGCTCGGCTCAACGGAGATGCCGACGACGGCGCTCAACGGGCCGGCTGCCGCTCGTTCAGGGTGGACACATTGCCGCCCATGATCCTGGCCACCGACTCGGGCTCGAGCTTCTGCAATTCGGTGACCCAGTCGGTCGGCTCGGGCAGGCCTTCAATGTGGGGCCAGTCCGAACCGAAGATGACCCGGTCATCGCCCATCAGGTCGACGATCTCGTTCACGTCGTCCTCCCAGAACGGGTTGATCCACACGTGGCGGCGGAACGTGACGACCGGGTCCTCCTTGAAGTAGCCCGGCATCTTGCGGGCGGTGCCGGTCAACTTGGCGAAGAGCGGGGCCAGGAACTCCGACCCGTTCTCCACCGAGGCGATGCGCACCCCCGGGAAGCGGTCGAAGAGGCGCTCCAGGATCAGCGTGACCAGGAAGTCGTGGGCCGCCCGTTCAATGGCGAACATCTTGATGCTCGGCGTGGCCCGCCCGCCCCCCTTGAAGGTGGCGGCGAAGCCGTCCGGTGCGTAGCCGTTGGAGGAGAGCCCGGCGTCACCGGCGTGGACGACCACCGTGATCCCGGCTTCGCTGACCCGGGCCCAGAAGGGGTCGAACATCTCGTGCGCCGGCGAGTAGGGACCGGTGATGGTGGTCGGCGCCGCCGCCCGCATGACGACGGCGCGGGCCCCCTGGTCCAGCGCCCACTCCAGTTCGGTCACGGCCTCGTCGACGTCGGCCAGGGTGATGTAGGGGGCGGCGAAGATGCGGTCGCGGTAGGCCATGCCCCAGTCCTCGGCCAGCCAGCGGTTGAAGGCGCGGAAGAGCAGCACCACGGCACCCGGGTCGTGCGTCAGCGCTTCCTCGTACAGCATGCCCAGGGTGGGGAAGAGCCAGATCTTGGCCAGTCCCTGGGCATCCATCACGCCCAGCCGGGCGTCACGGCCGCGGTACTCGGGGCGGATCGGCTCGGGGGTGCCCATGAGCTCGTGCAGCGGGCGCCCGTGCGGATTGCCGCGGAAGTAGTCGACCAGGGCGCCGGCCGGCGAGATCGGGTTGAACGTGGGGTTGGTGACGGCGTGGCTGATCTGTCCGCCCAGCGCGTGGTACTGCCGGCCGCCGACGTCGACCCATTGGAGGACCCGGGGTCCGTGGGCCGGGTCGAGATGGCGGGTGAAGGCATCCAGCGCCTCGTAGTAGTGATTGTCGGCGTCAAAGACCGGTGAGTCGAGGGTGTGCATGGGGTTGCCTTCCGGGGTGAGGGCGGGGGCCAACACCCCCAACATTAGGTGGCGGTCGGAGGGCCGGCGGCCGTGTGGGTGACGCCTTCGGGATCGACCGCCCATTCCGGTGACACGCCCCACCTCTCGCCGTAGACCAGCTCGGACAGGGGGCGGCGGCGGACCGGCCCGTGGTGACCGGCCGGGCGACCGAGCGTGATGGTGGCGGCGATGACCACGTCCTCGGGGATGTGCAGGAGCGCCCGCAGCTCGGCGTCGGAGAAATAGTGCCAGATGGTCATGACCCCCCCGTAGCCCAGGGCCCGGGCGGCCAGCAGGAGGTTCTGGCAGGCCGGGTAGATCGACGCGCCTTCGCTGGGGTTGCTCTCGGGCCGGTAGCGCACGTAGCAGGCCAGGATGGCCACCGGCACCGACTCGAAGTTGTCCACGTACCCCTGCATGGTGCGGGCCAGCCGGGATTTGGGCGAGTCCGCCTCCCGGCCCGATCCCCGGTCGTAGCCGTCAGTGGCCCGCTTCTCCGTCCAGAACGTGCGCGCCGTCTCACCGATGATGTGCTTGGCCTGTTGGGCCACCTCGCCCGTCGAGAGCACGACGAAGCGGAAGGGCTGCCGGTTGGATCCGCTGGGGGCCCGGGTGGCGGCGAACAGGATGTCGCGCAGGGCCACCTCATCGACCGGCTCGTCGGTGTAGCGCCGGATGGCCCGGGTGGACAGCAGCCCGTCGTACAGGCCAACCCCGGTGTCGTGACGGCTCATGCAGGGCGACCCTACCAAGAGGGTCCCGCTGTGGGAGCCGCTCAGATCATCCGGCCGGCGCGCCCGTCACCAGGCCAATCCGGCGCACCGCGTTCTCACCCAGGATGCCCCGCCGCTCCTCGTCGGAGAGGTGGGGCAGCGTCATCAACTGGTCGATGGTCCGGTCCACCTCGTACCACGGGAAGTCGGTGCCGAAGAGGACCCGGTCCGCCCCGATGTCCCGGATCAACCGGCCCAGCTCGTCGGCGGTGGGCGCACCCGGGGACCCCGTCCAGGCGATGATCTCGCACAGGTCGAACGAGACGGTGGGGAACGCGGCCGCGAACGCCCGGACCTGGGGCCAGGCTGCGCCGCCCAGGTGGGCCAGGAGCAGATGGAGGCGGGGGTGGGCCTCCATGACGGAGGCGAAGGCCCAGGGGTCGGCGTACTGGGGCTGCCCCTTCGTCTGGCCGGCGTGGGAGAGCACGGTAAGGCCGAGTTCCTGGCACAGGTCGTAGGTGGGCCCCATGCGGGGGTCGTCGGGGAAGAACCCTTGGACGACCGGATGGACCTTCACCCCTTTGGCCCCGCGCCCGGCGGCCCGGGCCAGGTGGTCGGCCCCGGCCGGCCCGCCCAGCGTCGACGGGTCGGCGGCGATGAGCGGGGTCAGGTGCGGCGAGCGGGCGGCCTCCGAGAGGATCCAGTCGTTGTAGGCCTGCAGCCGCTCGGGCAGCGCGGCCCGGAGGTCGGCGTCGTCGGCCGGCTCACCGCGGGCGTCGAGCTCGTCGCGCCGCGTCGCCATCTCCGTGTCCGGGACGAACATACCGAGCACCACCGAGTGGTCGCACTGCTGCTCGGCCATGGCCACCACCAGGTCGTCGAACGTGCCCGGGCGTTGGCCGAACTCCACCTCAGGCCCTTCGCCGTACTCCCAGATCTCGTAGCCGTCGCGTATGGGGTCGTCGGGACCTGCGAACAGGTGGACGTGGACGTCCACCACCAGGGGATCACTCATGGTGCGCACGCGCCACACTGTCGGGGGCACCACCGAGGGGCATCCCCCGATCTTCGCACTGCGGCGCCGCCGGTAGCCAGGCACCAGGTCGAGTTCACACAGCGCTCACATGGGCGAGACCCCGCCGAAACCTGACCGACCGAAGATCCTTGCGTGCCGGCGGATCTGGTGGTTCGGGGCGGGTTCGTGGTCGACGCCTCCAGCGGAGGGCGTGGGGGCTACGCCGACATCGTGGTCGAGGGCGGGACCATCTCGGCCCTCACCGGGCCGGGCCAAGGCGGGGCGTCCCGACGGTTCATCGATGCCACAGGTCTCACCGTCCTGCCCGGGGCGATTGACGCCCACGTCCACTTTGACGAACCGGGCCGGGCCGACTGGGAGGGCTGGGCCACCGGCAGTCTGTCGGCCGCCGCCGGTGGGGTGACCACCGTCATCGACATGCCGATCGACTCCGACCCACCCACGGTTGACCCGGAGTCCGTGCGGGCCAAGGTGGCGGCCGCCCGGGCGGCGTCGCTGGTCGACTTCGCCCTCTGGGGTGGGCTGGTACCGGGCAACGTCGATGCGCTCGGCCCCCTCCTGGCCTCGGGCGTAGTCGGGTTGAAGGCCTTTCTGTGCGACAGCGGGTGGGCCGAGTTCCCGGCCAGCGGAACCGAGGTGCTGGACCAGGGGATGCAGGCCGCCGCCCGGGCCGGACGGCCCGTGGCGGTCCACTGTGAGGAGCCGACCCTCTTCGGTCCCGGTCCGGGTGACCGACCGGTGTCCTCCGAGGTGGCGGCCGTGGCGCGGGCGGGGAGCGCGGCGGCGGCGCACGGCGCCCGGCTGCACGTCGTCCACTGCTCCTCGGCCGAGGCGGTGGCCGAGGCGGGGCGGTGGCCGAACACGACGGTGGAGACGTGTCCGCACTACCTGATGCTGACCGACGAGGACGTCAGGCGCATCGGGCCCGACGCCGTCTGCTCTCCTCCGCTGCGCGATCGCCCGGCGGTCGAACGTCTCTGGCTGGCCCTGGCCTCGGGCCGGATCGACACCATCGCCTCGGACCACTCCCCCTGCCCACCGGAGGGCAAGGCCGGCCCAACGCCCTTTGCCGGCGTGTCGGGCGTGCAGACGACCCTTTCGCTGCTGCTGGGGTCCCAGAAGCTGTCGCTGGCCGAGTGCAACCGGCTGCGGACGGCGGCCGCCCGGCTCTTCGGACTGCCGGGCAAGGGAACCCTGGCGGCCGGCTACGACGCCGATCTGGTACTGGTCGATCTCAACGCGCGCTGGACCGTCAGCGCCCACACCCTGCACAGCCGGCACGGCCAGTCGCCGTTTCTGGGCCAGTCCCTCCCGGGGGTGGTGAGGGCCACCCTGGTCAGGGGCCGCGTCGTGTACGAGCACGACCGGCCGGCGGCCGACCCGGCCGGCCGGTTCCTCCGGCCGGGCCTCCCCTGATCACGACCTGTCCCAGAACCGATCGGCCAGCTCCCGGGTCAGCGCGGGCCACACCACCGGGTCGTGCCCGGGGATGAGTGAGTAGCCGCGGTCGGCGGCCAGTCGCTTCAACCGGCGGATCGGCTCGACCGTCTCCTCGGGGGTGGCGTGCACCCGGCCGCCGATGGCCAGCTCGTGCTCAATGTTCTCCGTCAAGTCGGCGGCGTCGAAGGCGAAGACGAGGCCGCCCCCGCCGACCGAGGGGTCGAGATCGACGATGAAGCTCTGGTGCCCCGGGGTGTGGCCCGCGGTGAGCACAGCGGTGACCCCCGGGGCGATCTCCCCGTCCCCGTCGGCCAGGCGCCAGTCGATGGCGGGGTCGTCATAGTCGATGCGGAACATGGCGTGGTGCTCGGGGCCGGGATGATCGGACAGCCCGTAGTCGACTTCGGCCCGCTGGGCGTGTACCGGGACGCGCCCAGCGAAATGGCGCAGTCCGCCGGCGTGGTCGTTGTGCAGATGGCTCAGGCCGACCGAGTAGATCTCCTCCATGAGGATGCCCGCCCCGGCCAGGGCCTCCTCCAAGGGCTCACCCGGCCCGGGCAGGATGGGCCGGAACGCGGGGTCGCCGTGGAAGCGCCGCTTGAGCATGGGGTCGCGTATGAGGGCCGGGTTGAAGCCGGTATCGAGCAGCAGCCAGCCGCCGTCGCACTGCAGCAGCACGCCGGGCACCGGCTCGCGCAACCGCTCCTCCGGCGGGGCCCCGTGGACGGAGACCGACTTGGGCAGGTCCTCCCATCCGAGCGTCAACAGCACCACTCGCCGCACCCCTGACATGCGTTAAACCTCCTCCATGGCTACGGCCACCCACCCCTCGGGGAGGGGGTCGCCGGTTCCGAGAGCCAGCGCGGCCTGGTCGAGCCTCCAGGTGTCAGCGCACGTGTTGAGTGGGCGCTCCCGCGACCATTCGTGGCGCCGGTTGAACTGGGCCCCACCGGCGCTGCGGCCGCCCCAGACGGCCAACACCAGGGGGCCGATGCGGATCAGGCGGGCCAGCAGTTCGGACCGGTCGCCGCTCAACGAGTAGAGCTCGGCGAGGCCGACGTCATCACCGGGCAGGGTGGCCATGATCCAGCGTTCCTCGAACCCCGGCCCGCGTTCGAACATCACATCCTCCCGGCGGTGCACCGTCCCCTGGTCGGGGTGGGCCGGGTCACGGGGCAACGAGTCGAGGTCGTGATGGAACGAGATATCCCCGCCGGCCACCGAGACGGTGCCGCTGAAGGCTTGGGGCTGGTCCAACAGGTGGCCGGACGAGCTCCGGGGCCGGGGCGAGCGCAGGTCGCAGAAGTGCCGGCCCACCTGGAGCCACAGGACATCGGCCACCTCCTCGGCCGGGCCGTCGGCGATGGTGCGCCCGTCGCGCCGCCAGGCCCCCTGCAGGTCCACCAGCTCGACCGGGCGCTCACCGGGCTGGCTCATGCCAACATCCGCTGGCGCAGCGAGCGGTGGAAGCGCCGGATGGGCTCCTCATGGGTGCCGGCGAGGGCCCCCACCCCGAACCGCGGTGAGGCGGCCCCAATCTGGAGGCGCTCGCAGGCCCCGACGTCCTCGGCCATGAAGGAGCGGATCGACTGCACCAGCCCCTCGGCGTCGGCCCCGTCGGTGGCGCGGACGCGCAGGGTGAGGCGGGTGCGTCCCGGGCTGATAGGGCTGGCGTCGTAGGTGGCGAAGTAGTGGTCGGTGGTGACCAGCATGAGGTTGGGGAAGAGCAGGTAGGCGCCGATCCGGTGCCGCTCGTCGTCGTTGAGCCAGGGGAATCCGCCGCTGACCGAGGTCGGGTCCTTGAGGGGCTCCAGGCTCCACCAGTTCTCGCCCAGGGACTCCCAGGCGAAGGAGCGGTGCTCGTAGGCGGCCAGGGACCGGGCGTGCAGATACCAGAGGTGGTAGACGTCGATATGGTTCTCCACCAGCAGCTTCCAGTTGCAGGCCGCCTCGTACTGGACCACGGCGACCTGGCGCAGCGGGCCCGAGAGAAAATGGTCGAGCCGCTGGTCCAGCCCGGCCATGGCGCTCGAGAGGTCAGGGGCGTCGGTCGAGGGGTTGACGAAGACCATGCCCTGCCACTCCGCCACCTGGGCGTCGTGCAAGCCGAGCGGGCATCGCTCCAGCCGTGGGAACTGGTCGTCCCCCTGGGGCACCCGGGCCAATTCACCGGCCAGGGTGTAACTCCACTGATGGTACGGGCAGGTCATGAACCGGCCCAGGGTGCCCGAGCCCTCGACCAGCGTGATGCCGCGGTGGCGGCAGACATTGTGAAAGGCGCGCAGCGGGCCCGCCGGGTCGCGCACGACCACCAGCGGCGCGTCGCCGCACTGGGTGGTGACGTAGGCGCCCGGTTGCGCCAGTTCCTCGCTGGTCGCCGCCAGTGACCACGACTGGTTGAAGACCCGCGCCCGCTCGCGCTCGAGGACCGAGCCGGCGGTGTAGAGGCCGCCCGCGCTGCCGGTGCGGAGCTCGAGGTGGTCCTCGGCGGAGTACCCGAGGGGGTCGGTCGTCATCTCCCTCACGGGGCGGCCTCCGGGGCGAGCGGCCCGCCGGCCGAGGTCTCATCGAGGTAGTCCCGCTGGGTCAGGCCCAGGCGGCGCATGGCCGTCCCGGTCAGCGCCTCGAGGACGCAGCGGTGGGCGAACAGGGCGGTGATGTTGTTGCCCGAGTCGTACGGCGGGCTCACCTCGACCACATCCATGGCGACCATGCCGACCTCGGCGCACATGCGGCGCACCGCCCGCAACACCTCGGCGCTGGTCAGGCCACCCGGCTCGGGTGACCCGGTCCCGGGCGCGTGGGCCGGATCGACGGCGTCGACGTCGACCGAGATGTAGAGGTGGTCCGCCCCGCCCGAGAGGGCCTCGTCAATGGCCCGCTCCAGCACGACGTCGAACCCGTGCCGCTGGACCTCCGCCATGAAGTGGGAGTGCATGCCCTGCTCTTCCATCCAGGCCACGACGTCGGGGCCGGGCCAGTAGCCGCGCAGCCCGACCTGGACGAAGTTCTTCCCGAGGACGGCCCCACTCTCAATGAGCCGCCGCATCGGCGTGCCGTGCCCGGCCAGCACCCCTTGCATGTCGGGCGCCGTGTCGGCGTGGGCATCGAAGTGGACGATGCCTATTTTGCCGTAGCCGTAGAGGTCGGCCAGGGCGGTGGCCGCCGGCCAGGTGATCCCGTGGTCGCCCCCCAAAATGATGGGGATGGCGCCACCTTCGAGGATCTCGGCCACGAACGTCCGGATGTTGGCAAAGGTGCGGTCGGTGCTGCCGATGACCACCTCGGCGTCCCCGTAGTCGCACACCTTGAGGTGCTCGAAGGGGTCGACGCGCACGTGCAGGTGGGGGCGTTGGTGCGGTGGGGCGGCCAGGTGGTCGCACGTGCGGATGGCCTGGGGGCCCAGGTGGGTGCCGGACCGGGTGGTGGCGGTCCCGTCCCAGGGCGCGCCGCCCACGGCGACATCGATGGCGCCGGCGCGCAGGTCGGCCGGGTTCATGCAGACCGGCAGCTTCATGAAGGTCGGGATGCCCTGCCAGGCGAACTCCAGCTCGTAGCGGTTGAGGTTTATCGGGCCCGGCGGCCGTTCGGGCCCGGTGCGGTCGGTCAAGGGAGCCTCCTCATTCGAGCGTGACGCGGGGGTCGATGACGGCCTGGAGGATATCGACCAAGGCGTTGATCACCACATAGGTGGCGCCCAGCACCAGGGTGACCCCGGCAATGGCGGGGAAGTCGGCCTGCGGGATGCTCTGATCGGTGTAGAGCCCGATGCCGGGCCAGGCGAAGACGGTCTCGACCACGACCACGCCGGCGAACATGAGCCCGACCTGCAGGCCGGTCATGGAGAGCGCGGCCGAGAGTGAGTTGCGCAGCGCGTGGCGGAAGAGCACCACGCGTTCGGTCAGTCCTTTGGAGCGCGCCGTGCGGACGAAGTCCGAGCGCAGGGCCGAGTGCAGCGAGCCCCGGAGCACCCGCCCGATGGAGACAGCCGGGCCGATGGCCACGCAGAAGGCCGGGAGGAGCAGGTGCACGATCCCGTCCCACATGGTGGCGAAGTCGCCGTGCAGGAGGGCGTCGACCACGATCATGCCGGTGGGGCTGGTCGGGGCGTTGAGCACGCCGGTGTCGCCGCTGGCCGGGAGCCAGTGCAGGTCCCCGTTGAGCACGAGCACGCCGACCAGGGCCAGGAGGAAGGCCGGCGTGGACGCCCCGCCGATCATCAGGACGCGCAGGATGCCGGCGCCCCGCCATCGACCGGCCGAAGCCAGGCCGAGGCCGGCCCCCAGCACCAGGGCCAGGCCGAGCGCGGCCAGGGTCAGCTCCAGGGTGGCCGGCAGGTACTCGCGCAGGTCGGTGGCGACCGGGCGCCGGGTGCGCAACGACTTCTCCAGGTTGCCGTGGAAGAGCCCGTTGACGTAGTGGAAGTACTGGTCGATGACCGGCTTGTTGTAGCCCAGGATGGCCGACTCCTTGGCGATGGCCGACTTCGATGCGTTGGCGCCCAGGTAGGCATGGACCGGGTTGGTATGGCTCAGTTTCTGCAGCGAGAAGATGATGGCGGTGAGCACCAGGAGGATGATGATCATGGCGCCGATCCGCTTGACCAGGAACTTGGGCAGGTCGCTCAACGGTCCGCCCTCATATGCCCTGCCCGGTGGCGTCCGCCACCGCGTCGCCCGACATGTTGGCGCCGAGCGCCAGTAAGAAGACGCCGATGCCCGGCATGACCGGCACCCACCACTGCTGCAGCAGGAACTGCAGGCCGCGGGCGGCCATGGCGCCCAGCTCGGGCGACGGGGCCGGTGCGCCCAAGCCCAGGAAGGACAGGCCGGCCAGGGTCACCACCAGGTTGCCCACGTCGAGGCTGGCGGTGACCACGATGGCCGGCATGGCCCCGGGCAGTAGGTGCCGCAGGCCCCGGCGGACCGGACCGGCGCCGGCCAGCGCCGCCGCTTCAAGGTGGGGCCGCGCCGCCAGGGCGCGCACCTCACCGCGCATGATCCGGGCGTAGAAGGGCCACCAGACGATGGCCACGCTGAGCAGCACATGGGCGTAGCTCGGCCCGAGGGCGGCGGCCAGGGCGATGGCCAGCAGCGGCCCGGGCAGGGCCAGGAACAAATCGGTGAAACGCATGAGGAGGGTGTCCAGCCAGCCGCCGGCCACGCCGGCGATCAGCCCGATGGTGCCGCCGATGACGACGCCCGAGGTGACGACGATGATGACGCCCACCAGGCTGGTGCGCAGACCGAAGAGCACCCGGCTAAAGATGTCGTAGCCCACCTCGTCGGTGCCCAGGAGGTGCCCGCCGTGCAGGGGCGGGGTGAAGGGGAGGCCCGACGGGGTGATCGGGTTGTAGGGCGCGATGAGCGGGGCGAAGATGGCCAGGAGCAGCAGGAGCCCGAGCAGAATGAGGCCGAACTTGTCGCCCCGGGTCGCCCCGCCGTACACCTTGCGCAAACTGGTCAGGCGGGCCAAGCCCCGCCGGCGGGCCGTGGACGGCACGAAGGCTTCGGCGACGGCCATCAGTCGGCTCCCGCCGACGGCGCGGCCCCGGCCAGGTACACCGGGCAGGCCACCTGGCGCTGGGTGCCCGCCCCCAGGGCCACCAGCGGGGCGGCGTCGGTGGCGCACGCCGCCACGGCCATTGGGCAGCGGGGGTGGAATTCGCATCCGCTCGGGGGATCGAGGGCGCTGGCCGGCTCGCCCTGCAGGCGGACCTTGCGCCGGGCCAGGTCGGGCACCGCGGCCAGCAGGGCCTGGGTGTAGGGGTGGGCCGGATCGGTGCAGATCTCCTCGGCGCCACCCAGCTCCACAATGCGCCCCAGGTACATCACGGCGATGCGGTCAGCCACCACCCGGGCCGCCGCCAGGTCGTGGGTGACGAAGATGATGGCCACCCCCAGATCGCGCCGCAGCTGGCCGATCAGGTTCAACACGGTGGCGGCCAGCGACACGTCGAGAGCGCTGGTCGGCTCGTCGCACAGGAGCACGTCGGGTGGGATGACCGTGGCCCGGGCCAGGGCCGCCCGCTGCCGTTGCCCGCCCGAGAGTTGCAGCGGCTTGGACTCGGCCACCTCGGGCGGCAGGCCGACCTGCTGCAGGGCGGCGGCCACCCGCTCCACCCGCTCTGCCCTCGTCATGTCCTCGGAGCGCAGCCGTTCCCCGATGAGCTCACCGATGGTCAGCCACGGGGTCAACGAGGCGCCGGCATCCTGGAAGACCATCTGGGGCCGGGCGCCCCGCCCGAACTCAATGGAGCCCGAGTCGATCGACTGCAGGCCGGCGATGGAGCGCAGCAGGGTGGACTTGCCGCAGCCGCTCTCGCCCACCAGGGCCACCGCCTCACCCTTGGTCACCTCGAGGTCGACACCCCGCAGGGCCCTGAGCTGCTGGCGGTTGAACGCGCCGCCGATGGGGAAGCTCTTGGTCACCCCGTGCACCAGCACGGCCGGCGGCGGGCCGCCGGTGACCCCCAGTTCAATCGGGGCCCACGGCGCGCCCTGGACCTGGTCACGGGCCCGGCGGTCCGGGTCGTCCCAGCGGATGCAGGCGGCCAGACGAGGGGTGTCCCCCTCCCTCGAGACCGTCTCGAGCTCCGGCAGCGCCGCGTCGCAGGCTTCGAGGTGGAACTCGCAGCGGGGTCCGAAGGGGCACCCGGGCGGGTGGGCCCGCGGATCGGGCGGTTCGCCCGGCAGCGTGATGATCGGCCGGGTGCGATCGCAGCCGAGGGTGAGGCGCGAGCGCAGCAGGGCCGTGGTGTACGGGTGGACCGGCCGTTGCAGGACACCTTCGGCCTCGCCGATCTCGGCCAGGCGGGAGCCGTAGAGCACGGCGATGCGGTCGGCCACCTGGGCCGCCACCCCCAGGTCGTGCGTGACCAGGATGAAGCTCGTCCCGAACTCGTCGCGCAGGGAGCCCAACAGTTGGAGTATCTGGGCCTGCACCGTCACGTCGAGGGCGGTGGTCGGTTCGTCGGCGATGACCAGCGAGGGCGACCCGGCGACGGCCATGGCGATCATCACGCGCTGGCGCAGTCCGCCGGAGAGCTCGTGCGGGTAGGCCCGCATGCGCCGCTTGGCCTCGGGCACGCCCACGGCATCGAGCAGGCGGAGCGCTTCGGCGTTGGACCCGGCCGCCTCGGTCACCTGCTGGCCCACCCGCATGGTCGGGTTCAAGGAGGTCATGGGATCCTGGAACACGGCACCGAGGTGCTCCTTGCGCACCAGGCGGCCCTGCTCCCGATCGGCCCGGACCATGTCGGTACCGCAGACCAGGGCCCGTCCGGTGATGGTGGGCCGGGGCCGATCGGGCAGGAGCCCCAGCAGGGTGAGGGCCAGCACGCTCTTGCCCGAGCCGGACTCGCCGACCAGCCCGACGATCTCGCCCGGGTTGACCTCGAGCGACACGCCACGCAGCGCGTGCACGGCATGGCCGCCCCGCACGAACGAGACGTGCAGGTCGGACACCGAGACGACCGGTTGGCGCGAAGGTCCGCGGCTGGTCGGCTCCTCTCCGGCCGGGTCGCTGCGTGGAGGCCGGATGTCGGACACGGTCACCCCTGCACCAGCCAGGAGAAGGGAGCCAGGTAGCGGGCGTCCGATCCCGAGAGCCGCTCGGGGTGCCACTGCACTCCCAGGAGACCGGGTGCCTCCACCGCCTCAATCACCCCGTCGGGACTCCAGGCCGTGGCCCGCAGGGTCTGACCCGGGTCGGCGATGGCCTGATGGTGGATGGAGTTGACCCGGTCCAGCGGGCCGAGCACCAGCGCGGCCAACGACCCCGGCTCGGCCTGCACCGGGTGCACGGGCTCGTACTGGCGCTCCTCGTCCCAGTGGCCATCCAGGCCCTTCTCCTTGAGGTCGTGAATGAGGGTGCCGCCGCCCATGACGGCCAGCAGCTGGGCGCCGCGGCAGACGCCGAGCACCCGTTTGCCCTGGGCGATGGCGAACTGGACCACGGCCAGCTCGGCGATGTCCCGGGCCGGGTCGACGTCCATCAGGAGGTCGGCCGACCGGGTGGCGGGGCCGGCGTAGTGGTCGGGGTCGACGTCACCGCCCCCGGTCACGACGATGGCCTGGCAGTGGGCCACCACGGTGGTCAGGCTGAGCGGGTCGACGTCGGGGCCGGCCGGCAGCAGCACCGGGAGCCCACCGGCGGCGGTCACCGAGGCGGCGTAGCCCCGGTGCGTGGAGTAGCGCTCCTCGGGCGACCGGCCACAGAGCACGCCGATGATCGGGGGGTCGGTCATGCGGCGCCGACCGGTGCGGGGCGTCCGAGGAGTGGCGGTTCTTCCACCCGGCCCCGCTCGACGCAGGCGGCCATGTGCTCCACCACCTGGTCCAGCAGGGAGCGCCCCAACTCGGGGGTGGCCAGCGAGGGGCTCCCGGTCACGCCGTTGCGCGACAGCCAGGTCGCCGTGTAGCGGAAGACCAGCCCCTCGGTCCGGTCCGGGTCGTCGGCCTGGCCCAGCGCGTCCATCCGGACCTGGTCCGGGGCCAGGGCCATCATGAGCGCCGTCTCGGCCCGGTTGGCGTGCACGTCCTCGCCGTCGGCCAGGGTCTCGGCCGTGATGGCCGGCGTCAGGGTCCACCAGTTGAGGACGCCGAAGCGGAGGTCGGGCCGCTGGTGGCGCAGGTGGTCGCCGGCCATGCCCAGTGACACCTGGTTGCCGAAGTGGCCGTTGACCGCCAGTACCCGCCGCACCCCCGAGGCGCCGACCCACTCAACACACTCGCGCACGACCTCGGCCAGCCGTTCCGGCGGCAGGGACAGGGTGCCGGGGAGCGCGGTGCCGTGGCCGTAGCTGCACCCGATGGAGACGGCCGGCAGCACCAGGGCGCCGGTGCGGGCCGAGACGGCCCGGCAGAGGCCGGTGGCGATGACGGTGTCGGTGCCGGTGGGCAGATGGGGGCCGTGCTGCTCGGTGGCCCCGACCGGGAGCAGCGCCACCTCATGGGGGCGCGCCCGGACCAGCTCCTCCAGCTCCGGCCAGGTCAGGTCCTCCCAGCACAGCGGTCCTATGGGCGATGACGAGGACATCGATCAGAACATCGTGAGGTAGGTCTCACGTTCCCATTCCGAAACGCGGGAGTGGTAGGCCTCCCACTCCTCCACCTTCATGGCCGTGTAGGCCGAGATGAACTCGGGGTGGAAGACGGTCCGGGTCAGCGGGTCCTCGGCGAAGGCCTCAATGGCTTCGAGCAGGGTGCGGGGCAGGCGCTGGGCCTGCACGTCGCCGCTCTTGGGGCCGGTGACCGTCCAGTCGTAGGTCAGGTCCTCAATCGGGTCTCCCGGGTCCAGCCCTTCGGCCACGCCCTCCAGCCCGGCGGCCAGCAGGAAGGCGGCGGCCAGGTAGGGGTTGGCGGCCGAGTCCACGGCGCGGTTCTCAATGGCCGGCCGGTTGCGGGGGAGCCGCAGCATGCAGGAGCGGTTGTTGTCGCCGTAGGCTGCCCAGGTGGGGGCCCACGAGACCGTGCCGTCCGAGAGGCGGGGCTGCAGGCGTTTGTACGAGTTCACCGTGGGGGTGCAGATGGCGGCCAGGGCGGGCGCGTGGCGCATGATCCCGGCCGTGAAGCCGTAGGCCGTCTTGCTCCAGCCCCGGCCCCGGCTGTCGTCGGGGTCGCGGAAGAGGTTCTGGCCCGACTCGGCATCGGTCAGGCTCATGTTGAAGTGGGCCCCCGAGCCCCAGGCGTCCGTGTACGGCTTGGGCATGAAGGTGGCCATCAGGCCGACCTGCTTGGCGATCTGCTTGGCCATCAACCGCAGCAGGGTGGCCCGGTCGGCCGTCACCAGTGACGGCGCGTAGTCGAAGTCGACCTCGACCTGCCCGTCGCCGCCCTCATGGTCGAAGCTGAAGGCGCCGAAGCCGCACTCCTTCATGGCCTGGACCATCGGGTGGAGGAAGTCCATGACGTCGAGGGTCGACTCCACGTCGTAGGCCGGCGTGGGGCGCAGCCGACCCGAGGGCTGCGGGGGGGTGAGCACCTCCTCGGTCGGCGCCGAAGGGCGGGCCTCGGCAAAGGGCTGCACGACGTAGAACTCGGATTCGATACCCAGCTGGAGCACGAAGCCGGCGGTGGCGGCGGCGTCGATCTGCTTCTTGAGCACCGACCGGGTGCAGTGGGCGAACGGTTCGGTCCCTCCGAAGTAGAGGTCGGCCGTCATGTGGGCGAACCGCCGGTCCCAGGGCAGGATGCACAGGGTGTCGGGGTCGGGTACGGCCACGCACTCGTCCTCGGTGGGGGTCATCTTCCCCAGGTTCCCCAGTCCCCGCGGTGTGTAGCGCTCGTGGCCGGCCATCAGGTCGGGCAGGTGCTCAATGGGGACGCACTTGGATTTGGCCCTTCCGGAGATGTCGACGAAGGAGGCGAAGACGTATGCCACGCCCCGGGCGGCCAGGCTGCGGGCCAGTTCGGCGTGGCTCTCGTCTGTGGCGAAAATCGTGTCCATGGTGGCACTCCTATAAATGGAGAGAGCCCGGATGGTCGTAACCTCCCGGGCTTTTATCCCTCCGTGTCGTGCTGTGTGCGCAGCGCGTTCACCTCTCGGTCCAGGCCACTCCCGGTTGGGGGTGCGGAACCCTAGGTGCGGTTCAATTGGTTGAGGTACGGCGGTGGCTGTCTCTTCTTCAACTCTCTTTCGACGGCGCGCGACGAGCATGGAGCATCTCGGTCATCCCGGGTGCAGCAGGTTCAGGTTCAGGGTCTGGGGGTCAGCCACAATGTGGGCCTGAGGTATGCCCTTGAGCCAGGGCTGGGCCACCATGGCGTCGAGCTTGTCGGCGATGTTGAGCCAGCAGCCGCTGCTCACCGCCTTCTGGACCACCTGGTTGTAGGTGGCGTTGGACCCGGTGGCCACGGCCTGGCTGTCGATGGCGTCAATGCCCGGCACGGTGCAGCTCATGTACTGCAGGCCACCCGTGGTGTCGAAGCTGATGTGGGTCCAGGTGTAGGGGTTGTAGGTGTCGGGCCAGAAGTAGTCGATGAGCACGTTGGGCTGAGAGGCGCCGGCGGCGGTCGACGGCGAGCCGATCGCCCCGTAGATCTCCGAGGTCTGGTAGCCCACCACCTTGGTGGAGAGACCGAGTGCGTGTAGTTCGGCGCCGATGTCCTCGGCCAGCAACTGGTCGTCGGGAGCCGAGGTGTCGTAGCCAACGACGAAGTTCTTGTCCGATGAGGACAGTGTCGGCACCAGCTTCTTCAGCTTGGACGGGTCATAGGGGATGTTCTGCTTGCCGTATTGGGGGGGCAGGAGACCGGTCGGGCCGGCCTGTTTGGCCAGCGTGGCCCGGCCGGGGAGCACCCCCGCCACCAGGGACGGGCGGTTGATCGCTTCCAGCAGGGCCAGGCGGTTCTTGGCCGTGGTCAGGAACCCCTTGTTCTCGTTCACGTACGCTGTGTCGGATTCGAGGGTGGGCAGTGTGTACAGCGACACCTTCGGATTGCTCTTGTACTGGGCGATCACTGACGTGGTCATGCCCTCGAGCAGGGCATCGAGTTGCCCGTCGTTGAATTCGATCTCCGCGGTGGAGAGGTTGTCGATGACGGGCATGTTGATGGTCGTGTAGTAGGGCTTGGGTCCCCAGTACTGGGGAAAGGCCTTCATCTGGTAGCTGACGCCGACCTTGGCCTGAGTGAGGGTGTAGGGACCGGTCCCGATGTCGTGGGTCTCCAGGTAGGTCTGGTCGTTGTCCGACCCGGCGTTGGCCGCCAGTGCGGTCGGGCTCATCATGGCGGGGCCGTAGGGCGCGGCCAGGTAGTCGAGGAAGGCCGTGTTGGGCGCCTTCAGGGTGATGACCGCCTCATAGGGATTGGGCGTCGTCACCGAGGCGACGCCCGAGACCATGTAGGCCGGGCCGCCGTTGACCGCCGTGCGGCGGGCGAAGTCCGGCGCGATGGCGGCCGAGGTGAAGGGCGTGCCGTCATGGAAGAGCACCCCGTGGCGGAGCTGGAGGGTGTAGGTCAACCCGTCCTTGGAGACGGTCCAGCTGGTGGCCAACTCCGGGACCAGCACCCGCTTGGGCGTGTCGGCCTTGTACTGCAGCAGGCCCTGGTACAGGTTGCGGGTGAGGAGAAGGCCTTGGCCGGCGTAGTACACGTCGGGGTCCGGCGGCTGTCCGGGGTCCTGCAAGAAGCTGAGGTTCAAGGTGTGGCTGGTGGGTACCGCGGCTGCGCCGGCCGGGCTGGTGGGGGCCACGGAGAGGATGGGTCCCGCCGCCAGCGCCAACAGCGTTACCGGGACGGCCACCCGGTGGCCCCGTCGCCGGGTGGTCCCGGTGTGGCCGATGTGGTCAGTGATTCGCCTGATCATGCTGCTCCTTTTCCCGCCAATATGGGCTCAGATGACGCGGCGAGTGCCGCCAATGCCTCGATCAATTCCGACGTGGTCCGTCCCGCACCGTGCTGGAGGTATTCCATGGCGCTGAGCGAGGCCGCGTGGCGGGCCTGGCTGGATCCGATGACGCAGTCGGTGGCCACCCGCATGCGGTAGTCGTGCTGGTGGCCGTCGGCGAAGGTGTAGTGGATGCACACATCGGTCAGGCCCCCGATGAGGATCAGGGTGCTGGCCCGCAGGCCTTTGAGGAGGATCTCGAGGTCGGTGCCGAAGAAGCAGGAGTAGCGGCGCTTGGCGATGGCGTATTCACCGACGCCGGCGGTGAGGGTGGGCCAGAACTCGGTGCCTAGGTCACCCTCGAGGCAGTGCACGCCCTCGTTGCCGTCCAGCTCCCGGCCGAAGTCGACGCCGTCACGCCGATGGGTTTCCTGGAAGAAGATCACCGGCACCCGGGCGCCTCGAGCGGCGGCGACGATGCGTTCGGCGTTGGCGATCATCTCGGTCTGGCCGCCCATGAGCTCAATGCCCATCTCCTCGGCCGACATCCCGTAGCCGCGCTGAATGTCAACGACGATCAGCACGGGCTGGCCGATGAACATGGGGGGCGTTGCCATTCCGTCACCTCCTTGTGCCGTCGTGACCCCCCCTGCCTGAACTCGATCCGAGCGTTAAAAGGATTGAAACCCTCTTCTGTTTCGGGCCTAGATCGAGAAAGTTTCCAGACGATGAACACGGTGCACACGCCGCTGTTCTGTGGCGCGGATTTCTTCGCGCCGCTGTTATCTCGCGTCGAGATACGGCAACGCGGTGGACGCCCGGCGGATGCGCGCCGGCGTCACACCGCAGACGCGCAGCGCCGCGCTGGCCAGTACCGGCGGGGTGGTGGACTTCTTGCGGAACTCGGGACGGGCCATGATCACGCTCTCCACCAGGCCGAAGACCACTTCGCTGGTGGTGAGCGGGTCCGCCGGGAGGAACAGTTCTTCGGCCATGCCCCGGGCGATCTGGCGCGTGTAGATCCGGAACAGTTGACGACGGCGCCGCCAGAACCATTCGAACTCGGTGTGGCGGGCTTCGGGTAGCAACTGCAGTGCA
Source organism: Acidimicrobiales bacterium (assembly GCA_035552095.1). Taxonomy (GTDB): domain Bacteria; phylum Actinomycetota; class Acidimicrobiia; order Acidimicrobiales; family RAAP-2; genus Bog-473. The sequence goes on along the minus strand of DASZMA010000038.1, from coordinate 23,805 downwards.
CCGAGGTTGTGCGGGCCACGGCAGAGGTTGGCCACGTCGGTGTGGACGAGCAACCACAACGCCACGTCGGCGTCGTAGTCCGAGAGCGCCACCCGCCGCACGTACTCGAGGGTTGGGCGCACCGTCTGGTCCAGCAATTCGCTGAGAATGTCCTGCTTACGGGCGAAATAGTGGAACAGCGAGGCTTGGCGCAGCCCCACCTGGTCGGCGATCGAACGGGTGGAGGTGGCGGTGTAGCCGCCGGCCTCGAAGAGGCCGGCGGCCGCGGTCAATATCTCTTCGCGTACGTCGCAGGAGAGGTCGCGGGGAACGGCGCGGGGGCGGCCGACCGGCCGGGGTTGGCTTTTACCGCGACGGCCGGCTGCCATTGTTAACGACGCGTGAAGGCATGGCGCATGGCCTTGATTTCTATCAGCCGATAGATAATCGTGACCACCACTGACGGGACCGCTAGGAAAGGTTGTCGATGACGAGCCCGACGGACGGCCAGACGGCTACGACGCTGGGCGCACGCGACCATGCCCGGGCGCAGGCCACGACGGTGGTGCGCCACATGCCCACGGTGCCGGCCCGCGCCTACGGGGCCGTGCCGGCCGGGGTGGACCCGTCCGATCTGGTCTGGGCCGAGAACGTCGCGCCCGGTGGTTACGCCCACCAGGTGGTGGCGCCCGGTACCACCGTTCGTTTGCACGACGTCGATGCCGATGCGTGCGCCCATCTCCTGCTGTTCCGGGCTGATCAGCCGTGGGAGCGGTTGTGTGTGGCCGATACGGTCAAGGTGCAGTGGCAGGCCTATACGGCGCCGGGCCAACTGCTGCTGTCGGACCAGGGCCGCGTGCTGGCCACGGTGACGGCCGACACCTCGGGATGCCACGACGCCATCTGCGGCACCTCGACGCGTCTGGCCAACACGCAGCGCTACGGGTCGGGCAGCCCGGAAGGGCCTTCGCCGGCCGGTCGCGAGCTCTTCGTGCTGGCCGCGGCCAAGCACGGGCTCACTCCCCGCGACCTGCCCCCGAGCATCTCGCTCTTCAAGGGGGTCAAGGTCGACCCGGCGTCGGGGCGGCTGGACTGGACCGGCGGTTGCGGCACCCCGGCCGTGGTCGAACTGCGGGCTGAACTGCCGCTCCTCCTCCTGGTGGCCAACACGGCGCACCCCTTGGACCCCCGGCCGTCGTGGCATGCCTCGACCCTGGAGGTGCTGGCCTGGACCGGCCCCCCCAGCGGACCGCAGGACCCCCACTGGGCCTCCACCCCCGAGCGGGAACGGGCCTTTCTCAACACGGTCGAGGACCGGGCCGGCCGGGGGGCCGCATGACCGGGGCCACTCTCATCAGCGACGACGTGGTTCCAGCCCGGGCCCCGTGGTCCGGCGTGGTGCCCGCCGGCGGGTTCCTCGAGATCGTCGACCTCTTCGGCAACCAGGCGGTCGACTGCCTCTTCTACCTGGCCGCCGACACGGCCGAGCGCTACAGCGCACCGGACACCGTGGCCGCCCAGGGGTCCATCTTCTTGACTACGGGCAGCCAGCTCCGCTCCAACCTGGGCCGACCCCTGCTCTCCGTGGTGGCCGACGACGTCGGTCGCCACGACACCCTCGGGGGGGCGTGTTCCAAGGAATCCAACACGCTGCGCTACGGCCATCACACCAGGGCCCAGCATGCCTGTGTCGAGAACTTCCTGGCCGAGGGGGCCCGCTGGGGTCTGGGCAAGCGCGACCTGGTCAGCAACATCAACTGGTACATGAACGTGCCCGTCGAAGCGGATGGCACGCTCGGTATCGTCGACGGCCTCTCGGCCCCCGGCCGCTCGCTGAGACTGCAGGCCCATCTCGACGTCCTGACCCTGGTGTCGAACTGCCCGCAGATCAACAACCCGTGCAACGGGTTCAATCCGACCGCGGTGCGCATCACCGTCGAGGGCCCGTGAGCCGGACGTCGTCGTTGGGCTGCCTGCTGGTGGCCAACCGCGGGGAGGTCGCGGTTCGCATCATGGCCACCGCGGCCGCCCTCGGTCTCGAGACCGTGGCGGTCTACTCCGACGCCGACCGGGGGGCGCCCCACGTGCGCCTGGCCGATCGGGCGGTCCACCTCGGGCCCACCCCGGCCCGCCAGAGCTACCTGCGGGGCGATGCCATCCTGGAAGCGGCGCTGTCCAGCGGGGCCCGGGCCATCCATCCCGGCTACGGCTTCCTCTCCGAGGACGCCGCCTTCGCCCGGTCGGTGGAAGCGGCCGGGTTGGTGTTCGTCGGCCCCACGCCCGAGCAGTTGGAGCTGTTCGGGGTCAAGCACGCCGCCCGGGCCGCCGCCGCGGCCGCCGGCGTGCCCCTGGTCCCGGGCAGCGACCTGGTGCACAGCGTCGAGGAGGCGGTGGCGGCGGCCGAGGTGGTCGGCTACCCGCTGATGGTCAAGGCGACCGGTGGCGGCGGCGGGATCGGCATCGTGCCCTGTGACGGCCCGGACGACATCGTCGAGGCGTTCCAGCGGGTGTCCCGCCTGGCCGGGGCCAACTTCGGCAATGACGGCGTCTTCCTGGAGCGCCGGGTCATGCGGGCCCGGCACATTGAGGTGCAGGTGTTGGGCGATGGCCAGGGTGACGTGGTCGTGCTCGGGGACCGCGACTGCACCCTGCAGCGACGGAATCAGAAGGTGGTGGAGGAAGCGCCGGCCCCGAACCTGCCCGACGAGGTGCGCCAGGTGATCGCCCGCACCAGCGAGGAGCTGGGCCGGTCGGTGCGCTACCGATCGGCCGGGACGGTCGAGTTCATTTACGACGTTGACCGGGCCCGGGCCATGTTCTTGGAGGTCAACACCCGGCTGCAGGTGGAGCATCCGGTGACCGAAGCGGTGTGGGGGGTCGATCTGGTCGACCTCATGCTGCAGGTGGCCGAGGGTGACCCCGGCGCCCTGGTGACGGCCCGGGCCGCCCGGCCCCGGGGGGCGGCCGTCGAAGCCCGGGTCTACGCCGAGGACGTCAACCACGACTATCAACCCAGTCCCGGGCTGATCACCGGCGTCACCTGGCCCGAGGGCGCGCGGATCGACGGCTGGGTGGAGACGGGCACCGAGGTTTCGGCGGCCTATGACCCCCTGCTGGCCAAGGTCATTGCCAGCGGCGCCGACCGCGAGGGAGCCCTGGAGACCCTGGCCGTGGCGCTGGCCGGCAGCGAGATCAGCGGCATTGAGACGAACCTGGAGTTGGTGGCGGCGGCGGTGGCGCTGCCGGCCTTCCGCGCCTCGCGCCACACCACGTCGACCCTGGCCGAGGTCGGCTTCACCTCGAACCGGATGGAGATCGTCCGGCCCGGCACGCAGACGGCGGTCCAGGCCTGGCCCGGGCGGCTGCACTACTGGGCGGTCGGGGTGCCACCGTCGGGTCCGATGGACGACCGGTCGTTCCGGGCCGGCAACGTGGCGCTCGGCAACCCCGAGGGTGCGCCCGGCCTCGAGGCGGTGTTCGAGGGGCCGGCCATCCGGTTCAGCGCCGAGACGTGGGTCTGCGTCACCGGCGCGCCGACCACGGTCTCCCTGGACGGGCAGACCGCGCCGATGTGGGAGCCCTTCTGTGTCCCGGCCGGGGGCACCCTCGACATCGGGAGCATCGGCTCGCCCGGCATCCGGGCCTACGTGCTGGTGGGCGGGGGATTGGATCTGCCGGACTACCTGGGCAGTGCGGCCACCTTCACGCTGGGCGGCCTGGGCGGGCTGGGCGGGAGAGTCCTGCGACCGGGCGACGTCCTGCGGGCCCACCGCGGTCCGGCCGGGTTGGCGCCGTCGGTCCCGCCCGCCTTCAGCCCGGTCCGTCCGGCGGACCGGCCGGTCTTCGGGCACGACTGGGAGGTCGGGGTCATGCCGGGCCCCCACGCCGCCCCTGAGTTCTTCACCGATGGGGACATCGAGACCTTTTACGCCACCCGCTGGGTGGTCCACTTCAACTCGGCCCGGACCGGGGTGCGCCTGGTCGGGCCCCGCCCGCAGTGGGCCCGGTCGGACGGGGGGGACGCCGGCCTCCACCCTTCCAACATTCACGACACGCCGTACTCGGTGGGCGCGGTCAATTTCACCGGTGATGTGCCGATCCTCCTCGGTCCCGACGGGCCCAGCCTGGGGGGCTTCGTGTGCCCGGCCACCGTGCTCACCTCGGAGCGGTGGAAACTCGGACAGCTCCGGCCCGACGACCGGGTGCACTTCGTGCCCCGCCCGGACCCGACGGTGTCCCGCCGGCCGGGCGGCCCCGATCTCTCGGGGGTGCTGGCGCGGCGAGCGGAGGGGAGCACGCCGGCGGTCACCTACCGGGCCAACGGCGACGACAACATCCTGGTGGAGTACGGCGCCATGGAGCTCGACATCTCCATGCGGGCGCGGGTGCACGTCCTGTCCGAGCAGATTGAGGCGGCCGGACTGTGCGGCCTCACCGATCTGACCCCAGGCGTGCGGACCCTGCAGGTCCACTTCGACCCGGCCGTGACCTCCCTCTCGGCCATCCTCGACTCGGTGGGGGCGTTGGAGGAGGGGTTGCCGTCGTCCGATCAGCTGGAGGTGCCGAGCCGCGAGATTTTCCTCCCCCTCTCCTGGGACGACCCGGTCACCCACGAGGCGACGGCACGCTACGCCGCCGGGGTGCGCGATGACGCCCCCTGGTGCCCCTGGAACATTGAGTTCATCCGCCGCATCAACGGCCTGGACCATGTCGACGACGTGCGGCGCATCGTCTTCGACGCCTCCTATCTGGTGCTCGGGCTGGGCGACGTCTATCTGGGCGCGCCGCTGGCCACACCCATCGACCCCCGGCACCGCCTGGTGACCACCAAGTACAACCCGGCCCGCACCTGGACGGCCGAGAACTCGGTGGGCATCGGTGGGGCCTACCTCTGCATTTACGGGATGGAGAGCCCCGGCGGCTACCAGCTGGTGGGACGCACCCTCCAGATCTGGCGCAGCTACCAGCAGCGGCCGCCCTTCGAGCCGGGTACGCCGTGGCTGCTGCGCTTCTTCGACCGGATCAACTGGTACCCGGTGTCGGCCGAGGAACTGCTCGACGCCCGGGCCGACTTCGCTGTGGGCCGCTTCGACGTCCGGGTGGAGCCCGGCACCTTCCGGTTGCGCGAGTACGAGGCGATGCTGGCCGCCGAGGCCCCCTCCATCGCCGCCTTCCGGGCCCACCAGTCGGCGGCCTTCACGGCGGAGCGGGACGCCTGGGCCGCCGCCGGGGAGTTCGAGCCCCGGGAGGAGATGTTGGTCGACCCGACGGTGGACGAGTACACCGTCCCGGCCAACGGCACCCTGGTCTCGGCCCCCATGACGTCGAGCGTGTGGAAGGTCAACGTCGAGCCCGGGGACCATGTGGTGAAGGGCCAGACGGTGGTGATCGTCGAGGCCATGAAGACCGAGACGTCGGTGCTCTCGCCGTGCGACGGGGTCATCGTCCACGTCATGGTGAGCCCGGGCGTCCAGGTCCACACCGGTGCCCCCCTGGTCGTCGTGGGGTCGCCATGAGCAGCTCGCCGGTCCCTTGGGGCTAGCCCGGGAGGCGGCCGAGCGGGCGCTGGCGGCGCTGGGTGCGGCGCGGCGGGACGAGGTGTGGATCAGCCGCTTCGCGCCCGAGGAGATCCTGACCCGGGCCGACCGGGTCGACGAGGACCTGGCGGCCGGGGCCGATCTCCCGCTGGCCGGCCTGACCTTCGCCGTCAAGGACAACATCGACGTGGCCGGTCTGGCCACCACCGCCGGCTGCCCGGCCTTTTCCTATGTGCCGGCGGTCGACGCCCCGGCCGTGCGGGCGCTGCTCGGTGCCGGGGCGCTCTGCCTGGGCAAGACCAACCTCGACCAGTTCGCCACCGGGCTGGTCGGGACCCGCAGCCCGTACGGGGCGGTGCGCAACGCGGTGGACCCCGATCGGATTTCCGGGGGGAGCAGCAGCGGGTCCGCCGTGGCGGTGGCGCTGGGCCAGGTCGACCTCGCCCTGGGCACCGATACGGCCGGCTCGGGCCGGGTGCCGGCGGCGCTCAACGGCATTGTGGGGCTGAAGGCCACCTACGGCCTGGTGTCGACCGAGGGCGTCGTGCCCGCCTGCCGCTCTTTTGACTGCGTGACCGTGTTCGCCCCCGATGTGGCGCGGGCCGAACGGGCCATGGCCGAGCTCACCGGCCCCCGCGGCCAGGCCGGCGACCGGCGGGCCTTCCCGCCCGACACCCCGCTCGGCCCGCCGGCCACACCGGTGGTGGCCCGACCGGCGGGCCCGGTGCTCGACGATCTCGAGCCGAGCCGGCGGGACGCCTACGAGGCGGCCCTGCTCCACCTCGAAGCGTCGGGTTGCCTGGTGGTCGAGATCGACCTGGAACCCTTCCTCGACGCCGGCCGGCTCCTATACCAGGGGGCCTTTGTGGCCGAGCGCTACGCCGCCGTTGGCGCGTGGATCGCCGCCCACCCCGATGCGGTCGATCCGACCGTGCGCGCCATCATCCTGGGGGCCCGGGACATCCCGGCCGAGCGCCTGGCCGCCGACACCGGGAGGCTGGCCGAGCTGCAGCACACCGTGCGGGAGGAGTGGGCCCGCGTCGGCGCCCATTCCCTGCTGCTGCCCACGACACCGGCCCACCCGACCATCGCAGAGGTGCAGGCCGATCCGATCGGCACCAACACGCGGCTCGGGACCTACACCACCTTCCTCAATTTGCTCGACCAGTGTGCCGTGGCCGTGCCGTTCGGCCTCTGCGCCGGGCTGCCCTTCGGCGTCAGCTGCATCGGGCCGGCCTTCACCGACCTGGTGCAGATTGACCTCGCCCGCCGCCTGGAGCGGGCGGGGCGCGCCGCGGACCACGGGTCGGCTAGGCGGACGGGGGACTGGCGCGCCAGCACCTGGGGACAGCTGGCCCCTCCCGGCCTCCCCCTGGCCGTGGTGGGGGCGCATCTGTCGGGACAGCCACTGAACCATCAGCTCACCGACCGGGGCGGCCGCCTGCTGGGCCCGGCCGCCACGGCCGCCGCCTACCGGCTGTTCGCCCTGGACACGGTCCCGGCCAAACCCGGTCTGATCCGGGTCAGTTCGGGTGGGCAGCCGATCGCCCTCGAGATCTGGGAGTTGCCGCCCGCCGGCTTCGCCTCCTTCGTCGCCGCCCTCCCGTCCCCGATGGCCATCGGGTCCCTACTGCTGGACGACGGCTCGAGCGTGGCCGGGTTTCTCTGCGAGCCCGTGGCCACCGAGGGGGCTACCGACATCACGGTCCACGGGGGCTGGCGCGCCTACCTGGCCGCCGGGTCCGCGGGTTGACCGGTACCGCCCACCGGCTCAGCCGGCGTGGGCGGCCTGGTTGAGGTCCTGGTTGAAGTACAGCTGAGGCCGCCGCTCGGCTTCGAGGAGGGCGGCGATCCCTTCGGTCTGGCGGGCCAGGTCGAGGTCGATGCGATGGGTGATGACTTCGGGCGGGGGCGTACGGCCCGGCACCGTCCGGGCCGCTTCCACCACCACCGTCCCGGTGGGGGCCACAATCCGGCTGGCGCCCAGCAGGGCGGAGGTCGGGTGGGAGCCGCACTGGTTGGCCTGCACCCACCACTGGCTGTTGGCCAGGGCCAGGGCCGGGTAGAGGACGTCCCACGCCGTTTCCCCCTCAATCTCGTAGGCCGAGGGAGCCAGGACCAGGCGCGCCCCCCGCATGGCCAGGGTGCGGGCCACCTCGGGAAAATCGCCGTCGAAGCAGATCACCACGCCGACGACGCCCAGGGCGGGGTCGTCAAAGGTGGTCAGGCAGTCGCCCGCGGCAAAGACGGCCGGCTCACCGGTCGGGGGGTAGAGATGCGCCTTGCGGTGCGCCGCCACCAGGTCCCCGGCCGGGTTGAAGACCAAGGCCGTGTTGAACAGTTGATCGTGCTCGTCCAACTCGGGCACGCTGCCGGCGGCCAGCCAGAGCCCGGCCCGCTGGGCGGCCTGGGCCAAGCGGGCGCGGCGCGGCCCGTCCGCGGTCTGGGCGGCCCGACGGGCGTCGCGGGGCAGGGTGACCGGGTCGTAACCGCAGGCCCAGAGTTCGGGCAGCACCAGGAGCTCGACCCCCAGGGCGGAGGCCTGGCTGACCATATCCAGCGCCACGAGCATGTTGAGGTCGGTCTCGCCGGGCGTGGCCAACCACTGGGCCACGCCGACTAGAAGGTCTCGCTTCATGTCGGAACGGATTCGACCGTCACTTCGTCCTCTCGTCCTGGTGGCACCAACCTAGGAGGCCATCGTTCGTGGCTGGTTTCCACTCCGTGAATGCACTGTTAAGGGAACCGGCATCCGTTGTAATTGGGGCGCCATCTCCGTAGGGTCGGTCAGCAAGGACGACCTGGAGGGCGAATGTCGGGGAGCATGGGCCGGATGGACATGCCGTTTGTCGGCATCCCCTCGTTCCTCCGTTCACCGGTGCTCGGGCCGGACGACCCGGTCGAGGCTGACCTGGTGGTGCTGGGCGCCCCCACCGACGAAGGGTCGCCCTTCATGCCGGGGTCCCGCTTCGGCCCCCGCTCCATCCGGGAGCACTCGCTGCGTTTCATGACCGGGGAGCCGGGTTACTTCGATCCCTCCGACGGCCGCCGCTACCTGGAGCACGAGATGCGCCACCATCGGATAGTCGATCTCGGGGACGCCGACATCATCCCCACCAACGTGGCCGGCACGTTCGACAACATCACCGCCCTCACCGCCCGCGCCCTGTCGCGGGGCGGCACGCCCATTGTGCTCGGGGGTGACCATGCCATCTCCTTTCCGGTGGTGCGCGCCTTCACCGAGCCGCTCTACGTGATGCACTTCGACGCCCACCTCGACTACATGCCCTTCGTGCACGGGGCCTCCATGACCAACGCCCACGCCTTCCGGCACATCGCCCACATGTCCCACGTCCAGGGGCTGTTCCAGGTGGGGATCCGGAGCCTGCGCTCCACCGAGGTGATGTGGCGCGACACCCTGGCCGATGGGAACCAGGTGGTGACCATGCGCGAGTTCCGGGCTCGCGGGCCCGAGGAGATCGCCCTCCTGCTCCCCAAGGGGGCCCACTGCTACATCAGCTTGGACATGGACGTGCTCGATCTCTCGCTGGTCCCGGGCTGCGTCTCGGGCGAGCCCGACGGGATGCTCTACGACCAGCTGCGTGACACCCTGATCGCCTTGACGGCACGGGCCCGCATCGTCGGCTTTGACCTGGTCGAGGTGAACCCCCAGCTCGATGTCGGCACCGGTGCCACCTCCTACCTGGCTGCGCACACCATCGTCGAGTTCCTCGGCCACCTGTGCGACAGCGCGGCCTGGAAAACCCTGCGGGTCAGACCGCCAGATCCCGGGACATCAGGGTGACCAGGTCGTAGAGCACGTGCGCCGCCGCGATGGCGGTGATCTCGGCGTGGTCGTAGGCCGGCGAGACCTCCACCACGTCCGCGCCCACGATCGACACCGGATCCAACCCCCGCAACAGGGCCAGCAGCTCCCGGCTGGTCAGCCCGCCCGCTTCGGGCGTGCCGGTGCCGGGGGCGTGGGCCGGGTCGAGCACGTCGATGTCCACCGAGACGTAGACCGGCGCATCGCCCACCCGGGCCACCAGCTCGGCCACCAGGGCATCGGTCCCCCGTTGGGCCACGTCGGTGGTGCTGATCTGAAGGAAGCCCATCTCGGCGTCGTCGGTCAGGTCGCTGCTGGCGTAGAGCGGGCCGCGCAACCCGACGTGGGCGCTCTGCTCGCGCCGTAGCAGCCCCTCCTCCCAGGCCCGCCGGAAGGGGGTGCCGTGGGTGAAGCGCTGGCCGAAGTAGGTGTCCCACGTGTCGAGGTGGGCGTCGAAGTGGATCAGGGCCAGCGGGCCGTGCCGCCGGGCCGTGGCCCGCAGCAGCGGCAGGGCGATGGTGTGGTCCCCGCCGATGGCGACGATCCGCCCGCCGCCGGCCAGCAGGGCATCGGCGCCCAGTTCGATCTGGGTCACCGCTGCCTCCACATCGAAAGGCGAGCAGCTGATGTCGCCGGCATCGACGACCTGGCCCCGCTCAAAGGGGAGCGTGTCCAGCTCGGGGTGGTACGGCCGCAACAGGCGAGAGCCCTGGCGTACGGCGCTGGGGCCGAAGCGGGCGCCCGGCCGGTAGCTGGTGCCCCCGTCGAAGGGGACGCCCACCAGCGCGATGTCCCATTCCGGCACCTGGTCCACCGTGGGCAGGCGGGCGAAGGTGGTGAAGCCGGCGAAGCGCGGCACCACCGTGGCGTTGACCGGGCCGACGGGGCGGCCCGGCCCGTCGCCGTCAGTCGTCAAGGGCCTGGTACACCAGCGCCCGCAACTGGGCCCGGAAGGGATAGGCCATGGAGGGGAAGAGCTGGGTCATGTAGACGACGTAGAGATCCTCGTCCGGGTCGATCCAGAACGCCGTGCTGGCCGCGCCGCCCCAGTAGTAGTCCCCGGCCGAGCCGGCCATGGCCGTGGCCGCCGGCCCCAGGCCCACGGCGAAGCCGAGGCCGAAGCCCACCCCGTCGAAGCCGGCCTCGCCGAAGCCCCCCACGGCCAGGTCCATCAGGGTGGCCCCGCCCGGCAGGTGGTTGCGGGTCATCAGCTCAATGGTCTTGCGCCCGAGCACCCGGCGGCCGTCCAGCTGACCGCCGTTGATCAGCATGGAGCAGAACGCCATGTAGTCGTGCGTGGTCGAGACCAGTCCCCCCGCCCCGGACAGGTACGAGCGGGGCCGAAGGTAGCGGCTGTCCTGTGGTGCGTCCATCAGCGTGGGCGTGTTGGCCGGGCGGTACTGGTAGCAGGCGGACAGGCGACCGGCCGACTCGGGCGGGACGAAGAAGCCGGTGTCGACCATGCCCAGGGGCTCGAAGATCTCCTGGCGCAGGTAGTCGTCGAAGCGCTGGCCCGAGAAGATCTCGACCAGCCGGCCCACGATGTCGGTGGAGAGGCCGTAGTTCCACTGGGTGCCCGGATGGAACTTCAAGGGGTGTTCGGCCAGGATCGAGGTGATGCCTTCGAGGGTCATACCGCCGCCCTGGGCCGCCGCGCTGCGGGCCAGCCCGAACTGCTCGTCGATCGGGTTGCCCGGCAGGAGCGCACCGGGCAGCCCGGTCATGTGCATGAGGACATCGCGCACGTTCATGGGTCGGTCGGGCTTGACCAGCTCCACCGACTGGTCGGGCTGCACCACGCCGACCTTGAGGGTGCGCCACTCGGGGATGTAGCGGTGCACGGGATCGGTCAGCTGGAACATGCCGCGCTCGTACAGCTGCATCAGCGCCACCGAGGCGATGGGTTTGGTCATGGAGTAGATGCGGAAGATGGTGTCCTCGCCCATCGGGATCGCCCGCTCGCGGTCCATCAACCCGAGCGACTGGTGGTAGGCCACGTGGCCGGCCCGCACCACCGTGATCTGGCAGCCGGCGATCTTGCCCGGCGCCACGTACTGCGTCTCGAAATGCTCGGTAATGCGTTGCAGGCGGGATTCGTCCATCCCGGCCGCATCGGGCTCGACTTTCACGGTTGCCTCATTCCTTCGCTGGATCGGTGTGGTCAGGTGGCCTTGGCCTCGCGCTGCTGGCGGAGGTAGGCCGCCGTGCCCTTCAGGAACTGCCCGACGTCCTGCGCCTTGGAGGCGGCGATGTCACGGAAGTACTCGGGTACATAGACCTGGGCCGCGTCGTTGGCCAGGCCGTCCAGGATGGCGTCGACGGCGACCGACACCGGCTCGGCCGCGATGGGGAGGTCGGGGATGTCGTTGTCGGGCAGGCTGAACAGGTCGGTGTCGATGACGCCGGGGTAGACCACCATCACTTTGACCCCGTTCTCCCACAGGTCCACCGCCATCGCCTCGGAGAAGGCGGTCAGGGCCGCCTTGGAAGCGTCGTAGGCCGCCTCCCCGGGCGCACTCAGGGTGGCGGCGATGGAGGAGACATTGACGATGGTGCCGGCCCCCCGGGTCAGCATCTGGGGCAACAGGGCCATGGTCAGCCGCATGGGGGAGAGGTAATTGATGGCCATCACCTGGGTGATGACCTCAATGTCGAGGGCGGTGACATGGCGGCGCTTGGGGATGCCGGCGTTGTTCACCAGAAGGTCGACGCCGCCGAACGCATCCATCACGTCGACCGCCAGCTGGTCCACCGCGTCCTCGTCGGCCAGATCGACCACCCACATGCGGCTGTCGGGTGAGTGGACCATGCAGCGCTCGACCACTTCGGCCAGGCGGTCGCCCCGCCGGGCGCAGATGCCGACGATGGCTCCCTCCGCCGCCAGGGCTTCGGCCAGACCGGCGCCGATGCCCGACGAGGCGCCGGTGACCAAGGTGCGGCATCCCTTGAGGTTCAGTGGCATCCCCTCACCATATGCAGCGCGCCCCCGCTCTGCTCAATCAGGTTGGGGAGCGTCCAGCACCAACTGGTAGCCGATACCGGGAATGGTGCGTAGCAGAGCGCCGTCGTCGTCGCCCATCTTCTTGCGCACGCGGTGGGCGTAGACCCGCACGTAATTGGACTCGGCGCCGTAGCCCGGTCCCCATACGTCCTTGAGGATCATGTGGTGCGTACAGACCTTCCCAGCGTGGCGGGCCAGGTAGGCCAGCAGGTCGAACTCGCGCCGGGTCAGGGCCAGTTGGGCCCCGTCCATGGTGGCCATGTGGTGCAGCTGGTCGATCTCGAGCGCGCCGACCGTCACGGTGGCCGATGGTTCGCCGCCGTCCTCCTGGCGCAGGGCGGCATGGCGGATGGCCACCCGCAGGCGCGCTTCGAGCTCGGCCATGCCGAACGGCTTGGTGATGAAGTCGTCGGCCCCGCCGTCGAGCGCCTCCACTTTGCGCCGTTCGTCGCCGTAGGCCGACAGGACGACCACGGGCACATTGGAGAACTCCCGTATGCGCCGGCACACCTCGAGCCCGTCGATGTCGGGCAGACCCAGGTCCAGGATCACCAGGTCAGGCTTGGCCAGCGCCACCTGGGCGATGGCGTCGGACCCGAGGTACGCAGTGATCACATCGTCGCCCCGCGCCGTCAGCCCGATGCGCAGCGCCTTGACCAGCGAAGGATCGTCGTCGACCACCAGGACCTTCGTCATGGACATGACCACGGTTCAGGCACCGGCGGCCACACTGACCGCAATGGGCACGGTGAAGACGACCCGGGCCCCGCGTGCCACGTCGGGGTCGATCCAAATAGTGCCGCCGTGCGCTTCGACAAACGCCTTGGCGATGGCCAATCCCAACCCGGCCCGCCCCCCGCCGCGGTGATGGCTGAACATCTTGAACACCTGTTCGCGCTCGTCGGCCGCGATGCCCGGTCCTTCGTCGGCCACCGCGATCTCGACGCTGGGGACACCGGCGTCCTCCCCGCCGCGCGCCGTGATACAGATGGGGCTCGTCTCGGGGGAGAGGCGGGCCGCGTTCTCCAGCAGATTGGCCAGGACCTGTCCGATGAGGACGGGGTCGAGTTTCAGGAGGGGCAGGTCGGGCGGGGCCTCGACCGACACCCGGGCCCGGGGCACCAGCCCGCTCACGGCGACCAGGGCCCCTTCGACCAGTTCATCGAAGGCGATCGGCGCCGGCCGGAGATCCAGGGCACCCGACTCAATGCGGGTCATGTCGAGCAGGTTGGTGACCAACCGGGCCAGGCGATCGGATTGCAGCTCAATGAGCTCCAGCAGCTCGGCCCGGTCCCCGGGCCCCAGGCCTCCCTCGTCCTGGCGCAGGCTGGACACGGCCGCCTTCACCGACGCCAGCGGGGTGCGCAGGTCGTGGGAGACGGCGCCCATCATCGCCCCGCGCCAGCGGTCGATCTCTTCCAGCAGTCGGGTGCGCAGCGCCTGCTCCTGGAGCTGCGCCCGCTCGACCGCCAGGGCGGCCTGGTTGGCGAACGTGCCCAGCATGGCCCGGCTCTGCCGGGCGAACTGGACTTCCTGGAGGACCAGGAGTCCCACCGGCCGGTTGCTCGACACCAGCGCCACGGCGATCCGTCCTGGCGCGCCGCCTTCCATCAGCCCGAGCGAGCGGGTCTGCCCGCCGCTATCGGTGAGTGAGCGCAGATCGTCCGGGGTCAGCGGCTGGCCGGCCCGGGACACGATGTGCAGCTCCGGCCCCGGGTTCCCCGTCGCCCCCTCGCCGCCGGGCAACAGCAGCGCGGTCCAGCGCGGCGCGAAGACGGTTTGCACCGAGTCGGTGATGTGGTCGACCAGCTCGAACAGGCTCAGGTCGCCGATGAGGGCCTGGGAGAACTCGAACAGCCGTCCGGCCTCGCGCTCGCGGCGTTGAGCCTCATAGCGAGCCGCCTGGAGGTTGGTCACCACGCGCGTCACCACCAGCACCACCACGACGTAGACCAGCAGCGCGATCCAGTTCTGCGGCGATCGCACGGTCAGGGTGTTGTAGGGAGGCAGGAAGAGGACGTCGTAGAGAATGAACCCGACCACTGCCCCCAGCGCCCCCGGCAGGAAGCCGCCCACCACCACCGCCACCAGGACCGGCACCACGAAGACGAGCGCGGGGATGGCCAGGCTCAGGTGGTCGCGCACCGGCAGCATCATGAGCGACAGGGCAGCCAGGCCAGCCAGCGCCGCCACGCCACCGAGCGTGACCTGCCGGCGGCTTGGCTTCGGGTCCAGCGGGCTCGGCATGTCGTCGGTCACGGCTTCCCGGGCGTGGGTTCGTCGCCCTGGACCGAGTGTACCGACGAGGGTGGCCGGATTGACGAAGCGAAGGCGGCCTGCCGGGGCCTATGAGGCCCGGACCAGGTCCTCGTAGGCGGCTTCCGCCGCCACCCGGGCCGCCGTCTCCATGCACCGGTTGAGGTGGGCCAGCGCCTTGGCCCGCCGCGGGTCGCGGGCCAGGTACTTCCCGACGGCCACCAGATCGGCGCATCCGTCGGACTTGCTCAGCGCGAACACGGCTTGATCCACGATGTGCTCGTCGGGCCGGTCGCTGATGCCCCGGTAGACGGACCAGCCCACTCCCTCCCGCTCGCACACCTCGGCCACCCCGGCCGCCTCCATGTCGACGGCGCCGAAGCCGGCCTCGAGAATGGGGCGCCACACGTCGTCGTCGTCGAAGAGGCCATCGGTGGTCATCAACCCGCCCTGGCCGATGCGGGGGGCCAGGGGATGGGTGTCGTAGCGCGGCCCGTCGGGATGCAGCTGCACCCGGCCGGGCACCATGAGCGCTCCCAGCGGCAGCGCCGGATCCAACCCACCGGCGATGCCGACCACCATGACATGGTCGAATGGTCCGGCCGCCAGCATGCGCTCGGTGGCCCGGGCGGCGGTGGCCGGGCCCATGCCGATGATCCCGGCGGCGACCGACCACGCCCCGGCGGTGCCGCGGTGCGAGAACACCGCATCCCCGGTCGTCCTGGTCAACCCGAAGGCCTTGACCACGGCCTTGAGCTCGGGACGCATGGGGGCCAGGACGGCCACCCGCCGCACGGTGTGCTCTGAGTCCGTGTGCTCCGAGTCGCTGGTCACCCCACCATCATGGCGGACCAGTCGATAGCGTGGGCGATGAGGTCCGGGGCATGGCCCGGCCGAAAGATCGGAGGCTCCAGATGCCAAGCGCTGAACAAGTGGTGCGGGACTTTTGTGCCGCCGCCGGTCAACGCGATGCCGACGTGCTGCGACCGTTCTTCTCAGACGACGTGGTGTACCACAACATCCCGATGGATCCGGCGGAAGGGATCGAAGCCACCATGGGTGTCCTCAACATGTTCCTCGGCATCTGCGACGAGTTGGAATTCGAGATCCACCACCTGGCGAGCGACGGTTCGACGGTACTGACCGAACGAACCGATCGCTTCACCATGCATGGCAAGACCGCGCCCCTGCCCGTCATGGGTGCCTTCCACGTCGTCGACGGGAAGATCACCGCATGGCGGGACTATTTCGACATGGCTCAGGTGACGGCCATATTCGGTGGGGCGTGAACTGAACTGGTGGAACCGAATTACAGACCGCAGGCGAAGCGCGAGCTCCAGGGGCGGAAGCCGTACTCCTGGTAGAGCTCCAGCGCCAGGTGGTCCTGCACCACGGGTGAGGCCTGATACGGCCAGCCCGAGTAGCCGAAGCTGCGCCAGGTGCTGATCAGGATCCCGTAAGCGCCCGAAGGCTCGGACGGGTCGTTGTAGCGGTTGCCCGATTCATGGATCCGGATACACATCCAGTCTGCGGTGTACGGGCTGTTGGCGTCCGTCTGCACGACGGGCGGCGGCGGCGGTGGTGCCGGTGGCGCCGGTGCGGCGCCGGCCGGGGCGATGGGGCTGCCACCTACTTCCACTGCGGGCCCGGTCGCCGTGTGCACCGTGACCGGTGCGGCGAACGAGGCCAGTGCAGACGAGGCCAATGGGGTGATGTGGTGTGGCTGGACCGGGTGGTCCGTCGTGGCCCGGGCCGAAGCGGCCGGCGAGCTGTTCAATAGCGTAAAGAGTGCTGCGGTAGTGGTACAGACGGCCATGGCCGTCGATAGTGCAATGCGGATCCGCACGGCACCTCCCTTCGTCGGGCGCACGGGGGCGCCAGGCTCTGCTCGGTGGGGGCGGGCTCCGGCCATTGCATACGCGCCCCGAACGGAGAGCGGGAAGGCATCGTCCGTTCTGGCATATCGCCGCAGGGTGTGCGGCCGGTTTTTGTGAAGGCCCGGGGCGTGTCCTCGGAATGTCCTCGCTTTGTCGTAATCCGGCCTGTCCCTGAGTGCAGGCGTGCCGAGACCTCGACTGGTCTGGGGTGGACCGATTCGGATCTACTTTCTCGATGCAGCTGAGGTTCTCGCTCCGCCTTGAACGAGAAAGCCCGATTCGGTTTTGCGGACGACACTGTACCAGGACCCTGTCACAATGCGGCGTCAATCCGTCAAATGCCCATGTCACCTGGGATTCTTTGTTGAAAGTTTGTGATGAGATTCACAATCGGCCGGGAATTACCGTCTCATTTGCCTCAATGGAAAGCCATCAAATGGCACGCTATTTCGCCAAAGCGTGAGGAACGACGGTGGGCTCCAAACTCGGTGTGGCGGACGGCCCCACCCCTGGTCCATCCCTAAGGAGGCCCCGGGTGCGTATGGTCCCAGTCCTACCAGGGGCTCCGGTCCCCCGGCCCCAAGGAGATTGGACCATGCCCGCCACCGACCCCGCTGTGGTCAGCCGAGAACAATTCACCGTGGCCGGGCTGATCCGCCGGCTGGCCCGCCAGCGGCCGGGGGACGAGATGCTGGTGGCCGGGGACGAGCGGCGGACGTGGTCCGAGGAGTACCAGTGCGCCTGTCGGGTGGCCCAGGCCTGCGAGCGCGACGGGGTGGCGATCGGGGACCGGCTGGCCGTACTGGATCGCAACGGGATGGCCTACTTCGACGTGCTCTTCGGCGGGGCGCTGCTCGGAGCGGTGAACGTGGCGGTCAACTGGCGCCTGGCCCCGGTCGAGATGGGCGCCATCATCGACGACTCGGCGGCCCGGCTGCTCTTCGTGCACACCGACTATCTGCCGGCGCTGGCCGAGGCCGGCAGTGCACTGCCCGCCGTGCGCCGCATCGTGGTGCTGAGCGACCAACTTGGGGGCGACTGGAGCTGCCCCGACCCGCGTGCCGTTTCCTTCGACCGCTGGATCGAGAGTTGTGACGCCACCGACCCGGGCCATGTGGGCGGTCCCGAAGAAGTGAGCATGCAGCTGTACACCTCGGGCACCACCGGACTGCCCAAGGGGGTGATGCTGACCAACGCCAACATATCCACCGCGGTATCCGAGGCGGGGACCACGTTCCACATTGCCGAGGACACCGTGAGCCTGGTGGCCATGCCGCTCTTCCACATCGGCGGGTCGGGCTGGGCTCTCTGTGCCATGTCACGCGGCGGTCGGAGCGTCATCCTGCGCGACGTCGACCCGACCCGGTTGCTCACGCTGGTTGAACGGGAGCGCATCTCCGAGATGTTCCTGGTGCCGGCGGTGCTGATGTTCCTGCTGGCCACGCCCGCCCTGGCCACCACCGATCTCTCCACCCTGCGCCGGATCTTCTACGGGGCGTCGCCGATCTCCGAGGATGTGCTGGTGCGGTGCATGGCCACCTTCGGCTGCGATTTCGTGCAGGTCTATGGCATGACGGAGACCACCGGGGCCATCACGGCCCTGCGGGCGGAGGACCACGACCCGGACGGCCCGCGGCGAGGGTTACTGCGTTCGGCCGGTCGACCGCACGACGGGGTGGAGATCCGCGTCGTCGATCCGGACAGTGGGCTCGACGCCACCTTGGGTGACGTGGGCGAAATCTGGACCCGTTCGGCCTACAACATGTCCGGCTACTGGGGGAAGCCCGAGGAGACGGCGGCCACCATTGACGCCGAAGGATGGCTGCGCACCGGGGACGCCGGCTACTTCGATGCCGCCGGCTACCTCTACCTGCACGACCGCATGAAGGACATGATCGTCAGCGGCGGGGAGAACATCTACCCGGCCGAGGTGGAGAACGTCCTCCTCTCGCACGCCAGCGTGGCCGATGCCGCCGTCAT
This sequence comes from Acidimicrobiales bacterium, assembly GCA_035552095.1. Taxonomy (GTDB): domain Bacteria; phylum Actinomycetota; class Acidimicrobiia; order Acidimicrobiales; family RAAP-2; genus Bog-473. The sequence continues at coordinate 5,349 of DASZMA010000038.1, read as the reverse complement.
CGGGGTGCCCGATGAGCGGTGGGGCGAGACGGTCAAAGCGCTCGTCGTGCTGGCGCCGGGCGCCACCTTGGATCAGGCCGCCATCATCGCCCACTGCCGGGGTGATCTGGCCTCCTACAAATGCCCCACCTCGGTGGAGGCCATCGAGGCCCTGCCCCGCAATCCCTCCGGCAAGATCCTCAAACGCGAGCTGCGGGCGCCCTACTGGGCCGGACGGGAACGCCACATCAACTGAGGGGCCCCGCCTCCAACCAACCGGCCGGCCGTGGCCGACCGCTAGCCGAAGGTGAAGTCGTAGGCCTGCACCCCGGGGGAGAAGCTCAGGGCCAGCTGACCGGTCTGCAGCTCGTGGCCCGAGAACAGCGTGTAGAGCTTGGGGATCCCGCTCACGTCGACGGTGGCGAGATGCCCGCCGTTGAACGAGACATCCACCGTGCCCTGGCCTCCGATGACCAGGTAGACGTCGTTCGCCGTGAAGCTCAGGAACAAGGTGGCGTTGGTGCCGGCGGTGGCCTCCTCCTGGTGCACGTTCCAGGTGCCGTTGAAGGCCAGCATGTTCGGCGGGATGGTCGAGGGCGCGTGGTACACGATGGGCTGGTCGTGCACCACCGTGGTGCCGATGTCGTACTGCAGTTGGTTGTAGCCCAGGTAGCTCTCGGGCGTGGTCTGGGTGGTCGGCGTCTTGTCCGCCACATCGGTCCGGGCCGGCAGCTGCGGCGCGCCGTTGGCGGCCAGCAGCGACCTGATGTCGCTCTCCATCTTGGCGTAGCCCCCCTCGCCGAAGTCGTAGGCGCGCACCTGACCGGAGGGGTCGATCAGGTAGTCGGCCGGCCAGTACTGGTTGCTGTAGGCGTCCCAGGTTCCGTAGTTGTTGTCGATGGCCACCGGGTAGTCGACCCCCAATTTGGCGGCCGCGCTCTGCACATTGGAGACCACGTGCTCGAAGGCGAACTCGGGTGTGCTGACTCCCACCACGACCAGGCCGTCGTTCTTGTAGTCGTTGTACCACCCCTCGACGTGCGGCAGCGCCCGCTGGCAGTTGATGCACGAGTACGTCCAGAAGTCGACCAGCACCACCTTGCCCTTGAGCTGGGCCAAGGAGAGAGGCTTGTTGCCGGGCGTGTTCAACCAGGACACGATCCCGGTGAAGTTGGGCGCCTTGCCGAGGTCGGGCAGCGTCACGTTGGCCGCCTGGTTCATCGGGGTGGAGGCCTGCTTCTTGGCAAAGCTGTTGGCCTTCTCGCCGCTGAGGGACTGCAGCTGCTTGGCCACCGACCCGGTGCCTTCAATGCGGTTCTCCAGGGCCGAGGTATAGCCCGGCACGGCCGTCTGCAGGGAGTCGAGCCAGCCGAAGGCAATGGCCAGGGTGGTGACCGCCAGCACGGCGCCAGCGACGCGCCGGACCGCCGGCAGGTGCGTGCGCAGCTTCTGCCATCCGATGGTCGCCCGCTGGGCCACGATGGCGAAGATGAGCAGGGGCAGGGCAGCCCCGACGGCGTAGAACAGGGTGACGAAGAGCGATGAGGCGTCCACCCTGTGATTGGCGGCGGCCGCCGAAATGGCGCCCAGCACCGGGCCGGCGCACGGCACGAAGACCAGGCCCAGGCTCAGGCCGAGCACGAACCCGCCTCCCCGCTTGGCGTAGCGCGACCCGCCGAGCCGGTTGAAGGGCTTCTCCAGCCATTCCCCGACCATCGGGACCAGCAGCCCCAGGGCCAGGAGGAGCAACAGCGAGATGCCCAGCCAGAACAGGAGGTTCTGGGGCAACCCCAATGCGCTGAGCACGGTGCTGCCCACCAGTTCGGTGATGCTGAAGCTCACCACCAGGCCGGCGATGATCAGGAAGGGGCGCCACTTGCTGTTGCCGGTCGATCCTCCGGCCACCACGACGGGCAGGACCGGGACAATGCACGGTGACAGGCCGGTGATCAGTCCGCCGAGCAGGGCGACGACCAGCAGCTCAGCCATTGGGGTTCCTCCGCTTTCTCTCCGCGTCGACGCACCGGCGCCCAACCGGGCGCCCCCTGGTTCAACGAAGCTAGCGGTCAGGTGGATTGAAAATATGTCGCCGGATGGCGACGCCCGGCGCCGACGGGGCGGCCGAGGCAGCAGACTGTCGCCCGATGATCAACGTCCACTTCGTCTATCTCGGGGCGGCCATCGGGGCCGTGGGGACCGGTATCTACCTGCGCGACACCCTGCGGGGCACCACCCAGCCCAACCGGGTGACGTGGTTGTTGTGGGCGGTGGCCCCGCTGCTGGCCGCCGCCGTCGAGTTCCACGCCGGCGTGGGACTGCGCACCCTGACCACCTTCATGATCGGCTTTATGCCGCTCCTGGTCCTGGTGGCCTCCTTCCACGATCCGGGAGCGATCTGGAAGGTCAGGCGGATCGACTACGTCTGCGGCGCCATGTCGATCGCCGGCACCGTGATCTGGTTGGTGACCCAGAACGGGGTGGTGGGCATTGCGGCGGCCATCGCCGCCGACTTCCTGGCCGGGATCCCCACCATGCTGAAGAGCTGGACCAATCCCGAGAGCGAGACGGTGACCTCCTATATCGGCGCCGTGATCAACTCGGGCATCCTGCTGCTCACTGTGGACCGCTGGACGACCGATGTCGTGGCCTTTCCCCTCTTCATTCTCTGCATCGCCTCCATCCAGGTGGTCCTGGTCGGCGCCAAGCCGGGTCCGCGGTTCCGCCGCACCCGAGCGCGCCGGGCCCTGGCCTGATAGGACATCGCACCGGAATCGTCAACAACCGAAGGGAGCGCACCGTGCCCAGCGCGCAGGTGAACGGGATCGACATTGAGTACGTGACCCAGGGGGATCCCGGCGATCCTGCCCTCCTCCTGGTGATGGGACTCGGCGCCCAGCTGATCGCCTGGCCCGACGAGTTCGTCGACCAGCTGGTGGCCCGCGGCTTCTTCGTCATCCGCTACGACAATCGCGACTGCGGCCTGTCGACCAAGTTGGCGGGCCTGCCCGAGATCACCGAGCTCTTCGCCGGCGAGACCAGTTCGGCCCCCTACCGGATTGAGGACATGGCCGACGACGGGGTGGGCCTGTTGGATGCGCTGGCGATTGAGCGGGCCCATGTGGTGGGGGCCTCCATGGGCGGCATGATCACCCAGGCCATGGTCATTCACCACCCGGAACGGTTCCTCACCGCCTGCTCCATCATGTCGACCACCGGGGACCGCAATGTGGGCCAGCCGACCGGTGAGGCCATGACGGCGTTGCTGCGCCCGGTCGCCACCACCAGGGACGAGGCCATCGCGGCGAGCCTGGAGGGGGCCTTGGTCATCGGCTCCCCCGGCTACCCGGCCGATCCCGAACTGCTGCGTCAGCGGGCCGGCGCGGCCTATGACCGCTCCTACTACCCGGAGGGGACGGCCCGTCAGCTGGGGGCGATCCTGGCCTCGCCCGATCGCACCGAGGGGCTGCACTCGGTGGCCATGCCCTTCCTGGTCATCCACGGTGAGGCCGACCCGCTGGTCACCCGGAGCGGCGGCGATGCCACCGCGGCGGCCGTCCCGGGCGCCCAGCTCATCACCTATCCCGGCATGGCCCACGACCTGCCCGACGAGCTGTGGGTCCCGATCATTGACGCCGTCGTGGCCAACACGGAGCTGGCCGCCGTCTGACCGGGCGGCCGGCCCTCGGCCTACTCCAGCAGGGCGTTGGCCGCCGCCACCCCTGAGAGCCAGGCCGCGCTCGGCTTCGGGGTCCGGGCGAACGTGGACCGGTCGATGTTGACCAGGCCGAAGCGGGGCCGGTAGCCCAGCGCCCATTCGAAGTTGTCCAGCAGGGACCAGTAGGTATAGCCCCGCACGTCAATCCCCTCGGCAATGACGTCGAGCACCCCACCGAGGGCTTGGCGCACGTAGTCGATGCGCTGGCCGTCGTCGGTCGTGCCGATCCCGTTCTCGGTCACCAGCAAGGGCAGCGCCCCGCCGCTGTAGGCCCAGGCGCGCCGGAGGCAGTTGGCCAGGGAGGCCGGGTAGAACTCGTAGCCCATATCGAGCACCGGCACCCCTGGCTCGCCGCCGGCCCACCCCTTGGGGCCGATGCGCATGCGGCTGTAGACCTGGACGCCGAGGAAGTCGTCGCCCCCGATGCCGTCGAGGAAGACGTCCTCGGAGTGGCGACGGATGCTCTCCAGCCTCTTCTCGCCGCCCGGCAGGAGCTGGTAGTCGGTCATGGAGAGGGTCAGCCCGACGGGCACGCCCGGCGCGGCGGCCCGTATGGCCTCGACGGCGGCCCGGTGGCCCTGGACCAGGTTGTCGGCCACCACGCGGGACAGGCGCTGGTTGGTCTTGCCGGGCGGGAACATGCCGGCGTGCCACCCCATGGTGGCCACGATGTTCGGCTCGTTAATGGTGCAGGCCCGCGTCATCTCACCGCCCAGCGCTTCGGCCACCACCGTGCAGAAACGGCTGAACCGCTTCACGGCCAACCCGGTCTCCCAGCCCCCCTGACTGGCCAGCCAGCGCGGCGTGGTGAAGTGGTGGAAGGTGACGACCGGGTCGACGCCCCGGGCCCGCAGCCCGGCGCACTGGCGCCGGTAGTGCTCCAGTGCGGCCAGGGAGAATTCGCCCTCCGCCGGCTCAATGCGGCTCCACTCCACGCTGAAGCGGTAGTTGTCCAGTCCCAGACCGGCCACCAGGTCGGCGTCCTCCTCCCAGCGCAGCCAGGAGTCGCAGGCGTCCCCCGACGACTCGGTGCACCCCGAACCGGGGGTGTGCTCGAAGGCCCACCAGTCGTTGTTGGTGTTGCCCCCCTCAATCTGGTGGGCCGCCGTGGCCGTGCCCCAGGTGAACCCCTCGGGAAAGGCCCGCCCGCCCGCGTTCGCTGTCATTGCCGTGATCCTCCCCGGTATCGGGCCGGGAACCCGGCCCCCGGCCAGACGGTATCGTGACCTGACAATGGCGTCATACTCCTCGCCGACGACTGACGTCCCGGGTCCAGACCGGGACCGCACCTCCCAGCCCGAGGGGGAGGTCGAGTCGCGCCGCCCGGCGGGCGCGGGGACCGACGCCACCCCGATGGTCGAAGCGCACGGCCTGACCAAGCGCTTCGGCGAGTTCGTGGCGGTCGACGGGGTGGATTTCACCATTGCGGCCGGCGAGTCCTTCGGCTTCCTCGGCCCCAACGGGGCCGGCAAGACCTCGACCATGCGCATGATCGCCTGCATCAGCCCGGTGAGCGCGGGCACCCTGCGGGTTCTCGGCCAGGATCCGACCACCGACGGTTCCCGCATCCGGGCCCGCATGGGCGTGGTGCCCCAGGAGGACTCCCTGGACCTCGACCTGACCGTCATGGACAACCTGATGATCTACGGCCGCTA